>NZ_LYVO01000110.1 GCF_001984055.1 Variovorax sp. KK3
GTCATGCGGTGGTGTGGGGGCAGGGTGCCGATTGTGGCGCGGTGCGAGTCGGCAGGCGGCGCCGCCGTGCAAAACCACCGGAGTGGGCAAAAGAAAACCCGCCGAAGCGGGTTGAAGGACAGCCCTGATTGGAGGGAGGACGAGGAGACGAGTGGGCTGCCGGGATTCAGTGTCACGGCCCATTCTTAGGTGAGTCTTAAATGACCCCGGCCTTGTCATGAACTGCCGTCCGCCGATTCACGGACGACTTGAAGGCCGCATAGGGAAAGTCCCTGCGCCACCATCCGCGCAGCGACGGCACGCCCCGCTACGATGACCCGGCGCCCAGGCCCCTTCGACCCGCGCAGCCACAGGAGACCCGTGCATCGTGACCATCCGGCGATCCGCGACAGAAGAGCAGCGTACCGACGACAGGCTCATGTGGCTCACTCCCTCTCGCGTGTTCTACGCCGGCCTACTCGGCGCCACGGGGCCGCGCAGCCTCGGCGGGCACGGTGTCTATGTCTCTCCCAGCGGCCGGCCGCTGCGCATGCGGCTGGCGGGCGGCTCCTGGCAGAGCGGTGAGCTGCTGGTGGTGCCGGCGCGGGTGCCGCACCTGGTGGCGGCCGAGGGTCCGATGGTCATCAGCCTGTTGGTCGAATCGGAATCGGTCGACCCGGCGCGCCTGCCGGCGCTGCTGCGCCAGTGCGGCCCGGCCGATGCGCCGGACTTCGCGCGCCGTGTGCGCGACGGCCATGCGCGGCTGATCGCCATCGCCCAGCGCGAAGGCCTGCAAGGCTTTCCTGACTTCGACGGGCTTTTCTTCGGCGCCACCCTGGCCCCGCCGGTGCTCGACCCGCGCATTCGCGCCGTGGTCGCCCGCATCAACGCCGACCCCGCCGCGCCCAGCCCGGCGCAAGCCTGCGCCGATGCGGTGGGCCTGTCCTTCTCGCGCTTCCTGCACCTGTTCAAGGAAGAGACCGGCGTCACGTTCCGCGCCTTCCGCGCCTGGAAGCGGGCGCGCGGCCTGCTGCATCACGTGCGGCGGGGCGGCAGCCTGACCGACATCGCGCTCGATACCGGCTACCCCGACTCCACCCACTTCAGCCATTCGATCCGCCAGGTCTACGGCCTGCGGCCCAGCGACATCCTGGCCGGTTCGCGACGCCTCGCGGTGCATCGGTGAAGCCGCGGTGCCCCGTCATGCGGGACAACCCTCAGCGCGGCAGGCGCGGGCCGCCGATATAAACCGCCAACCACCGAGGCACCGTTGCTTCAAATCGTCCAACTCCTGCTGTCAGGCATCGCGCAAGGCTGCATCTACGGCCTGATCGCGCTGGGGTTCGTGCTGATCTACAAGGCCACCGAAACGGTGAGCTTCGCCCAGGGCGAGCTGATGATGCTGGGCGCCTTCTGCGCCTTCGCCGGCATGGCCTTGTTCGGGCTGCCCTTCTGGCTGTCGGCGCTGCTGGCGCTGGTCGCGATGGCGGCGTTCGGCGTGCTGGTGGAATTGGTGGTGATCCGGCCCATCCTCGGCCAGCCGCAGTTCTCGATCGTCATGCTGACCATCGGCATCGGTTATGTCGCGCGCGGGCTCATCACCATGATCCCGGGCATCGGCACCGACACGCACACGCTGCCGGTGCCCTACAAGGACCAGACCTGGAAGCTCGGCGCGCTGGTGGTCAACGTGGAGCAGGCGGTGATCATCGCGGCCACCGCCGTGCTGTGCGGCCTGCTGTACGCGATGTTCCGCTACAGCAAGCTCGGCATCGCGATGCAGGCCTCGTCGCAGAACCAGCTAGCGGCCTACTACATGGGCATACCGGTCAAGCGGCTCAACGGCCTGGTGTGGGGGCTGGCGGCGGCGGTGGCGGGCATTGCCGGCATGCTGCTGGCGCCCATCACTTTCGTGCACGCCAACATGGGCTTCATCGGGCTCAAGGCCTTTCCGGCGGCGGTGGTGGGCGGCTTCGGCAGCTTGCCGGGCGCGATCGTCGGCGGGCTGGTGATCGGCATCGTCGAATCGTTCTCGGGCTTCTACCTGCCCGACGGCTTCAAGGACACGGCGCCGTACATCGTGGTGCTGGTGATGTTGATGGTGAAGCCCAACGGCCTCTTCGGCGAAGCACTGCGCAAGAAGGTCTGATGCGCTTCATATTCAAGACCAGCTACGCCCAGGACATCGCCCTGGCCCGCCACGGCGGCCACGTGTTCTGGTACAGCCTGCTGGGCGCGGCGCTGATCACGGCGCCGTGGGTGCTCCCCGAGTACTGGCTGGCGCAACTGACCTTCGTGTTGATCTACGGCATCGTCGGCCTGGGCCTGATGCTGCTGGCGGGCTTCACCGGGCAGTTCTCGATCGGGCATGCGGCCTTCCTGGGCACCGGCGCGTACACGCAGGCGGTGCTGGCCAATGCGGGCTTGCCCTTTCCGCTGGCGCTGGCCGCGGCGGCGGCGCTGTCGGCCGCTGTGGGCGTGGTGGTGGCGCTGCCGGCGCTGCGGGTCAAGGGCATCTACCTGGGCATCGCCACGCTGGCCTTCGGCTTCATCGTCGAAGAGGTGTTCGCGCGCTGGGAGCGGGTGACGGGCGGCAACGCGGGCCTGCACGTGAAGTCGCCCAAGCTCTTCGGCCTGGAGATCGGGTCGAGCGAGAACTTCTACATCGTCTGCCTGCTGATCGCGGTGCTGTGCACCTTCGCCATCCTGAACCTGCTGCGCTCGCCCACGGGCCGTGCCTTCGTCGCCATCCGCGATTCGGAGATCTCGGCGCAGAGCATGGGCATCCACCTGGCGCGCTACAAGACCATGTCGTTCGCGATCTCGGCCGCGCTGGCCGGCCTGGGTGGGGCGCTGTACGCGCACAAGTTGAGCTTCATCTCGCCGGACCAGTTCAACATCCTGCAGTCGATCGACCTGCTGCTGATGGTGGTGATCGGCGGGCTGGGCTCGGTGCACGGCGCCTTCCTGGGCGCGATCTTCCTGATCGCGATGCCGCAGCTCATATCGCTGGGCAAGGACTGGCTGCCGCCCGTGATCGGGCAGGCGCCGGGGCTGCAGGGGCTGGTGTACGGGCTGGTGCTGATCGGCTTCGTGCTCTTCGAGCCGCTGGGGCTGTACGGCCGCTGGCTCAAGGTCCGCACCTACCTGCAGCTCTTTCCGTTCTACCGCAAGGGGCTGTTCAAGCGGCAGAAGTCCTTCACCAAGTCCGATCGGCTGCGATGAACCAGGATGTTCTGCTCTCGGCGAAGGACCTGAGCGTGCGCTTCGGCGGCGTGCTGGCGGTCAACAAGGTCGGCTTCGAGGTGCGGCGCGGCGAGGTGTTCACGCTGATCGGGCCCAACGGCGCCGGCAAGACCACCGTGTTCAACCTCATCAGCCGCTTCTACACGCCGACCACCGGCGAAATCGTGTGGCACGGCGAAGCCGGCGGCCCGGTCGCGCTCACGTCGCATGCACCGCACCAGATCGCGGCGCTGGGCATCGCGCGCACCTTCCAGAACATCGAGCTCTTCGAGCACGCGACGGTGCTGCACAACCTGCTGATCGGCCGCCACACGCACCGGCGCACCGGCTTCTGGCGCGAGATCTTCTTCACCCCGGGCACGCGGCGCGCCGAGATCGAGGCGCGCGAGAAGGTCGAGCACGTGATCGATCTGCTGGACCTGCAGCACCATCGCGATTCGATGGTCGCCGGGCTGCCCTACGGCGTGCGCAAGGTGGTCGAGCTGGCGCGGGCGCTGTGCACCGAGCCCAAGCTGCTGCTGCTCGACGAGCCATCGTCGGGGCTCAACGTGGAAGAGACGGCGGACATGGCCTTCTGGATCCAGGACATCCAGAAGGAGCTGGGCATATCGGTGCTGATGGTGGAGCACGACATGTCGCTGGTGTCGAAGGTGTCCGACCGCGTGCTGGCGATGAACATGGGCGAGGCGCTGGCCTCGGGGACGCCGCGCGAGGTGCAGTCCGATGCGCGGGTGATCGAGGCCTACCTGGGCGCCGTCGACGACCTGAGCAGCTTGAGGAGGGTGCCTGCATGAGCGATGACGACACGGTCCTGCGCCTGCTCAACGTCGAGAGCGCCTACGGCCCGATCAAGGCCATCCGCGGCGTCAGCCTCAAGGTGCGCCAGGGCGAGATCGCCATGGTGCTGGGCTCCAACGGGGCCGGCAAGACGACCATCCTGAAGACCATCTCGGGCATCATCGATCCGCGCAAGGGCAGCATCGAATTCGAGGGCCGCAACATCACCGCGCTGGACCCGGCCCGCATCGTGCAACAGGGCCTGTGCCACGTACCCGAGGGCCGCGAGGTGTTTCCGCTGCTGTCGGTCAAGGACAACCTGCTGATGGGCGCCTACACGCGCAGCGACCGCGACGGCGTCGCGCGCGACATCGAGACCGTCTACGGCTACTTCCCCATCCTGCGCGAGCGCGCCACGCAGCATGCCGGGCTGCTCTCGGGCGGGCAGCAGCAGATGCTGGCCATCTCGCGCGCCATCATGGCCGCGCCCAAGCTGATCCTGCTCGACGAACCGAGCCTGGGCCTGTCGCCCAAGCTCACGCGCGAGATATTCGAGATCGTGGTGCGCATCAACCGCGAGCGCGGCACCACCATCCTGCTGGTGGAGCAGAACGCCAACATGGCGCTCAACGCTTCCGACTACGGCTACGTGCTGGAAAACGGCCGCATCGTCATGGAAGACACCTGCGAGCGGCTGCGCGAGAAGGAGGACATCAAGGAGTTCTACCTCGGCCTCAAGGACGAGGGCGTGCGCGGCGAGCGCCGCTGGAAAAAGAAGAAGACCTGGAGGTAGACACGAACATGGCCGCCCGCGGACTCTGGGACACCGATCGCATCCAGCCGCGCACCGACATCGTCGTGGCGGGCGAGACCATTCCCGCCGTCTTCTGGACGGCCGCCGCCGCGCGCGCCGACCACGTCTGGATGCGGCAGAAGGAATTCGGCATCTGGCGCAGCTGGACCTGGCGGCAGACCGCCGAGGCGGTGCGCGAGATCGCCGGCGGCCTCATGGCGATCGGCTTCGCGCCCGGCGAGTGCGCATCGATCCTCGCCAACACGGTCGTCGAATGGGTGCTGGCCGACCTCGCCGTGCTCAGCTGCGGCGGCACGGCCAACGGCATCTACCCCACCGACGCGGCCTCGCAGGTGCACTACCTGTGCGAGGACTCGCGCACCGCCGTGCTCTTCGTCGAGGACGACGAGCAGCTCGACAAGGCGCTGGAAGTGCGGTCCTCGCTGCCGCATCTGCGCAAGATCGTGGTCATGGACATGAAGGGCCTGCGCGAGCTCGACGACCCGGGCGTCCTCAGCCTCGACGCGTTGCGCGCGCTGGGACGCGAGCACCTGCAAGGCCACGCGCAGGAGCTGGAGCAGCGCATCGCCGGCTGCCAGCCCGGCGACATCGCCATCCTCGTCTACACCTCGGGCACCACCGGCAAGCCCAAGGGCGCGATGCACAGCCACCGCGGCCTGATCCACACCGTGCGCGGCTACAACACGCTGATCGCGCAGGACCACCGCGACGAGCGCATGTGCTTCCTGCCGCTGTGCCACATCGCCGAGCGCATGGGTGGCGAGTACTTCGCCATGTACACCGGCGCCATCCTCAACTTCGTCGAGAACCCCGAGACGGTGCCCGAGAACGTGCGCGAGATCGCGCCCACCGTGGTGACCGCGGTGCCGCGGGTCTGGGAGAAGTTCTACTCCGGTGTGATGATCGCGCTGAAGGAAGCCAGCCGCACGCAGCAGGCGGCCTACGGCTGGAGCATCGGCGTGGGTGGCACCATCGCCGACCGCGTGCTCGCGGGGCAGCCGGTGGGCATCGGCCTGCGGCTCCAGTTCAAGATCGCGCGCTGGCTCGCGCTGGACAACGTGCGCAAGCTCATCGGCATTCACCGCGCGCGCTTTCTCGTCACCGGTGCGGCGCCGATCTCGCCCGAGCTCATCAAGTGGTACCTGGCGCTGGGCGTGCCCATGCTCGAGGTGTGGGGCATGACCGAAACCTGCGGCGCCGCCACCGGCGTGCCGGCCGGGCGCATCAAGCCGGGCTCCATCGGGCCGGCCGCCGGCTACAACGAAGTGCGCGTCGATCCCGCCACCGGCGAGATCCTCGTGCGCGGCCCCAACGTCTTCACGGGCTATCTCAACCTGCCCGAGAAGACGGCCGAGACCATCGACGCCGACGGATGGCTGCACACCGGCGACGTCGGCACCATGGACGAGGACGGGTATTTCCGCATTACCGACCGTATGAAGGACATCATCATCACGGCAGGCGGCAAGAACATCACCCCGAGCGAGTTGGAGAACGAGCTCAAGTTCAGCCCCTACATCACCGACGCCGTGGTGATCGGCGACGCCCGGCCCTACCTCACGGTCATCGTCATGATCGACCAGGAGAACGTCGAGAAATTCGCGCAGGACCACGACGTGCCCTTCAGCAACTACCAGAGCCTCACGCGCGCGCAGCAAGTGCTCGACCTGATCCAGGGCGAGGTCGATCGGGTCAACGCCAGGTTCGCTCGCGTCGAGCAGATCAAGAAGTTCTTTCTGCTCGAGACGCAGCTGAGCGCCGAGGACGAGGAGCTCACGCCCACGATGAAGCTCAAGCGCAAGCTGGTGCAAGCCAAGTATGCCGAGCGCATCGACGCGCTCTACGCCTGATTTTTCTGCAGGTTCGCAAGCCATCCAACGATCGAGGAGACACGCAATGAAGATCCACACTCTGGTTCCGCTGGCCGCGATGGCCGCGATCGCCGGCCTAGCGCTGAGTTCCGGTGGGGCCGCCGCGCAGTCGCAGGGCGTCAGCAAGGACGAGATCCGCATCGGCACCATCCAGGATCTCTCCGGCCCGCTGGCCGGCTTCGGCAAGCAGGCGCGCAACGGCATGCAGCTGCGCGTCGACGAGCTCAACGAGCAGGGCGACGTCAACGGCCGCAAGCTCAAGCTCTTCGTCGAGGATTCGGGCTACGACCCCAAGAAGGCCGTGCTGGCGGCGCAGAAGCTGGTCAACCAGGACAAGATCTTCATCATGGCCGGCCACATCGGCACCGCCCAGAACATGGCGGCCATGCCGGTGCAGTTCGAGAAGAACGTCGTCAACTTCATGCCCATCACCGCGGCGCGCGAGATGTACGAGCCGCACCACCGGCTCAAGTATTCCTTCGCCGCCACCTATTACGACCAGATCCGGCTGGCACTGCCCAGGCTGATCAAGGACAAGGGCGCCAAGAAGGTCTGCACGATCTACCAGGACGACGAGTTCGGCCTCGAAGTGCAGCGCGGCGCCGAGGCCGGGCTCAAGGCGGCGGGCATGGAGCTCACGGAGAAGACTTCGTACAAGCGCGGCGCCACCGACTTCTCGTCGCAGGTGGCCAGGATGAAGGCGGCCAACTGCGACCTGGTGGTGCTGGGCACAATCATCCGCGAGACCATCGGCACCGTCGGCGAGGCACGCAAGACCGGCTTCAACCCGACCTTCCTCGGGTCGAGCGCGGCCTACACCGACCTGATCCACAAGCTCGGCGGCAAACCCATGGACGGCATCTACGCCACCATGACCGTGCAGAACCCTTACACCGACGAGCAGTCGCAACCGCTGCGCTTCTGGGCCAACAAGTACAAGACCAAGTTCAACGAAGACCCGACGGTCTTCTCGGTGTACGGCTATTCCATCGTCGACGCCTTCATCAAGGCCGCGCAGAAGGCCGGCCCCAACCTGACGACCGACAGCTTCGTCAAGGCCATGGACAGCATGACCTTCGAGCCCGACATGTTCGGCGCGCCGAAGAGCACCTACACCGCCACCAAGCGCCTGGGCAACGACCAGTCGCGGCTGTCGCAGATCGTGGACGGCAAGTGGAAGGTGGCGTCGGATTACCTGGCGCCCTGAGTCGCCCCATAAGGCGCCGAGGCCCACGCGCGTGATTGGCGGCAGACGGCCTTGCGGGCCAAGGCGCGCCTACGTTGACCAGCGGCGGCGTGTGGCATTCCGGCGCCTGCCAGAATGCGCCGGCCCATGACCGTGCTCCCTTCCAGGTTCCCCTCCGACCACCGCCCGCAGCGAAGCCCTGCGCTGCTCGCCTTGGGCGTGAGCGCCGGCACGGTGCTGGCCCTGATCGCGCTGGGCCACGACGGCCGGCGTGCCGCACAGGTCACGCTCCTCGCCCTTCCAGCGCTCGCGTGGCTGGCCTGGCCTGTGCAGGGCATCGCAGCGCATCGGCTGCGTACTGCGTTCGTCTGGCTCTGGGCGATGGCTTTCGCGCTCGATGGGGTCGCACGTGCTTATCTGCTCGACGCCTATCAGGCTGCGCCCGACAGCGCCCTGGTCCTGGGCGCTGCCGCCAACACCAACGGCCGCGAGAGCGCGGAGTACCTGTCGATGCACTGGCGCTCGGTGGCCGTCTGGTCGGCCACCCTTTTCTTCGCGGCCTTGCTGCTGGCACGCTGCGCACGCCGGGGTGCGCGCGCCGACATGCACTGGCCACGCTGGGCGATCGCGCTGCTCGGCGTATTGCTGCTGGTGAGTGCCTTGGGCTACGCCAGCAAGCCGTGGCGCCGCCTGCATCCGCTCGCCTACTGGGGGCAGTGGGGCGTTTCGGTCCAGGCGTTGCGCGCGAGCTGGGCCGATCAGCAGCAGCTGCGAAGCGAAGCGCTCGCGAAGGCGAAGCGCGCCGTACCCGTCGTCGCACGCGAAGGACCGGCCACGATCGTGCTGGTGATCGCCGACAGCATCAACCGCGACAACATGTCGCTCTACGGTTACGGCCGCGCGACCACGCCGCGGTTGCAGGCGCTCAAGCAGCAGCTCGACGGCGACATGGTCGTGCTGCGCAACGCATGGTCGGCCGACGCGAGCACCTTGCCCGCGCTGCGAAACATCCTCGGCTTCGGTCAGCCGGCGAGCGACGACCCGCAGCACGTGCTCGCGCTGGCCCGGGCGGCGGGCTACAAGGTCTGGTGGATGAGCAATCACGACGATCTCGCCATCGAACAGCAGCACGCGCGGCTGGCCGACGTGGTCGAGATGGTCAATCGCGTCCCTGGCCGGGCCGGCGCATCGCTCGACGGCGAGCTGCTCGACTGTGTGCAGGAGGCGCTCCAAGACCCGGCCGAGCGCAAGCTGATCGTGGTGCACCTGATGGGCGCGCACCCGCACTACAGCCTGCGGTTTCCGAGCGGCGAGAACCCTTTCGACGACCACGTCGATGCCGTCGAGGCCGGCCTGGTGAAGAGAGGTCGCTCCGCCTGGGTGCGCCAGTTCCGGCACGAGTACGACGCGGCCCTGATGTACCACGACTTCGTGGTGGCAGAGACGCTGCAGCTCACGCGCATGGCCGGGCCGGCGGAGGAGTACCGTGCCTGGATGTATCTGTCCGACCATGGCCAGGAAGTCGGCCACGTCAGTGACCGCGCAGGGCACAGTCCTTCGACCGCGTCGGGCTATCGCATTCCGACCGTCATCTGGCGCAATCTACCGGTGAGCCCGGCCGCCCCGGCCGACATGGAGCGGCGGCCGTTTCGCGCCGACTGGGCTGCCTGGACACTGGCCGATCTGCTGCACATCCGATGGGCTGGCGGCGTGCCGAGCCGGAACGTGCTCAGCGACAGCTATCGATGGACTGCGCCTGTGCTCCCGGTCGACGTGGCGACGTTTTTGGAGTGACAACGCTTCGCGGTGGCCGCCCTGCGGCCAATCGGCGTGAGGGTGGCCAAGCGCGCGGATGTCCGGACGCGTTCGCAGGAGGGCTTCAAGAATCGAGGCGACGGCCGATATCCATGGTGTGTGTCCTGCGCCGGTGCCCCCGCCGCTTGTAAGACAATCGTCGCCGCCGTCTTTTTCGACTCTTTGCCTTTCTTCCATGGGCTTGTCCACAGCATGCCAACCGCCACCCTAGACCAGCTGTTTGCCGAGAACCACACCCTGCCCACGGTTCCGAAGGTGGTCCGCGACCTGATCGAGGTGCTGGCCAACGAAAACGCCTCGCTGTCGCAGGTGGCCCGCAAGATCGAGGCCGACACCGTGCTCACGGCCCGCATGCTGCGGCTGGCCAATTCGCCCTTCTACGGGCTGCGCCGCAAGGTGTCGTCGATGGAAGAAGCGATCCGCATGCTGGGCCTGTCGGCCATCCGCACGCTGGTGATCAGCGCCAACCTCACGGGCACCTTCCAGAAGGTGCCTCACGTCAATCTGCCCAGCTTCTGGCGCCACAGCCTGCGCGTGTCGTCGGTGGCCCGCCACCTGGCCGGGCGGGGCCGCTCGGTCGACCCGAACCTGGCGTTCACCGTAGGCAGCATGCATGCCATCGGCCACCTGATCATGGCCATCGTCCGGCCCACCGAGATCGCGGCGGTCAATGCGGCCAGCCCCTTCGATTCGATGCGGCGTTTCACGGCCGAGGAGCAGACCTTCGGCTACCACTACGGCGACGTCAGCGCCAAGCTGGCCTCGCGCTGGGACTTCTCCGACGAATACGTGACCGCGCTCGGCGGCTTCGCGCGGCCCTTGGACATGCAGTCGTTCGACCCGCTGGCGGGCCTGCTGCACCTGGGCGTGTGGCGCATGGCGCTCGACCGCGAGAGCGCCGCGGCGTCGGGCCTGGCCCGGCCCGCGGAGGTGCTGAAGGCGCTCGACCTGCCGCCCGACAGCCTCGAGGACATGCCGGCGCCGGAAGAGCTGGCCGCCGATCTCGAATTGATGATCGGCTGAGTCCGGCCGGCGCAGCCCGGCGTCCCTTCACTCCAGCACGATCCGGTTGCGCTCGATCACCGGCTTCCACTGCGCCAGTTCGCGCCGCATGTAGGCGGCGAAGTCGGCCGGCCCGCGATCGACCACTTCGAGCCCCTGGGCCGCATATGCGCGGGCCAGCTCCGGATCTTTCAGTGCCTCCGCGATCGCCGCATGGATGTGTTCCACCGTCTGCGCCGGCGTGCCGCCGCGCGTCGCCACGCCGAACCAGCCGACCGGCTCGAAGTCGATGCCCTGTTCCTTGAGCGTCGGCACGCCGGGCAACGCCTGGCTGCGTCGCGGCCCGACCACGGCGATCGCCTTGATCCTGCCGCTCTGCACGAAGGGCGCCACCGCCAGTGGCGGCAGCGAAGCCATCTGCACGTCGTTGGCGATGAGGGCCGTGACGATCTGCGGCGAGCCCGGGTAGGCCGCATGCGGCACCTCGCCGCCGGAGGTCGCCACCAAGTAGGCCATGCTCAGGTGGCCGAGCGTGCCGTTGCCGGGCGAGGCGTAGGCGAGCTTCTGGTTCCGGTCGGCCATGGCTGCGACCAGCTCCTTGGCGTCGCGCGCGGCCGTGGCGTTGCTGGCGACCAGGATCGACGGCGTCTCGGCCACCAGCGCGACCGGCGCCAGGTCCTTCACAGGGTCGTAGGACATCTTCTTGTAGAGCAGCGCGTTGGTGACCAGAGGGCCCGAGGGTGCCAGCAGCAGCGTGTGGCCGTCCGGGGCCGACTTCGCGACCGCGTCGGCGCCGATCATGCCGGCCGCACCGGGCCGGTTCTCGATCACCATCGGCTGGCCGACACGCTTCTGCACGCGGTCGAAGATCAGCCGTGCGATGCCGTCGGGCGTGGAGCCGGCGGCATAGGGCACGATCACCCGTACCGGTTTTTGCGGCCAGTCGGCGGCTGAGGCGGCGCCACAGGCCAGCGTGGCGGCGAGGGCAGCGCCGACGATTGCAAGCAGATTCTTCTTCATCGATGTCTCTCGTCCAGTGAAGGTTGTTGGTGGGTTGTCAGTGGGCCGGGGTGGCGCTCTGGCCGGCCTCCATGGCCTCGATCTCGTCGACCGTGCGTCCGAGCCGGCCGAAGCGGGCGAAGGCCCAGCGCATGGCCTCGCCTTCATCGCGCCATGGCGTGCGGTCGCCGAGCTGCAGCCACAGGCGGTACAGGAAGCGCCGGCGTGCCGGGTCCGGGTCGTCCTCGTAGGCGGTGCGGCCGTGCACCACCGTGAAGTTGTTGAGCAGCTGGATGTCACCCTGGCGGAAGCTCATCTTGAACGCCATGTCCTCGCGCCGGGCGATCGCATCGAAACAGTCCAGTGCAGCCGCTTCGGCCGGCGTCAGCGCGACGCCGCGCTTCTGCGCGCCGCCGAGGATGTAGGAGCGCGCATAGCGGCAGCTCACGCGGTCGCCGTGCGGCGCGAAGACCGGAATCACGGGCGTCACCGACGCCTCGCCCGACGCCTCCTCGCCCTTGCGGTCGTAGGCGAATCCACGCAGCAGCACCGCCAGGTGTTCGGGGTGCGTGGCCAGCATCTCGTTGAAGATGGCCGGCGTGCTGACGATGGTGCTGGCACCACCGGCCTTGGCCTGGCGCAGGCACAGCAGGCCCACCACGTCGGTCGGGTCGCAGTGGTAGTTGAGGTCCGCACGGCTCTGGTAACCGCGCACGTTGCGCTGCGAGGCGGCGCCGCTGTAGCCGAAGTCGACGCCCATGTCGGTCACGGGGCACAGGAAGTCGGCCTTCGCGTTCTGGCTCAGCCCGGTGCCCAGCAATTGGCCGATGGCCCAGTAGACCAGTCCGACGTCCTCCTGCGGCAGCGCATCGACCGGCACGCCGCGCACCAGCGCGAAGCCGCGGGTGGCCAGGTCGGCGGCCAGTGCGTCGGCCAAGGGAACGAGGGACGACAGCCGTTCGCGCGTCTCCGCTGGTGACAGCGTGCGGAAGTCGCGGCCCGCCCATGCCCGGGCGGCTTGCAGTACCTGAGCGACCTGATGCTCGGCCAGCGGGTAGCACCACGCGTCGTCGTGTGCGAAATCGGTCGGCTTCCATGCGCTCGGTCCGGCGACCGGCTGCAGGGAGCGGGGTAGGGATGTCATGGGATTTGTCTCCTGAAGGTCCGCAGTGTCCCCGCTTGCTACAACTGAGTAAAAGGAAAAAATGTGGGTCTGGATCAACCAGAAGTTAATCACTTCACGATCGGACCTCAGCCATGAACCTGCGCCACCTCGAAGTCTTTCGCCTCGTCATGCAGACCGGCTCCGTCAAGGGCGCCGCGGCGCTGATGCACGTGTCCGAGGCCGCGGCGAGCAAGCTGCTGGGCACCGCGGAACGCCGCATGGGCCTGGCCCTGTTCGAGCGCACCAAGGGCCGCCTGCTGCCCACGCCCGAGGCCCGCCGGCTGTTCGAAGACGTGGAAGCACTCTGGTCGCGCGTCGAGCGCATCGAGGCGCTGACGCACGAGTTGGCCAATCCGGAAGGCGGTGCGCTCACGGTGGCCATTTCGCCGAGTCTCGGCACCACCGTCATCCCGCATGCGGCGACGGCGCTGCTGGCGCGGCTGCCCAAACTGCGGATCAACATCGAGCTGCTCATTCCGCACCTGCTGGTGCAGTCGCAGGTCGACGGCACCTCGGAGCTGGGCGTGTCGCTCAGCCCGCAGGAGCATCCCAGCCTGCAGCTGCTCGCCCGCTATCCGTGTCGGCTGGTGTGCGTGATGCCACGCGCGCATCCGCTCGCCGGCAAGGCGCGCATCCGCCCGGCCGACCTGCGCGGGCACGACGTGGTGTCGTTTCCGCAGGCGCTGAGCTATGGCGTCAGCGACGCGCTGCTCTATGGCGACATGCAGGAGCACATCGCCATTCGCCTGCATGTGCGCTCGGGCCAGACGGCGTGCTGGTTCAGCCTGGCCGGCGCAGGCGTGGCGATCGTGGATGCCGCCACAGTGGCCGGCCAGGCCTTCGCGGACCTGGCGGTGCGGCCATTCCAGAGCGCCGCGCGGCTCGGCGTGCACGTGCTGCGGCACCGCAACCGGCCGCTGTCGCGCGCGGGGCAGATGTTCTGCGAGGACTTCGAAACGACGTGGAAGGCGCTGGGCGCTGGTGTGGATGCGTGACGGCAGTGCGAGGGCCCGACCATCGACCGGGGTCGCTCGCCTGAGCGCCCGGGCCCTGGTCACGCGACGGTTCAGACCCGTGCGATGAACTTGATCTCGATCAGCTGGGTCGGCAACGCGAGCCGGGGCGTCACGAGAATGGTGCTGGCGACCTTCGGTTTCGCCGAGGCATAGGCCTCCTTGCGAACCGGCCCGGCGGCGAAGGCGGTGTCCATGTCGGTGACGTAGACCACTTCCTCCACGACATCCGCGAGCGAGGCGCCGAAGCGCGCCAGGATCTTCTTCGCGCTCGCGTAGGTCTGGCGCATCTGGACTTCCATGTTGGCGTGATCGGCGATGCGCCCGGACGCGTCGAGCTTTGCCGGGCCCACCATGTTGCCCTGGTCGTCGTGGCCAAGCTGGCCCGACACGTAGATCGTGTCGCCGACCTGCACCGCCTGGGCATAGCCGTACTGGTCTTCCCAGGGCATGCCCAAGCCTTCCGCCTTGCGGGCGACCGGCTTGCCGGTCTTGGGCGCGGCGGTGGCAGCGCCTGCGGCGACCAGTCCCGTCGCGACGCCGAGGCCCGCGGCGGCGAGGAAGCTGCGTCGCGGCTTGTCGTCGCGCTGGAAGTTCTTGTCGGGGCTCGTCGGCGTCGCGCTGCTGGATTCGTTCATTGATGTTTCTCCGATGGGGTTCTGGATGTGACGGCCTGGCAGTTGCCGTCATGGGTCATTCTTCTTCCGAGACCGCTCGCGCGATGCATCGATCGTGCAAGACCGGTCTTGCAGATTTGCAAGCGGGCTGCTGCTCAGGCACGCTGCCGCGACCCGCCTTAGCATGCGCACCATGATGAACATCGCCATCCACCCGACCCGTGCCCCAGCCGACATCCGCAACGACGTCGTCTGTGTTGCGCTACTGCGCAGCCCTGAGCGGGGCTGACACCATGGTCAAGGCCACGAAGAAGACCGCGCAGCCGCCGGCACCGCACAGCGCCGACAACCACGACCTGATCCGCGTGCAGGGCGCGCGCGAGAACAACCTGAAGAACGTCAGCGTCGAGATCCCGAAACGCAGGCTGACGGTGTTCACCGGCGTTTCGGGCTCCGGCAAGAGTTCGCTGGTGTTCGGCACCATCGCGGCCGAATCGCAGCGCATGATCAACGAGACCTACAGCGCCTTCGTGCAGGGTTTCATGCCCACGCTGCCGCGGCCCGACGTCGACCTGCTCGCCGGCCTGACCACCGCGATCATCGTCGACCAGGAGCGCATGGGCGCCAATGCGCGCTCCACCGTCGGCACCGTGACCGATGCCAACGCGATGCTGCGCATCCTGTTCAGCCGGCTCGGCAAGCCGCACATCGGGCCGCCGGGTGCGTTCGCCTTCAACGTGCCCTCGGTGCGCGCGAGCGGTGCCATCACCGTCGAGCGCGGCGAAGGCAAGACGCAGACCAAGAAAGCCACCTTCAACCGCCTGGGTGGCATGTGTCCGCGCTGCGAAGGCATGGGCGCGGTCACCGACTTCGACCTGCATGCGCTGTACGACGACGCCAAGTCGCTCAACGAGGGCGCGCTCACCATCCCGGGCTACAGCATGGAGGGCTGGTACGGCCGCATCTTCCGCGGCTGCGGCTTCTTCGACCCCGACAAGCCGATCGGCAAGTACAGCAAGCGCGAGTTGCACGACCTGCTGCACAAGGAGCCGACCAAGATCAAGGTCGACGGCATCAACCTCACTTATGCGGGCCTGATCCCGAGCATCCAGAAGTCCTACCTGTCGAAGGACGTCGACGCGATGCAGCCGCACATCCGCGCCTTCGTGGAGCGGGCCGTGACCTTCACCACCTGCCCCGAATGCAACGGCACGCGGCTGAGCGCCGAGGCGCGCTCGTCGAAGATCAAGGGCAAGAACATCGCCGACGTGTGCGCGATGCAGATCAGCGACCTGGCCGACTGGGTGCGCAAGATCGACGAGTCGTCGGTGGCGCCGCTGCTCGCCGGCCTGCAGCACCTGATCGACGGCTTCGCGGAGATCGGCCTGGGCTACCTCTCGCTCGATCGTCCGTCGGGCACGCTGTCGGGCGGCGAGGCGCAGCGCGTCAAGATGATCCGCCACCTCGGCTCATCGCTGACCGACCTCACCTACGTCTTCGACGAGCCTACGATCGGCCTGCACCCGCACGACATCGAACGCATGAACGGCCTGCTGCTGCGCCTGCGCGACAAGGGCAACACCGTGCTCATGGTCGAGCACAAGCCCGAGGCCATCGCCATCGCCGACCACGTGGTCGACCTCGGCCCTGGCGCGGGCGCGGCGGGCGGCACCGTCTGCTTCGAGGGCAGCGTGAAGGAACTGCGCGCCAGCGACACCGTCACCGGCCGGCACCTGGGCGACCGGGCCACGCTCAAGCCCGCGGTGCGCGCGCCCACCGGCCAACTCGAAATCCGCAAGGCCACGACGCACAACCTGAAGAAGGTCGACGTCGACATCCCGCTCGGCGTGCTGTGCGTGATCACCGGTGTGGCGGGCTCGGGCAAGAGCTCGTTGGTGCATGGCTCGATCCCGGCCGGCGCGGGCGTCGTGACCATCGACCAGGGCGCGATCCGCGGATCGCGTCGCAGCAACCCGGCCACGTACTCGGGCTTGCTCGACCCGATCCGCAATGCTTTCGCCAAGGCCAACGGCGTCAAGCCGTCCTTGTTCAGCGCCAACTCCGAGGGCGCATGCCCCGCCTGCAATGGCGCGGGCGTCATCTACACCGACCTGGCGATGATGGCCGGCGTCGCCACGCCCTGCGAAGCCTGCGAGGGCAAGCGCTACCAAGCCGCGGTGCTCGACCACAAGCTGGGCGGCCGCGACATCAGCGAAGTGCTGGCCATGCCGGTCGACGAGGCCAGGGCCTTCTTCGCCAAAGGCAAAGCCAGCACACCGGCCGCGAGCGCCATCCTCGACCGCCTGGCCAGCGTCGGCCTCGGCTACCTGCGCCTGGGCCAGCCGCTCACCACGCTGTCGGGCGGCGAACGCCAACGCCTCAAGCTCGCGACCGAGATGGCGGAGAAGGGCAGCATCTACGTGCTCGACGAGCCCACCGCCGGGCTGCACCTGGCCGACGTGCAGCAACTGCTGGCGCTGCTCGACCACCTGGTCGATGCAGGCAAGTCAGTCATCGTGATCGAGCACCACCAGGCGGTGATGGCCCATGCGGACTGGATCATCGACCTGGGGCCGGGGGCGGGGCATGAAGG
>NZ_LYVO01000111.1 GCF_001984055.1 Variovorax sp. KK3
CCCCCCGAATATCGTTGCGGCGCCCGCCTGCGAAGCAGCGGCAAGGGGCAGGGTCGTCACGGTTTATGAGAACACCTCTCATTCGCTAGCCCGATCGGGTTTTCCTGCGGCTCGCGCCGACGACGCGATGCGCGTTCGAAGGCCGGTTCACCTACGCGGCGCAAGCCTGCCGTCCCAGGGCGCGGTATGCGGCCGAGCGGCAAGCTCGCACGCACCGAGAAAGGGAGAACTCCACATGTCGACTGCAGCCACTGCAAGCCCCCCGTCCAAGTTTCTGTTGCTGGCCGAGGGCCGCGCGTTCTGGGAGGCCGGGGCCACCTTCGCCCTCTGGCCGCTGCTGCAACTCGCACCGCGCGGCGACGGCCACACGGTCATGGTGCTGCCGGGCCTCGGCGCGAGCGACGGGTCGACCGAAGTGCTGCGAAGCTTTCTGAAGACGCGCGGCTATGCCGTTCACGGCTGGGGCCAGGGCACCAATTGCGGACCTTTGCCGGGTGTGGAAAAGAACCTGCTGGAAGCGCTGCGCAAGCTGCACGACAGCTCGGGCACCGTCAGTCTGGTGGGCTGGAGCCTCGGCGGCGTGTTCGCCCGCATGCTGGCCAACCAGGCCCCGGATGCCGTGCGCAACGTCATCACGCTGGGCAGCCCCCTGCATGGCAGCCCCAAGGCCACGCGCGCTGCGAAGGCCTACGAGTTGCTGAGCGGCAAGTCGGCCCACGACCCCAAGCGCATGAAGTGGGTCAGGCCGACGCCGGTCGCGCCCACCACGTCCATCTTCAGCCGCTCGGACGGCATCGTTTCGTGGCGCAGCAGCTACGAGGCGGAGACCAGCTTGTCGGAAAGCATCGAGGTGGAAGCGAGCCATCTCGGCCTGGGCGTTCACCCGGCGGTCCTCTACGCAGTGTCGGACCGCTTGTCGACGCCGGAGCACGCATGGACGCGCTTCGTCGCGCCCGCGGCGTTGCGCCCCTTCTACCCCGATCCGGCCAGGGCCTGACAGCGCCCGTCGAGCGTCGCGTGCGGCGCGTGCAGCGCGCGAATCAGAACGTGACCTTGACCGACGGCGCGCTGCGCTTGGCCTCGCCGTGGAACACGGCCTCGATGTTGTTGCCATCCGGGTCGAGCACGAAGCAGGCGTAGTAGCCGGGGTGATAAGGCCGTTCGCCGGGTGCGCCGTTGTCCTTGGCGCCGTTCGCCAGCGCCGCCTTGTAGAACGCGTCGACCATGGCCCGGTCCTGCGCCTGAAACGCCATGTGGTGGCGCCCCGTCAGCTGGCCCTGCGCGGCCTCGCTGTCGGCCGTGGACACGAACAGCTCGTCGGCCCAGAAATAGCCGTCGGCGGTGCCGCCCATCGGGATCTTCAACACCTCGAACACCGCCGTGTAGAAGGCCTGGCTCGCAGGCAGGTCGCGCACGACCAGCTGGATGTGGTCGATCAGGCGGCCGCGGTGCAGTTCTTGGGTTTCCATGCATGCGCTCCTTTCCAGGGGTGGCGGTGGACCGCCGACAATGCCGACCGAAGATGACGGTGGCGAACGAAGCGCCAGTGTGCATGCGGCCCGCAGCCCGGTTGTGAGAACGTGGGCACGGCCGCTGTAGGACCGCCGGGCCGCGGACAACGAGACATCCCCCATGAACATCACCCTGCGACAGCTGCGCTACTTCGTCGAGATCGCACGGAGTCGCAGCTTCTCGCGCGCGGCGGAACACCTGGCCATCGCGCAGCCCGCCCTGAGCCAGAACATCGCCGCGCTGGAGGAAGACCTCGATGTCGTACTCTTCAAGCGCCATGCGCGCGGCGTGGAGCTGTCGCCTGCGGGCCGGCTCCTCTTCGACAAGGCCGTCGACCTGCTCGCGCGCACCGACGCGCTCAAGCAGCAGGTGGCGGGCCGCGACGCGCAGCCCTCCGGCGCGGTGCGGCTCTCGGTCGCCGGCTCGATCGCCGGCCTGCTCGTGGCGCCGCTGTTGCGCGCCGTGGCCGAATCGTTTCCCGGCATCGAGCTGGCCGTGCGCGAGGGCATGTCGTCGGAAGTGCGGGCGCAGGTCGAATCGGGCCAGGCGCAGCTGGCGGCCATGCCGAGCCCGTCGGAGCTGCAGGGCATGCAGTCGCACGTCTTGTTCGAGGAGCGCTTCATGATCTTCGGTGCCGCCGTCGCGATGCGGCGCAAGCCTGCGCAGATGACCTTCGACCAGGTCGCCGCGCTGCCGCTGGCCGAGCCCGACGGCGCGCACGACCTGCGCAAGATCATCGAACGGGCGGCCAGCGCGGTCGGCAAGCGGCTCGACGTGCGCTACGAGCTCAACAGCCCGGCCATGCTGATCGGCGTGGTGCGCGAGGGCCTGGCCTTTTCGATCATGCCGGCCAGCGCATGCCACGATGCAGTGCTGTCCAATGCCATCGTGGGCCGCGCGGTGACGGCGCCGACGCTTACGCGCGTGCAGGCCGTCGTGTGGCCGCGCGACCGGCCTTTGTCCCCGGCCGCGGAGGCGGTGCGCGACACGATGGTCACGCTGGTGCGTGCCATGGTGCGCGACGGGCGGCTTCACGGCACACTGCCCGGCGACCCGGCAGGTCCGAGCCGACCGAAGCGTTCGAGCCATAAGAAAAAATGAAGTCTCCGTATCCGTAGACAGTATTGGATTCGCGGCGCCCTTGCGCTCACAGTCTCCTGCAACAGGAGACAAGCCATGGCCCCGAAGAGAAACGTCGTCGTCATCATGTCCGACGAGCACGACCCGCGCATGATGGGCTGCTCCGGCCACCCCTTCGTGCAGACGCCGCACCTCGACGCGCTCGCGCTCCGCGGCGTGCGCTTCACCAATGCCTACACACCCAGCCCCATCTGCGTGCCGGCGCGCGCCGCCTTCGCGACCGGCCTGCGCGTGCATCAGCTGCGCCTGTGGGACAACGCCATGCCCTACACCGGCGCCCAGCGCGGCTGGGGCCATGTGCTGCAGGAGCATCGCGTTCGCGTGGAAAGCATCGGCAAGCTGCACTACCGCAGCGAGGAAGACCCGGCCGGCTTCGACGCCGAGCACCTGCCGATGCACGTGGTCGGTGGGCACGGCATGGTGTGGGCGTCGATTCGCAATCCGTTTCGCCCGCGCACGGACGGCCCGCGCATGCTGGGCGAACGCATCGGCCCCGGCGAGTCGTCGTACACGCAGTACGACCGCGCCGTCACGCAGCGCGCGGTCGAATGGCTGGGCGAGGCGGCCCGACGCGCAGAGCAAGGCTTCGTGCTCTACGTCGGGCTGGTCGCGCCGCACTTTCCGCTGGTGGTGCCCGAGGCTTTCTACGACCTCTATCCGCTCGACAGCCTGCCCGAGCCCAAGCTGCATCCCGGCACCGGCTACCAACGACATCCGTGGGTGCAGGAGTACTGCGACTTCATGCCCTCGGAAGAGCGCTTCGCCGATGCGCACGAACGGCGAAGCGCGTTCGCGGCCTACTACGGCCTGTGCAGCTGGCTCGACCACAACGTCGGCCAGATGATGACGGCCCTGCGCGAGGCCGGCCTCGAAGACGACACGCAGGTCATCTACACCTCCGACCACGGCGACAACCTCGGTGCGCGCGGCGTGTGGGGCAAGTCCACGCTCTACGAAGAAAGCGTGAAGGTGCCGATGCTGATGGCCGGCCCCGGCATCGCGCCGTCGGTGTGCGACACGCCGGTCGACCTGCTGGACCTGTTCCCCACCATCCTCGAAGGCGCGGGCATCGACCCGGCACCCGAGATGGCGCAGCGGCCGGGCCGTTCGCTGCGAACCATCGCCACCGCCGCGCCGGAGCCCGAGCGCCCGATCCTCAGCGAGTACCACGCCGCCGGCAGCAACACGGCCGGCTTCATGCTGCGCAAGGGGCGCTGGAAGTACCACCACTACGTCGGCTTCCGGCCCGAGCTCTTCGATCTGCAGGACGACCCCGAAGAGCTGGTCGACCTGGCCGGCAGCGCCGCGCATGCAGAGGTGCTCGCACGGATGCACGAGGCCCTGCTGGCCATCTGCGACCCCGAAGCCGTCGACCGGCAAGCGCAGGCGGACCAGGCCCGGCTCATCGACCACTACGGCGGGCCGGATGCGGCACACCGCTTGGGCTCGTCCACGTCCACGCCGGTCAAGATGCCGGTGGCGGGATGAGGTCGACGCGATGACTGCAGCCACCACCGCCATCGACGAGCGCTTCCTGAAGGACTGGAGCGGCCTGCCGCACGGCATGCCCAGCGAAGTGCACAGGCCCACCACCACCGAAGAAGTCGCCGCCCTCGTGCGCCGCTGCCGCGACGAAGGCCGCCGCATCACCGTGCAGGGCGGCATGACCGGGCTGGCCGGCGGCGCCGTGCCCGGCGATGGCGACGTGGTCATCAACCTCGAGCGCATGAACCGCATCGAGGACATCGATGTACTCGAAGGCGTCATGCAGGTACAGGCCGGCGCCACGCTGCAGCAGGTGCAGGAAGCCGCGGCCGTGCAGGGCTGGATGTTCGCCGTCGACCTGGGCGCGCGCGGCAGCTGCACCGTGGGCGGCAACGCGGCCACCAACGCGGGCGGCATCCGCGTCATCCGCTACGGCACCATGCGCGACTCGGTGCTCGGCGTCGAGGCCGTGCTGGCCGACGGCACCGTGGTGTCGTCGCTCACGCGCCTGGTCAAGAACAGCACGGGCTTCGATCCGCGCTTCCTCTTCATCGGCACCGAGGGCACGCTGGGTATCATCACGCGGCTCACGCTGCGCTTGCATCCGCCGATGGGCGAGATCGCGGCGGCGTGGGTCACGGCCGACCGCTTCGAGGCCCTGCCGGCGCTGCTGCGTGCGCTCAAGGTCCGCATGGGGCCGGCGCTCTGCGCCTTCGAATTCATGTCGGGCCGCTTCGTGAGCCTGGCCGCCAGTCTGTGTGCGCAGGAGGCACCGCTGGGCACCGCCGCGCCTTGGCACGTGCTCGTGGAAGCCGCAGGCTCCGCGGGCCAGTCGATGGAGGACGAACTCCAATCCGCCCTGGGCGATGCGCTGGAAGAAGGCACCATCGACGACTGCGCCGTCGCCGCCACGCTCGCGCATCGCGATGCCTTCTGGCGCCTGCGCGAATCCATCCCCGAAGTGCTGTCGCACCTCAAGCCCACCGCCGCGCTCGACATCGGCATGCCCTGGGCCGAGACGTCGGGCTACATCGAAGAAGTCGAGGCGGCGTTGAAGCAGCAGGTGCCATCGGCCGAGCACCTGTTCCTTGGGCACCTGGGCGACAACAACCTGCATCTCATCAGTGGCCCGGTCGATGCGCACGCCCTGCACACGGTCGACGAGATCGCCTACGGCGCGCTTCGTGGCCGCCACGGCACCATCAGCGCCGAGCACGGCATCGGTCGGCTGAAGAAGGACTACCTGCTCGTGTCGCGCAGCCCCGCGGAAGTCGACCTGATGCGCCGCCTGAAGCAGGCGCTCGACCCGCAGCAGATGCTCAACCCGGGCCGAATACTCGACGAGGCCTGAGTCGCCGAGAACGAAGCCGAACAACGCAGCCCGACAGAACGAAGCCGAACAACGAAGGAGACATCGAATGCAACGCAGAACCGTCCTCGCCGCACTGGGCGCCACGTTGGCCGCCGGCATGGGCCGCGCTTTCGCGCAGGCTTATCCGAGCGCGCCCGTGAAGATGATCGTGCCCTACGCCGCCGGCGGCGGCATCGACGCGGTCGCGCGCCTCATGGCGCAGGGCCTGGGCGATGCGCTCAAGCAGAGCTTCGTCGTCGACAACCGCGCCGGCGCGGGCGGCATGCTCGGCGCGGAAGCGGCGGCCAAGGCCACGCCCGATGGCTACACCGTGCTCTTCGCCGGCAACCCCGAGCTGACCATCACGCCGTCACTGCACGCCAAGGCGCCCTATGCGCCGCTCAGCGATTTCGTGCCGATCATGCTGGCCTCGCAGTCGCCCAACCTGCTGGTCGCGAATGCATCGTTGGGCGCGAAGAACCTGCGCGCCGCGCTCGAAGCGGCCCGCAAGGCGCCGGGCGGCATCACCATCGGCACGCCGGGCAACGGCACGCCGCAGCACATCGCCGTCGAGCTGCTGCGCTCGCAGCTCGGCATGGACATCGTGCACGTGCCCTACAAGGGCGCGGCGCCCGCCACAGTCGCTGCGCTGGGCGGCGAGATCTCGTTCGCGCTGGTCGGTGCGCCGCCGCTGCTGCCGCACCTGCAGTCGGGCAAGCTGGTCGCGCTGGCGGTCACGCAGCCCAAGCGCTCGCCGCTCGTGCCCGAGGTGCCGACCATGGGCGAGGCGCTGGGCCTCATGCGCGACGACGACTTCGTGGCCTGGTACGGCCTGCTCGTGCCCGCGCGCACCCCACCCGAGATCGTCCAACAGCTCGAAAAAGCCGCTGCCTCCGTGCTCCAGCGCACCGAGACCCGCGCCAGGCTCGTCGCCCTGGGCACCGACCTCGTCGCCATGCCAGGCAAGCCCTTCGCCGAGCGCATGCGCATGGAGACGAAGCAGTATGGGGAGATCATCAAGCGGTTTGCGATCAAGGCGACGTGATTGTCCTAGGCTTTACATTGGCGTTCGAATCAACTCAGCGAGTAGCGCACCATGCCTCGAAGTCTTCCGAGCGTAGCCAACATCGACGCGAATCGACGTAACGGCTTGGATGCCGACGTGGCATCTCTAGTCCTGGTCGAGGACGCCTTACTCGGACTTGGACAAGCGCTCGAAGGGCAGTTCGCGACGGAAGACGAACTCAATCAGGCGCTTTGCCTCTTGCCCGAATCGTGACGGGCGGCAAGCTCATTCATTGACCCGCTCGTACTGCTCGATCTGGCACGCATAAGTCCCCGGCTGGGTCGCGCACACGGTGTACCCGGGGGGCGGCAACGTCGTCGTGGTCGCTGCGCAGCCAGCCAGGACGCATGCGAGCAGCACTGCACTTGCCATCTTGACCATGGTGTCTCCGAACGACCAGGCGGTTGCCGGTCTCGCGGACATTCTGACGCCGCGCCGCAACCGGGCGGACGTCATGGGGAATCGGTGCGCGCGCCGCGGTCCTTTGCCAATCGCTCGAGCGTGGCCAGTTGCCACGCATGTTCGGGCACGAAGGATTCCGGATCGCTGACCGCGCCGTATCCGCCATCGCCGTACACCGCGGCGTAGGCTGCGTAGTCGGCGGCCTGTACGGCCCTGCCCGCCAACGCGTTCGCGACCGCATAGCTGGCCGATACGGCCGCGTGGCCCACGCCGTCGAGCGAGCGAGAGCCCTGGTGGTGGTTCGCCAGTGCGGCGGCCTCGGCCGTGACCGCTTCGAGCGCAATGCGATCGGTGCGGCCGGCGACGAAGGCGCTCAAGGTGTCGAGGCAGCGGATCACGGCCTCGTCTTCCAGCAGATGGCGCACGCGCTCCGCACAGGCGCAACCGAATGCGAGCCTCAGTGCTTCGGGGTCGGCGAGCCGTGAATCGAAGTCCTTCAAGCGGGAAGCGATGGAATCGGTCATGGGTGCCGTCTCCTCTTTCTCTTTGCCGTCCGGCGCGTTGTGCTCGTCAGTCGACGAACAGGCCCCTGAAGCGCTGCAGCTTCGCCGGCGCCTTCTTGCACTTGTCCTTGCCGATCCTCACGTCGCCATCGTCGCTGAGCACGTAGACGCCCGCATGGCCATCGACCTTGAACAGTGCTTCGGGGCCGAGGTCGGCCAGACCCCGGCTGTCGACCGATTGCGCGGGATGCCCCGGCCCCGCCCATCGGTACAGCGCAAAGCTCGATGCGTCCGGGTTCTGCCGCCGATCGTCGTGCGGTCCGCCGATGATCCGGTAATCGCCATCCACCCATTCGAGGCTGCGGATGCCGCGTCCGCCAAGGTCGAGCCGGAACAGGTTGCCGAAGACGGGGTCGCGGCCCTGGTCCACGACCGCCGCGGGATTGCGCAGCGGAAGGATCAGGGCCGCCCTGTTCGGACGTGGATTGCGGAAGCCGATCAGAAGCTGCCCGTCCGGGGTCGCGGCCAGGCCTTCGATGCTCAAGCCGTTGTCGTCCTCGGGCCGGTGCGCTTCCGCGGCCGCGAGTTCGGCGAAGCGCCCTTCCTGCATCGCCTTGTGAAGAAGATGCATGTAGGGCGGTGCGTCGACGGGCGCGATGGTCGGCGGCTCTCCGCGCGGCGTCGACACAGTAGTGGCGAACAGGCGATGCCGACTCGGTGCCACCTTGCCGTCGCCGTCGCGCCCGTGCGAGCTGATCCAGTAGATCCGGTCGCCGATGCGCGCAGCGCCTTCGATGTCGACCTCGCGCGGCTCCTTGTGCTTGCGATCGACGCCCAGATAGCGCGCCAGGTCGACGCGACCCACCTCCTGGGCATGCCCGATGCGGTACACGTGCAACACGCTCTGCTCGTCATCGCCGGCCACGAAGTAGTCGCCGCCCAGGCTCACGCCGGCCGATGCGTCGCACATGCCTTCGTACTGCGTCGTCTGTGCCGAGACGGGCAGCGTGGCGCAGCACAACGAGGCTGCCAAGACGAGGGACGTGATCCGCATGCGGCTTCTCTCAAGGCATCAAGGCCGATGGGCCTGACCCTGCTCGAGAAAGCCACGCAGGGCGGGCACGAAGACCTCTGCCGCGTCGTCGAAGGCCACGTGCCCCGCGAAGGGAATGCCGAGAAAGTGCCCGTCCGGGAGCTTTTGTCGCAACTCGACCGCGTCTTCCAGCGACGTGAGGTGATCGTCGTCGCCGCGTACCACCAGCACCGGCGCCTGGATGTTCGTCACGCGATCGTCGGGGTGCCCCGACGGTGTTTCGTCCAACCACCCTTTCACCAGCGCCTTCGTGAATCGCTCGAAGTCCGGCGCCGGATTGAGCCGCTGGTAGGCATCGAAGGTCTGGGGAAACTTGCGCTTCCAGCTCTCGGCGGTCACGCCTTGCAGGATGGGCTTGGACGACGCCAGGTTCTTGTGATGCCAAGTGGCGCCGGCCACGACGATGCGGTCGATGGTGAGCGCCGGCGAAGCGCCCATGCGCAGCGCGGCGATGCCGCCGTCGCTGAAGCCCAGCAGCGTGCAGCGGCGCACGCCGAGCGCGGCCAGCACCTGCTCCGTGTCTTGCTGCACGCGTTGGTAGGTCCACGCGCCGTCGCCGAGCGTGGACTTGCCATGGCCGCGGCTGTCGATGCCGATCACGCGCCAGCCTTCGAGTGAGGGCAGCAATCGATCGAAGTCCTCCATGTTGCCGAAGCCGCCGTGCAACAGCACGAGCGTCGGCATGTCGTCGGCGCCGATGGCTTCGGCATAGATGCGCGCACCGTCCACGTCGATGGTGCGCCCGCGTTCATGGTCGAAAGTGGTCAAGAGAAGGCCTCCGGTCAGCCGTGCTGCACGCCCGCCATCTGGATCGCCTTTTCGATGCGCGCCCGCGCGGTCTTCAAGGTCTTGCGGCACAGCGCCTCCAGCTTAGCGTCGAAGCGGGCATCCGGCACCACGATCGTGATGGCGCCGACCGGCGGTTCACCCTCGGCCGGGCGGATGGCCACGGCCAGCGCGATCACGCCCTGCGTGTGCTCGTTGCGCGATACCGCCACGCCGTCTTGCGCGATGCCGGCGAGCTGCGTGCGCAGAGCGGCCACCGAGGGTACGGTCGACGGCGTGAGCTTCTGCAGCTTCGCGCGCGACAGGTAGGCGTCGCGCATCGGCTTCGGCATGGCCGCCAGCACCGCCTTGCCGCCCGAGGAAGAGTACAGCGGAAAGCGCTTGTGGTTGTTCATGCGGTAGCTCAGCGGCTGCTCGCTGTCGACGCCGCACATGCGCTCCATCTCGTCGTTGCGCAGCGCCGTGTACGACGAGGCCTCGCCGGTCACCTCGGTCGCCCACTGCAGCACCGGCAGCGCGAGCGTGGCCACGTCGGCCGCTGCCTGGCCTTGGGCGACCAGTGCGAAGACGGCCGGGCCCAGCCGGTAGACCTTGGCCTCGGCATCGAAGGCCACGTAGCCGCGCTCGCGCATCGTCGCGAGCAACTTGCTCAGGCTGCCCTTCGGCACGCCGAGCCCCACCACCAGATCGGCCTGCGAAGCGGCGTTGCCGTTGCGGCCGATGAATTCGAGCAGGTCCAGCGTGCGCTCGGCGGATTTGACGGGAGGTGTCGTTGTTGTCTGCATGGCGAGAGGGGTCGTTTCGAGGGCGCTGCGAAGGTCGATTCTGGTGCGCAACTATAATTGGAAACGGTTTCTGTATAGAAACTTAACTCGACTTGTTTCGACTCCTCTCGACGCACCTCAGCGCATCTTCAACCCAGCGCATCTTCGGATGCAGACGACGGCACCCGCCAACCCGGTGCCACCCTTCGGAGACCCCATGCCAGCCATCGAACACATTCTTGAAAGCCTCTCCACGCCCGTCCTGTCGCAGTACGACGTCGTCGTCGTCGGCGGCGGTGCCTCGGGCCTCGTCGCGGCCGTCGCTGCGGCGCGCAGCGGCGCCCGCACGGCCGTCATCGAACGCTCGGGTTGCCTGGGCGGCACCGGCACCGCGGGCATGGTCGCGCAGTGGATCGGCTTCTTCAACGACAAGGTGCGCGTGGTGGGCGGCATCGGCTTCGAGCTGACCGAGCGCGTGCGCGCCCTGGGCGGCAGCACGGGCTTTCGCCGCTACACGCTGGCCGAGGCCAGCGCGAGCCCGGTCACCATCACCAACTTTCCGTTCAACCCCGAGGTGCTCAAGATCGCCGCCGACGAAATCGCGCGCGAGGCCGGCGTCGACGTGTACCTGCACTCGCAGGTGGTGCGCCCCTTGCTCGGCGAGCGGCGCGTCGAAGGAGTGGTGATCGAGAACGCCTCCGGCCGCGGCGCACTGCGTGCCGCCGTGGTGGTCGATGCCAGCGGCGACGCCGCCATCGCCGCTGCCTCCGGCGTGCCTTTCGCCGGCGCCGAGCCCGAACTGCGCCAGCATCGCCAGCCGTGCACGCTGGTGTTTCGCATGTCCAACGTCGACGTGAAGGCCTTTCGCGCCCTGCCGCGCGAAGACAAGCGCGCGATCGCCGTCGACGGTGTGAAGCAGGGCCGGCTGTTCTGGGAAAGCCTCTCATTCTGCAGCACGCCTGGCGAGAAAGACGCCATCTGCCTCATGAGCCGCATCCCCGGCATCGACGCGCTCGATGCGGGCGACCTCACCAAGGCCGAGCAGGTGGGCCGCCAGCAGGTCAAGTCGGTCGTCGACTTCCTGCGCGAGCGCGTGCCGGGCTTCGAGGCCTCGGTGCTCGCCGGCATCGCCGAGCGCGTGGGCGTGCGCGAAACGCGCCGCATCGTCGGCCGCCACACGCTGACCGAAAGCGACATCGTGGGCGGCGTGCGCTTCGCCGACGCCGTGGCGCTGGGCGCCGGCCCGATGGACCTGCACGAAGCCGGCGGCACCGGCATCGCGTTGTGGATGCCGCCCGCGCCCTTCGAGATTCCGCTGGCCTGCATGCTGCCGCAGGACGTGGCGGGCCTGGTCGTCACCGGCCGCGCCATCTCGGCCACGCGCGAGGCCAACGGTGGCGCGCGCCACATGGGCACGGCCATGTGCCTGGGGCATGCGGCCGGCGTGTATGCCGCGCTCGCGGCCGGTGGCAGCGAGCCCGATGCACAGGAGGTGCGACGCGTGCTGGTCGATCAGAACGCGCTGGTGTCGAGCGATGCCGCGGTGCAGTTGTCCGAGCGCGAGGCGCCGATCGAGGCGCTGCCTGCCTGATGGCGGCCGGCCATTTCCTTCAAGACCGCTTTCTCATTTCAGGATCTGCCATGTCTCCCTCCAATCGCTATTTGCTGACGATCGCCGCAGCGGCCGTGCTCGGCCTGCCGTGCGTGGCCGGCGCCCAGGACTTCCCCACCAAATCGATCCGCCTGATCGTGCCCTTCCCGGCCGGCGGGCCGTCGGACACCACGGCCCGCACCATCGCCACCGGCCTCGGCCAGAAGCTGGGCCAGCCCGTGGTTGTCGAGAACAAGCCCGGCGCCGGCGCCATCGTCGGCAGCGAGGCCGTGCTGCAGCAACCCGCCGACGGCTACACGCTGCTGATGGCCAGCAACGTCATCGCCACCGGCAAATGGCTGTACCCCACGATGTCCTTCGACCCACTGAAGGACTTCCGCGCCGTTGCCGGTGTGTTCAAGAGCCCGCACCAGGTGGTGGTGGCGCCCGGCTTCAAGGGCCAGGGCATCCAGGACCTCATCAAGACCGCGAAGGAAAAGGGCGACGCGATGAACTACGCATCGTCCGGCGCCGGCACCATGCCGCACCTGGGCGCCGAGCGCTTCAAGCAGGTGGTGGGCGTGGGCATGACGCCCATTCCCTACCGCGGCTCCGCGCCCGCCCTCACGGCCGTGCTGGCCAACGAGGTGCCGGTGTACTTCGACATCGAGTTCTCCGCGCAGTCGATGCTCAAGTCCGGCAAGCTGCGTTCGCTCGGCGTGACCGCGCTGGAGCGCTCGCCGCAGTTCCCCGACGTGCCCACGCTGCACGAGCAGGGCGTGAAGAACTTCGAGCTCTACTCGTGGTTCGGCATCGTCGCGCGCACCGGCACGCCCGACGCGGTGGTGCAGAAGCTCAACGCGGCCATCAACGAAGTGATGGCAGGCGCGGACTTCAAGTCGCGCCTCGACGCGCTCGGCGCGCAGCCCATCGGCGGCAAACCGGCCGTGTTCCAGAAGATGATCGAGTCGGACTACGCGCTGTGGGGGGACGTGATCAAGAAGGCGAAGATTCAGCTGGATTGAGCATTCCTCGAGGGCATCACCCGCGCCCGCGTCGACAAGAAGTGTTTCTCATCCTAGGCATTTCGCCCAGTTTGTACAGAATGAGAAACACTTTGCCGGGTTCAGCACGGAGCGCGGGGCGCTTCGGGCTGGGGCCGATCCCATGCTTGCCGACGACAGCTTACGCACCCTCATCACCCACCGCCTGCGCACCTTCGACCGCCAGGAACTCCCGTCGACAGGCACGCGGCGCGCCGCCGTCGCCCTTGCGCTCATCGAAGAAGGCTTCGGCGCCGCGCTTCCTGGCGCGCGTGCGCCGACGCTGTGGAGTACCGACGCCGCCGTGCTGCTCACCCGCCGTGCCTTGAGCCTGCGCAACCATCCGAACCAATGGGCGCTGCCCGGCGGCAGCATCGACGGTGACGAGTCGCCCGAGCAGGCCGCGCTGCGCGAGCTGCACGAAGAAGTGGGACTGCAGCTCGAGCCCGACGCGATCCTCGGCCGGCTCGACGACTTCGTCACGCGCTCCGGGTTCGCCATCACGCCCATCGTCGTGTGGGCCGGCTCCGCGCGCTCGCTGGTGCCCAGCGAGGCCGAGGTGGCAAGCATCCATCGCATTCCGGTCGACGAATTCATGCGGGCCGATGCACCGATGCTCGACCCCATCGACGACAGCGTGCACCCGGTGCTGCGCATGCCCGTGGGCGACACCTGGATCGCAGCGCCGACGGCCGCCTTCCTGTATCAGTTTCGCGAGGTGTGCATCGCGGGCCGCATCACCCGCGTGGCGCACTACGAGCAGCCGCTCTTCGCGCGCCGCTGACAGCCGCTCGGCGGCGAGCGCTCAGCGCAGCGCGAAGAAGCGCATCACCACTTGCGCCGGAAGGCGCACACCCACGCCCACGAACACCCGCTCGTGCACCCACTGCAAGGCGGGCGCCGCGGTCTCGAAGCGCGGCACGCAGCGGAAGTAGATGCGCGACGGATCGACCGCCTCGCCGCGCAGCAGCGCCGCCATGGTGTCGGCCGAGGCCGCGCGCACCGCGTGGTTGTGCACGTAGATCAGTTCGCCGGCCTCGGTTTCCAGCCCGTAGCGCGCATCGAGGATCGACAGCGTGTCGCTCGCGATCACCTGGAAGTCGCTGCCGCCCGGCAGCACCCGGGCGCGCCATCCGGCGCCCTGCGCACTGCCGCCGAGGATGGGCACCACCCGTCGAAGGCCGGCGGGGCCCTGGCCCAGTACCTGAGGCGTGCCGACGTCGACCTGCAGATCGGCGAAGTAGTCGAGCGCGGGAGGTGCGAGTGGATCGGTCATGCGGCGATGCTAAACCTGGGCCGCTTCGCTGCGCGCGGCGTCAAGCGCCCGTGCTTCGCCGCAGCCGCGCATGGCCGCGCCGCACCGGCTGCGCACCGGCCCGCGCCGTTTCTTCCAGCAGCTCCAGAAACCGGTGCGCCAGCGGCGGCAGTGTCGCGCCCTTGCGCGTCAGCGCGCCGATGGTTCGGGTGAATCGCGCATCCGCCATCGGCAACGGCGCCAGCCCTTCGCCCAGGCTCGTGTCGAGCTGCGCCTCGCTCATGATCGACACCAGGTCGCTCTGCGCGATCAGACGATTGAGCTGCCCTCCGGCCGTGTTGCTGACTTCCACCGTCACGCGCGGCGGCGGTAGCCCGGCCTCGGCCAATCGACCTTCGACGTTGCGGCGCGCCGCCACCGCCGGGCCGGGCAATATCCACTGCGCATCCGACAAGTCCGCGAGCCGCAGGCGCCGCCTGGCCAGCAGCGGATGGTGCTCGCGCACGACCAGCACCAGCGCATCGTCCATCAAGGGCAAGGCTTGCAGGTCCGCGGGCACGACGCCCGGCAGGGCGTTGATCGACAAGTCGATGTCGCCCAGCCGCAGGGCCGCGACCAGCGCATCGTTGAGGTGCAGCATCAGCCGCAACCGCGCCGCAGGCCGCTGCCGGTGCAGCGCCACCGTCGCCGGCACGAACAGCCGCTGCGCGTAGAGCGGCGACACGCCCACCCGCAGCAGCCCCAGCTCGCCCAGGTGCGTGTCGGCCGCTTCCTTGATGGCATCGCCCAGGCTCGCGCGCAGCGTGGACGTGCGCTCGCGGAACTGCGCCGCCACCGCCGTGAGCTGCATGCCCCGGCTGCTGCGTTCGAAGAGCGGAAAGCCCAGCTCCTTCTCGAGCCGCTGCAGCCCCTGCGTGATGGCCGGCTGCGACACGTTCAGCGCCGCCGCGGCTGCGCGCACCTTGCCGTGGTGGGCCACCGCCAGAAAGTAGTCGATGTCGTCGAGCCGCACGCCCATGAAATGTCTCCTTCAGCCCTGGCCGGGTGATCACGCCAGCTTATCAAAGCGGGCCGTTCGCTTATCCAAGGCCGTGCGTCGCGTTCCTAGACTTTCACCCATACGGAGACAACGGCAGACATCGGAGACGAACGACATGAACCTCGGCATGTACACCGCGCGCAGCGCACGCTTCTGGGCCGACCGCCCGGCCATCCTCTTTCGCGACAGTGCGCTCAGCTACGCGCAGCTGGAGCAACGCTCGAACCGCCTCGCCCACGCCCTGCTCGCGCTCGGCCTGCAGCGCGGCGACCGCGTCGCCGTCGTGTCGCCCAACCGGCCAGAAATCGTCGAGCTCGAATGCGCGCTCTACAAGGCCGGCCTGGTCAAGGTCGCGCTCAATTCGCGTCTGGCGCCGGCCGAGCTGGCCGATGCGCTGGCCAATGCCGAGCCCGCTGCCTGCCTGTCCGGCCCCGAGCACCGCGCGATGGTCGAAGAAGCCGCGGCACCCGTGCAAAGCCTGAAGCACCGCATCGCCTTCTCGCCAGCTTCAGCACCGGCTGAAGGTGGCTGGCTCGACTACGAAGCCCTGCTCGCCGATGCATCCGACGAACACATCCACGTCGACATGCGCCCCGACGAGCTGGCCGTGCTGCACTACACCTCGGGCTCCACCGGCAAGCTCAAGGCCGCGATGCAGACCGTGGGCAACCGCATGGCATCGCTGCGCAAGGTGGCCATGGGCCGCATGCATGCGCAGCGCGGCGACGTGCTGATGCTTTGCGGCCCCATCACGCACGCCAGCGGCATGTTTATCCAGCCCATGCTCTACCAGGGCGTGACCGTGCTGCTGATGGAGCGATTCCAGCCCGCGGAGATTCTGGAAGCCATCGAGAAGCACAAGGTCACCATGTGCTTCTTCGTCCCCGCGATGATCAACGCGCTGCTGGCCGAGCCCAGCATCCGCACCCGCGACCTGAGCAGCCTGCGCCTGGTCTCCTACGGCGCCGCGCCCATGTCCCCCGCGCGCATCCGCGAAGCCTGGGCCGCCTTCGGCCCCGTCATGGCGCAGGGCTACGGCGCCGGCGAGACCACCGGCGGCGTCATCGCGCTGACCATCGAAGACCACGCACGCGCCATCGAAGGCGACCGCCCCGAGCTGCTCTCGGCCTGCGGCCGGCCTTCGTGCGAATCCGACATCCAGGTGCTCGACGCCCAAGGCAAGCCTGTGCAGGGCGACGAGATCGGCGAGATCTGCGTGCGCGGCCCCGACGTGTTCGCCGGCTTCTGGCGCGCGCCCGAGCCCACCCGCGAAGCCCTGGGCGACGACGGCTGGCTGCACACCGGCGACCTGGCCCGCGTCGACCGCGAGGGCTACATCCACATCGTCGACCGAAAAAAGGAGATGTTGGTCTCCGGCGGCTTCAACGTGTACCCGACCGAGGTCGAGGCCGTGCTCGCGCAGCACGCATCGGTGTACGAGGTCTGCGTGATCGGCGTGCCCGACGACCACTGGGGCGAATCGGTCAAGGCCATCGTCGTGCTGCGCGACGGCGCGCGTGCCGAAGCCGGTGAGTTGATGGACTTCTGCCGCGGCCGCCTGGCCGACTTCAAGCGGCCACGCTCGGTCGAGTTCATCGAGCACCTGCCCAAGAACGCCAACGGCAAGCTGTCGCGCAAGGACGTGCGCGAACCCTACTGGCGCGGCCGCGAGCGGCGCGTCAACTGAAGCGTATCGGAGCCACGCCATGGACGGCACCACCACCCCCGCCCCCACGCCC
>NZ_LYVO01000112.1 GCF_001984055.1 Variovorax sp. KK3
TGGGTTCGTTGATCTTCTTGCCGCAAGATCTGGCTGGCGGCGGCGCAATCCGATGAAGTTCAGCTCATCGGTGGGCGCGGATCATAGGAACGAACCCCTGCTGCACACCAGTCTGGAAAAAAGTTCGCAGGCTGTCATTTTTCAGCAAACAGCTAACCCTTATGTCCTCTCCCAGCAGGCAATCGGCCGGACTCGAAGCACTCAGCGGCCCTGCCCTCAGTCCAATGTCGCCCCCGATTGCTTCACCAGCTTCTGGTGCTTCACCATCTCTCCCTGAAAGAACCCGGGCGCCGCCTCCGGCCCGATGTCGAGCACGCTGAGGCCTTGCCCCGCGATCGCCGTGTTCGCTTCGGGTGATGCCATGGCCGCGCGGATCATCGAGGCGTAGCTGTCGACCATCGGCTTCGGCAGCCCGGCCGGCCCGACCAGAGCGATCCAGGCGTCGAAGCCGTATTTCGGCACGCCGGCCTCTGCCAGCGTCGGCACGTCGGGCAGCGCTGCGGCGCGCTTCTGCGTGCTGACGGCCAGGGCACGCAGCGTGCCCGCCTTGACCTGGGGCGCGACCTGCGAGATCGAGACGAACGCGAGCTGCACCTGCCCGCCGATCAGGTCGGTGATGAGCGGGCCGGTGCCGCGGTAGGGCACGTGCTTCATGTCGATGCCGGTTTCGCTCACCAACAGTTCGCCGGCCAGGTGCAGCGTGCTGCCGTTGCCGGCCGATCCGAAATTCAGCGTGCCGGGCTTGGCCTTGGCCAGTGCGAGCAGCTCGGCGACGTTCTTCGCGGGCAAGGCCGGGTTGACCACCAGCACCAGCGGCACGGTGGCCAGCACCGCGATGGGCGTGATGTCCTTGAGGCTGTCGTAAGGCACCGACTTGTAGATGCCGGGGTTGATCACGTGGTTGGACGAGATCATGCCGAGCGTGAGCCCGTCCTTCGGCGCCTTCACCACCTGCGTGGTGCCGGGAATGCCGCCGGCGCCGACGATGTTCTCGACCACCACCGGATGGCCGGTGGCACGGCCGAAGCCCGGCGCGACGGCGCGTGCGACGGCATCGACCGTCGAGCCGGCAGCCAGCGGCACGACCAGGCGGACGGGCTTGTCGGAGGGCGCAGGCTGCGCCATGGCGCCGAGCGGCAGTACAAGCATGGCAGCAGCGGCCAGGCAGGCGAAGTGGCGGCGATGGCCGGGTTGGGTGTTCATCGTGTCGTCTCCAGGTCTTGTGTTCGAAAAAAAGGCGCGAGAGTGGTCAGCGGTGCCTTGCCTGCAGCTCGGCAAACGACAGCAGCTCGCCCGCGATGGCACTGGCCGCGACGGTGGGCGGGCTGGCCAGCCACACGCTGCCGGGCCCGCCGCGGCCGGGAAAGTTGCGGTTGATGGCGCTCACCGTCACCTGCTGCGGCGCGATCGAAGTGCCCGGTCCGCAGTTGCCGCAGGCACCGCAAGAGGGTTGCAGGATGCGCGCGCCGACGCGCTCGAAGGCATCGAGGTATCCGGCGGCGATGCAGTGGTCACGCACGGCGGTGGTGCCGAACTGCAGGTACAGCTGCACGCCCGGCGCGATGCGCAGGCCGCGGTCGGCGGCCCAGCGCAGCACGGCGTGGTAGTGGTCGAAGTCCTCGCGCTTGCCCGCGGTGCACGAGCCGCCGTAGGCGATGTCGATGCGCACGGTATGGGCGACGTCGGCCAGCGCGAGCCCGTTGCCCGGGTCGCCCGGCGAGGCGACCATCGGCGGCACCGCGGCGCAATCGACGTGGACCACGTGGGCGTGGCGCGCGCCTTCGTCGCTGCGCATCCACGGCTCGATCGCGAAGTCGATGCCGCGGCGTTCGCGCAGGAAGCGCACCGTCTCGGCGTCGGGCGCGACGATGCCGGTGAAGCCGCCGAGCTCGGCCGTCATGTTGGTCAGCGTCGCGCGCTCGTCGGTCGACAGCGTGGCGATCGCGTCGCCCGCGAACTCGAACACCTTGCCGAGGCCGCCGCCGTCGCGGAAGAAGGGCAGGGCGAGCAGGTGCAGCACGAGGTCCTTGGCGGTCACGCCGTCGGCGAGCCGTCCGTCCAGCACCACCTGTAGCGATGCGGGCATGGTGAGGCGCACGGCGCCGGTCACGAAGGCATTGGCCATGTCGGTCGTGCCGACACCGAATGCCACGCAGCCCAGCGCACCGCTGTGCGGCGTGTGCGAATCGGTGCCCACCACCACTTGTCCCGGCAGGGCGTAGCGCTCGGCCATCATCGCGTGTGAGATGCCGGCCACGTTGCTGCCGTCGTCGCGTGCGGCTTCGTCCTCGGTGAGCGTGCGGTGCGAGCGCAGGCCGTGCCGGGCCGCGAAGGCGCGCTGCGCCTCGACCATGCGCTGCACGTTCGGCACCAGGCCGCCGCGCACGTGGGTCGGGCTTTCTTCGACGTAGGAGGTGTGGTCCTCGAAGACCACGATCGAATCGGGCTCGTGCAGCGACAAGGCCTCGCCGAAGCTGGCATCGAGCATGTGCGCTGCCATGCCGGTGTAGTACTCGTGGATGAAGCGCCAGTCGGCGCGCACGAAGGCGCCTTCGCCGGGCGACGGTGCTGGCAGCGTGAGCGGGGTGTGCAGCAGATGGCGGGCGAGGATCTTCTCGAACAGCGTGCGCGGCCCGTCGTGTTCGGCATCCCCGGCCGGGTGCGCTTGTTTCAGGAAGGTCTGGCCGAAGCGCAGCAGCCCGCCGTTTCGCAGCAGGGCGGCAGCCAGCGCGTCGCGGCCGGCGACCAGGTCGTCGATGGCGATCGGTTCCCCGGCCGCGATGCGCTCGACCAGGCCCATGTCGGTGGACGTGAAGAGCCCGATGTTGTCCGCGTTCTGGCGGTAGATGCGCTCGAAGCTTTCGGCGATGACCAGCCGCACGCCGGCCAGCTTCTCGGCCGCCGGGCTGTGCTCGCGCGACGAGCCCTTGCCGTAGCGCTTGCCGGCCACCACCACCTCGATGCCGGCGGCTGTGATGGCGCCGGGGCCGATCGGCCGGCGCCCGCCGGCCTCGAAGCCGGTGTGCGGATAGCGGCCCAGCTTCTCGTCGTAGTGGGTCAGGATGGCGAGTGGCGTGATCTCGTCGGTGGACACGTCGTCGCGCAGCGGCCGGGCCTGCGCCAGCGACACCGGATCGCCGCGCAGCGCGGCCTCGGTCACTTCCAGCGCGCGGCTCAGGAACAGGATGCGCGGCGAGAAGCGCAAGGCGTCGGCGGGCTTGGAAGGCATGCCCGATGGTCCCGCGCACCGGCGCGGCGGCCAAGCGCCAAGGCGGCACGGGGGCTCTCGCGAAATGCGAGATCGGTGATTACCCGCGCAGGCTGTCGATCAGCGCCTGCGTGGCGCGCAGCTGCGGCGTGCGGTGCAGCGCGTACAGGTGCAGCTCGCGTGCGGCCCATGGCTCGTCGAGCGGGCGCCGCACGAAGCGCGTCATGCCGGCATACGCGGCGGCGGCGCTCTGCGGGATGACCGCGATGCCGAGCCCGGCCTCGACCATCCGGCAGACCGCGTCGAAGCTGCTGACCCACACCGTCGGCGCGAAGCGCAATTGCAGCGCTTCCGCCCGCTCGTGCAGCGTGCGGTCGAGCGCGCCACCCTGGTGGATGCCGATCAGCGGATGGTCGAGCACCTGCGCGAAGCCCAATGAATCGCGCGGCGCCAGGGCATGGTCGGCCGGCATGACGACCTGCAGCGGGTCGCTCGCGAAATGCCAGGCGTCGAGGCCGGCCGGCGCCGCCGCCTGCACGCCGACGCCCACATCGGCGCGGTCGTCCATGCAGGCGCGGATCACCTCGCGCGTGTCTTCTTCGTGCAGCGACACCGTCACGCCCGGATGCGCGGCCATGAAGCGCTGCAGCCGTTCGGGCAGGAAACCGATCACGGCGGACATGTTGGCGTACAGGCGCACCGTGCCGCGCACCTCGGCGCCTTCGGTCTGCACTTCGCGCACCAGCGCCTGCAGGTCGTCGTCGATCTTCATGCCGCGCGCCAGCACCAGGCGCCCGGCATCGGTCAGCGTGATGCCGCGCGGCGAGCGCACCAGCAGCGGCGTGCCGAAGGCATGCTCCAGGTCGGCCAGGCGCCGGCTCAGCGCGGAGGGCGCGATGTGTTCCTGCCCGGCGGCGCGGACGATCGAGCCGGCCTGCGCGGCGGCGACGAAAAGGCGAACGCTGTAGGGGTCGATGCGGCGGACCAAGGGGGCCTCGTATGGGGGCGGCGGCAAAGCTCAGATTGTGGCCGCGGCGTGGGTGAGGGCCGTACTGGGGCGACTACGGCTGTGCGAGTTCGACCCAGGCCGGCGCATGGTCGCTGGCACCCTCGATGCCGCGCATCGACCGGTCGACACCCGCGCCCTTCAGCTTCTTCTTGAGCGCCTTGCTCAGCAGCAGGTGGTCGATGCGCAAGCCCGCGTCGCGCTGCCAGCGGTTGCGCCGAAAGTCCCAGAAGGTGAAGACCTGTTCCTTCGGATAGACGGTGCGCAGCGCATCGGTCCAGCCCTGCTTGAGCAGACGCGCATACGCGGCGCGCGGCTCGGGCTGCAGCAGTGCGTTGTCGAGCCAGTTCTTGGGCGAGTAGATGTCGGCGTCGGTCGGCACCACGTTGAAGTCGCCGACCAGTGCGACCGGGTGGCCGCTGGCCATCAATTCCTCGGCGTGCGAGACGAGCCGCTCGCACCAGGCCAGCTTGTAGTCGAACTTCGGCCCGGGCCAAGGGTTGCCGTTGGGCAGGTACAGCGACGACACCAGCATGCCGTGGACTGCGGCCTCCAGGTAGCGCGCCTGGGTGTCGCGCGAATCGCCGGGCAAGGCGGTGCGCACGGCCAGCGGCTCGGTACCGCGCGCGAGCAGTGCCACGCCGTTCCACGTTTTCTGGCCAACGACCATGCAACCGTAGCCGGCGGCCTCCAGCTCGGCCCGCGGAAACTGTTCGGTGGTGGTCTTGAGCTCCTGCAGCGCGACCACATCAGGCTGCGTCGCGTTCAGCCATGCCAGCAGAAGCGGCAAGCGGGTGCGGACGTTGTTGATGTTCCAGGTGGCGATGCGCATGCGGGCGCGTCACGTGCAGGAAGGCCTGTGACGCGCCGCAAGAATGCCAGATCGGCGGTGGCCCGCGGCGCGACCGATCAAAGGTCTTCGATGACCAGCATGCGGTAGCGCTGCGCCATCGAATACGGCACCTTGCGCACGGCCTGCATCATCCAGTCCGCCGCTTCTTCGTCCGGCGTCGCGATGAGCAGCGCGTGATGGCCCTCGCGCGCGAGCTTGGTGTAGGCGCGAACGGTGGCGCCTTCGGTGCCGGCGGAAGGCAGGGGGTTGTCGGCATCGCTGACCGTGGGCGTGATCTGCGACAGGATGGTGGCCGGCGGCAGATGGAAGATCTCCACCTCGGGCTTCTGCGTGTTGAGGTCGTCCGCGACGGCCACGGCGCTGGCCTCGTCGGGAAACATGACCATGGAATATCCGTCCGGATAGAAGGCGCCGCCGAATGCCGCGCGCATGGAGGAGTCGAGACTGAACGATGACATCATGGTCGTTGGCCTTTCAGGAGTGCCTGTGAACCATGCTCGGCCGTGGCGCAACGCAGAGTAGGAGAAGCGCGGCTTTTCTTGACCTTCCACGGAACGCAGTGCTGCAAGCCCGCAGCCGCTTCAGCCCGGCGGCGCCAGGCGCACCGGGATGTCGAAGTGAAGCACGTCCTCGCGCGTGCCGAGGCCGGTGTAGAGCGCAATCGCCGGCGCATCCGGCGGATCGGCCTGCACGAAGATCACGTACGCCCCGCGTTCGGCGCCGATGTGCTGCAACGCGCTGATCAATCCGGTCGCGACGCCCTGCCGCCGGTGTGCCGTCGCCACCGCCAGGTCGTAGATGTAGATCTCGCTGCGCTCCTGCTCGAACTTGCGCAGCTCGTAGGCCGCGAGACCGCCGACGACCTGGGCGCCATCGAGCGCGGCCACGGCGATGAACGAATCGCCGGCCAGCAACTGGCGCAGGTAGCCCGGACGAGGGCGCCGGCTGTCGTAGCTCTCGGCGTCCTCGAAGGCTTCACCGAAGACGGAAAGCAGCGCATCCATCTGCGCCAGGTCGTCGGGCGAGAGCTGGCGGTACGTGTAGCGGTTCGTTTCGGCCATTCGCGATGCTCTCCGTGTTCCAGGTCAAAGCCGCGCCACCAGCAAACGCCCGGACAAAGGCGCCGTGGTCAGCGTATCGAGCGGCACGCTCTGGCGCTGCGTGGTGATGACGAGTTGCCGCACGCCGTCGACGACGCGAAAGGCCAGGTCGGTCGCGCAGGGCACCGGCAGGCCGACGACGCGCTCCAGCTGGCCGTCCATGGTGAAGCGCACCACCGACCAGCCGTCGCACAGCGCCGCCCACACGCCGCCCTGGTCGTCGAAAGCCAGCCCGCCCAGGCGGCCCGAGCCGCGCGGCACGGTGGCGAGGCGGCGCACGGTGGCATCGCCGGGGGTCGTCATCAGGATGCTGCCGCTCTGCGGCGCGGTGGCGAAGAGCGTGCCGTCGTCGCCGCGCCAGCGCAGGGCGCCGACCGCTTCGCTCAGGCGCCAGTGGACCTTGAGCTTGCCGTCCGGCTGCACCTGACCGATGGCGCTGCCGCCTTCCGGCAGCGAGAGCGCGGCCCACAGCGTTGCATTGACCCCGGCGCAGGCGGCCAGCGTGGTGCCGGTCGGCCAGGGCAGGGGCGACGTGCCCGCGCCATCGGCGGCGACCTGCATCGCGCCTTGCTCGCCCACCACGATCAATCCGTCGCCGTGCGGCATCAAACCGACGATGGGCGTCTCGGCCGCGTAAAACTCGCGATCGTCGTCGTCGCCGTGCAGCTGCCGCACGGCAGGTGCCAGCACGTCGGCCCAGTACACGCTGCCGTCCGCGTTGACGACCGGGTGCGCGCCATGGAAGGCCCAGGGCCCCGGCACCGCCTGCACGGCCAGCTCGGACGCGTCGGGCGAGGCATCGTGCACGGGCTGCAGTTGCGCGCCGATGCGCCGCGCCGCATCGGCCACCTCGGGCCCGAGCAGTTCCAGCCGTTCGCGCGTGAGCCGCCAGGCCGGGCCGGCGACGCTGATGGCGCCGCGCACCTCGCCGGCCGCGTCGGTGACGGCCGCGCCGACGCAGCGCACGCCCAGCACGATCTCTTCGTCGTCGATGGCATAGCCGCGTGCGCGGGTGATGCGCAGCTCGGCCTGCAGCCGGCGGCGGTCGGTGATGGTGAGGTGCGTCAGCGGCTTGAGCACCAGCTCGCGCACGATCGCATCGCGCGCCTCGTCCGTCATCGCGGACAGGATGGCCTTGCCCTGGCTGGTGCAGTGCATCGGCTTGCGCTCGCCCAGCGCGGCGGCCGAGCGCTGGCTGTGCGCGCCGTCGTAGCGCTCCAGCGAGATCACCTCGCGCCCGTCGAGCGTGGCGAGGTACGCGGTCTCGCCGGTCAGGTCGCGCAGCGTGCGCAGTTCCATTGCGGCGGCGGCCACCAGGTCGGGCATCGCGTAGGCCTGGCGTGCCATCTCGAAGCAGCGGAAGCCGAGGCAGTAGACCTTGCGCAGCGGGTCGCGGCGCAGCAGCCCGCGGTCGACCAGCGTGGCCAGCAGGCGGTAGACGGTGGTGCGCGGCAGGTCGAGCCCTTCGGCCAGCTCGCTCTGGCTCAGGCCTTCGGGCGCTGCGCCGACGGCATCGAGCACGTCGAGCGCCTTTTCGAGCGCGCCGGTGCCTTCTCCGGACGAAGCGCTGCGGGCGGCGCGGGGGGTGCTCATGTTTGTCTCAAATGGTGGTACTCGGGGGCATCGCACCCAAGCCGGTGCGTGGCCATCGATTCTATTTTTGGGAGGCCGCCACTAGCATCGGTTCGACCGGGCCCGCGAGGGGCTCGTGCCGCTTCTTCTCCCACATCTTGAGACAGACATGACCCTTCCCATGAATGCTCCCCCCCTGGCCGCCATTCCGCAGCGGCCACCCGCGCCCCACGTGCCCGACAGCGTGCTGGACCGCCTGGCCAAGGTCACGAGCGGTTCGCTCACCACGCAGCTCTACATCAAGGGCTTTCGTCAGCCGGTGCTGCACGGGCTGACGCCGCTGAACCGCAAGGCGCGGCCCTTCGCAGGCAGGGCCTACACGATGCGATTCATCCCGGCGCGCGAGGACGTCGACGTGTACGGCAACCTCACCACCAGCCCCAGCGCCGACAACCTGCAGTGGGTGGGCGTGGAGCAGATCGAGCCCGGCCACGTGCTCGTGATCGACAGCAACCGCGACGGCCGCGCCGCGTCGATGGGCAACATGCTGGTCACGCGCATGATGATGCGCGGCGCGCGCGGCGTGGTCACCGACGGCAGCTTCCGCGATGGCGCCGAGTTGTCCGAGATGGACTTTCCGGTGTGGTGCACCGGCATCACCGCGACCACGCGGCTCGCCTTTCACCACGTGGCCGACCTGCAAGTGCCCATCGGCTGCGCGGGCGTGGCCATCTACCCCGGCGACGTGATCCACGGCGACGGCGACAACATCACGGTGGTGCCGGCCCACCTGGCCGAAGAGATGGCCGACCTCTGCGAGCGGCGCGACGACATCGAGGCCTACCTCGCGATGCGCGTGCGTGCCGGCGAGCCGCTGTGGGGCCTGTATCCGCCCAGCGATGAAACGCGCGCCCGGCACCGCCAGTGGGTGGCCGATGGCCGGCCGGCCATCGCGCCCACCGACCCCGCCCGCTGAACCGAGAGGACTGCACCATGACGAACCAAACCCGGACGCCCGACTTCTACGACGCGCTGATCCGGCGCTATTTCGATGCCTGCAACGCGGCCGACTACGACGCGCTGATGGCCTGCTTCACGCCTGATGCCGTGCACTACTTTCCCTCGGGCCTGCCCGAGGTGCCGTGGCAGGGCGCCGAGGCCATCAGCCGCAAGTGGATCTGGTGCGTGGAAACGCTGGGCTCGCAATGGACCATCGAGCGCATCCTGGTCAGCCACGACAAGCCCGAGGCCATGATCGAGTGGACGCATTGGAAGAACAAGAGCGGCACCGCGCTGCGTGGCGCCGAGTGGTACATCTTCGAAGGCGACAAGATCCAGGAGATCCGCGCGTACTACGCTTCGCCGGCCGACAAGGCGACACCGATCAACGAGCTGGTCGGCTTCGACTATGCGGCGCGTGGCTATCACCTGAAGAGCGACTGAGCCTTTCGGTTTCTCTTTCACTGTCGCTTGTCCCCACGAAAAAAGCGCCTGGTCACCCAGGCGCTTTTTGTTTGGAGGCCGCAGCTCAGGGCCGCTTGCCGAACTCCTCGGTCTCGGGCGTCCAGCGGATCGCCTGCTCGCTCAGCGAGAAGCCCAGGCCGGGGCGGTCGGTCACGAACATGCGGCCGTCCTTCAGGTGCATCTGTTCGTTGAAGAGCGGGCCCAGCCATTCGAAGTGCTCGAGCCACGGCTCGATGCCGTACGCCGCCGCCAGGTGCAGGTGGATTTCCATCGCGAAGTGCGGTGCCAGCTTGCGGCGCTTGAACTCGCCCAGCGCCATGATGCGCAGGAAGGGCGTGATGCCGCCGACGCGCGGCGCATCGGGCTGGATGAAGTCGGTGCCGGCCATGATGAGCTGGGCGTGCTCGTCGAAGCTGGTCAGCATCTCGCCGGTGGCGATGGCCGTGTCGAAGCGCTCGGCCAAGAGGCCGTGGCCTTCGAAGTCGTGTGCGTCGAGCGGTTCCTCGATCCAGGTCAGGTCGAAGTCCTCGAAGGCGCGGCAGGCGCGCGTGGCCTTCTGCCGGTCCCACTGCTGGTTGGCGTCGACCATCAACGGGAAGTCGTCGCCCAGCAGCTTGCGCACGGCGCCGACGCGCTCGATGTCGATCGACAGGTCGGGCTGGCCGACCTTGAGCTTGATGCCGCCGATGCCGCTTTCGCGCGAGATGGCCACGTTCTTGAGCACCTGGTCCAGCGGCGTGTGCAGGTAGCCGCCCGATGTGTTGTAGCACTGCACCGAATCGCGCTGCGCACCGAGCAGCCTGGCCAGCGGCAGGCCGGCGCGCTTGGCCTTCATGTCCCACAGCGCGATGTCGAAGGGCGCGATGGCCTGGGTGGTGAGCCCCGCGCGGCCCATGCTGGCGCCGGCCCACAGCAGCTTGGTGAACAGGCGCGAGATGTCGTTGGGGTCTTCGCCGATCAGGTTGGGCGCGAGTTCCTTGGCATGCGCGTACATGCCCGGGCCGCCTGCGCGCTTGGAGTAGCCGAAGCCGATGCCTTCATGCCCGTCGCGCGTGCGGATCTCCGCGAAGATGAAGGCGATCTCGGTCAGCGGCTTCTGCACGCCGGTCAGCACCTTGGCGTCGCTCACGGGCGTGGCCAGGGGCAGGTAGGTCAGGGACAGCTTGATCCACGCGATGCGGTCGCCGGTGTCGGCGGCGGTGCGGGCGTCGGCGCCCACGTGGGCGTAGGAGACGATGTTCGATTCGACGGCTTGCATGAGTTGGTGCTTTCAGTGGGCAAAGAAGAAGAGAAGGAAGGTGGGTGTGTGCCGCGTCACTCGGATTTGAGCCCGCCGGCGCGGATGACCTGGCCCCAGCGCTCGACTTCGGACTGCACGAAGCGCGTGTAGTCGGCCGAGTTCGACGCGGCGACCACGAAGCCGTTGGACTCGAGCCTCGCGCGCGTCGCGGGGTCGGAGAACGCCTTCACCATCGCCGCCTGCAGCTTGTCGACGATGGCCTGCGGCGCGCCCTTGGGCGCGGAGAGCCCGGTCCACGACACGGCGCTGAAGCCCGGGTAGCCCGATTCGGCGACGGTCGGAATGTCCGGGTACAGCGGGTTGCGCTGCGCGCTGGTCACGACGAGCGCGCGCAGCTTGCCGGCCTTCACGTGCGGCAACACCGCGTCCTGGTTGGTGAACATGCCCGGGATCTGGTTGGCCAGCACGTCGTTGAGCGCGGGTGCGCCGCCCTTGTAGGGGATGCCGACCATGTCGAGCCCGGCGGTCTGCTTCAGGTACTCGGTCGTCAGGTGGCCCGAGGACGACGTGACCTGTCCGAAGCTGAACTTGCCGGGGTTCGCCTTCACCCATGCGATGAACTCCTTGAAGTTCTTCGCCGGAAAGCTCGGGTTCACCACCAGCACGTTGGGCCCCGCCGCGAGTTGCGAGATGTGGATGAAGTCGGCCTCGACATACCCCGGCTTCGGCGACGCGAAGCCATGAATGACGGCATTGCTGCCGATGCCCGAGAGCAGCAGCGTGTAGCCGTCTGCCGGCGCCTTGGCGGCCTGGTCGGTGCCGATGGCGCCACCCGCACCGCCCTTGTTGTCGACCACGAAGGGCTGCTTGAGCTGCTTGCCCAGCTCTTCGGCGATGAGCCGCCCCATGATGTCGCTGGTGCCGCCCGCCGGGAAGGGCACGATGATCTTGACGGGGCGATTGGGGTAGTCGGCGGCCGGCTGGGCGTGGGCCGCGGTGAGCGCGAAGCTGCCGGCCAGCAGGCCGAGGGCGACGACGGATCGGCGTTTCATGGTGATATGTCTCCTTATATGAAATCGGTTCGCCTTCAGGCGGGGCGAGCTGCGGCCGCTTGCAGCAGGCCCCGCGTGTAGCCCAGCGCGAAGGACATGAAGCGCTCGCGTCCCTCATCGAGTTCGCTCACGGGCACGTGGTCGGGGCACAGCGGGCCTGCATAGCCGCCGCGCCGGTAGGCCTGGATGGCCTGGAACATGTCGACGTCGCCCTCGTCGGGAAAGACTTCCTGGAAGTCGAGGTAGCCGCCGCGGATGTTGCGGAAATGGACCATGAAGATGCGGCCGGTGGATGCGAATTCCTCGATCACGGGAATCATGTGCAGCGCCGGCTCCTTGAACATCTCGGCCACCGTGCCCTGGCAGAAGTTGAGCCCGTGCCTGGGGCTGCTCGACAGCGCGAGAAAGCGGCGCAGGCCATCGGCCGAACCCACCACGTGCTCGATGCCGTTGAGGCCGCCCACCGGGTAGGCCGGGTCGTGCGGATGGCAGGCCATGCGCACGCCTGCCGCGTCGGCGGCGGGGATCAGGCCCTCGACCAAGAACTCGATCGCGTCCCAGCCGGCCTGTTCGGTGACCGGCGGCACGTCGCGCGCCATCTTCTGGCCGCACAGCGCGGCCGAGGCGCTGCCGCCTTCTTCCTGGTTGCTGGGGTAGCCGACACCCCAGTACGAATGCTGGCGATCGTCTTCGGCTTTGTACTCCGCGTAGACGAAGCTCGAGTTGCGCGCGCCGCCGCGCCCGGGCTTGAGCGCGGTGCGCGTGATGCCCACCATCTGGACGTTGTACTTGAGGCAGTCGATGCCGGCGTCGGCCGCCTTCTTCACGTTGTCCTTCAGCACCGCGAGTTGCCGCCGCGCACCGTCGATGTCGACCAGCGAATCGAGCAGGATCGAGCCCACGTCGAGCGCGAACACGTCGAGCTTCAGGCCGAAGCCTTCGATCCAGCGGCGGTAGTCGCGCAGCTTGACGACGTCCCAGGCGCTGACGCCGCCGGTGGCGGACACCAGCTCGGTGCCGCGGTTGTCGAGGACGACGTGCTCGACGCCCAACTGCGTGGACAGGCGCAGGCGGCGTTCGTCGGGGTTGAGCAGTTGCTCGCTGATGTACATGGGGGCTTGTCTCCGGTCGCTTCGCGTCGGGGTGTCGACGCGGTGATCGAATTCTTGCCCGCATGCCCCTTGCGAGGCACGAACCGGCATGGCCCGTGGTGGATGGATCGGCCGGTCCGTCCCACGCATTGGGACGGGACGATGCGTTGCCGGTGAGTTGCCGATGCGTCGTCGATCCGTTGCTCGGACGCTCGGGTGCTCAGAAATCCGAGCAGCCGTTGCGCCGCTCGGTGTCGACGCAACTGGTCAGGTTGGGCCGCGAGCGCACCTTCGACCATTCGCGCGCCAGCACGTCGCCGCCCTGGCTGGCCTGGTCGCCGCTCAAGGGGCCGGTGGCGAAGCACATGGCCGCGGCGCGCAGGTTGCGGTCGTAGAGCCACGTGTTCGTGTCTTCGCGCACGGCGTCGGGCCGCAGGGTCTCGGGCAAACCGGTGACGGTGAACTGGCCCGCGACCACGCTCACGGCGTAGCCCTCGGCCGAGGTGAAGGTGCCGGTGATCGGGTAGAAGCCCGACGCGCTGAGGCGCGTGGCCGGCGTCTCGAGCCGGCCCGTGAAGCCGGCGCCGGCGTCGCCGAGCTGCAGGCCCGTGATGCCGTAGGTGAAGGTCGGGTTCGCGAACGCACCGGGTCGCGACGCATTGTTGATGACCACCGTGGCAGAAGGCTGCTGCGTGTAGATGAAGTGGTTCGCATCGGCCGTGACGTTGACGGCGCAACCGCCCAGGTAGGTGCAGGCGTAGAGGTTCGGCAGCGGGCCGGAGCCCGCGATGCCGCCGCGCGTCTCGTCGGTCCACGAGCTGGCCCAGATGCGCCAGGGCGCGCCGGAGATGGTGTAGTCGCCCCGGTTCTGGAAGCGGGAGGCCGCCACCAGGTCGGTGCCGCTCGTACTCGACACGTCGGTGGCGAGCGAGAGGTCGCCGCTCAGCGTGCGCACGATCACGCGGTCGGCGGAGACGGGGGCGCCGGGCAAGGTCTGCGGCAGGTTCGACGCGGCATCGAAGACCGTGACGGGCACCATGCCGAGGGTGACGTCGTTCGCGTCGGTGTACGCGAACAGTCCCGCTGCGCCGCCGCCCACCGTGCCCGTGGCGACGTTGTTGCCGGGGTCGTCGAGCCGAACGTCGCCGCTGCCCGAACGCGCCAGCAGCTTGTCGGCCACGATCGACGCGCCGGGCGCCTGCGTGATGCTGCCGCCGCTCAGCAGTCCCAGGTACGGTGTCGTGACGGGTGCCTGCAGCGAGATGCCGCCGCCGGCGCCGTTCTGCAGGGTCAGCGGCGACGCCATCGACATCGGCCCCAGCACGGTGATCGGGCCTGCGTGCAGGTTGCTGCCCACCGTGAAGGCGCCAGCGTCGAGCAGTGCGAACTCGGCGGCGCTCACCGCGAAGCCGCTGGCCGCCGTGCCGGCGAGCGTGATCGCATCGGCCACCCGATCGGCCGCGTTGCCTTGTGCATCGACGCCGCCCGGCCGCAGGTTGAGGACGCCGCCCGCGTGCACGTTGCCGAGGATCTGCAGTGCATCGACGCCGCCGACGCTGGAGGCCCGCAGCACGACGTGGCTGTTGCCGTCGACGACGCGTGTCCCGGCAGCCGCTTCGATGTCGGGTTCGATCAGAACGCCTGCCGTGGGGATCAGCGACTGCCCGGTGATCTCGATGGTGCCGGTGCCTGTCGTCGTGATGCTCGCACCGCCCGTGACGAGCACGCCGTTGCCGTCTTCGGGCCCGGCGAGACGCAGGCCGCGTACCGCGATGCGGCCGCCCTGGCTCTGGATCTGCGCGCCGTCGATCAGCACGCCGTGGCCGGGCGCTTCGAAGCTGTTGCCGATCAGCGTGGAGCCGACGCCCGTGATCACGATGTTGCCGGTGGTCGTGAAGATGGTGGTGGCTTCTTCCACCTGCGCGATCTCGACGCCGGTGCCGCCGCTGCCGCCCAGCCCCGTGATGGTGACGTTGCCGCTTCCGGTGGAGATGACCGTGTCGCTGACGCGCACGACTGCATCGGGAGCGTCGGGTGCCTGCAATGCCGGCGCGCGTGTGCCGACGATCGTGACGGACCCGCCGTTGTTCGTTCCGGCGACGCGCGTGTCGATCTCGCCGCCGAGGCAGATCGTGCAGGCGGGCGAGTTGCCCTGGCTCGCCTGCATCGAGACGTTGCCCCCGTTGGTGGTGATGAAGCCGCCGTACTGCAGGGCGGGCGCGTTGAAGCCGTTTCCGGCCGCGCTCAGCGTGACGTCGCCGCCGCCGGTGTCGATGTCGCCGAAGAACTGAAGCTGACCCGGGCCTGCAGTGCCGGCGGCCACGGTGACACTCTTCTGCGCCGTGATGTCCCCGAACAGATTGATCCCCCCGAAGCCGCCGATGCCGGACCTGATGTCGACACCGCCCTGGCCCATGGCGATGTCGCCCGTCATGTTGATAGCGCCGCCCGCGCCCATCGTGAGGCCGCCGCCGGCGATGTCGCCGGTGAACACGATCCCGCCCGTGCCGCCGGTGCTCAGCGACACGCTGCCCGTGCCGGCGACGATGTCGCCGGTATAGAAGAGGCCTGTGCCGGCTGTCATCGCGACGTTGCCGCCGGTGGTGCTGACATCGCCGGTGTGGAAGATGCCGCCGCCGATGGCGTTCATCGACAGCTTGCCGCCGCTGGTGGTGATCTGGCCGTCGTAGGTGATGTCGCCGGCGCCGCCCAGCCCGGCGCGGAACACCACGTTCAAGGGGCCGCCGGTCGACACGATCGTCGCGCCTTCGCCGGTGGTGGCGATGCTCTGGTTGGCGTCGATCTGGAACGTGACCGGTGCCGCGCCGGGCGAGGTGCGCTGGATGATCGCCGCGTCCGCGAACGTCACGTTGCCTGCCTGCTCGCCGCCGATGCCGGTGGTGATCAGGACGTCGGTGCCTTCGTCGAGTGCGGCGTTGATGTCGGCGGTCAGCAGGAGGGACTCACCGATCGGCACGAAGGGACTTTCGATCGGCGTGCCGCCACCGCCTTCACCTTCTCCCTCGCCGTTGGTGATGGTCACGTCGAACGGGTCGATCAACCACCGGCCCGGCTTGCCGGCCGGCGCCGAGGCATCGGTGCGCAGGCCCTTCAGGTCGATGCCGCCGTTGCTGTCGCCCACCGGCACGGCATAGCCGCCGGATGTCTCGATGAAGCCACCGTCGCCGCCCGAGGGTCCGCCCTTGGCGGTGAGGGTGCCGTAGGCGCGCAGCGTGCGTTCGGCCATCACGCGGATGTCGCCGCCGTTGCCGACCACGGTCGCATCGGCGCTGATGCGGCTGCCCGAAGCAACCGCGATGGCGCCCGTGTTCGGCTCGCCGCCGACGGCCGTCGCGTGCAGCCGCACGCGGCCTCCGCCGGCCGCGCCGCTCGCATCGATGACGCCGTCGCCATCCCCTGCGCCCGTCGCCGGCTGCAGCAGCACCGTACGGCCTTCGACATCGACCTTGCCGCCTGATTGCCCCGCGCCGTGGCCGACGGCCGACAACAGTCCGCCATTGATCGTGACGCCCGCCGCGGAACTGCCGCTGTCGAGCACGATCTCGCCGCCGCGCGATGCCAGCGAGTCCGCGCGCAGCACGCCGCGCGTGTTGACCACACCCTGCGCGACCTGGCTGCCCGATGTGGTCATCAGCACGACGCGGCCGCCATCGGCCTGCACGGTGCCGCTGTTCTCGACACTGCCGAAGAGGCCCGGCGACACCTTGAAGGTCGTGAGGCCGTCGCCTGCGAAGTCGACCGTCACGGTGTCGGCCGAGACCAGGCCGGCCGTGCCGCCCTGCGCGACGATGCTGCCGCTGTTGACGGCCCGCGCACCGACCAGGGCGACGGTGCCACCGTTGCTCGT
>NZ_LYVO01000113.1 GCF_001984055.1 Variovorax sp. KK3
GCCGGCCAACAACGTCGACGAGCTGATCGCGCTGGCACGCAAGTCGCCCGACCAGCCGCTGAGCTACGGCAGCGTCGGCATCGGCTCGCTCTACCACCTGCTGCTCGAGAAGGTGCAGCAGCAGGCGAACATCAAGCTCATGCATGCGCCCTACAAGGGCAATGCGCCGCTGCTGCAGGACCTGGGCGGCGGCCAGGTCGACTTCGCCGTGCTGGTCTACAGCGCCGCCATGGGCGCGCTGGCCGACCAGGGCCGCCTCAAGGTCATCGGGCAGTTGGGCGCCCAGCGCTCCGAGCTGCTGAAGAACGTGCCCACGGTGAGCGAAGGCAAGGAGCTCAAGGACTTCGCCTACAAGACCTGGAGCGGCTTCATGGTGCCCAAGAACACGCCCGAAGACGTGGTGCTGCGCCTGCACAAGGCCATCGGCGCCACGCTTCAGGACCCGGGCGTGCGCACGCAGCTCGCGGCCCAGACGCAGGTGGCCTCGGCGCCGATGACGCTGGCCGAAGCGGCGAAGTTCTACGAGTCCGAGACCGCCCGCTACCGGGCTATTGCCAAGTCCATCAACCTCCAACCGCAGTAAGGTGATGCCATGACCGCCCTCCTGGACCAACTGCACGCGCAGGCCGACACCTTCATCGCGTTGCGGCGCGACATCCACCAGCACCCGGAACTGGGCTTCGACGAGCACCGCACGTCCGCGCTGGTCGCCCAGCGGCTGGAAGCCTGGGGCTACGAGGTCGAGCGCGGCCTCGGCGGCACCGGCCTGGTGGGACGCCTGGTGCGCGGCAACGGCCAGCGCCGCCTTGGCCTGCGCGCCGACATGGACGCCCTGCCGATCGACGAAGCCACCGGCCTCCCCTACGCCAGCCGCCACGCCGGCGTCATGCATGCCTGCGGCCACGATGGCCACACGGCCATGCTGCTGGCGGCCGCCGAGCACCTGGCCACCCGCGGGCGCTTCGAGGGCACGCTCAACCTGATCTTCCAGCCGGCCGAAGAAGGCGGCGGCGGCGCGGTGCGGATGATGGACGACGGCCTGTTCGACAAGTACCCCTGCGACGCCATCTTCGCGATGCACAACATGCCCGGCATGCCGCAAGGGCGGCTCTACCTGCGGGACGGCCCGGCGATGGCGTCGTCGGACTACGCCACCGTCACGCTGACCGGCATCGGCGGCCACGGCGCCTTGCCCCATCGCACGGCCGACCCGATCGTGGCCGCGTCGAGCATCGTGATGGCGCTGCAGACCGTGGTCTCGCGCAACATCGACCCGCTGCAGATGGCGGTCGTGACGGTCGGCGCCATCCATGCCGGCAAGGCCAACAACGTGATCCCGCAGACCGCGACGCTGGAGATCAGCGTGCGCTCGCTCGACCGCGACGTGCGCAAGCGCCTGGAGGAACGCGTCAAGGCGGTGATCGCGGCGCAGGCCCAGAGCTTCGACGTGCAGGCGCACACCGACTGGCGGCCCGGTTACGCGGTGCTCGTCAACACGCCGGCCGAGACCGATTTCGCCCGCGAGGTGGCACTGGAGCTGCTGGGCGCCGAGCGCGTCACGCTGCAGGGCCCGGCCTTGTCGGGCAGCGAGGACTTCGCCTTCATGCTCGAGCGCGTGCCCGGCAGCTACCTGCTGATCGGCAACGGCGCTGGCGAGGGCGACGGCCACGGGGCCTGCATGGTGCACAACCCCGGCTACGACTTCCACGACGCCAACGTCGCGATCGGTGCGGCCTACTGGGTGCTATTGGCGGAGCGCTTCTTGAGCGGAACGGCGGCCTGAGGCAAGCACCTCAGTCGTTCGCCGCGAACACCGTCAGCACGCCCGTGTAGCCGTACAGGTGATGCCGCGCGATTTCGCCGCCGGCGAAGAAGCCGACCAGCGGCACGTCGCCCAGCGCGTGCCGGACGATCTGCAGCTCCGCGTTGGGCGCGCCGAAATGCGGCCCGCCGCGGCCCGCGCAGCTCACGTACACCGCGCCGGCGATGCGGCGTGCCGGGTGCGGCGCCGCCTCTGCTTCGCCGGCCGCGACGGCGCGCGCGGTGGCCAGCGTCTGCTCTTCGGGCTCGAGTTCCTCGCGGATCTCGGCGCAGATGCGCATCAGGTCGGCGCGCGCGGCCTGCGCGTTGCGGCGCACGAAGCTCACGCGCATGCCGGCCTCGACCTGGTCCGCGATGGCGATGCCGCGGCGCGTGGGGTCCAGCCCGATGATGTGCCGCACCAGCACGTCGCCGCCCAGGTCGCCGGTGCGCCGGATGACGTCGCTGCCCGCATCGACCAGACCGACCAGCGTGGCGCGCACCGCGTCGATGGCCTGCTGCGGCTCGGACAGCGAAACGCCCAGTTCCGCCAGCAGCACTTCGAGCGCGGGCTCGTCGTCCAGCTCGAGCAGCACGTTGGCTTCGGCCTTGGTGACCACGCGTTCGCGCGACACGGGCTGGCAGCCTTGCGTCACGCGCGACACCAAGCGCACGCCTTCGCCGAACGCCACGCCTGACAAGCCACCCGAGAACACGCCGCTGGCGGCGCCGTGCCCGCGGATGTTGCCGTTGCCGCCGATGGCGAACTGCAGCGAGCCGGCCCGGCCGGACGACAGGCCGCCGAACAGGTAGCCCGTGTCGGTGCGTCCGGCCATTTCGCCCACCAGCTCGGCCAGATCGGGCGTGCCGGGATCGGCATGCACGAGCGCCGTGTGGGCCGAGAAGCCGCTCATCTCGGCGCCGGCCAGCGGTGCAACGCCGGAGAACACCCGGTACTGGTCGCTCGGCAGCTGGCACAGCATGACGCTCAGCGCGGGCTCGTCGAAATACTCGGCATTGTTGGCCGCCACGCCGATGCCGACGGTGCCGGACCAATCGGTGATCTCCGGCAGCTCGGCGCCCATGTGTTCGAGGATGTCCTGTGCCTCGGCGGCGTAGTGGTCCGTGATGTAGAGCAGGCCCAGGGTCGGCGCATGCGCGTAGTCCGGCAGGGCCAGCTGCGCCCGCAATTGCGCCAGCACCAGCCCGGCTGCCATGCGCCACTGGGGATGGGTGGCGTGCCCCGTCGGGAACAGCTTCATGGCTCTGACTCCTGGGCTTGGAACGGGAAACTCAGCGCGTGCGCTTGCGTGCCGCCGTCTTCCGGGCAGGCGCCTTTTTGGCAGGCGCGCTCTTGGCCGCGGCCTTCTTCGCAGCCGGGCCGGCCTTGGACGCCGTCTTGCCCGCAGCCGCGCCCATCGCCTGGCCCACCGCATCGGCCAACGGCTGCGCCACGGCGGGCATCTTGAGTTGCGAGGCGTCCTGCAGTGCCGAACTGGCGATCTGCTGGAACTGCTGGGTCAGGGCGCCCCACCATTGCAGCGGATCGACCACGCCGGCCGCGGAACCCGGCTCGGCCGAGCCGGCGGCCGCCTTGGCCTTGGCGCCACGCTTCGGTGCCGCCGCGGGCGGTGCTTCGGCAGCCTCCTCGGGCTCTGCCGCGTCTTCGGGCTCGTCGTCGAACTCTTCTTCGGACTCGTCCGCGGGCTCAGGCTCGGGCTCAGGCTCGGGTTCCGGCGCTCGGGGCGCGGGCGCCGCTGCGGGCGGCGGCGAGGCCGTGCGGGTGAACGCGTTCGCCAGGTCTTCCATGCGCACGTTCATGCCGCGCAGGGTCGACAGCGTCATCTTCTGCACTTCGAGGGCCTGGATGGTGGCCTTGAGCGCATGGCCGTTCTGCTCGAGCCAGTACTGCACCGTCTTGAGTTCCTGGATGCGCTTGTCGACCTCTTCGACGCTCATCGTCGGCGCCACCCAGCTCGACAGGCTGGGCAGGCCGGGCACGGCACTGCTGCCGCCCGCCGCCCCGCTCGCCAGCTTCTGCAGGAAGTCGAAGCCCGGAACGAACTGGCTGAAGGCGAAAGGCTTGGCGTCGCTCATGAGGGGCTCCTCGGGGAGAGTTGTTGTGCGGCCAGCTTACCCCAAGCGCGCGCACTTGAAACCTCCCGCTCGAAGGCTCAGTGCTTGTGCATCCCGTCCTTGCGCATCCCTTCCTTGTGCGCTCCCTCATTTGCCGCACCGGCCGCGGTGCGCACCGGCAGCTGGAGGTCGAGCGAACTTTTCTGGCCCTTTCCGTCCTCGAATTTCAGCGTCAGCGGCACGCTGGCGCCGTTGGCCAGGGGCTGCTTCAGGTCCATGAGCATCAGGTGATAACCGCCGGGCTTCAGCTCGACGGTCTGGCGCGCCGGCAGCTCGAGGCCGCGGTCGAGCGCACGCATGCGCATGGTGTCGCCTTCCATCTTCATCTCGTGGACCTCGGCGACGCCGGCTGCCGGCGTGGAGACGCCGACCAGGCGTGCGCCTGCCGGTGCCGTGAGCTTCATGAAGGCGCCGGTGCCGCTCTGGCCGGGCACCGTGGCGCGAACCCACGCATCGCGTACATCGACGGGTGCAGCGCCGGGCGCCTGCGCCAGGGCGCCGCCGGCAGCGGCCAGCAAGAGGACAGCCGCGATGCGGCGGGAGATCGGCAGGTTCTTCATGTCGGGGTTCCTTCGGGTGCAGTGTGGATCAAAGGTCGAAACGCAGTTCGGCGGTGTAGGTGCGTTGCGGATACGGGTGGAAATTCCAGTACTTGTCGTTGTTGGCGTTGTCGATGCCGAAGGCGGCCGACCAGCGCTTGTCGATCTGGTAGCGCACGCGCAGGTCGACCGTGAAGTACCGGCTGGCGCCGAAGTACGCATTGGCGTTGACGTCGCTGTTGTCCAGGTTCGAATACTGCCGCCCGCTGTAGCGCGCGGCGATGGTGAGGGCCCAGCGTGCATCGGGCTTGTAGCTCGCATACACGGTGGAGCGCCAGCGCGGCACGCGCGGCTGCCACTTGCCCACGCTGGCCGGGAAGGCGGCATTGGCCACGATCTTGGAATCGGCATAGGTCAGGCTCGCACCGAGGTCCAAGCCCTTGGCGAACACGTCCTGCCCGGTGTAGGCCAGCTCCAGGCCGGTCGTTCGCACCTTGTCCACGTTCTGTACGCGCGAGACCGTCGAGTTCGGAATCAGCTGGCTGTACAGCGCATCCTTCGTCGTTTCGTGGAACAGCGTGGCGCGCGCGAGCCCGTGACCCACGTCCTTTTCGGCCGTGAGCTCGCCGGTCCACGATTTCTCGGGCTTCAGGTTCGGGTCGTTGATGAAGGACAGCGCGCCGCCGGCGGTCGCGCCGTACAACTCGCCCACCGTCGGGAATCGCACCGCGCGGCCCAGCGAGGCCTTGAGCACTGTGTCCTGCGCCACCTGCCAGGCCAGCGCGGCCTTGGGCGACACGTCGGATTCGCTGCGCGCGGCGTAGGCCTGCCGGCTGCTGGCGGTGGCGGTGAACCCTTCGCTGGCCTTCCAGTCTTCGTAGCGCAGGCCGAGCACGGCCTTCCACTGCGGTGCGAAGGCCCAGCTGTCCTGTACCCAGGCGCTCAGCGTTTGCGTGCGCCCGCCCACGTCGCTGACCAGCGAGGCCGGCAGCGCGGGGCCGTCGAGCCAGCTGCCCAGCACGTTGTTCTTGGCGATGGCGAGCTTGTAGGCATCACGGCCGATGCCGAAGTCGACGATGTGCGCGCCGCCCGCGCCCTGCGGGCGCCAGGTGCCCTTGGCGGCCAGCGTGTTCCAGCCCGTGCCGTCCTGGTTCTGCAGCGTGCCGGCGCCGCCGATGGCGGCCAGCGGCAGCGCCATCGTGGGCATGCGCTGCTCGTCCTTGCCGTAGTCGTAGAGGCTCGCGGCCAGCTCCCAGTCGAACACGCCCTGGGTGTTGCTCTTGACCGAGAGGCCGTGCATGGTGTGCGTCTGGCTGTCGTTGGTCAGCGGGAAGGCCGTGGGCGCGACCGTGTAGCTGCGCCCGCCGATGCTGACCGGCCCGCTGAAGACCGGCTGCCCGGCGGCGTTGGCGAGGTAGCTTTGAGAACGGCCCTCCGAACTGTTCTGCCACCAGCCCAGGGTGTAGGTCGCGCGCAGGGTGGGCGAGAAGTCGTAGGCCAGCTTGAGCTTGGCGTGGTCCTGCACCGTGCGATAGGCCGTGCCCGTGCCCAGGATGTACCAGGGCGTGTTGGTGGTGTTGAGCCCCGGCACGAAGCCGGCTACCGGCACGCCGCCGGACCCGGGCGTGCCCGAGGCGACCGTGGCGGTGGCGAAGGTCAGCGGCTGGCCCCGGCTGTCGGTGCGGTTCACGTCGATCCACCACGACCAGTCGCCGCTCTTGCTGCCGAGCGAGGCGCTGGTCTGCCAGCCATCGAAGGTCTGGCGCGTGTTGTAGAGCTCGAAGGGCTGCGAGAAGTAGCCGGCCTTGACGTGCGCCTCGAGCTTCGTCGGCATGCGCGTCACGTAGTCGACCACCGCGCCGGCCGAATTGCCGGGGTAGGCCGCGGAAAAGGGGCCGTACATCACATCGACGCGCTCGATTTCCTCGGGCGTGACCAGCCCCCAGCGCGGCGCGTAGTTGGTGCCGTTCGCGATGCCGTTGCCCAAGTAGTTCGACAGCAGGATGCCGTCCGCATACACCGCCGAGCGCGCGCTGTTGCCGGTCCCCGAGGCGCGGGTGGACAGGATCGCGTGGTTGTAGTCGCCGATGTAGCGCTTGCGCACCAGCAGGCTGGGCAGGTACTTGAGCGCATCCTCGCTGTCGGTGGCGTTGATGCGGGTCTCGATCTCTTCGCGCGTCACGCCTTCGATGGTGGTCGGGATCTGCGTCGGCAGCGAGGTCGGCTGGCCGCCGGTGACGGTCACGACGCCCAGCGACTTGATGCGCTCGGGCGCCTGGTCCGCGATCGGCGCCGGGGAGTCCTGGGCGAGCGCCGGCGCGGCCAGGTAAGGAAATGCCGCGCCCAGGGCGAGCGACAGCAGGGTTTTCTTGTTCATGGGATTGCGCTCCTCGGCGCGTGCGGCGCCGGTGCATGACGAGGGGCATCGCGCGCGAGGCACCCCAATGCGGGCACCCGGCGCTACGACATCGACGGCAGGCTCAGGAGGCGGGTGGGCCGCGCGCCGGCAGCGGCGCCGCGGTGGCCGCGGCGATGCGCGCGGCGGGAATGGGCTGGACCGCATGGGCCAGCGGCAGCGGATGCGGCAGCGCCGACACCGACGACGGCGGCGGCGCACCGGTCAGCAGGCACATCGGGCAGTCGAGATGGGTGGCGCCGAGCTCCTGCACGCCGTCTTCGCCCTGCACCACCACCTTGACGGCGCCGGCCGTGGAGCACACCAGCTCCAGGGCCTGCGGGTGCACCACCGGCGACGCGATGGCCGCGCCCAGCGACAGCACGAACCACAGCAGCACGAGGCGGCCGAGGTGGTGGGCGTGACGCAGGCTGGACATGGGTTGGCGATTATGGACGAGCCACTGCCGGCGCCGCTGCTGGCAGTACCGCGGTGACGCGGAAGCCGCGCGCGGCCATCAGCGCCGGCAGCCCCCGCGGGCCGACCATGTGCAGCGCGCCGACCGCGCCGAACACGCGCTGCCCGCTGCCATGAAGCCGCGCGATGCCGTCGGCCAGGCCGGGATTGCGCTCGTCGAGCAGGCGCCGCATCGCGCGCCGTTCGGCCGGCGTGCGGACGCACTCGCACCAGCGGTTGTAGCTGCCGAGCCGGTTCCAGTCGCTGCGCGCCCAGGCGCCCGCGAGTTCACTGGCCAACACCACGGCCCGGCCCGATTCGAGTTCGTCTAAGGCCTGGTCGACGTGCTCGGCTTCCTCCGCCTCGGAATCGCCGGCCAGCATCTTCAATTGGGTCGCCGCGCTCTCGAGGGCCACCACCCGCTTGTTGTGGGCACGCGCCAGGCCGGACAGGAAGAGTTCGCTGCCGAAGTCGCCGTACAGCCCCTCGGTGCGCGCCGCGAGCAAGGACAGCGTGGTGACCTGCAGGATGGGCCGCAACCCGGCCAGGGCGCTCTCGGGCAGGCAGGCCTCGGCCGCCTGCCGGGCCAGGCGGCGCCGGCGCTCGGGCGTGAGCAGGCGCTCGCTCAGGGCCGGATCGGCGCGCTCAGCGAAGGCGGCGACGGTGGCCGGGTCCTGCAGGTCTAGTTCCATCGCCAGCGTGTCGCTGTCCAGCAGCGCGCGCCGCACCCGCGGCCCCGGCAAGGCCCAATCGACCTTGCCCAGGTGCAGGGTGCCGTAGAGCCAGGAACTGCGGCCGTCCTTGTCGATGCGCCACAGCAGGCCCCGGTCGACGGATGCCGCCAAAGCCGACTGCGAGAGATCCGGCGCAGGGGCTGCCGGCGGACAAGCGGCCAGGGCCGCGCCGGCGCTCACGAAAAGGGCCAACAGGGCAAGCTTGCGCAGCAGCGGACTCCACGGACGGCGGGCGGGCGTGATGGGCGGCGGGTTCACCAGATGTATCCAGGGGTTTCTAGACCGCGGCCGCGCCGCTATGCTGTCGGGGTCCGCAGCATATTTCACCTCGGCTCGACCGTACGCCGCGACCTCGACAAGGCCCGGCACTTGCATGGTCGATCACTGCTGCGCTCCCTCTAACTTCTTCACCTTGCCTGAATCCGCCATGCCCGTCCTTCTGCGCCCGGCCACCGTGCTGGCAACCGCGCTGCTCGCGTGGCTGCCCCTCGCAGCCCTGGCCGTGCAGGACTGCGAGCTCAACGGCCAACACGTCAATCCCGCCAACGGCAACACGACCGCCGGCAAGAGCGGGCTGATGCGCTGCAAGGACCGCGACAGCGGCGAGCTGGCGCGCGAGCAGCAGCTCCAGAACGGCGTCTTCATGGGCGTGGTGCGGCACTACGACAAGGGCAAGCTGGTGAAGGAGCACAGCGTCAACGCGCGGGGCAACATGGAAGGCCTGGCGCGCGAGTTCGCCCCGACCACCGGCCGTCTGCTGCGCGAATCGCGCTACGAGGACGGCCACGAAACCGGCTTGTCGCGCAGCTTCCACCCCAATGGCCAGCTGCGCCGCGTGACCTTCTACGCGGAGCCCGGCGAGCGCGCCTATGCCGAGTTCACCGACCGCGGCCAGCTGTCGGCGCTGCGCTGCGGTGACAAGCCCATGCTGGCGCCCGTCGTCGACGACGCACAGCTCTGCGGCTTCGGCGGCAGCAGCTCCCAGGTGCAGCTGTACGACGCCAAGGGCATCCTGCGCTCGCGCCTGGGCTACCTGGCCGGCAAGCGGGTACGCAGCGAGGAGCTCTACGACAACGGCAAGCCATCGCAGCAGGACGAGATCACCGGCAACCAGCGCGTCGAGCGCCGCTGGTCGTCCGAGGGCGTGAAGCGCCGGGAAATCGCTTACCTGGTCACCGAACGCGGGTCGGTCAAGCAGCGCGAACAGGAGTTCTCCGAAAAGGGCACGCTGGTGCGCGAACAGCGCTGGGGCACGAGCGGCGAGCCGATCTCGGACGAAAGCTACTACCTCAACGGCCAGCCGCGCAGCAAGGCGGTGTACGGCGAGGGCAACGATGCGCGCACGGTCGAGATCACCGAGTTCGACGACGCCGGCCAGCGCGCCGCGCTCGGCAAATTCCTGGTCGTGAGCCGCTTCCGCCAGATCCCGATCGGCACGCACCAGCGCTTCGGCGACGCAGGCAAGCTGCGCGCCGAGTCCAGCTACGACGACAAGGGCCGCGTGACGCGCGAGCGCAGCTGGGATGCAGAAGGCAAGCTGGAGCGCGACGACGAGGTCTTCGAAGACGGCTCCCGCAAAGCCTTCAAGAAATAGCTCGCCCCCGGCCCAGCCGGCCGCTTCAGTCCAGTTTGATGCCGGCGGATTTGATGATCGGGCCCCAGCGGCGCGATTCGGCGCGCGACAGCGCGGCGAACTGCTGCGGCGTGCCGGGCATCGCTTCCATGCCGAAATCGCCGAAGCGTTTTTGCACCGCAGGTACGCTGAAGGCTTTGTTGAGTTCGGTGTTGAGGCGGCTCACCACCGGCGCGGGCAGGCCGGCCGGGCCGAGCACGCCCTGGAAGGCGAACACCTCGGTGTTGGGCACGCCCACTTCCGCGAGCGTGGGCACGTCGGGCAAGAGCTTCGAGCGCGCGCCCGAGCCGATGGCCAGCACCCGCACTTTCTGGCCCTGCATGATCGACAGGCCCGACGCGAGGTCGAGGAACATGCAGGGCACCTGGCCGCCCATCACGTCCGCCATGGCCGGCGCCGCGCCGCGATAGGGGATGTGGGTGATGAAGGTGCCGGTGCGGTTCTTGAACATCTCCATGGCCAGGTGATGCGGCGAGCCGTTGCCGGGCGAGGCGTAGTTGACCTTGCCCGGGTTGGCCTTGACGTAGGCGAGGAAGGCCTTGAAGTCCTTGGCGGGGAAGTCGGGATGCACCACAAGCGCCAGCGGGAACTTGCCGATCGCGCCGATGTAGCTGAAGTCCTTCTCGGGGTTGAAGGGCAGCTTGCTGAACAGGTACTCGTTGAAGGCCAGCACCGCGTTGTCGGCCGACATGATGGTGTAGCCGTCGGGCTTGGACTTGGCGACCAGGTCGGCGCCGATGTTCGTCGACGCGCCGGGCCGGTTGTCGATCACGATCTGCTGGCCCAGCGCCTGGCGCATGGCTTCGGCCAGGGTGCGCGCGATCACGTCGGTGCCACCGCCGGCCGGATAGGGCACCACCCACTTGATGAGCTGCTCGGGGTAGTTCTGTGCGCGCACCAGCGGGGCGACGCCGGCGGCGGCGCTGGCGGCAAGGGCGGTGAGCAAGGTTCTGCGGTCCATGACAAAGGTCTCCGGGTTTCTTGATGCGAGGGTTGCGAGAGGATCAGGGCTTGCCGGCTTGACCGGCGTCATCGGCGTCACCAGCCGCGGCCGCCGCTGCGGACAGCGAGGGCATGGGCAGGTCGCGCAGCGCTTCCGCCAGCGCGGCCCGGCAACGTGCTTCGTCGCCGAGCTGTTCGAACAGCAGCAAAGCCAGTCGCGCGAGGAACAGCGATTCTCGCTCCGAGCCGGCGTCGCTGATGGCGCGGGCGCATTCGGCGTAGAGCCGGTCGCGTGCTTCGTGGCTCAGGGTGGTCATGCGTGCTCCTTGGCCGCCGATGCGGATGCGCGCGCCAGCGCCCGTGGCAATGCGCCGGGTGGCGGCCGGTGCCAGCGTGCCGCCACGTGGCCGTCGGGGCGCAGCAAGTAGACGGCGCCGTCCCGGGCACCCAAGGCCTCGAAGGCAGCGGCATGTCGGGCATCAGGCCGCAGGTGGCGCGACACGGCCTGCAGCGGACCGGCTTGCGCCGCGGCGATCTCGGCCTCGAGCGCGGCGTCGATGCGCTCGATGTTGAGCACCAGCACCGTGAAGCACGAGCCGATCGAGTCGGTCAGGTGCCGCCCGTCGCCCAGCGGCTGCTCGGGCATCGCCTCGCCGAGATTCGGGCCCGCCGGCAGCGCGTCGCTCTCGCTGGAGAGCGCGGAGTCGTCGTAGCGCACGGCCTGCGTCTGCCGCGGGTTGATCAGGTTCGCGATGCCGCGGTGCGCGCCCGACAGCGACAGCGCCGCCTCGCGCAGCAGATCGAAGCCGCGCGAGGGCGGCGACATGAATTCGGTGCTGCGCATCGCGCTCTCGGCGTTGATGTGAAAAGCGGCGATGCGCTCCTGCGAATAGCTGTCGAGCAGCGATGCATCGGAGACACCGCGTGCCACCAGCGCCAGCTTCCAGGCCAGGTTGTCCGCATCGTCGAAGCCGGAATTGAGACCGCGCACGCCGAAGATGGGCATCGCATGCGCGGCATTGCCCGCGAACAGCACGCGGCCGTGTCGGTAGCTCGACAGCGTCATCGCGCCGGCACGGTAGACCGACGTCCAGACCGTCTTCCACTGCAGGTGGCCCTCGCCGATGGCGTCGAGATGGCGCTGCACGAATTCGGCGACTGCCTCGGGCTGCAGTGCGTCTTCGGTGCTCTGGCCCGCACGCAGCTGGTAGTCGATGCGCCAGATGTCGTCGGGCTGGCGGTGCATCAGCACGGTGGAGCCCGGGTTCCACGGCGGATCGAACCACGCGCGGCGCTCGGTCGGGTGCTCGCTGTGCAGTTCGATGTCGATGATGACGTAGCGGCCCTCGTAGCCCGTGCCTTCCAGGTTCAGGCCCAGGGTCTTGCGCACGAGGCTCTGGCCGCCGTCGCAGCCGACCAGCCAGCCAGCCCGCAGCGCATACGAACCCAGCGCATTGCGCGCCTGCAGCGCCACGCCATCGCCGTTGTGCTCGAAGCCGGTGAGCTCGGTGCCCCAGCGAATGTCGATCAGCCCCGGCTCGGCCGCGTTGCGGCAGGCGATCTCGTCCAGCAGGTATTGCTCGATGTAGTACTGCTCGAGGTTGATCATCGGCGGCAGCTTCTGCATCGCGTCGTGCGGCATCTCGAAGCGGAACACTTCCTCGGTCTTGTAGAAGCTGGTTCCCCCGGTCCAGGGCAGGCCCTTGGCCAGGAAGGCCGGCAGCGCGCCCAGGCGCTCGACGATCTCGAGGCTGCGGCGCGAAATGCAGGCGGCGCGGCTGCCGACGCAGACCGTGTCGTCGGCCTCCAGGATGACGCTGCGCACGCCATGGTTGGCCAGGCCCAGGGCCAGCGCCATGCCGACCGGGCCGCCGCCGGCGATCACGACCGGATGTGTGCCGGGCTCGGCGCCGTTGTCGAGCACGGGCAGCACCGGCGCGAAGCGGGTGTAGTGGAAGGCGCCGACCGATGCCGGCAGGCCGCTCGCCGTTGGCGGCAGCGGGCCGGTTGCGGCGTCGCCGGGTCGGGCGGTTGGCGCGGAAGGAGCGACGGCGGTGTTCATGCGACGGGATTGTCCCGATGCCTCGGCGTCGCCGTTGTCCTAACTTCGTACGACGTGTTTACCCTGATCCCTTCATGAAACGCTGGCCGCTGCGTCCCGTCGATCGCCCCTTGCCGTCGTCTGTGGTGAGCGGTGTGCTGGCCGGCATCGGCACGCCGCACCTGGCTGCCAGCTGCCTCGGCGCCATGCACCGCGTGCTGCCGGTGACCTTCTGCACCGTGTTCGCCGTCAGCGCCAACGGCCGCATCGAGACCGTGTCGGCCGCCAGCAGCTACGGCAGCACGGCAGAGCGCACCGCGGAGCGCTACGTCGCCCAGCGATTCGACCGCATGGACCCCAACATGGTCTGGCTGGCGAAGCGCAAGCTGCCGCAGCGCCCGCAACTGTGGCTCGGGCATCAGCACGCCGACGAGGTCACCGACCCAAGCTACCGCGCCGCCTGCTACGGCGACGTCGGCATCCGCGAACGCGCCTCGGTGCTGCTGCTGTCGCCGGCCGGGCAGCGCACGGCGGTGAGCTTCTACCGCAGCCTGGCCCAGCCTGAATTCGGCGACACGGATTTCGAGCAGCTCGAAGCGCACTCGACGCTGCTGGCCGACGCCGTACTGGCCCACGGCCGCAGCGCGATGGGCGTGCGCGAGGCCGCCGAGCCGACCTTGGGCGCGCGCATGCTCGCGCTCAGCCTGCGGGAGCGGGAAGTCATCGGGCAACTGCTGGCCGGCCGGACGGCCAAGGAAGCCGCACGGGAGCTCGGCGTGGAGCTGACGACGGTACGGACGCACCAGTACAGGGCGTTTCGGAGGCTGGGGATCGGGAGCTTGAAAGAGTTGTTGAGGGGTGCAGGAAGGTGAACATGTCGCAAAAATCGAATGTTGACGACACATCATCCCTCTTATGTCGTTGCCAACGACACGACAAAGCCCTCGTGTCGCAAAAATCCTGAAAAAGCGACACGACTTCTTTGACATGTTCCCGCTGACGACATATCGTGAAAACGTGTCGTCAATTTCAAATTTTTCGAACATGACATCCAAGACGCCGACTTGGCGGCCCGATCGCCCCTACGACGAACTTCCTGCGCTCCCCCCGACTGCAGACCTCGAAAGCAAGGCGATCCTCAAGCAATGCATCACCGCACGCGCCGCCTTGGCCGAACTCAAGCAGGCCACAGAGCTGATTCCCAACGCCACCGTGCTGATCAATACCATCCCCTTGCTGGAAGCCAAGGACAGTTCCGAAATCGAGAACATCGTCACCACGACCGACCAGTTGTTCCGGCACGCCGACGGCCATGACGGCCATGCGGACCCTGCAACCAAGGAGGCCTTGCGTTACCGAGGCGCACTTTATGAGGGGTTCCGCTCGCTGGACCGGCGCCCGCTCTGTACGACGACTGCCGTCGACATCTGTGCGGCCATCAAAGGGGTGGACATGGACATTCGCCGCACGCCCGGAACGCAACTCGTCAGCGACCGCAACGGCGAGAGCATCTACACCCCACCGGAAGGCGAGGCCTTGCTACGCAAGCTGCTGGCCAACTGGGAGCGATTCATCCACGACGAGCGCGACCTCGACCCGCTCATCCGCATGGCGGTGGCGCACTACCAGTTCGAAGCGATTCACCCCTTCACCGACGGCAACGGACGAACCGGCAGGGTGATCAACATCCTCGTGCTGATCCAGGAGCAGCTTCTCACGCTGCCCGTGCTGTACCTGAGCCGCTACATCATCACCCACAAGGCGGACTACTACCGCCTGCTGCAGAAGGTGACGAGCGAGCAGGCATGGGAGGAATGGGTGCTCTACATGCTGCGCGCCGTGGAGGAAACCGCGCAATGGACCACGCGCAAGATCGCCGCCATCCGCAAGCTCGCCGAGCACACCACCGAACACGTGCGCGACACCCTGCCGAAAATCTACAGCCGTGAGCTGGTCGAGACGATCTTCGAGCAGCCTTATTGCCGCATCGGCAACCTGGTCGACAAACAGATCGCACAACGGCAGGCCGCATCGCGCTACTTGAAGGATCTGGCGGGGGCGGGGGTGTTGATGGAAATCCAGGCGGGCAAGGAGAAGCTCTTCACGCATCCGAAGCTCGTGCGGCTGCTGACGCGGGACGGCAACGAGTTCGACCGATACGGTGCTACCGCCACAGGCAGCTGACCGAGCAACTCAACCCCCTGCCCCAGGCCCTACCACCTCCTGATCAATCGCCCCGAAGATCGACTGGCCGTCCTTGCCCTTCATTTCGATGCGGATGGTGTCGCCGTACTTCATGAACTCGGTGCTGGGCTGGCCGTCCTGAATCGTCTCGATGCAGCGCTTTTCGGCGATGCAGCTGTAGCCCTTGGGCCATTCCATGCGGCCGTCTTTTTCGACGCCCTTGTTGCTGACGGTGCCGCTGCCCACGATGCTGCCGGCGCGCACGTTGCGGGTCTTGGCGATGTGGGCGATGAGTTGGCCGAAGTGGAAGGTCATCTCCTCGCCGGCATCGCACATGCCGACCTTGCGGCCGTTCCAGGTGCTCTGCAGCGTGAGGTGTACGCGGCCGCCCTGCCAGGCATCGCCCAACTCGTCGGGCGTGACGGCCACCGGGCTGAAGGCGGTGGCGGGCTTGCTCTGGAAGAAGCCGAAGCCCTTGGCCAGCTCGGCCGGAATCAGGTTGCGCAGGCTGACGTCGTTGGCCAGCATCAGCAGGCGGATGCCGTCGAGCGCCTGCTCGGGCGAGGCGCCCATCTTCACGTCGCCGGTGATGACCGCGATCTCGGCTTCGAAGTCGATGCCGAAGGCCTCGCTGGGCACCACGATGCGGGCGCAGGGGCCGATGAAGTCGTCACTGCCGCCTTGGTACATCAGCGGGTCGGTGTAGAAACTTTGCGGCACCTCGGCGTTGCGGGCCTTGCGCACCAGCTCCACGTGGTTGATGTAGGCCGAGCCGTCTGCCCACTGGTAGGCGCGCGGCAACGGTGCCATGCACTGAACGGGGTCGAAAGGGAAGGCGTGGCGCGCGCGGCCGGCGTTGAGCTGGTCCGACAGGTCCTGCAGCTGCGGGCTGATGAAGCCCCAGTCGTCGAGCGCCTGTTGCAGGCGGTTGGCGATTCCGGTGGCGTAGTGGGCGTGGGCGAGGTCGCGCGAGACGACGACCAGCTGGCCGTCGCGCGAGCCGTCGTGGAGGGTGGCGAGTTTCATGGGCGAGAGGGCGTCGGTGCGGGAAGCTCCGCGCCGTGCCACTAAACTGGTTGAACGGGCGGCAGTGTACCGAGCTGAACCTTGGCAGCAGCCTCCGATCCCACCCTCGATGCGCCTCCGCCCTGCCGCCCCCGCCCTGTCCGGCACGCCCAGCCTGCCCTGGCGCGCGCTGGCACTGCTGACGGCTGCGGTGCTTCTGGCGCATTTCGCGTTGCTCGGGCTGGCGCCGATGGGTGCGGGGCCGCATCCTTCGCCGGTGGCGGCGAAATTCGAGACGCGCACGATCGTCGTTGCGCCTCCTGTACCCGCACCGTTACCCGCACTTGTGCCGGTACCGGTGAAGGCACCGACTCCGCCCGTCGCGGTCAAGCCGGCGCCCCCCAAGCC
>NZ_LYVO01000114.1 GCF_001984055.1 Variovorax sp. KK3
CGCTCGCACTCTGCGGCTGTCCGAGGCAGCGGTCGACCGCTGCACCGCCTCGGGAAACCTCGCAGGCGCCTGCGACGCGCTATACCGTGCAGCGGTTACCGCACTTGGCATGCGCGACGACAGGGCCACCGAGTTCGCCCGGGCGTCTCTTGCCCTGGCGCAAGAGCACGGATCCCCCTACCGCATCGCGAGCGGCCTTTGGATCGCCGGCCTCTGCCTCTGGCGCGCCGGCGATCAGCAGCTCGCCTCGGCCCGTCTGCGTGAGGCACTGCCCCTCTACGAAGCCCGAGGCTTCGTGGAGGGCATTGCCATGTGCTGCGAAGGCCTGGCGTTGACGGCCGCCGCACTCGGGGAGGTCACGCGTGCGGCGACCCTGAAGGGTGCCGCGCAGGCAGCGTGGCGCGGAGCCGCAGCGCCGTTCCCTCAGGCCGTCGTACGCAGTCTCGGCACCGACACCATCGACGACCAGATCCGACATGCACTCGGCGAGGCGCGCTACCGCGCCGCATTCGACCACGGTGCGGCGTTCTCGGTGGCCGAGGCGGCTCGCTTTGCCGTCGGCGACGCTCCTGAACCTGAAGGTGCGCTCCCGCCCGACCTCGCCCCGATAGAACCATCCGCACGTCGAAAGGCCGACACCGCCGGGGCGCTCGTTGCAGAGAATCTCACACGCCGCGAGGCTGAAGTCGCAGCGCTGATCGCCGAGGGGCTCAGCAACCGGCAGATCGCGGACCGACTCTTCATCGCCCAGCGCACCGCCGAAGGGCATGTGGAGCGGATCCTCGCCAAGCTCGGTTTCCGGTCCCGCGCCAAGGTGGCCTCATGGGTCGCCAAACGCCAGCGAATACCTGATTGAGGCAACGGGGAGCGATTCACGTATTTCTCCCCTCGCGCGCGGGCACACGCCTGGATAACGTGGCGTCCATGACCACACCGACGCCGACCTCATGCGCGATTTCGCTGGCCGACTACTTGCGACCACACGACACCGTACTGGTCGGCCAGGCGGCCGCCGAGCCGCACGAACTCGTCGCGCAGCTCATCGACGCATCGCAAGAAATCTCGGATCTCACGGTGGTGTGCGGATATGCGCTCTCGGACGATTGGAAGCGCGTGACGCGCAGCAAGTTGCGGGTAGCGACCTACTCCGCGCACGGCCCAATGCGTGGCTTGGCACGTTCGGGTGAGATCGACATCCTGCCCAATCACTACAGCCACTTCGAGCGTCTCGTCACCACTGGCGCGTTCCAGCCGGACGTGATCCTGCTGCAACTCGCCCCTGCGGACGCGGATGGGTATCACAGCTTCGGCACCTCCGTCGACTACGTCGCGAAGGCCGCGCAACGGGCTCCGGCAGCGGCAGCGACGGGATCCGTTGTCCGCGCCGGTCCCATCGTCATCGCCGAGATCAACGACAACATGCCCGCCACCCGCTCGAGGTGGCGACTGCACCACACACAGATCACTGCTTCGTTCACGACAGACCGAGCGCTGGAGGGAACCCCTGCACGCGCACCCACGGACATCGACTGGGCGATCGCGCGCAACGTCGCATCCGTCGTGCCCGACGGCGCCTCCGTCCAGCTCGGCATCGGTGCACTAGCGACAGCGATCGGGCGGGCGCTCTGCGAGCACCGCGAGCTGCGCGTGCGATCCGGCCTCGTCGGAGACTGGCTCCTCGATCTCGACGCCGCAGGGGCATTGGCCGATGCAGAGGATGCATGCATCGCGGGCATGGCACTGGGCAGCCACTCGCTCTACGACTTCGTCGCACGGCACGACCGAATTCGTTTCATGCCCATCACCGATCTGACCGCATCGGAGGCCGTATCGTCCTGTGATCCCTACATTGCCGTGAACTCTGCCCTCGAGGTCGACCTGCTTGGGCAGGTCAATTCCGAAGTCGCCGGCGGCAAGTACATCGGTGCGCTCGGCAGCCAGGTCGACACCTTCCGCGCGACCCGCATGGCGTCATCAGGCCTCGCGATCGTCGCGATGCCGGCTCGCAGCCCCACGGGCGCTCCCCAGATCGTGTCCGCACTCAGCGGACCGGTCACCTCGTTGCAGAGCGACATCGACATGGTGATCACCGAATACGGTGTCGCCGACCTGCAGGGCACCACCGCCGCAGAACGCGCGGGACGCCTGATCGAGATCGCCGCCCCCGAGCATCGCGATGCGCTGTGCGCGGCGCGTCGATCCTGATCCCATACCGCGTACCAGGCGCACTGGCCGCACCCCACATCAGCACCACGAGGAGTCCGCGATGCCCAACCCGGCAGGCCACGACATGCCCGACCCGACACACGACCTTCTTTTCGCCAGAAGTCCCGACAGCGGCACATTGCCTTTGAGCGGCGTTCGCGTCGTCGATCTCACCCAGGTGGGTGCCGGCCCCTACTGCACCTCTCTCCTGGGCGATCTGGGCGCAGACGTCATCAAGGTCGAGCCGCTCGAGGGAGACACTTTCCGCTACGTCGACGACGCATTCGGCGAAGGCGAGAGCGCCTACTTCTTCGGCGTGAACCGCAGCAAGCGCTCCATTGCGCTGAACCTCAGGAGCGAACGCGGCTTCGAGGTGCTCACGCGGCTCCTCAAGGAAGCCGACGTGTTTGCTGTCGCGTTCAGGCCCGACGCCGTGCGGCGCATGGGGATGGACTACGAGTCACTGCGCAAGATCAACGACCGACTCATCTATTGCTCCATCACCGCATTCGGTGAAGCAGGCCCGCGTGCGCACCTGCCCGGCATGGACATCCTGGCGCAGGCCATGAGCGGGATCATGGGCGTCACCGGCGAGATCGACGGCGGCCCGGTGAAGGTCGGCGTGCCGATCGCCGACTTCGTCGCCTCCTACCTGCTGGGCTTCGGAGTCTGCGCCGCGCTGCGGCTACGCGACCGGACAGGCCACGGCGACAAGGTCATGGTCAACCTGCTCGACGGAATGATCGCCAGCTTCGCGAACTACCTGACGGTGTACGACAAGACCTGCGTCGCGTTCCGCCGCCAGGGCGGCGGCCACCCGCAGCTGGTGCCTTACCAGCCGTTCCTGGGCTCTGATGGCAAGCACTTCGTCCTTGCCTGCATGAACGACAAGTTCTGGCAGAAGATGCTGCCGCTTCTCGATCGCTACGGCGACTTCCATGATCCGCGTTTCGCCTCGAACACCGGCCGCGTCACCCATCGCGCGCAGTTGTGCAGTCGACTCGAGGCGATCTTCGCAACGCAGCCAGCCGGCTACTGGCTCGCAGAGATCGAAGCCGCCGGCGTGCCCTGCGGTCCGATCCACGCGCTCGAAGACGCGGTCGAGGATCCGCAGGTGATCGCCAATGAGTCCCTTGCCACGCTCAACCACCCGATCCACGGCGCGTACCGCGTGCCCAACAACCCGATCCGGTTCGCGGAGGCGCTCACCGGCCCCCGCGGCTACGCACCCGCGCTCGGGGAGCACACCACCGAGATCCTGCGCGAAGCCGGATTCGATGCGGCGGAGATCGCGTCCCTCACGAACACGGGCATCGCCCGAGAAGCACTGACCCCACGGCGAAATCACACCAAGGCAACATCATGAAGGCACTTGTCATCGGCGGCACCGGCCCCACCGGCCCGTTCATCGTCAACGGGCTGCGGCAGCGCGGCTATCAGACCACCATCCTGCACACGGGGCGGCATGAGATCGACCTGCCCGACGACGTGCCGCACATACACACCGATCCCAATTTCTCCGATGGCCTGACCGAGGCGCTCAAGGGTCACCGCTACGACCTCGTCGTGGCGACCTACGGTCGCCTGCGGCTCTTCGTCGAAGCGCTGGCCGGTGTGAGCGAACGTCTGATCACGGTCGGGGGCGCGGCCTATGGCGACAACCTGGCGCGTCCCTCCGCCGAGGACGGCCCCCGAAAAACCGGCCACAAGCTCAGCGAGAAGATCGTGCAGACCGAGAGGATCCTCATGGACGCCCATTCGGCCGGACGCTACGACATCACCCATCTGCGCTATCCCTGCCTGTACGGCCCCCGCCAGCTCGCACCCCGCGAGTGGAGCATCATCCGCCGCATCCGCGACGGACGCACCCACGTGCCCGTCATCAACGGCGGCCTGACCCTGGAGAGCAAGGCCTACGTCGAGAACGCCGCGCACGCGATCCTGCTTTGCGTCGATCAACCCGAAGCCTCGTCGGGGCAGATCTACAACGTTGCGGACGCGTACACGCCATCCGACGCTACCCTCGTGCGAACCATCGCGCAAAAGATGGGCGTCGAGGTCGAACTCGCGAACTTCACCCCCGAAATGGGCCGACCTGCCTACTTCTGGGGCGCCAACCGGGACCTCAACTTCACCAAGACCGGTCTCCCGCCCACGACGCACCACCTGCTGATCGACAGCAGCAAGATCCGCAGGGAGCTCGGCTACACCGACCTCGTCAGCTTCGAGGAAGGCATCAAGCGCACCGTCGAGCACTACCTCGCGCACCCCCTCGGGATCACGGCCGAACAGCAGATCGGCGACCCGTTCGACTACGCGGCAGAGGACGCGTTCATCGCGCTGCTCGCCGAGATGAATGCGTGCGCCGCGGAGCTGCCGTTCGCGGGTGTGCGGTACCAACACCCTTACGCGCACCCCAAGGTTTCGGGCGAGGCTGGGGCGGAGGCGACGACATGCCTTACCTGAACCCGGGGCTGAAGACGGCGCTGGCCATCGCAGTCCTGCAGCTGGCGAGCGCAGGTGCCGCCGCGCAGGACTGGCCCAGCAAGCCTGTGCGCATCGTGTTGGCGATCGGCGCGGGATCATCAGGCGACACGCTGGCGCGTCTGATGGCGCCCAAGCTGGAGCAGCGCTGGAAGCAGCCCGTGATCGTGGAGAACAAGCCCGGCGCCAGTGGCGCAGTAGGCACCGAGTACGTTGTGCGCACCACCGACGGCCACACTCTGCTGCTGGGCTCGCAGAGCTCCATCCTGCCCAAGTACACGCAGAAGGGCCTGCGCTTTGACCCGCTGACCGACCTGGTGCCCGTGCGCAGAGTGCTCAACTACCAGCTGGTGATAGCGACCAACGGCGAGACCGCCAAGCAGGCGCCGACGCTGAAGGACCTCGTCAACCTGAGCAAGAAGGGCGGCAAGGGCATCTTCCTTGCTGGATTAGGGCCGACCGCCGCCTTCAACCTCACATATGCCATCCTGAACCAACAGCTGGACATGCAGTATTCGGCCGTGAACTTCAGCAACGTCAACGACGCCAACCTGTCCCTGGTGCGCAACGATGCGCAGTTCATCGTCAACAACCCGGCGTCGGTCAAGCCCTTCTTCGCCAACGGCGCCATTGTTCCGCTCGCAGCCATCAGCACGCAGCGCTACCCAGGCCTGCCCGACGTGCCGACGCTTCAGGAGGCCATGGGCTACCGCGGCTACCTGCCGCAGTTGTGGGTCGGCTTCTTCTTGCCCAAAGGCGCGCCCGACGCCGTGGTCCGCCGCGTCAGCGACGATGTGAATGCCATCTTCGAGGACGAGCCTTTTCGCAAGGAGGTCGAGGTCAAGCTCACAGCCTCGGTTCCGGCGTCGTCGCCAGAGTCGTTCGCCAAGGACATTCGAGAGGAGACGGCCCTCTGGCAAGACCTGTTCAAGACCCTGAAGATCAAGCCGGAGTGACGCCATGGCTGCACGGCCCGCCAGCGCATCGTCATAGTCGACGTTCAGTCGCGCGGCTTTTTCAGCCGCATCGACTTCGGGCGCTCTGGCCGGGACACGCGCCGGGCGTGCTTCGATCAGGAAACCGAGATCACCACTTTTCCGTGGAACGGCTCGCCATTGACCTCACCTCGCTCCAACGCGGTGTGGGCTTCCGGGATCCGGGCCAGCGGAAACTTGGCGCCGATGACCGGGCGGATGCGACCGCTCTCAAGCAGCGTCTTGAGCGCCTGCAATTTACCCCGGTTCTGTCGGGTGAAGACGAAGTGGTATTCGGCGTTCACGCCCCACGCCGCGACAAGATTCTGGGGCGTGGCCAGGTCGACGATCGACACGACACGGCCCGCGTCGCTGAGGACATGCGGCGACTGGCTCAGGGTCATCGCTCCGATGGTGTCGAATACCACGTTCACGCCCTTCTTCCCGGTCATGTCGGCAATCTCCTTGATGTAGTCCTGGCTCGTGAAGTCGATGGTGTGGTCTGCACCCAGCTCGCGAACGAAGGCCTGATCACGCCCTCTGCAAGTCGTGTACACAGTGGCGCCCATCGCCTTGGCCAGTTGAATCGCGATGGAACCCACGCCACCGGCACCGCCGTGGATCAGTACGGACTCGGCCGGATGCAACCTCGCCCGCGTCACGAGGGCCTCCCAGGCTGTTCCCCCGACGAGGGTCGTGGAGGCCGCTTCTTCGTGCGTCAGGTTCGCAGGCTTGCGGGTCGCCAACGCCTCCGGCACGACGTTGTACTGGGCGTAGGACCCGCCCTTGGGGCCGAAGATCTTGGGCGTGTAGAACACTTCGTCGCCCGCCTGGAAGCCCGTCACACCGTAGCCCACCTTTTCGACCACCCCAGACACGTCATGGCCGATGATGGCGGGTAGAGGCACATATTCCGGATAGTCGCCCCGGCGAATCTGGTAGTCGAGCGGGTTGATGGCCGTGGCGATCACGCGCACCAGCAACTCGCCGTTGCCCACTTCAGGAATTGCCACGTCCTGCAGCTCGAAGCTATCAGGGCCACCAAATTTCTTGAGAACGATCGCTTTCATTTCGGTATCTCTCGGCGAGGGACAGGAATGGAACATGTGATCCGAAAGGCTGGCTGGCCGAGATCGGTCATTCCCATTCGATGACATAAGAAGGCACCACCTGCGCTGCTCTTGCTCGACAAGCCGAGACTCGGCAGCAATGGGCGTTGAATGAGGACGATGTTGCCTACGCGATCCGGCGCAGTCACTGATCGTTCCTGCCGGCAACAGCACGATTCGCTCTTGCGGGCGTCCTACGTCAGCCGGTCCAACCGCCAGGCACCGGGAGTAGCGCCGGTCATCTTTCGGAACTTCCGACCGAAGTGGACTGCGTCCGCAAAGCCGGTTGCGTCAGCAATGTCCTCCAGACACAGATTGGTGTTCATGAGCAGTTCCTTGGCTCGCTCGACACGAGCCCGCAGCTGCCATTGATACGGCGCCAGCCCCGTCGACGTCTTGAAAGCACGGCTGTAATACGACACTGACAACCCGGCCAGTTTCACGAGCGTGGCAAGCTCCACTCTTGCCGGCAGCTTCGCCTCGAGATAGCTCATGGCGTCTTTGAGCTGAATCGCCGACAGCCCGCACTCGTTTCCTTTGACCTCTTTCGGTCGTTCGAAAAGCCTTGCCGCGATGGCCGCCGTCAGCGAATCGCCGTACAACTGGGCGGTGGGATCGGAGTCGTCAATCGCGTCGGTCAGCAACTTGATCAGCGTCCACAACCGGTCGTCGGAGAAGCGGAGCCGAGGAGCGGCGAACCGTCCCATTGATTCCGGTATTCCAAGACGCTCCTGGACCACGTTGACGTCGAAGCTGATCAGGCCGCATCTGAGATAGCGTGCATCTCTGGAATGCCCCCACAGTTCCATCTCGGCGGGCGCGAAATAGATGGGCCGAGGCCTGTAGACGTCTGGATTCGGTATGTCGGGCGCCGACCTGGGCTCGGCGCGGCCCCGTCCAACGTAATCGAGTTGAGCGCCGAGCCGGGCCGACTCCTGATTTTTTTTCATATGGAAGAGCACTCTGCCCGTGCAGGTGTATTCGGTCAGACTGACATTCATGCCGTTCCAGCAACGAGTGGACAGCTCTATCACAGGCACGTTCTCAGGAAGTTCAGATGGCTTCGACATACGCATGAGATTCTGCTTTGGACGCACCGCCCAGGCGCCGCGATCATTTATTGGGCCCACAGTTGCCCGGAATTGCGTTCGCATCCTGTAAAAGCGGACCTCTCACTTGCGCTCGTGCCGCGTTCGGCCGATTTGCGTTCGCGACGTGCACTTCTTCACGACCACGAACGTTGTCCCGGGCGCAAACTCAGCTCATGCTCAGACTGCTCTTCCTCATTTCTTCTTTGCTCATGCCGATTGGCTTGGTCTACGCATTCGGCATCTGGTCGCTGTTCGGCCTCCTGGGCATAGCAGGCGCGACACTGCTCTTTTCGACGAGAAAAGCGCGCGGCACGGAGGCGACACAAGGCGGCCGGCTGACCGGATACAGCACCACAACCATGGCGAACTTTTAGGCTGCGGCGCGAAGCAGCCCTTGCAGGTTGGATCGTCGAGCACATCCACGCAAGGCTCGAGATTTCGTCCGCTATCTCGTCCTGGAGCGTTGCGGCGCGCGGGCGACTCCACGCCCCGCCTTCGCCCGCCCCGCCAGATGCGCCACCAGCAACCTTGCTGCCGGCGACAGCTGCCGCTCGTCGTGGAAGCACACCGCGAAGCTGCGCCGCGCCCAGCGGTCGGTGAGCGGCAGCACGCGCAGCCCGTAGGTGGTGGCCATCGGCTCGGCCACTTCTTGCGGCACCACCGCGATGCCGAGCTGCGCGCGCACGCAGCGCATGCTGGCATCGAAGGTGGTGACCACCGCGCGATAGCTCAGCGGTCGGCCGATGATGGCCGCCGCGCGCCCGAGCATGGTGTGCACCGCCGTGCTGGCCGGCAGGCCCACATGGTCGTAGTCCAGGGCCTGCTCGAAGCTGCAGCGTTTGCGCTTGGCGAGCGGATGCGACGGGTGCGCGACGATGGCGAGCTGGTCGCTGCGGTAGGGCCGCGTCTGCAGGCCCCCCAGGTCGGCCGCGTCCCAGCAAACGCCGACCGGCGCCAGGCCTTCGCGCACGCCGCGCACCAGGTCGCGGCTCAACGCCTCTTCGATGTCGACGCGGATGTCGCGATGCGCGGGCAGCTGCAAAAAATCGGCGATGTCGTCGGGCAGGAACTCGGCGATCGACGACACGCTGGCCAACACCCGCACCTGCCCCTTGATGCCCTGGCCGTAGGCGGCCATGTCGCGCGCCACGCGGTCCTGCCCCGCCAGCATGGCGCGGGCATGTTCCAGCAATATTTCGCCGGCGCCGGTGGGCACCACGCCGCGCCGCTTGCGCTCGACCAGCCGATTGCCGACCACGCCTTCCAACTGCGCGATGCGCTTGCTGATGGCCGAGGCCACGATGTTGTGGCGCTCGGCGGCGCGGGCGATGTTGCGCGTCTCGCAGACAGCGACGAACAGGCGAAGCGTGGTCAGGTCCAGGTCGTGCATCGCGGGCTTCCGGTTCGGAACGTCAGGCATGGCAATTTACCGCTTCAGCGATCGAGCGGGAATCCCTAAAGTCTCCCCATCGGCAACGCTCTGGTGCAGCTGCCGCCAACGGAGACAACATGACGCCCCACTCTTCCCGCCTGCCTGCGCAGGCCGTGATCCGCGAAGTCGGCCTGCGCGACGGCCTGCAGAGCATCGCCACCGTCCTGCCCACCGAGCACAAGCGCGAATGGATTCGCGCCGCACACGCGGCCGGCCAGCGCGAGATCGAAGTCGGCTCCTTCGTGCCGGCACGCCTGCTGCCGCAGCTTGCCGACACGGCCGAGCTGGTGGATTTCGCGAAGACCCTGCCCGGCCTCTTCGTCTCGGTGCTCGTGCCCAACCTGCGCGGCGGCGAGAGCGCCATCGCGGCCGGTGCCGACCTGATGATCGTTCCGCTGTCGGCCAGCCATGCCCACAGCCTGGCCAACCTGCGCAAGACGCCCGACGAGGTGGTGGCCGAGGTGGCGCGCATTCGCGCAGCCCGCGATGCGGCGGGCTCGAAGACGCTGATCGAAGGCGGTGTGGGCACAGCTTTCGGCTGCACGATCCAGGGCCAGGTCGACAAGAGTGAAGTCCTGCGCCTGATGCAGGCCCTGCTCGACGCCGGCGCCGACCGCGTGAGCCTGGCCGACACGGTCGGCTACGCCGATCCGGCGATGGTGCGCGACCTCTTCGAAGACGCGCAGAAGATCGCCGGCGATCGCTTCTGGTGCGGCCATTTCCACGACACGCGCGGCCTCGGCCTCGCCAATGTGTACGCAGCGCTCGAAGTGGGCGTGAACCGCTTCGACGCCTGCCTGGCCGGCATCGGCGGCTGCCCGCATGCGCCGGGCGCCAGCGGCAACGTCTCCACCGAAGACCTGGCCTACATGCTGGGCAGCATGGGCGTCGCGACTGGCGTCGACATCGATGCGCTGTTGGCACTGCGCCAGCGCGTGGCCGGCTGGCTTTCGGGCGAGACGCTGCACGGCTCGCTATGGCAGGCCGGGCTGCCGAAGACCTTCGCGCGCGACGTCGCGCTGTCCCACTGACCCCTTGCCCAGAACGCACCGAACGCACCGAAAGCCACGCATGAACGCCCAAGACAACCCCCTCCCCCTCGCCGGCGTCCGCGTCGTCGAATTCACCCACATGGTCATGGGCCCGACCTGCGGGATGATCCTGGCCGACCTGGGCGCCGAGGTCATCAAGATCGAGCCGCCCGGCGGCGACAAGACGCGCAAGCTGCCGGGCCTGGGCATCGGCTTCTTCCGCAGCTTCAACCGCAACAAGAAGAGCGTGGTGCTCGACATCACGACCGACGAAGGCCGCGCCACCGCGACCGAGCTGATCGCCGAATGCGACGTGGTGCTCGAGAACTTTCGTCCCGGCCTGATGCAGAAGCTAGGCCTGGACCACGAGACGCTGTCGAAGACGAACCCGCGCCTCATCTACGTGACGCACAAGGGCTTCCTGCCCGGCCCCTACGAGAACCGCCTGGCCCTCGACGAGGTGGTGCAGATGATGGGCGGCCTCTCGTACATGACCGGTCCGGTCGGCCGCCCGCTGCGCGCCGGCACCTCGGTCAACGACATCATGGGCGGCATGTTCGGCGCCATCGGCGTGCTGGCGGCGCTGCGCGAGCGCGACGCCACCGGCAAGGGCCAGGAGATCCAGAGCGCGCTGTTCGAAAACTGCGTGTTCCTGTCGTCGCAGCACATGCAGCAGTACCTGATGACCGGCGAGCCGCCGCCGCCCATGCCCTCGCGCGTGTCGGCCTGGAGCGTGTACGACGTGTTCACCCTGGCGGACAACGAGCAGCTCTTCATCGGCGCGGTGAGCGACAAGCAGTTCGTCACGCTGTGCAAGGTGCTGGAGCGGCCCGACCTGCTGGAGCACCCTGGCTTCGGCGACAACGCGTCACGCGTGGCGGTGCGTCCGCAACTGCTGGCAATGCTCGGCGAGATCCTCGTCAACCACCGCGTGGACGAACTCTCGCCCCGGCTGGAAGCGGCAGGCATTCCCTACGCGCCGATCATGCGGCCGGAACAACTCGTCGAAGACCCGCACCTGAAGCAGAGCGGCGGCCTGGTCGAGATGACCACCGACGACGGCGGCGTCACCGACGTGGTGCTGCTGCCGCTGCTGATGGGCGGCCGCCGTCCGGGCGTGCGTTCGCCGCTGCCGAAGGCGGGCGAGCACAACGAAGAGATTCTTTCGCGGCTGCCGTCGCGGCGACCGGCCTGAGCCCACCTTCGCGCATTCGAGCAAGCAAGCAATCAATCAATCACAACATCACGACTTCAGGAGACACCCCATGAACACCCGCATCCATCGCCGCACCCTGCTCGGCTTCGGCGCCGCCACGCTCGCGAGCGTCGCCCTGCCCGCCTTCGCCCAATCCGACAAGCCCGTGCGCATCGTGCTGCCCATCAGCGCGGGCTCGGGCGTGGACACCATCGCCCGCGCCGCGGCACCGGCGCTCGGCAAGAGCTTCAACCAGCCCGTGGTGATCGAGAACCTGCCGGGTGCCGGCGGCATCACGGGCGCATCGGCCGTGGCCAAGGCAGCGCCCGACGGGCTGACGCTGGGCCTTTTCTCCAACAACCACGTCATCAACCCGGCCGTCTACAAGAAGATGCCCTTCGATGCGGTCGCCGACTTCACGCCCATCAGCGTGATCGGCGCGACGCCGCTGGTGCTGGTGGCAGGCAAGAGCATGCCCGCGAAGAACGTCAAGGAACTGGTCGCCTTGCTGAAGGCCAAACCGGACGACTACAACTACGCCTCGTCGGGCAACGGCACCATCATCCACCTGGCCGGCGAACTCTTCCTGGAGCAAGCCGCGGTCAAGGCGCGCCACATCCCCTACAAGGGCACCGGCCCCATGGTGACGGACCTGATCGCAGGCCAGGTGCAGTTCGGCGTGGTCGCGCTGCCGGCCATCCAGCAGCACATCAAGAGCGGCGCCGTCACCGCCATCGGCCTGTGCAGCGGCAAGCGCTCGCCCGCGGCGCCGGACATTCCCACCATCGCGGAACAAGGCCTGCCCGACTACGATGTCGAGGGCTGGTTCGCCTTGGTCGGACCGGCCAAAATGCAGGCCGCCGATGTCAAGCGCATCCACGACGCGACCGTCAAAGCCTTCCAGAGCCCCGACGTCGTCGAGGCCATGAACAAGCAGGGCAACGTGATCAAGCCGACATCGCCCGAAGACGCAGCGAAGTTCTTCAAGACCGAAGCGGCGCGTTACGCGGCACTGGCCAAGAAGGCCAACGTGACGCTGGATTGACGAAGCAGATCAGCAACGACAGCAGGAAGACAGCAGGAGCCTTGCCATGACAGACCTCTTCGACAATCCCATGGGCCTGCAGGGCTTCGAATTCGTCGAGTTCGCATCGCCGACACCCGGCGTGCTCGAACCCGTGTTCAAGGCGCTCGGCTTCGAGGAGGTGGCGCGCCATCGGTCGAAAGACGTGTCGCTGTACCGCCAGGGCGACATCAACTTCGTGGTGAACCGCGAGCCCAGGAGCCAGGCGGCCTACTTCGCGGCCGAGCACGGCCCCTCGGCCTGCGGCATGGCCTTTCGCGTCAAGGATGCGCACCTGGCCTACCAGCGCGCGCTGGACCTGGGCGCGCAGCCGGTCGACATTCCCACCGGGCCGATGGAGTTGCGCCTGCCCGCCATCAAGGGCATCGGCGGCGCACCGCTCTACCTGATCGACCGCTTCGACGAAGGCCGGTCGATCTACGACATCGACTTCGAATGGGTCGACGGCGCGAACCGCCATCCCGCGGGCCACGGCCTGAAGATCATCGACCACCTCACGCACAACGTGTACCGCGGCCGCATGGCCTTCTGGGCGGGTTTCTACGAGCGCCTCTTCAACTTCAGGGAGATCCGCTACTTCGACATCCAGGGCGAGTACACCGGCCTCACGTCGAAGGCGATGACGGCGCCCGACGGCAAGATCCGCATCCCGCTCAACGAAGAGTCGGCCAAGGGGTCGGGGCAGATCGAGGAATACCTGATGGCCTTCAACGGCGAAGGCATCCAGCACATCGCGCTGCTCACCGACGACCTGGTCGCCACGGTCGATTCGCTGCAGATGGCCGGCGTGCCGCTCATGACCTCGCCCAACGACATCTACTACGAGATGCTAGAAAAGCGCCTGCCCGGCCACGGCCAGCCAGTGCCGGAGCTGCAGGCGCGCGGCATCCTGCTCGACGGCTCGACCGAGGGCGGCAAGACGCGGCTGCTGCTGCAGATCTTCTCGGAGACGCAGCTCGGGCCGGTGTTCTTTGAGTTCATCCAGCGCGCGGGCGACGACGGCTTCGGCGAAGGCAACTTCAAGGCGCTCTTCGAATCGATCGAGCGCGACCAGGTGCGGCGCGGCGTGCTGCAGACGGACTGACACCATGGCTTCGCCGATCGACGCCACGCACGACGCCGCGCTCACGAGCTGGGTCGAATCCGCCAACGACCCCGCCACCGAATTCCCGATCCAGAACCTGCCCTTCGGCCGCTTCCGGCGCGACGAAGACGGCGACTGGAGCATCGGCGTGGCGATCGGCGACCAGGTGCTCGACCTGCGCCGCGCCGGGCTGCTGCGCAACACGCAGATGAACCAGCTCATGCGGTTGCCGCGCGATGCGCGCCGCGTGCTGCGCGAAGGCATCTCGCATGCCTTGCGCACCGGCAGCGCGACCGAGTCCGCCTGCCGCGAGGCTCTGGTGCCGCAGGCGGAGGTGCAGCTGGGCCTGCCCTGTGAAATCGGCGACTACACCGACTTCTACACGAGCATCCACCACGCCACCACGGTGGGCCGGCAGTTCCGGCCCGACAACCCGCTGCTGCCCAACTACAAGTGGGTGCCGATCGGCTACCACGGGCGCGCGTCGTCGATCCTGGCCAGCGGCCACGACTTCCTGCGGCCCGTGGGCCAGACCAAGCCGCAGGACGCGCAGGGCGCGCCGGAATTCGGCGCCTGCCGCCGGCTCGATTACGAGCTCGAACTCGGCGTCTTCATCTCGCGGCCCAACCTGCTGGGCGAGCCGATTTCGATCGCGCAGGCCGAAGACCACGTGTTCGGCCTGGGGCTCTTCAACGACTGGAGCGCACGCGACATCCAGGGCTGGGAGTACCAGCCCCTCGGCCCCTTCCTGTCGAAGAACTTCGCGAGCACGCTGTCGCCGTGGGTCGTGACGCTGGAAGCGCTCGAACCCTTCCGCAGTCCCTTCTCGCGCGCCGCGGGCGACCCGGCGCCGCTGCCCTACCTCGACTCGCCCCACAACCGCGAACGCGGCGCCTTCGACATCGTGCTCGAAGCCTGGCTGCAGACCGATGCGATGCGAAAGGCGGGGTCGCCGGGCGAACGGCTCGCGCGCTCCAACTATGCCGACGCCTACTGGACCGTGGCGCAGATGGTCGCGCACCACACCGTCAACGGCTGCAACCTGCGGGTGGGCGATCTCTTCGGCACCGGCACGTTGTCGGGTCCGGCGGCCGACCAGGGCGGATCGCTGATGGAACTCAGCGATGGCGGCAAGCGGCCGATTCGCCTGTCGAACGGCGAGACGCGCACCTTCCTCGAAGACGGCGACACGGTGATGCTGCGCGGCGTCTGCGAGCGCGAGGGCTATCGCTCGATCGGCTTCGGCGAATGCCGCGCGACCGTGCTGCCGGCGCGATCTGCGCTCGCGGCCCGGTAGCTAGCGCCGACGCCCGAAGGGCGGCTTGCCGTACCAGAAGCGCACGAGCAGCCAGCCGGCCACCAGCCCGCCCAGGTGGGCGAAGTGCGCCACGCCGGCGAAGGTGCCGGTCACGCCGAACAGCAGCTCCAGGCCGCCGTACAAGGCGACGAACACCGGCGCGGGCATGGGAATGGGTGGGATCAGCGGCACGATCTTGCGCGTCGGGAACATCATGGCGAAGGCCACGAGGATGCCGAACAGACCGCCCGAAGCGCCGACGGTGGGATACACGCTGCCGCTGTAGGCCGCCACCGCGAGTTGCGCCGCGGCGGCGCCGAGCACGCTGACGAAGTAAAGCACCAGCAGACGCTTGCCGCCCCACACGCGTTCGAGGTCGGCACCGAACATCCACAGGCCCAGCATGTTGAACACCAGGTGCGAAATGCCACCGTGAAGGAAGGCATAGGTCACCAGCTGCCACGGCCAGAAGGCGCCCGAGCCGAGCGGCCACAGCGCGAGTAAACCGGTGAGCCCTTGCACCAGGCCCTGGGCCAGGAACAGGATGACGTTGGTGAGGATCAGCGCCTGAATGACGGGGGGCAGTGCAAACATCCGGTGATGGCATTTTTAGGGGATGAGCCATTGTGACCGAGCCCACCGCGAGGCCTCGAAACGTCGCCACCGCTGACACGGATTCCGCATGAAGCAGGCGCACAATCCGGCTGCGCCACTCCAGGCCCGTCTGGAGAAGATCACATGCAAACAGAAG
>NZ_LYVO01000115.1 GCF_001984055.1 Variovorax sp. KK3
GCCCCGTCGTGTGCGGGGTCGGGGTCGGGCAGGGTCATCACGGGCGCGGATTGTAGAGAAGGCCGCGCAGCGAGGCGCCCGTGCCCGTGCTGTCGCGTCGCCATCGCGCAAGTGCCCGATGGCTTCAGGCCTCGAAATCGCAGAGCACCCAGTCGACGAGTTCACGCAGTTTCGCGGCGACCGCCTGATGGGCCGGGTGTGGCCCATAGGCATCGAAGTGCGGCCGGGAGGCGAAGCCCGCGACGAGTGCGAAGTCGTAGGAAATCGGCCTGCGCACGAAGTCCCAGCCGTGTTCCCAGCGCACGACGCCTTCGACGCGCTCGCGCAGGGCCACCAGTTCGGCCAGCGCCTCGGTGACGCGCGGATCGTCGCGCGCGACGTCCGGCTTGAGTCGAATCAGCACCAGGTGAATGATCATGGGGTCGCTCCAGTCAGGTCATCGAAGGGCAGGCAAAAGGCAGGCGAACAGCAGGCGAAAGGCCGGCCGCGATGCAGGCTGCAGCAGCATAAGTTATTTGCTAAGCAGCCAACAAGTGAATATATTAGCAGCCATGATGCACATGGAGAACCGTCAACGATGAAGTCCGACACCTATGAACGTGGCATGAAGGTGCGGCGCGAGATGCTCGGCGACGCCTACGTCGACCAGGCGATGCAGTCGGCCGACGCGCTGACGCAGCCCTTCCAGGATCTCGCGGTCGAGTACTGCTTCGGCGCGATCTGGGCGCGGGAAGATCTGCCGCGGCGCACCCGCAGCCTGGTCAACATCGGCATGCTCATCGCGCTGAACCGGGCGCACGAGTTCGAGGTCCACCTGAACATGGCCCTGAGCAACGGCTGCACCAAGGCCGAGATTCGCGAGGTGCTCCTACAGGCGACCGTCTATTGCGGCATGCCCGCGGGCAGCCAGAGCTTCCGCATCGCCAAGAAGGTGTTCGCGGAACACCCGGATGCGCCATGAGCGTTCGCGCCATGAATCGGGCCGCGTGCCGACGCGTCTTTGCGCTTGCGATCGGCGCTGCGCTCACCGCCATCGCGGCCGCGCCGCTGCAGGTGGCGGCGCAGGGTTATCCGAACCATCCGATCAAGGTGGTCGTGACCTCCAGCACCGGCTCGACCGGCGACACGACCATCCGCATCCTCGCGCCCGCACTCGAGCGCCTGCTCGGCCAGCCGATCGTGGTCGAGAACGCGCCGGGCGCGGGCGGCGTGAGCGGCACCGACAAGATGGTGCGCTCGGCCCCTGACGGCTACACGCTGGCCGTGATCTCGAACAACCACGCGATCAACCCGCACATCATCCGCAACATCCCGTTCGACAGCGAGCGCGACATCACGCCGATCAGCGTGGTGGGCAGCACGCCCGTGGTGCTGGTGACGAACCCCGGCGTGCCGGTGCGCACCACGCAGGAGCTGGTCGACCTGGCCAAGCGCAAGCCCGGCACGCTCAACTACGGCTCCGCAGGCAACGGCACCGTGCTGCACCTGGCCGGCGTGCTGTTCACCAGCGAGGCAGGCGTCGACATCAAGCACGTGCCCTACAAGGGACTGGCCCAGATGACGGCGGACCTGATAGGCGGCCAGATCGACATGGGCTTCGCCGGCATCGCGACGGTGGCGTCGCAGGTGAAGGCCGGCAAGTTGCGCGCCATCGGCGTGTCGACGACCACGCGTTCGGCCGTGCTGCCCGACGTGCCGACGCTGGCCGAATCGGGCGTGCCGGGCTACCGCTTCGAAGGTTGGCTGGCGTTGGTGGGGCCCGTGGGCCTGCCGGAGAACATCGTCACGCGCCTGAACCAGTCGCTGGTGCAGGCGCTGGCCACGCCCGAGGTGCGCAGCGCGCTCGCCGCGCAAGGCGTGATCCCCGAAGGCAACAGCCCGCAGGCGGCGCGCCGTTTCATCCAGGACGAGATGGCGAAGCACGCACAGCTGGTCAAGCGCTCCGGCGCCACCATGGATTGAAGGAGCACTGCATGCTGATCCCGACCCAAGGCGACATTCCTGCCGCCATCCTGCGCAGCGAGCGCGACCTACCGATGGTGCAGATCGCACCCGGCCTCAAGGTCCAGCTCATGCAGGTGGACTTCGACCACAACATCCGCATCACACGCTCGCTGCTCGACCCCGGCATGCGGCTGCGCACGCATCTGCACTCGGGCCACGTCTACGCCTGGACGCTGGCGGGCACGTGGAAGTACATCGAGTATCCCGAGGCCAGCACCGCCAATTCCTTTCTCTACGAACCTGCCGGATCGACCCACACGCTCGTGGTGCCGGAGGACAGCCCGGAGCCGGCGGACGTGATCTTCATCGTGCACGGCTCGAACGTGGAACTGGACGAGGACGGAAAGATCGTCGGCGTCACCGATGCGGCCGCCATCGCGCGGGCCTATCTGCGGGCCTGCGAAGAGCAGGGCTTGCCGCGTCCGGACGTGATCGGCCTGCCTGCCGACTGGCGAGGCTGATCGTGCGCACGCAGAAGGACCGCCGCTCCGAGGCCGAGGCGCGGCTGCTGGCCACGGCGCGCAGCCTGATCGCGCGGCGCGGCTGGGCCGGCACCACGCTGGCGGACGTCGGCGTGGCTGCCGGGTACAGCCGCGGACTGGCAGCGCACTACTTCGGCAGCAAGTCGGGCCTGCTGCATGAGATCACGCGGCAGATCAACAACAACTTCTTCGACCAGGTGTTCCAGGCGCCGCCGTGCGATCCGGGGCTGGAAACGCTGATGTCCTTCGTCTCCGTCTACCTCGGGCGGAAAGACCCGGACTGGACCAACACGCGCGCGCTGCTGCTGCTGATGACTGAGGCGCTGCTCGAGGATTCGGGCAACGCGCAGCAGATGACCGACTACAACCGCTTCGTGCTCGCCTACCTCGAAGAGCACGTCCGGCTCGGCATCGAGCGCGGCGAGATCGATGCGGGCATCGAGCCGCGGGTCAGCGCCGAGGCTGTGGTCGGCATGCTGCGCGGCATGATGCTGCAGCGCCTGGTGCAGGGCAGCGACCCGCAGGCCGGCGAGATGCGCGAGCAGCTGGTGGCCCTGTTGCGCCGCGCATTGGGTGCGCGGCCTGCCGGCGCGGCCCCGGGCGGCTCGCGGGTCAAGGCGACAACCAGGGCGGCGGCGAACGAGGCCGCCAACGCGAAGGTCCTGCAATGAATCCGGCACGCGATGGCATCCAAAGCAGGCTCGACGGCCACGTGGCGACGCTCATGCTCGACCGACCGCCTCACAATTTTCTCGACGTCGGGCTGGTCACTGCGCTGGCGGACGCGCTCGACGAACTCGATGCCGAGCCGCGCTGCCGCGCGGTGGTGCTCGGGAGCCAGGGCAAGTCGTTCTGCGCGGGCGCGGACCTGAGCGACAAGCCCGAGCCGGAGCAGCTCTACGGCCAGGCGATGCGGCTTTTCCGCACGCGCAAGCCGATGGTGGCCGCCGTGCATGGCGCGGCGATCGGCGCAGGCACCGGCCTCGCGCTGGTCGCGGATTTCCGCATCGCCGGGCCGGCGGCGCGCTTCGCCGTCAACTTCAACCGGCTGGGCTTTCATCCGGGCTTCGGCACCAGCCTCACGCTGCCGCGCGTGGTCGGCGTGCAGCATGCGGCCCGCCTGTTCTACACCGGCGAACGCATCGACGGCGCGCGGGCGCTCGCGATCGGCCTGGTGGACGAACTGGTCGACGACGACACGGTACTGGGCCGCGCGCAGGCGCTCGCGGCCGAGATCGCCGTCTCCGCGCCCGGTGCGGTGCAGAGCACGCGCGAGACGCTGCGCATGGGCCTCGCGCAGCAGGTGGCCGAACTCAATGCACGCGAACTCGCGGTCCAGCGGCCCCAGTTCGAGAGCGCAGACTTCCGCGAAGGCGTGGCCGCGGCGGCCGCCCGTCGGCCGCCCGTCTTCGCCGACCGCTGAGAAGCAGCGGCGCCGGCGGAGGGTTGCAGGATTCCGATCGGATTTCGAATGGACGTCGAATGGACTTCGAGCTGAGCGACGAGCACCGCATGCTCGCGGACCTGGCGCGGCGCTTCGTCGACGACGAACTGCTGCCGCTCGAACGCGCGGTGCTGGCGCGCGAGGCGTCGACCGGCCGCGCCGAACTCATGCCGGACGAGCGCGAGCACCTCGACCGCAGGGCGCATGCGCTGGGTCTCTGGGGCCTGGATGCGCCCGCGGAGATGGGCGGCTTCGACCTGCCGGTGACGGCGATGATCGGCGTCGACGAGGCGCTGGGCCGTACCGTCACGCCCTACGAGCTGCCGCCGGATTCGCCGAACCTGCGCATGCTGCTGGAGACGGCCGATGCCGACCAGCGCCGCGACTACCTCGAGCCGTACGCGCGTGGCCAGACCGTCTCGGCCATCGCGATCTCCGAACCCGGTGCCGGCTCCGACCCCGCAGCCCTCATCACCCGCGCGCGGCGCGATGGCGACCGCTGGGTGCTCGACGGCCGGAAGATCTGGACCAGCCGTGCCGAGTCCGCGGACTGGACCATCGTCATGGCGGTCACCGACAAGGCCCGCGGCGTGCGCGGCGGCATCTCCGCCTTCCTGGTCGACGGCGGCACGCCCGGCTTCGTGATCGAGCGGCGCATCCCGATGATCGGCGGCCACAGCACCTACGAGATCCGGCTGGAGGACTGCCGCATTCCGGCCGGCAAGCTGCTCGGCGAGGAGGGCTTCGGCTTCAAGCCGATGCAGGCGCGGCTGTCGTGCCGGCGCGTGCAGATCGCGGCGTGGTGCATCGGCCGGGCCGAGCGCGCGCTCGAGATGATGTGCGAGCACGCCGCACAGCGGCACACCTTCGGCGTCGCGCTCGCCGAGCGGCAGACCGTGCAGAACTGGGTGGCCGATGCCGTCACGCGCATCCACGCCGCACGGCTCATGACTTACGAAGCGGCGGCCCGCATCGACCGCGGCGAGGAAGCGCGATCGCAAGTGTCGATGATCAAGGTCTTCGCCACCGAGATGGCATGGGACGTGATCGACCAGGCCATGCAGCTCTTCGGCGGCATGGGCATGACCAAGGAACTGCCGTTGCAGCAGATGGCTGCGCAGACCCGGCTCGCGCGCATCTACGAAGGGCCTTCGGAGGTGCACCGCTGGGTCATCGCGCGGGAGCGCCTGAGCTGCGGCGCTGAACGGGCTGCCTAGTCCAGCCGGATGTTCGCCCGGTCGATCAGCTGCTTCCAGCCCGCGTTCTCGCGCGCGATCTTGTCGGTGAACGACCGGCCGGCGATCGGCGTCACGTCGAGCGTGAGCGTGGCGGCATGCTGCTTGAACTCGTTCGAGGCCAGTGCCTGCGCGATCATGGCGCCCAGCTTGTCGCTCACGGGCGCCGGCACGCCGGCCGGCAGGAACACGCCCCACCACGCCGAGAGCACCGCGTCCTGAAAGCCTTGCTCCTGCAGGGTCGGCACGGCGGGCAGCGTGGGCGTGCGCGCGGTGCCCGAATAGCCGATGGCCTGCAACTGGCCGCGCTCGACGAAGCCCTTGAGGCTCGCGGGCGAGGTCACCGTGATGTCCACTTCGCCGGCCAGCACCGCCTGCAGCGCCGGCGCCGCGCCCTTGTACGGCACGTGCAGAACGTCGGTTCCGGTGCGCTGCTTGATCGTTTCCATGACCAGGTGGCCGAGGCTGCCGTTGCCCGGCGTCGAATAGCTGAGCTTGCCCGGCTTGCTGGCGGCCAGGGCGACGAACTCCTTGAGGGTGCCGACGCCCAGCTTCGGATTGACCGCGAACACGAAGTGCGTGCTCGTGACCTGCGTCAGCGGAATCAGGTCCTTCTCCAGCGCATAGGGCGCATTGGCCATGAGCGGGTAGAGCGCGATCGTGCCGTCGCTGAGCAGGAAGGTGTAGCCGTCGGGCTGGGCACGCGCCACCGCGGCCGAGCCGATGGTGCCCGAGGCCCCGGGCCGGTTGTCGACCACCACCTGCACGCCGTTCTGCTCGGACATGACCTTGGCCAGCATGCGCGAGACGCTGTCCGAGGAGCCTCCCGGCACGGCGGGCACGATGAGCCGGATCGGGCGGGCGGGGTAGTCCTGCGCGGCCGCGAGCCCCGAGAAATGGCCGAGGCTGCAGGCGATCCACAGCGCGCAGGCGCGACGAAACCATGAAGCGGTCATTGAGCGGGTCTCCTTCAATCGAACAGGTCGGGGTCCGAGCGGCACACGGCGTCGTAGTGCGGCTGGAAGTGCAGCCAGGCGATGGACGGCGTCGCCAGCTGGTGAGCGATGTGGCGGGCCCGCTCGGCATCGACGAGCTTCGGCGTACGGCCCGATGCGTCCACCTTCAGCTGAATCTCGCAGGCCCGTTCCGCCGAGAGGTACCACCAGGCCGCCTCGTCGACGCTCTCCCGGCCGACCGCGAAGAGCCCGTGGTTCTGGTGGATCGCGATCTTCGCGTCGCCGAGCTCGCGGGCGATCGCGTCGGCCGAGCCGCTTTCGAGCGCCACGCGGCCCGAGCCCTCGGTGATGACGCTCTGCGCCTCGAAGAAGTAGCAGGCCGTCTGGTTCAGCGGCGCGAGCGGTTCGCCGAAGGCGGCCCAGGCCATGCCGTTCGTGCTGTGCATGTGGCACGAGGCCACCACCTGCGGATGGGCCGCGTGGATGGCTGCATGCAACACGAAGCCGGCGCGGTTGACGGTCCAGCTGCCTTCGAGCACCTGGCCCTCGTGGTCCACCAGCAGCAGGTCGGACACGCGCACGCGCGCCAGGTCCATGGCGAAGGGATTGGTCCAGAAGCGGTCGGGATGCTGCGGGTCGCGCACCGTCACGTGGCCCGCGAAGCCGTACTCGAAGCCGGCCCGCGCGAACACGCGGCAGGCCGCGGCCAGCCGCTGCTTGCGATGCAGGCGTTCCGCTTCGAGGCTCTCGAAGCGCGGCGGCCGCGGAAAGTGCAGGCCGGCCTGACGCGGCGCATAGGCGTCCGCGGCGTTGCGGATCGGGTCCGAGGCCGTCGTCGTTTCTGCGGTGGGCATCGCTTCGGCCTCAGTACGACCTGGGCAGGCCCAGCACCTTCTCGGCGATGTAGCACATGATCAGCTGGATGCTGATCGGCGCGATGCGCAGCAGCATGGCCTCGCGCATATAGCGTTCGACGTGGTACTCCTTCGCGTAGCCGAAGCCGCCATGTGTGAGCACGGCGTTTTCGCAGGCGCGGAAGCCGGCCTCGCCGGACAGGTACTTCGCCGCGTTGGCCTCGGCGCCGCACTCCAGGCCCTGGTCGTAGCGCCATGCCGCGTTCATCACCATCAGGCTGGCGGCCTCCAGTTCCATCCAGCACTTGGCCAACGGATGTTGCACGCCCTGGTTCTTGCCGATGGGCCGGTCGAACACGATGCGTTCGTTCGCGTAGGCCGCGGCGCGCCTGAGCGCGGCGCGCCCCAGGCCGATGGCGGCCGCGGCGGCCAGCACGCGCTCGGGGTTCATGCCGTGCAGGATCTGCTTGAAGCCTTCGCCTTCCACACCGATCAGGTCTTCGGCCGGCACCGGCAGCTCGTCGATGAAGAGCTCGTTGCTGTCCACGGCCTTGCGCCCCATCTTCTCGATCTCGCGCACCTCGACGTAGCGGCGGTCGAGGTTCGTGTAGAAGAGGCTCAGGCCCTGCGTCGGCTTCTTCACGGCGTCCAGCGGCGTGGTGCGCGCCAGCAGCAGCATTTTCTCGGTGACCTGCGCCGTGCTGATCCAGACCTTGCGACCGCTCACGAGGTAGCGGTCGCCGTCCTTCTTCGCGAAGGTCTTCAGCTGGGTGGTGTTGAGCCCGGTGTTCGGCTCCGTCACGGCGAAGCAGGCCTTCTCGCGGCCCTCGATCAGCGGCGGCAGCATGCGGCGCTTCTGCGCCTCGGTGCCGTACACCACCACCGGGTTGAGCCCGAAGATGTTCATGTGGATCGCGGAGGCGCCGCTCATGCCGGCACCGGATTCGCTGATGGCCTGCATCATGATGGCGGCCTCCGCCACGCCGAGCCCCGAACCGCCGTACTCGGTGGGCATGCAGATGCCGAGCCAGCCGGCCTTCGCGATCGCCTGGTGAAAGTCCAGCGGAAAGCCGCCGTGGCGGTCCTTCTCGAGCCAGTAGTCGGCGTCGAAGTCGGCACAGATGCGCGAGACCGCTTCGCGGATGTGCTGTTGTTCGTCGGTCAGGGCGAAGTTCATGTGGGGCTCCTGGAATCGTGAAGAGAGTGGTGCACCGCCTGCACGGCGGCCCGCGTGTCGAGCAGGCGCTCGATCGTGTCGGTGGCGAGGCCGGCTTCGTGAAGCACCTCGCGCGTGTGTTCGCCCAATCGGGGCGGCATGCCGGACGAGGCCGGCCGGCCGTCGAAGCGAAGGGGCGGGGAGGGCAGCGTCAGGTCGCCCATCACCGGATCGCTCATCTGGCGGAAGAAGCCGGTGGCCTGCAAGTGGGGGTCCTGCTCCAGGTCTTGCAGGCGGTGCATGGGTGCGGCCGGGATGTCGAGGCGCTCGCAGGTCTCGAGCCACTGCGCGGTGCTGCGTGCGGGCGTGCAGGCGGCCAGTTCGCCGTAGAGCGCGTCGATGTTCTGCGTGCGGGCGGCGAGGGTGCCGAAGCGCGCATCGCGCATCAGGTCGGGCCGCCCCGCTTGCTCGAAGAAGCGCTGCCAGTGCTGCGTCGAGTACGGCACGATGCACACGTAGCCGTCGGTGGTGGGGTAGGGCTTGCGCCAGCGCGTGAGCAGGCGGTCGTAGCCGGCATCGCCTTCGGGCGGCTTGAAGGTGCGCCCGTACAGGTGCTCGACCAGCGTGAAGCTCGCCATGGCCTCGAACATGGGCACCTGCACCTGGCAGCCGAGCCCGGTGGCGGCACGCTGCACCAGCGCCAGCAGCACGGCCTGCACGGCGAAGAGGCCGCAGGTCTTGTCGGCGATGACCGTCGGCACGTACGCCGGTGCGCCGCCCTGGCGTTCGGTGAGCGAGGCCAGTCCGCACAGGCCCTGGATGATGTCGTCGTAGGCCGGGCGCCCGGCATAGGGGCCGTCTTCGCCGAAGCCGACGATGCTCACCACCACGAGCCGCGGAAAACGCTCGCGCAACTGCTCGGGGCCGAGCCCCAGCGCGCGCAGCTTCTGCGGCCGCACGCTGCACAGGAACACGTCGGCACCGGCCAGCAGGCGCAGCATCGCCTCCAAGGCCGGCGGCTGCTTGAGGTCGAGCACGATGCTGCGCTTGCTGCTGTTGGCGCCCATGAAGGTGGCGGCCATGCCGGGCTCGCGCGCGGGGCCGGTGCTGCGCGTGGAATCGCCCTCGGGCGCCTCGACCTTGATCACGTCCGCGCCGTAGTCACCCAGCATCTGCGCCGCGTAGGGGCCGAGCAGCACAGTCGTGAGGTCGATGACGCGGATGCCCCGGAGCGGGCGCGCGTCAGGGCCTTCGTCGGTGTTCGTCATTGAGCTCTCATCTTATTTGTTAACCAGCAAGCAAGTGGATATACTAGCCGTGCCGCGAAGTTGGTGTCAACGCGGCATCGATCCAGAAACGATCCAGGAACGATCCAGCAACGAGACAAAGGACAACCGATGCAGATCGCATTCATCGGACTCGGCCGGATGGGCGCACCCATCGCCGCCCGCCTGCTCGCCGCCGGCCATGCGCTCGTGGTGCACGACGTGAACCGCGAAGCCATGGGCGCACTCGCCGGGCAGGGCGCGACGCCGGCCGATTCGCCGGCCGAAGCCTGCAGCGGCGCGCAGCTCGTCCTGACCTGCCTGCCGGGCCCGCCGGAGGTCGAGACCGCGGTCATGGGCCCGCAGGGCCTGTTGCAGGGCATGGCGCCGGGTGCCATCCATGCCGACCTGTCGAGCAACTCGGTGGCGGTGGTGCGGCGCGTGCATGCCGCGCTCGCCGCACGCGAATGCACCATGCTCGACGCCCCCGTGAGCGGCGGCGTCGGCGGTGCGCGCGACGGCACACTGCAGTGCATGGTCGGCGGCAGACACGAGGCCTTCGAGCAGATACAGCCCGTGCTGCAGGCCTTCTGCAGCAAGGTCAGCCACATGGGCGAGGTGGGCTGCGGCACCGTCGTGAAGCTGTCGCACAACCTGGCCTACATCGCGACCCGGTCGGTGCTCGCCGAGTGCTTCACGCTCGGCGTGAAGGCCGGCGTCGAGCCCGAGCGCCTGCTCGAAGCCTTTCGCGGCAGCGCATTCGGGCAGGGCCTGATGCTGTCGCACTTCCTGCCCGAGATGGTGTTCAAGGGCCGCTTCGAGCCCGTGCGCTTCTCGATGCGGCTCGCGCACAAGGACGTCGGCCTGGCCACCGCGCTCGGCCGCGAGTTCGACGTGCCGATGCCGATGGGCGCGCTGACCGAGCAATTGATGGTCGAGGCACTGGCACGCGGCTGGGCCGACAAGGACTACGGCACCGCCTTCCTGCTGCAGGAAGAGCGCGCCGGCGTGCAGGTGCGCAGCCGCGGTTGACGCCGCGGCGGCAGCCGCATCCCGACACCTTCGTTCCAACCCCGCCGCGCCCGCCGCGGCACCACGTTCGAGAGACAAGATGAAAGTCAACGAGGCACTTGCAGACGCACTGGCCCAGGAGGCCGAGGGCCCCATCTTCGGCCTGATGGGCGACGCCAACATGCCGGTGTGGGGCGCGCTGTGCAAGGACGAGCGCGTCCGCATGGTGTGGTCGCGCCACGACGGCGCGGCGGTGCTGATGGCCGACGGCTTCGCGCAGGCCACGGGCCGCCTGGCGGTCGCGACCGTGACCTGCGGGCCGGGCCTGGCGAACGCGGCCAACGCGATCCTCACCGCGTCGCGCGCGAGCACGCCGATGGTGATCTTCACCGGCGAGTACGTGGCCGACGGCGGCAAGAGCAACCTGCAGGCGCTCGACCAGCGGCGATTCGCTGCGGCCTGCGAGGCGGAGTTTCGCCCGCTCGCGCGGCTCGACGCACTGGCCGACGACATCGCCGAAGGCTTCTACACCGCGCGCACCCGCAAGTGCCCGGTGATCCTCAACATGCCGCAGGCGCTGTGGGAGGCCGAGCTCAAGTGGGACTGGGACTATCGGCCCTCGCGCACCTTCGTGCCCCGCACCGACCTGCCGGCCGCCGGCGAGCTGATCGAGTCCGCCGCGCAGAAGCTGCGGCAGGCGCAGAGGCCGGTGATCGTCGCGGGCCGCGGCGCCGTGTTCGCCGATGCGCGGGCCGAACTGGAGCAGCTCGGAGACCAGATCGGCGCGCTGCTCGCCACCTCGCTGGTCGGCAAGGGCTTCTTCGACGGGCATCCCTACGACGTCGGCATCGCGGGCTCGTTCAGTTCGGCCACCACCGAGGGCCTGATGGCACAGGCCGACCTGGTCATCGCCTTCGGCGCCTCGCTGAACTTCTTCACCACCGAGGGCGGCATGCTGTTCCCGTCGGCCGAGGTGATTCGCGTCGACACGCGCGCGCATCCCGCGGCGATCGGCTTCACCCCCGGCATGCATCTGCAGGGCGACGCGAAGGCGACCGCGGCGGCGCTGGTGCGCTCGCTGCAATCGAGCGCGACGCGCAACGAAGGTTTTCGCCAATCCGCCACCCGCGACGCGCTGGCGGCGCCGGTCCCGCAGCCGGCGCGTGCGGCGGACGGGCTCGACCCGCGCGAGCTCATGCGCGTGCTGTCGCGCGCACTGCCGCGCGACACGCAGGTCGTCAGCGGCGCCGGCCATTTCTGGTCGTGGCCGATCGCGCACCTGGCGCTGCCGCCCGGCGGCCGCTTCCAGCACACGGCCGCCTTCGGCAGCATCGGGCTCGGGCTGCCACATGGCATCGGCGCGGCGGCCGGCAACCCGGGGCGCAAGACGCTGGTGATCGAGGGCGACGGCAGCCTGCTGCAGGCCATCCAGGAACTTCATGCCGCGGCCGAGCAGCGGATTCCGTTCGTGCTGCTCGTCATGAACGATTCCGGCTATGGCGCCGAAGTCATGAAGATGACCTGGAAGAAGCGCGATCCGCGAGACGCCCAGTGGACCTCGCCCGACTACGTGGCGATCGCGCGCGGCTTCGGTGCGGACGGCGTGCGCATCGGCAGCGAGGCAGAGCTCGCCGGCGCGCTGGAGCGTGGCTTCGCCTCCGACCGGCCTTTCGTGATCGATGCGCCGATCTCGCCCACGCTGGTCAGCGACTCGTACTCGCGGCTCTTCCTGGGCCAGCCCAACCAGATCCCGCTGTTGCGGCCCGCCCGCCAGGAGTGAAGCTTGGAGTTCCGCAACGACTTCATCGTCGACGGTGCGCCCGCCGATGTCATCGCCGTGTTCGAGAACGTGCCGCTCGTCGCGGGCTTCCTGCCCGGTGCCAGCGTCGGCGAGCAGCGCGAGGACGGCAGCTACCCCGGCCAGCTCGTGGTGAGCTTCGGCCCCAAGCGGCTGACCTTCAAGGGCTCGCTGCTGAACACCGTGCGTCCGCAGGACCTGGCCGGCGAGCTGACGGGGCAGGCCAGTGCCGACGTGCGAGGCGCCAAGATGGCGGTCAGCCTGCGTTACCAGCTCATTGCCGAGGGGGCAGGGCGCACGCGTGTGGAAACGGTGTCGGAAGCCGAGCTGGCCGGCATGCTGGCCGAGTTCGCCCGCACCGGTGGCACGGTGCTGACGCAGGCGTTGCTGGACCAGTTCGCGCAGCGCTTCAGCGAGCACATGCGTGCGACGGTCGCGGTACCGGGCGCCGTGGGAACCGTGCCGGGCAGCAGCGATGCAGCCGCTGCGCCGGCAGGGGGCGCTGCGACGTCGGCGGCGGCCGGCGCGACCAAGCCGCTCTCGGCCTTCGGGTTGCTCTGGCAGATGATCCGTTCGATGTTCGGGCGCGGCCGTGCGCACGGCGCGCCGGAGCGCTGAGGCGGCTTCTGGCATCGCGTTCTCGATTCACTGCATCCACTGCATCCACTGCACTCACTGCACTCACTGCACTCACTGCACTCACTGCACTCACTGCACTCACTGCTTCTGGTGCGGTCGAGCCGTGCAACGCACATCTGCAGCACCCTGATTCTTGATAACTTGCTTGTTAAGAAGCAAATAACAATCTAATATGGAATCCTCGGCGGCTGCTTCATGGCCGCCCTGTTGGAGACGACAGATGCAGGACTACCCCATGTACATCGGCGGCGAATCGATGGCCGCCGCCGCCGGCCGCTGGATGGACAGCGAAAACCCCTTCAGTGGCGAGGTATGGGCGCGCGTCGCCCGCGGCGATGCGCAGGACGCGTCGCGCGCCGTGGAGGTGGCGCACCAGGCTTTCGCGGAAGGCCCGTGGCGCGATCTGACGCCAAGCGCGCGCGGCCTGCTGCTGCACAAGCTGGGCGACCTGATCCTGCGCGACGCACGCAAGCTGGCCGAGGCCGAGGTGCGCGACAGCGGCCGGCTGATCGCGGACATGGTGCCGCAGGTGACCTACCTCGCGCAGGCCTTCCACTACTTCGGTGGCCTGTGCGACAAGATCGAAGGCGCGGTCATCCCGTTGGATCGCAAGGGCTACTTCAACTTCACGCGCCACGAGCCGGTGGGCGTGGTCGCAGCGCTCACGCCGTGGAACGCACCGCTGCTCGTCACCTGCATGATGATCGCGCCCGCGCTCTGCGCCGGCTGCACCGTCGTGCTCAAGCCTTCGGAGTTCTCCTCGGTGTCGACGCTCGCCTTCGCGAAGCTGTTCGAGGAGGCCGGCTTCCCGCCCGGCGTCGTCAACGTGGTGACGGGCTACGGCGCCGAGGTCGGCGCGGCGCTCGTGGCGCATCCGCGGGTGCGCGCGATCGCCTTCACCGGCTCCGACGCCACGGGCCGGCATCTCGCGCAGCAGGCGGCGCGCGACTTCAAGCGCGTGGTGCTGGAGCTCGGCGGCAAGTCGCCCAACATCGTGTTCGACGATGCGGACCTGGACGCCGCGGCCAACGGCGCGGCCACCGCCATCCTCAACGTCAGCGGCCAATCGTGCGTGGCCGGCACGCGCCTGCTGGTGCAGGAGTCGGTGTACGACCGCTTCATGGACAAGTTGCTGTCGGTGGCGCGCATGCCCCGCATGGGCGACCCGATGGACGCGAGCACGTCGCTGGGCCCCCTGTCGACGCGGCCGCAGTACGACAAGGTGCTCGGCTACATCGACACCGCGCGTGCCGAAGGCGCGAAGCTGCTGCTCGGCGGAAGCGCTGCCACGCGGCCCGAGTGCGGCAAGGGCTGGTTCATCGAGCCCACCGTCTTCGAGGTGCGCAACGACATGCGCATCGCGCAGGAGGAGGTCTTCGGGCCGGTGCTGTCGGTGATCCGCTTCCGCGACGAGGCGCACGCGCTCGCCATTGCCAACGACGTGCGCTTCGGCCTCGCGGCAGGCGTGTGGACGCAGGACTTCGCGCGTGCCATGCGCATGGCCGAGACGCTGCAGGCCGGCTCGGTCTGGATCAACTGCTACCGGCAGGTGAGCTTCCTGTCGCCCTTCGGCGGCTACAAGGATTCGGGCATGGGCCGCGAGAACGGGCCCGACGCCGTCAAGGAATACCTGCAGGTCAAGAGCGTGTGGATGAACACCGGCGCGCCGGTGCCCAACCCCTACGCGCCGCGCTGACGCCGTCGCGCCCATTTCGCGTGTTTTCCGTTCACACCACCATTGACGACAAGGAGACAAGGACCGTGACCACATCGATCCACACGCCGGCCCGGCCGGCAGTACCTTCGCGCCGGAGCGTGCTGGCGGCAGCGCTGCTCGGGGCGGCCGGCGTCATGCTGGCTTCGGCGCCCTTCGCCGTGCGTGCCGACACCTATCCGAGCAAGCCGATCCGCCTGCTGGTGCCCACCGGCACCGGCACGGTCAGCGACATGGTGGGCCGCCTGCTTGCGACGCACTTGAGCAAGACCCTGGGGCAGGGCATCGTGGTCGAGAACATCCCGGCCGCGGGCGGCATCAACGGCACGCAGCAACTGGTGCGCTCGGCGAAGGACGGCTACACGATCGCGGTGCTCAACAACAACCACGTGATCAATCCGAGCATCTACAAGGACATCCCCTACGACTCGCTCAAGGACATCCAGCCGATCAGCGTGATCGGCAGCACGCCGCTGGTGCTGGTCACCAACCCGGGCGTGCCGGCGAAAACGCTCGGTGAACTGCTCTCCCTGGCGCGCAGCAAGCCGGGCCAGCTCACCTACGGCTCGGCCGGCAACGGCACGGTGCTGCACCTGGCCGGCGTGCTGCTCACCAGCGAAGGCAAGGTCGACATCAAGCACGTGCCCTACAAGGCCAGCGGCCAGATGACCACCGACGTGATGGGCGGGCAGATCGACATGGTGTTCCTCGGCGTGGCCTCGGCCGCGGCGCAGATCGAGAGCGGAAAGATCCGCGCGATCGGCGTGACCACGACGCAGCGTTCGCCTTTGATGCCGAACGTGCCCACGCTCGCCGAGTCGGGCTTGCCCAACTACAACTTCGACGGCTGGATGGCGCTGGTCGGCCCTGCAGGCCTGCCGCGGCCGGTGCTCGACAAGCTCAACAGCGAGCTCAAGACCGTGCTGGCCCTGCCGGAGGTGCAGGAATCGCTGACCAAGATGGCGGTGCTGGTGAAGCCGGACACGCCGGAGCAGGCCACCGTGTTCTTCAAGAACGAACTGCAGAAGCACACCGACCTGGCCAAGCGCGGCGGCGCGACGCTCGACTGATGAC
>NZ_LYVO01000116.1 GCF_001984055.1 Variovorax sp. KK3
TACTCGGCGTTCGGGGATGAGAAGCCGACGCTGGCGAAGTACCGGTTTGCGAACTTGGAGGTCAATCCGAATCCGGGGACGACGGGTATCGCCGAAGTCGTCTTGAACAAGCGCTACGACGGGCAGTATTTCGACGAGGAGTCGGGGCTGAACTACAACGGCTTCCAAGCTACAGGTCAGCCCCCGGCCGATTCACGCAACCCGATCGGATCGGACTCAATGGAGGGTGGAACCGTATCGGAAACGCATTTCAGAACCCGCTTCAATACTCTGATCCGACGGGTTTGGCGCCTGAGTGTGAATTGGTAGCAAACGTGCTTAGGTGCCGCACGACGCCCTTGCCGATCGATCCAGAAAATCCGCTGAAGGATGCGACGCTTGTTGCATGGCCCAAACTCCTGCCTCAGTCATGGGTTGATGGCATAAGGGATGTCTGCGCTGGGCTCGGCAATTGGATATTCAACGGCACTTCGAATCCCGTGGAGGGAACTCCTGGGTCTTGCAGCACTTGCAACAACTGCAAAGGCAACAAGAAGCAAGATCGCTACTACGGTTCAGATGGCTGGCCGCGAACTGACATCGACTACGACCACGATCACAAAGGCGCTGATGGCAAACCAAGGGAAAGCCGCATGCTCATGACTGGAGCCGACCCTCTGACGGGGGGCGACCAACGCACGAGCAACGAGGCCCTGCCCGTCCAGTGAGACCAGGAGAAGTTCGATGAAAAGACCACATGCCATGACGCCCGTCCTCGTCAAGGACGAATCCCTCATCGAACCGGCGCTTCATGACGCACGCCTCTGTCGGATCGACTTTGGAGGCAAGCAGGTGACGTGCTACTTTGAAGACCCATCTGGGCAGCGCATCAAGCTGGACATGCATGACGTTGTTCAGATGTCTTCTCATGGGCTGGCTGAAGCCAACATCTTGTTGGACATCTCGGTCGAAACTGGCCCAGCCGTTCGGCACGAGATCGTTGAACGGCTGATCTCCGGGAGTAGCCCGGTCCAAGAAAAACATCGCGGCGCTTTAATCGCTCGCCTTCTCAGTCGAGAGTTGTCCCTCATTCAGTTCTCTCCTTCATACGGCGGGGAGATCACCGTCATCTGTAAAACGATGTCGTACTGCACTGTCGACGTCTAAATAACTAGTCGACGACACGATCGGGTCGAAGCGATTGCGGTGTTTGCACGACAGTTCGTCGCGGTGAACGCGCGACAATGGCTGCAAGGCCATCCAGTACGCGCAGCACCACTTCAATGCTGGAACTAATACTTGGCGAACGAGGTGAGCGCCGTCACCACGGGCGCCAGCGACACAAGCCCGACGACAAGATTCGCCCACAACGCGATGGGTCACGGGTCTTCAAGACCGAGCCGCTGTACCCGCCGAGAAAGGGTGACGAACCGGACCAAAACTTCGTCCAGGCCTAGTCTCAAATCTTCACGAAGCTGTGGGGTCCGAACGCCAACGAAGCCAAGAAGCGGGGCTACGCGTACGTCTACGACGAAGAGGGCAACTTGCTGGCCGAGACGGGCACGGGCGGGGCCAACAGCACGGGCAGCACGCAGTACATCTACTTGCCGACGGCCAATGGGCCGATGCCGATCGCGGTGGTGATCGATGGTGAGGTGTTCGCGGTGCACAGCGATCACCTGAACACGCCCAGGCGCCTTACGAACGGCCAGGGGCAGGCTGTCTGGCAGTGGGCTTACTCGGCGTTCGGGGATGAGAAACCGACGATTGCGAAGTATCGGTTTGCGAATCTGGAGGTCAATCCGAATCCGAGGACGACGAGCATTGTGGCAAACGTCTACAACGTGCGCGGAGCAGGCCAGTACTTCGATGTGGAATCAGGCCTGCGATACAACTACTTCCGCAGCCTGATGGACGTCGGCCGCTACACACAGCCAGACCCGATCGGGTTGGGCGGCGGGCTTAACTGTTACGGCAGGCGATCTCGCCATAGGTGCGGGCATTGGCATCCTCGGCTATGGGCTGGACAGAATGTTCAACAGTCTGTCGGCGGAGCCGCCTGTGCCTGGCGCGGTTCCTCATCCCGACGACCCCGTCACGGGAGCTGGAACGCGGCAATGGCAAAAGCCCGGCGCCGCGGAGGATGCGAACAGGGACTTCGACGGTTGCGGTCCATCCAACGTGCAGGACAAAGGCAACGGGGTGAGAGTCGGCACGATGCCGAATGGAGACAGAATCATCGTCCGACCCGACAGCAGTTCGGGGCAGCCAACGATCGAGATTCAGCGGCCGGACGGAAAGCGCTCTCGAGACAAAGTGAGATATGGACCTTGAAAGTCGAAGGAGAAACTGTGAGTGCGGAACTGTATGAACCTTGGATACCTCCCAACGTGTCCGGTCCGATGCGCCTTGCTTTCGATGCCATGCGGGTCGGTGGCTGTACGTTGACGATTCAATTGCACGAGGTTGGTGGCTCAAGGCGAAATGTGCTCCTTGAGTTTGAGTCGCTCCCTTTGTCTATCAACATGGTGAACGAGAGCCATCGCTTGAACTCGCTCAAGCGTTTGCCTAAAACAAGAGAGGGCTCGCTCTATCTGGTGAGGAACTCAGAGCTCCTTGAAGCATTTCACAACGAAGCCGCTGGCATCTACCGGGCCGACCCACTTTTGCACTTTTCCGTTGTCACAGACGAATGGATCGATCTGATACTCGCGGAACTGCCCCGTGTTACGGCATGAGCTTCTACTGAGGTGGTTTTGGTCTCCAGCCACTTCCACCGACTGTTGTTGCCTGGGCTCAAGCACGTCGATATTCCGCCGATCCCGAACATTAATCCTAGAATGCAAAAGCTAGCGGCAGCACCTGCCGCCGAGGAGACGCGACGTGAGTTCCAGAGACGGCGAGCTTCCCGATCTGGCTGCCCTGGCAGCGTGGGCGCCTGAACTCGCGAAGACCTTCGTCTCTCTCTCCAGCGACATCGCGCTGGTCATCGACAAGGCGGGCGTGATCCGCAACGTGGCGCAAGGCGAAGCCGACCCGATGGCACCGCTGGCCAACGACTGGGTCGGCCGACCGTGGGTCGACACCGTCAGTGGCGACACGCGCGCCAAGATCGAGAACCTGCTGCACGAAGTCACCACCACCGGCATCGCGCGGCGGCGTGAGGTGACGCACCCGTTCCAGCAAGGCGGCAACATTCCGGTGGCCTATTGCGCGATCCGCTTCGGCGCCGACGGGCCGGTGCTCGCGACGGGCCGCGACCTGCGCGCCATCGCCGCCATCCAGCAGCGCTTTCTCGACTCGCAGCAGGAGCTCGAGCGCGGCTACTGGCAGGCGCGCCAGGCCGAAACGCGCTACAGGCTGCTGTTCCAGGTGGCGACCGATGCCGTGCTGGTCGTCGACGGGCACACGCTCACCATCCTCGAAGTCAACCAGGCCGCCTCGCAGATGTTCGACATCGCGGGCGAGCAGATGGTCGGGCGGCAGATCACCACGGGCTTCGAGGAGCGCTCGCGCATCGGCGTCGAGGAGTTGCTGCAGCTGGCCCGCGCATCGGGCCGCAGCGGGGAGATCCGCGCCCGCCTGCTGGGCCGGATGGTGCTGACCAGCGTGGCCGCCACGCCCTTCCGCGCCGAAGACGAGATGCGGCTGCTCGTGCGTGTGCGCGCGGTCGACGCCACCAACCCGCTGCCGGCGCTGAGCGACTCGCTGGCGCGGCTGGTCGACGACACCAGCGACGGCGTCGTCGTGACCGATGCCAGCGGCCGGGTGCTGATCGCCAACGCCGCGTTCATCAGGCTGGTGCGGCTCAACGACGAATCGGAGCTGCGCGGCCGGCCGATCGTCGACTGGCTCGGCACACCCGAGCACCCGATGGCGACGCTGCTGCCGCAGGTGCGCCGCGACGGCGTCGCGCGCCGCGTGCCGTCGTGGATCAAAGTGGCCAACGCGCCGGTCGTGCAGGCCGAGGTGTCGGCCGCGCTGCTCACCGAAGGCGACCAGGAATGCATCGGCTTCACGATCCATCTGCTGGCCGCCCACGACGAGGCCGAGCAATCGAAGCACGAACTCACCCTGGGCTTGCAGCAGCTGACCGAACGGCTCGGGCAAGTGCCTGTCGACCGTCTGCTGGCAGCAGCCGCCGCGCTGGCCGAGCGCCACTTCGTCTCGGCCGCGCTCGCGCAGTCGCACAACGATGCCGGCGACGCAGCCCGGTTGCTCGGAATGACACGCGACGCCTTCGCGTCGATGCGCCGACGCGCAGATGGCGGCACCGGCGATGGTGACGGCACGCCGCCGCAGGGACGGTGATGCTCGGCAGCCCCGCATTCGGCAAGGCCGACCTCACGAACTGCGAACGCGAGCTGATTCATCTCGCGGGCTCCGTCCAATCTCACGGTGTGCTGCTGGCGCTCCAAGAGCCGGAGCTGCGCGTGCTCCAGGCCAGCGCCAACGTGGAGGAACTGCTCGGCGCCTCGCCGGCGCAGTTGCTCGGCGCCTCCGTCGGCCGACTGGGCGGCGACATCGAACGCTGCGTGCGCCGCATCGCATCGCAAGGCCGGCTGGTCGACCCCGAGGCGCTGCGCTGCCGCGTCGACGTGAACGGCAACGAGCGGGAGTTCGAGGGAGCCCTGCACCGCATCGACGGCGACGTGCTGCTGGTCGAGATCGAGCCGGTCGGCCCGGCCTGCCCCATCGACACGGTCGACCTGCCGAGCCAGAAGCTGCTCGCCCTGCTGGGCGATGCGGTGCATCGGATCAGCAGCGCGTCGACCATCGGCACGCTGTCCGACACCTTGGTCAAGTGCTGCCGCGACATGCTGGGCTACGACCGCGTGATGGTCTACAAGTTCGACCCGGACGGCCACGGAAAGATCATCGCCGAGGCGCGTGATCCGAGGCTGGAATCGCTGCTCGGCCACCACTACCCCGCCACCGACATTCCGCAGCGCGCGCGCGAGCTGTACCTGCGCACGCGCCTGCGCGTGCTGACCGACGTGCATTACGTCGCGTCGCCGCTGGTGCCGCAGCGACTGCCCGGGCACGACGACGAGCTCGACATGTCGCTGTGCTACTTGCGCAGCATGTCGCCGCTGCACCTGCAGTACCTGAAGAACATGGGCGTGACGGCGACGCTCGTGGTGTCGCTGGTGCGCGAAGGGCGGCTGTGGGGCCTGATCGCCTGCCACCACTACAGCGCGCGCAACCTGCGCTTCGCCATGCGCGCGGCGGCGGACCTGCTGGCCGAGGTGGTGTCGACGCGCATCGCCGCCATCGAGAACTACGCCTATGCCCAGGTCGCGATCCAGGTGCGCCGGCTCGAGCAGCGGCTGGTGGAGGCCACCTCGACCGAGGGCGACTGGCGCCTGGCCCTGTTCCGCAATCCGCGCACCCTGCTGCAACCGCTCGACGCCACCGGCGCCGCGCTGTTCCAGGAAGGCGAACTGCTGACCGCCGGCGAGACGCCCAACCATGCCGAGCTGCGCGAGCTTCTGCGGTGGATCGACGGCCAGCATTTCGACGGCCTCTTCAGCTGCGCGTCGGTCGAGCGGGCGGAACCGGCGCTCGCCTCGCTCACCACCATGGCCAGCGGCGTCGTGGCGGTCAGGCTGTCGTCGTCGCGGCCCGACTACCTGATGTGGTTCCGCAAGGAGCAGCTCACCAGCGTGACCTGGGCCGGCGACCCCTCGAAGCCGGTGCTCGACGACAACGACCCGCTGACCCTGTCGCCGCGAAGATCCTTCGCGGCCTGGTCCGAAATCGTGCGAGGCACGGCCCTGCCCTGGTCGGTGACCGAGCTGGCCCTGGCGCGCGCCTTCGGTGCGGCACTGATCGACATCATCGTGCAGGTCAATGCGGTGCGTTTCCTGATCGCCGAGCACCAGCTCGCGCAGATCCGCACCACGGTCTCCAACGCCAAGGAGCCCGTGATGATCGCCGACCCGCACGGTCGCGCGCTGTTCGCCAACCGCTGCTTCTTCGAACTGGCGGGGCGCGGCGCGGGCGACGACGCGGCGGCCGCCGAGCTCGGTGATCTCGGCGATGCAGCGCAGTGGTTCCAGGAGCCCGAGCGCGTGCGACAGATGCTCCGCACCCTGGCGCAGGAGCGCCATTCGTGGCGCGGCGAACTGGCGCTCGACCTGGGCAACGGCACCAGCCTGCCCACGGCCCTGCGCGCGGAGCCGGTGTCGGCACGCGACGGGTCGGTGCTCGGCTTCTTCCTGATCTTCACCGACCTGCGCGACAGCCGGCGTGCCGCCGCGGCGCGCGAACACCTGGAGCAATCGCTCTCGAACGCGGTGCGCGACGAGGCGCTGTCCCGCCAGGTCGATGCGGCCGACGTGATCGGTGCGATCGTCTCCAATGCCAGCCTGGCCGCCATGGACATCGCCGACGGCAACATGGGGCCGACGGTGGTGCCGCTGCTCGAGGAACTCGAAGCCTCGACGCGCCGGGCAGCCGCGCTGTACGACCGCATGAAGGCCTTCGTCGGCTGAAGAAGCGCCGGGCCCGACGGGCCCCGGCACCTGCGTTGCCCCGCTTACTTGGTGACCGTCTCGGGAGGTGCGGCGGGCGAGGCGTCGGGCGAGGCACCCGGAGGTGCGGCGGGCGCGGCACCGGCCGCTGCAGCAGCCGGCGCGGTGGCCGCTTCCACCGCCGGGGCCGAGGCGGCCTGCACGACCGCACGGACCTTGCCGAGCTCGGGATGGTTCGGCAGCATGCTGGCGCCGTAGAGCGGCTTGAAGGCGCCCTGGTGGCAGGTCGCGCAGTTGATCTTGGGGCTGTCGCCGGCCGGCCCCAGACGCGCGGGCGGGAACAGCGGCGTGAGCGGATCGAGGTACTGCGTGTTGAGGTCGCGCACCATGCGGATGCCGTACCAGGCCACGGCCCGCGGCGGCGCGCTGGTTTCCCAGTCGGCGAAGGAGCGCGTGTTGTGGCAGTAGGTGCAGTTGACGCCGAGCGCCTGCGACATGTGCATCATCAGCCCGTAGGTCCACTCGGTCTGCTTGATCGACTGCCGGTTGCCGGTCTGCAGCGCGGTCGGCCCGACGACCCGGATGGCGTCGCTCTTGTCGAGGAAGGGCGAGAACGGATCGTTGGGCAGCGACGCCAGCGCCACGCTTCGCGCCGGCGCGTTCTGGCCCGCCTTGTTGCCGGCATAGGCGGCCTTCTGCGGCTCGCCCATGGTCCAGGTGTTGAGCGGCACCGGATTGCCGCGGTGGCAGGTGTAGCAGGTGACGCCGGTGTCGGCGACGTGCGTCTTCCAGTCGGCGTTGAGGTGCTGCGTCATCTGCAGCATGCGCCGCGCGACGACTTTCGTGTAGAGCGCGTCGGACGCCATGTTGTCGCCCTGGTGGCAGTAGGTGCAGCCCTGCTGCGGCGAGACCCATGCTGTCATCGACACCATCAGCCGCGTGAACTCGCCGACGCTCAGGTCGTTGAGCACCTTGACGTTCTGGAACACCTGCCCCGCGGTCGGGCCGACGGCCGGCGCGGGCGGTGTGTCCACCGGCAGCGCGTTCACCACGGTCTGGTTCTGCACGATGCGCGGGTTGTAGACCTCGGCCATGCCGGTGCCGCGGTAGCCGCGCTGCACGACGTCGATCGGGGGGCGCTCGCAACCGGCGAGCAGCGCGAGGAGGCCCGCCGCGAGGGCCCAGGCGGCGCGGGAGAAGCGTGTCCGGGTGGTGTTCATGGCCGCACACCTTGCAAGGTCGACGGATCGATCACGGGCGCGAACACGGCCGGGTAGATCGGCGCCACGTGGTGCTTGACCGCCCACAGGTACCAGTTGTCGACCACGGTGCCGGTCAGCAGGATGCCGATGCCGCCGGTGAGCGGGCACAGCACGGCGAACCACCACGCCCAGCGGTGGATCGACTCCATCGTCGCGTTGAAGCCCATGCACCAGCGCCAGAACAAGGCCGCGCGTTCGGACGCCGTGCCGCGGTCGACGATCTGCTCGATCTCGCGTTCGCCGCCGAAGCGGCTCACCGCGAGGATGGTCGCGCCGTGCATCGCGAACAGCAGCGTCGAGCCGTACAGGAAGGCGATCGACAGCATGTGGAACGGGTTGTAGAACAGGTTGCCGTAGCGGATCGAGAAGGCCGCCGTCCAGTCGAGGTGCGGAAAGATGCCGAAGGGCACGGCCTCGCCCCAGCTGCCCATCAGCAGCGGCCGGATGAAGCCGAGCACCAGCATGAGCCAGATCGCCGACGCGAAGGCCCAGGCAACGTGCGTGCCGAGCTTCAGCGCACGCGCGCGGCGGTACATGCGCACCCACCACAGCAGCACCGAGGCCGTCATGAAGAAGCCGGCCATGAGCCACCAGCCGCCTTCGTTGAGCGCCGGAAAGAGCTTGAGCCCGATCGACGGCGGTGGCGGCTCCAGCGCGAGCCACGGCAACTGCCGCACGAACTGCACCGGGTCCCAGTTGACCGAGGCGAACATGTTGAGCCCGACGATCTCGAAGGCGATGAAGCCGCACAGCAGCGACGCCAGCCCGAACCAGCCGAGGTAGATGGGCCCGACCTGCGCATCGCCGATGCGCCCGAGCAGGTGCACGTGCAGCGGCGGACCTTCGCGCTCCTTGTTGCCGCGCTCCAGGGGCACGCCGGCGTAGGCAGGTGCAACCACCTGCACGCGGGTGAAGATGTTCTGGTACTCAGCCATCGTTGTCTCCTCTAGCGCTCCGCGGGTTGGGTCGGGCCGTGCGGCCGGGTCAGTGCCAGATCGGCAGGTTGAGCCACCACGTCCACCACTCGGGCCAGCCACGGGTCCAGAAGGGGCCGCTGATGACGATGCACACGGCACTCCAGAAGGCGGCCGACAGCGCCAGGAAGAGCCCCAGGCGGTGGATGCCGAGCGTGCCGATCGAATAGCCGATGGTGTCGCGGAAGAAGGTGTTCTCGTGCTCGGCGGTCTTGACCGTCTCGCCCGGGCCGGGGTTGGTCGCCGCCAGCACCAGGCCGCCATGCAGCGACAGCGCCAGCACGGTGGTGAAGAAGAAGCTCACGGCCACCATGTGGGCCGGGTTGTAGTGGAAGTGCAGGTACTGGTAGCCGGTGTTCGACACCCAGTCGAGGTGGCTCATGATCCCGTACGGAAAGCCGTGGCCCCAGGCGCCCATGAGCACCGGGCGCACGATGGTCAGTGTGACGTAGGCCAGGATCGCGAACGAGAACGCGAAGGGCACGTGGTAGCCGATGCCGAGCTTGCGGCAGATCTCGACCTGTCGCAGCGCCCACGAGACGAAGGCCCCGGTGGCGAACACGGTGATGAGCTGCCAAAGCCCGCCCTCCATCAGCGGCGCGAGCCGCAGGCCGTACTTGAGGTCGGGCGGCGCGATGTTGATCTGCCAGAGGTTCCACGTCGGCCCCTGCGACGCGCCCCACACGATCAGCAGCGTTCCCACCAGCGCACAGAAGATGGTGGTGACGCCGAAGAAGCCGACGTAGAACGGTCCGACCCAGAAGTCGAACAGGTCGCCGCCGACGAGCGTTCCCCCGCGGATGCGGTACTTTCTCTCGAAGCTCAGCATGGCCATGATCAGTCCCCGGGTCAGAACGCGGCGGCACGGGCCGCTCGAACGGCGATCGGAACGCGGCGCGAACCGCGCCCCGACCGCACCTCGGCAACGACGGCGCTATTTGCCCGTCGGTGCCGTCGCGGGTGCCGTTGCAGGTGCCGGCATCGGCGCCATCTGCGCGGCCACCGGTGCAGCCCTGCGTGGCCCTTCGAGCCAGTTGAAGCGGTCGGTGCTGAGCAGGATGAAATGAATCACCAGCGCCAGCACGAACAGGAACGTGAACAGGGCGATCAACGTCCTGCGCGGGTCGAACAACATCCAGATTCGCCACATGTCGTGTCTCCTCTAGGCACTGAGGCCGATCGATAACGCCGCGAGCACGACGTCCTTCGCGTCGTTGAAGATCGCCGTGTACCCGCCGGTGCCGGGAAGCCAGGGCCTCCATTGCCACGCCAGGAAATGGGCGACGACCGCAATCAACGTGAAGATGATGAAGCTCGTCATGAAGATGCCGTGAAACTCCTTGGCTTCCTGCTCGGTCAGACCGGACAGTGAGCCGTCTCTATCTCTAGGAACCATGGTCTTTACTCCGTATGGGCCGGGTGGCCACGTACCGCGCACTTCCCCCGCGGCGGGGATTGGAGCGGCCGGAAGCCGCTACAACTCCTGCGGCGGACCGGCGGGCCCGCCTGCTTCTCGTGTGGACGGCGCGCGTGCTCGGGCGGGCGTTCATCAGGCGACCTCCCCCTGACGCAGTGCGTCGCGCGAACGCGCGACCCGCGCCGCGGTGATGCGGTCTTCGCCGGCGCGCCGTGCGTCGTGCTCGACGCGATCGCGCAGGCGCTTGGCCGCCGAGATCTGCACCAGCGTCGGCTGCGCATCGACGAACTCGTCGAGCACCCGCGTGGCGTCGTCGTTCCATGGGCTGTCGGGCCGCGCATCGGGCCGCGCGGGGGTCGGGTCGACGCGATCGAGTTCGGTGCCCAGCGGCAGCACGTGGAACAGCGCGTCGAACAACGCGTTGCAGAACTCCTGGATGACGAAGGTCGCGCCCGAATAGCCCATGAAGGGCGTGCCGGTGTGGCGCCGGATGATCGGCAGCGGGAACGAGGCCGGAATGAAGCTCGACTTCATCATCCCGCCGCCACCGCACTCGGCCAGGTACATGCGTTCGTTGTAGCTGCCGTAGAGCACCAGCGGCGTCTTCTCGTGCACGAGCCGGCGGGTCTCGGCGTTGTCCGTCTTCGCACCGGCGATGCGCGCCACCGCGAAGTGGCAGGGCAGGCCCATCTCTTCCTCCAGAAAATGCCGCAGGCCGCGCGAATAGGTTTCGTTGGCCACCACGCCGAAGCTCGCGGTGCCGAAGAAGTCCTGCGTGACCGAACGCCACAGGTCCCAGATCGGCTTCACGGTGCTGTGCTTCTCGCGTTCGATGAAGGGCTCGGGGTCGAGGTGCAGCAGCGCGCCGAGCGCGCGCAGGAAGGCGGTGGTGCTGTGCAGGCCGATCGGCGCCTGCAGGTACGGCCGCTCCAGCGCCTCGCAGAGCAGGCGGCCGAACTCGCGGTACATGCAGATGTTGGCGTCGGCCTCGTCGAGCCGCGACACGTCGGCCAGGTGGGTGCCGAGCGGAAACACCAGGTTCACCTCGGCGCCGATGCCCTGCACCAGCCGGCGGATCTCGGCCAGGTCGCTCGGTGCGTTGAAGGCGCCGTAGCTCGGGCCGATGATGTTGACGCGCGGCTTCTCGCCCACGGGCCGCTGGTCGAAAGGCTTGCGCACCGACGGCTGCTTGAGCCCGTACTCCGACCACAGCCAGAACATCGCGCGGTCGGCGCACTGCCACTGGTCCTCATCGATGGTGCGCGGCAGGAAGCGCTGGATCGTGGTGCCCGAGGGCGTGACGCCGCCGCCGATCATCTCGGCGATCGACCCGGTGACGACGACCGATGGCAGGTCGGGGTCGAGCGCGGCATGCGCGCGGCGCAGCGCGGCCTCGGTGCCTTCGCGGCCCAGCTGTTCTTCCCCGAGGCCCGTGACGACGATCGGCAGCTCGTGCGGCGGCAGCGCGTCGGTGTAGTGCAGCACCGAGGTGACGGGCAGGTTCTCGCAGCCCACGGGCCCGTCGATGACCACCTGCAGGCCCTTGACGGCGGTGAACACGTAGACGGCACCCCAGTAGCCGCCGGCGCGATCGTGGTCGAGCACCAGCATCAGATCATCTCCTCGGCCTTGCGCTTCTTCAGGGCCTTGAGCGCGAGGCGGCGCATGTCGGCCTTGAACGCGGGGCGGTCCTGAGGCACGCCGTGCGCGCGTTCCCACACGCCCGCGGCATGGCCCGAGCCCGTGTCGCCGAAGAAGTCCTTCATCGCCTCGAAGCGGGCCTTGTTGCCGATGGCCGCGTTGATGACCGTCGCGAGCGAGCCGGCGCCGGCCGGCCCCATGAGCGGCCGCGCCGAGATCAGGTTGGTGAAGTAGAGCGCCGGCGTGCATTGCGCCTTGGCCGCCTGCACCACCGGCGTGGTGCCGATCGCGAGGTCGGGCTGCCATTCGGCCATGGCCGCGAGGTCCTGTTCGAGCGAGGCGCGGAACTGCACGTGCACGCCGCGCGATTCGAGCCACTGCCGGTCATGTTCATTCCACACGGTGCGCGGGCAGGCGGTGCCGACATAGCGCAGGTCGGCACCGCTCTCCACCAGCAGGCGGCCGACCAGCAGTTCCGAGCCTTCGTAGCCGCTCAGCGTGATGCGGCCGGCGATCGGCGTCCTGGCGAGCGCGCCGCGGATGGCCGGCAGCATCGCGTTCTTGGCCGCGTCGATCTTGTCCTGCGGCACGGCGGCCGCGCTGCCGATGGCCTGCAGCCAGGCCTCGGTGCCATCGTGGCCGACCGGCGCGGAGCCGACGATCGGCCGGCCCGCGGCTTCGAACTCGCGCAGGCTCGCCGTGTAGAAGGGATGGATCGCAGCCACTGCCACGCAGTCGAGCGCCGCATACAGCTCGCGCCATTCGCGCGTGGGCACCACGGGCCCGGCCGCCAGGCCCAGCGGCTCCAGCATGCGCGCGATGACCATCGGATCGGCCGGGAACATTTCGCCCATGAGCGCGATGGCCGGCTTGTCGGCGCGGCCGGGGTGCCCGGCCCGTGGCGGCTGCACCGGCCCGGCCATGATCTCGGCCCGCGCGTACTTCAGCATCGCGCCGGCCAGCACGTCCTTGGCCTCCGCATGCGTGGGCACGCCGAAGCCGGGCACGTCGATGCCGATGATGCGCACGCCATTGATCTGCCTGGGCAGGATCTGCAGCGGCACGCCGCTGGCCGTGGGCACGCAGAGGTTGATGACGACGATGGCGTCGTACAGCGCCGGGTCGGCCTGCTTGTGCACCGCGTCGCGGATGTCCTCGAACAGCTTGCCCGTGACCAGCGTCTCGGAATTGAAGGGCACGTAGCCCACGCTGCGCTTCGCGCCGTAGAAATGCGAGGTGAAGGTCAGCCCGTACACGCAGCATGCCGAGCCCGAGAGGATGGTCGAGGTGCGCCGCATGCGCAGGCCCACGCGCAGGGCGCCGAAGGCCGGGCACATGCTTTGCGGCTGGTCGTGCGGGCCGGCCTGCGGTGCGCGCGGGTAGTCCTTGGCGTACTGGGCCAGCGTCTGCGACTTGCCCGCCGCGCTGGCGGCCGCATGCATCGCCTCGGCACCCGCGTGGCAGCCCACGCCGTCGCCATCGACGGCCGCCGCCGCGGTCGGCAATGCAACCACGGGGATGGTGATCGGCGTGCGCGCCTGTGCCATGGCCGTTCTGCCTTCAGGCGTCGTCGTAGACGACTTCGAGCGTCGGCCTGGCGGTGTCGCGCCGGCCGCACATGTCGAATTGCGTGGCCGGTTCGAGCACCACGTTGCGCCCCACCGATTCGGCGGCGAAGAGGCCGAGCAGCTGGTCTTGCGTCATCGGGCGCGGCCGCACCGGCAGCGAGGTGCCGACGTTGTCGGCCAGCTGCTCGAAGAGCGGACCCCACGGGGTGCCGGGCACGCCGATGATTTCGTAGCTGGCGCTCTTGCGCCGGATGTCGTCGTTGGCCGGGATGACCGACAGCACCGGAATGCCCACCTGCTGCGCGAAGGCCGAGGCTTCGCCGGTGCCGTCGTCGCGGTTGATGACCATGCCGGCCACGCCCACGTTGCCGCCGAGCTTGCGGAAGTATTCGACCGCCGAGCAGACGTTGTTGGCGACGTACAGCGACTGCAGGTCGTTGCTCGCCACCACGATCACCTTCTGGCACATGTCGCGCGCGATCGGCAGGCCGAAGCCGCCGCACACCACGTCGCCGAGGAAGTCGAGCAGCACGTAGTCGAAGCCCCACTCGTGGAAGCCCAGCTTCTCGAGCAGCTCGAAGCCGTGGATGATGCCGCGGCCGCCGCAGCCCCGGCCGACCTCGGGTCCGCCAAGCTCCATCGCGTAGACGCCGTCGCGCTTGAAGCACACGTCGCCGATCGCCACCGCCTCGCCGGCGAGCTTCTTCTTCGACGAGGTCTCGATGATCGTCGGGCACGCGCGGCCGCCGAACAGCAGCGAGGTCGTGTCGCTCTTGGGGTCGCAGCCGATCAGCAGCACCTTCTTGCCCTGCTGCGCGAGCATGTAGCTGAGGTTGGCCAGCGTGAAGCTCTTGCCGATGCCGCCCTTGCCGTAGATGGCGATGATCTGCGTGCTCTTGGTGGCGGGCGCGGCGGACACCGCGTCGGGCTCGATCGCGGCTTCGTCGCGCAGGGCCTGCTGCTGGATGAAGCGCATCGGCTTCCCCTCGATCGGCTCGGCGATGGCGTGGGCGGATGTCATTGGCAGTTCCTCCAGTCGAGGACCATCTTCAGGCAGGCGGGATCGCCGAAGGCGGTGCGGTAGGCGCTGTCGGCATCGGTGGCCGCGGCGCGGTGGGTGATGAGTGCGTCGAGCGACAGCCGGCCCGACAGCACGAGCGCGCGCGCCGCGGCCAGGTCGTTCGGCTGCCATTGCGCGGCGACCCGGATGCGAGCCTCGCGGATGAAGGCCGGCGCGAAGCCGAAGCTCAGGGGCGCGTCGTAGAAGCCCGCCAGCACGATCTCGCCGCCCGGCGCGAGCCGGCCGATCAGCGTGTCGAGCAGGGTCGAATCGCCGCTCACGTCGCAGATGCTGCGGTAGTCGCGCCGCGCGTCGTCGGCGGGGTCGAGCACCGCGTAGCCTTGCGCGCCCTCGCGCCTGCGGGCGTCGGTTTCCCAGACCACGGGCGTGACGCCCATGGCGACCGCGATGCGTGCCACCATGCGGCCCAGCACGCCGTGGCCGACGATCAGATCGGGCTGTCGGCCCCCGCCGGCCGCGCTCACGTGGTGGGCCGTGGCCGCCAGGGCCAGCAGCACGCCTTGCTCGGCGCAGGCAGGGCCCTGCCCATGCTCGTCGTCGAGTGGCAGCGTGCGCGAACCCGGCAGCACCACGGTCGATGCGGCGCCGCCGAACAGGCCTCGCACGTCGCCGAAGCAGCGCGCGCCCGGCACGAAGACGCTTTGGCCCACGGTGGCGCCCGACTGCCGGCCGGCACTGCGCACCACGCCGACCGATTCGTAGCCCGGCACCAGCGGATAGCCCATGCCCGGAAAGTCCGGCATGCGGCCCGACCAGAGCAGCCGCTCGGTGCCGGTGCTGATGCCGCTCCACTGGATGTCGACGACCACGTCTTCTTCCGTCGGCTCGCACAGCGGCAGGCGGGTCAGCGCCAACCGGCCGGGCCTTTCGAGCACCACGGCCAGGGTTCGCATAGCACCCGCTTCATGTGTCATTTTATTTGTACTACTTGTACTGTCCAGTTTTGATTACACATCCAGAAACGCATTCATGCAAGGCGTCTTCACGCCAATCCGTTTCGAGCGACGATCACGCCGACCTGCAGCGGCATGCGGGTGGGCAGCGCCTTGACGCCGGTGAACCCCGCGGTGCGCAGCAGCGCCTGGAGCGCAGCGCAGCTGCGGGGCCTGCCCTTGCCCATCGCGAACAGGTAGAGGCCGAAATACGCATCGCCCATGGCTTCTGCGCCGGGCGTGTCCGCCATCGGCTCGGCCAGCAGCACGGTGCCGCC
>NZ_LYVO01000117.1 GCF_001984055.1 Variovorax sp. KK3
ACTGTCGGCGGCGCCTGCTCCCGTTGCCCGCACTGCCGCCCCCGTGCCGCCGGTTGCTGCTCCTGTGGCACCTGCTGCGCCTGCTGCTCCCGTCGCGCCGCCGACAGTCGCGAAGTCGCCTGTGCCCGTACCAAGCGCACCGAGTGCACCGGCCGCGGCGGCCTCCGGCGGGCGGCCCGAGGTCGAAGCCGCCGTTCGCGCGTGGGCCGCGGCATGGACGGCGCAGGACATGCCACGCTACATGGCGGCGTACAGCAGCGGATTCGCGCCGCCCGGCGGGCAGAGCCGCAAGGCATGGGAGGACGAGCGTCGCGCACGTATCGTCGGCAAGCGCAACATCAGCGTCGGTGTCGACAACTTGGTGGTCGACATCGACAAGGACCGGGCGACAGCCCGTTTTCGCCAAAGCTACCGCGCCGACCACCTCAACGTGAACAGCCGCAAGACGCTCGAGTTCTTGCGCATCAACGGGCGATGGCAGATCAGCAAAGAGACCGTCGGGGGCTGATGCCGAACGGCCGCCCCATGGTTCACCGGGTTCGTGGAGGAGGCTGGGGACTGCTCCCCGTGATCGCGGCGTCGCTCGCGATGCTCGCCTGGCACCCGGTCGACGCCGCGCCGCGAGAGCGGCCTCGCCCTCCGCGGGCTTCGGTTCGCAGCGGCACGCCGGCACAGCCGGCCAAACGCACGGCACCGCCGCCAGCGACGGCGCCAACGCTTCCGCCGGCGAACGACGCCGAAGCCCGCTTGATCGAGGTTTACCGATTGTTCAATGCAGGCCACTCGCGTCAGGCCTTGTCGAAAGCCGAGGCACTGGCCGCTGCGTACCCGCACTTTCAACTGGCACAGTTGATCCACGGCGACCTGCTCGCGGCGCGCATTCCATCCGTGGCCGGACGCGGAAACGGCTCGCTGCTGCCGAAAAGCGGCGATCGGACGACACTCGCCGAGCTTCGCGAGGAAGCGCAGCGCCGCTTGTCGGCACTGCGCGAACGCCCACCCCCAGGCACCATTCCGTCGGAGTTCCTGGCACTGTCCAGGCAGCATCGGCACGCCATCGCCGTGGATGCTTCGCGCTCACGCCTCTACCTGCTCCGCAATACGCCCACGGGCCTTCAATGGGTTGCGGACTACTACGTATCGATCGGGAAGGCCGGGCTCGACAAATTGGTCGAAGGCGATGCCCGCACGCCGCAAGGCATCTACTACGTCACCAGCAATCTCGATCCGCGCTCACTGCGCGACTTCTACGGCGCCGGTGCGCTGCCCCTCAATTACCCGAACGCCTACGATCTGCGCCGCGGGCGCGGCGGAAGCGGCATCTGGCTGCATGGCACGCCCCCATCGCACTTTGCGCGCGCACCGCAGGCCACCGATGGCTGCGTCGTCATGTCCAACCCTGACCTGCAAGCCTTGCTGCGCATTGCCGAGCCTGGCGCCACACCCGTGGTGATCGCCAGGCGCCTCGACTGGATCGCGCCCGCCGAGGCACAAGCGCGAGCCCGCGCCTTCGACAGCACGCTCTCTGCGTGGAGCGAGGCGCGCACCGAGGGCGATCTGGCTCGGCTGCAGGATCTGTATCTGCCCGATCACCGGCGCAGCGGCCGCCTCGCGGAACGCATGCCGAACATCAGCGACGAGATCGATCAGCTGCGCGGACGGCGCGTCGAACTCAAGGACCGTAGCTATCTGTATTGGCGAGACGCCGGCGGGATGATGGTGGTCACCTTTGGTGAAATCATTGCCGGCGAAAAGTTCGGCCGTACGCGTCGCCAGTACTGGATGCGCTCCGGACCTCGATGGAAGGTATTCCACGAGGAATTCACCGGCTGAGCACGGCTTGGTCTCGTTCGCGCGAGGGGCTGCACATGAATTGCCGGCCGTTGGTCGCTGCCGGCGCCAGCACCATCGCCGGCAAAGGTTGCCGCGCGATGAAGCGAGGACGATGCGAAAGAGTTGGTGCCGCTTGTCGGAATCGAACTGACGACCTACCGCTTACAAGGCGGGTGCTCTACCAACTGAGCTAAAGCGGCGTAAGAAAACGGGGCTGATTTTAATGGCGGCCCATGGACCCACTGGGCGTCCGCGACTATTTGATGCGCTTGAGCGAAGGCCGCGCACCGCCTCCACCACCCGGCGGGCGCGGCGCGTCGTCCGGATCCGATGGCCCGGTCGCTCCGGTCGAATCCTCCGCGCCGTTGTCGCCGCTCACAAGATGGACGACCTTGCCCGCATCGGCATCGGCACGACGCGAGGCATCATGCAAAGCCAAGCGCGCCGACGCCGAGGCACTCCCGCCACCTTCGCCCTGCACAGGTGCCGCTGGCGCCGGTGCCGGCACGGGTGCGGGGAAGGCCATGCCCTGGCCATTCTCCCGTGCATAGATCGCGATCACGCGGCCGACCGGCACGCTGATCTCGCGGGCCGTGCCAGCGAAGCGGGCTTTGAACTCGATGAAGTCGTTGCCGAGCTTGAGCGAGCTGGTCGCATCGAAGCTGATGTTGAGCACGATCTCGCCGTTCTTCACGTACTCGCGCGGCACCTGCACGGAGTCGTCGACCTGCACCGCCACATAGGGGGTGAAGCCGTTGTCCGTGCACCACTCGTACAGCGCCCGAATCAGATACGGGCGGGTGGACGAGGACTCCAGCGCGTTGATCATGAAAAAAGGAGGTCGACAGCGTTCCGCGATTACTTGCGCATGACCTTCTCGGACGGCGTCAGCGCTTCGATGTACGCAGGGCGAGAGAAGATGCGCTCGGCGTACTTCAGCAGCGGCGCCGCATTCTTGCTGAGGTCGATGCCATAGTAATCCAGGCGCCAAAGCAGCGGCGCGATGGCGACGTCGAGCATCGAGAAATTGTCGCCGAGCATGTACTTGTTCTTGAGGAACACGGGTGCGAGCTGCGTGAGGCGGTCGCGGATGTGGGACCGCGCCTTTTCGAGCGCTTTGTCGTTGCCCTTGGAACTGCGGTTCTCCAGCGTGGACACATGCACGAAGAGTTCCTTCTCGAAGTTGAGCAGGAACAGCCGCACGCGGGCACGGTCGACCGGGTCGCCTGGCATCAGTTGCGGATGCGGGAAGCGCTCGTCGATGTACTCGTTGATGATGTTCGACTCGTACAGGATCAGGTCCCGCTCGACCAGGATCGGCACCTGGCCATACGGATTCATCACGCTGATGTCTTCGGGCTTGTTGTAGAGATCGACGTCGCGAATTTCGAAGTCCATGCCCTTTTCGAACAGGACGAAGCGGCAACGATGGGAGAAGGGGCAGGTCGTTCCGGAATACAAGACCATCATGGCGTAAGGCTCCTAAAAATCAAAAAGAGTGGGATGCCGTCAGCAACCCACTCCGCAAGGACGCGGACCCGGCACAACCGGGTCGCGCTTCGGTATCTACTTCACGTCCTTCCAGTACGACGCATTCAGGCGCCATACGAAGACCAGCGCCATCACCAGGAACAGCAGAACCCACACGCCGACCCGGATGCGCGTGTTCTGCGCCGGCTCGGCCATCCACTGCATGTACCCCACGAGGTCACCCATCGCCGTGTCGAACTGCAGCGGTGTCATGGTGCCAGGCGTGATCTGCTCCCAGCCCTTGAATACTTCCATCGCATGCCCGTGGGACTCGACCTTCTCGAAGACGGGGCGGCGCTCGCCCTGCAGTTCCCACATCGCATGAGGCATGCCGACGCTCGGGAATGCGAGGTTGTTCCAGCCGGTGGCTTTGGTGTCGTCGCGGTAGAAGGTGCGCAAGTAGGTGTACAGGTAGTCCGCGCCCGTGCCGCCATGGCCGGCGCGCGAGCGCGCCACCAGCGTCAGGTCGGGCGGAACGCCGCCGAACCAGGCCTTGGCCTGAGCCGGGTCGATGTTGGCCTTCATCGTCTCGCCGACCTTCTCGGTCGTGAACAGCAGGTTGTCCTTGATCTGCTGCTCGGAGATGCCGATGTCCTGCAGCCGGTTGTAGCGCATGAACGCCGCCGAGTGGCAGTTGAGGCAGTAGTTGACGAAGAGCTTGGCACCGTTCTGCAGCGAGGCGAGGTCGGTGGTCTTGTTCGGGGCCTTGTCCCAGGCGATGCCGCCCTCGGCGGCCTGCGCGCCGGCGGCGATGCCGAGCGCTGCGATCAACGTGAGGATCAGTTTCTTCATTGTCGTGGGCTCCGGTTCTCTCAATGCGCGTGGAAGGTCACGCGCTCGGGGACCGGCTTGAATTCACCGAGACGGCTCCACCACGGCATCAGCAGGAAGAAGCCGAAATAGAAAAGCGTACCGACCTGCGACACGCGCTCGCCGAGCGGCGAAGGCGGCTGCACTCCGAGGTAGGCCAGGACCACGAAGTTGACGACGAACACGCCGTACATGTACCAGTGCCAGCCCGGACGGTAGCGGATCGAACGCACCGGGCTGTGGTCGAGCCAGGGCAGGAAGAACAGGATGATGACCGCACCACCCATCACCACCACGCCCCAGAACTTGGCGTCGATCGACAGCATCATGGCGGCGACGATCACGGCAACGACCACGATGGCGGCCTTGAAGATGGCGGCGAGGCGCGCCTTCCAGACGCCGAAGGCGGAAGCTGCCACGACGCAGGCGATCAGCGCGTACATCATTTCGCTGGTGATGGCGCGCAGCATCGAATAGAAGGGCGTGAAGTACCACACCGGTGCGATGTGGTTGGGCGTCTTCAGCGGGTCGGCCGGGATGAAGTTGTTGTACTCCAGGAAGTAACCGCCGGCCTCGGGCGCGAAGAAGATCACGGCGGAGAAGATGGTGAGGAACACCACCACGCCGAAGATGTCGTGCACCGTGTAGTACGGGTGCGAAGGGATGCCGTCGAGCGGATGGCCGTCGGGGCCGCGATTGGCCTTGATCTCGATGCCGTCGGGGTTGTTGGAGCCCACTTCGTGCAACGCGATCAGGTGCGCCACCACCAGGCCCAGCAGCACCAGCGGAACCGCGATGACGTGGAAGCTGAAGAAGCGGTTCAACGTCGCGTCGCTCACCACGTAATCGCCGCGGATCAACAGCGCCAGGTCAGGGCCGACGAAGGGAATCGCGGAGAACAGGTTCACGATGACCTGCGCGCCCCAATAGCTCATCTGGCCCCAGGGCAGCAGGTAACCCATGAAGGCTTCGGCCATCAGGCACAGGAAGATCGCGCAGCCGAAGATCCAGATCAGCTCGCGCGGCTTGCGATAGCTGCCGTAGATCAGGCCGCGGAACATGTGCAGGTACACCACGACGAAGAAGGCCGAGGCCCCCGTGGAGTGCATGTAGCGAATCAGCCAGCCCCAGGGCACGTCGCGCATGATGTACTCGACCGACGCGAAGGCCAGCGCCGCGTCGGGCTTGTAGTGCATCACGAGGAAGATGCCGGTCACGATCTGGATCACGAGGACCAGCATCGCGAGCGAGCCGAAGATGTACCAGAAGTTGAAGTTCTTCGGCGCGTAGTACTTGCCCCACTGGTCGTTCCACAGCTTGGTCAGCGGGAAGCGGTTGTCGACCCAGTTCAGCAGCTTGTCGCTGGCGGGTGCGTTGGGGGAGATTTCCTTGAATTCAGCCATGTTCTTGTACTCCTCCTCAGGCCTTCTTGTCTTCGCCGATCAGAAGGCGCGTGTCGGAGAGGTACATGTGCGGTGGCACCGGCAGGTTGTCGGGCGCGGGCTTGTTCTTGTAGACGCGGCCGGCCAGGTCGAAGGTCGAGCCGTGGCAGGGGCAGAGGAAGCCGCCTTGCCAGTCGTCGGGCACCGAGGCCTGGGGACCGGCCTGGAGCTTGTCGATCGGAGAGCAACCCAGGTGGGTGCAGATGCCCACGACCACCAGGACGTCGGGCTTGATCGAGCGGTTCTCGTTGCGAGCGTACTCGGGCGTGAACTCGTCGGGATTGCGCTTGGATTGCGGGTCGGCCAACAGGCCGTCGAGCTTGGGCAGCTCGGTGACCTGGGCCGGCGTGCGCTTGAGGATCCACACCGGCTTGCCGCGCCACTCGACGGTCATCTTCTCGCCGGGCTGAAGGCCACCGATGTCCACTTCGACCGGTGCACCGGCCGCCTTGGCTTTCTCCGAGGGTTGGAAAGTGCTGACGAACGGGATGGCGGTGGCCACTCCGCCCACTGCGCCGGCGCAGCCTGATGCGATCAACCATGTCCGCTTGCTGCTGTCGACGCGCTGGCGGCCGACCGGGATGTCACTCATGGGGGGTCCTCAATCTTCTTCGCTGGTGGCTTGGGTCAACCAAAGATTGTAGCGGAGCGAAACAAGCGACTTCAACGCGAGCGCGGGGCGCGCCCGCGCGCCGTGCGCCCCTCTATACTGGCCCGCTCCAACAACAAGCACGCGAGGTGGTCAACATGAGTTTCCTCAGCGAATTTCGCGAGTTCGCCGTCAAGGGCAACGTCGTCGACCTGGCGGTCGGCGTGATCATCGGCGCGGCGTTCGGCAAGATCGTCGACTCGCTGGTGGCCGACATCATCATGCCGATCGTCGGCCTGGTGTTCGGCAGGCTCGACTTCTCGAACCTTTACGTGGTGCTGGGCTCGATACCAGCCAACGTGGCCAACAACCTGGCGGATCTCAAGAAGGCCGGCGTTCCGGTGCTGGCCTACGGCAACTTCATCACCATCGTCGTCAACTTCGTGATCCTGGCCTTCGTCATCTTCCTGATGGTGAAGCAGATCAACAGGTTGCGCCGCAAGCAGGAAGAAGCGCCGGCGACCGTCGTGCCGCCCGAAGACATCGTGCTCCTGCGCGAGATCCGCGACAGCCTCAAGCGCCCCTAAGCGCCAGCGCCCGCGCGACGCGGATCGCCTCGAGCAGGCTCGAGGCATCGGCCCGCCCGGTGCCCGCGATGTCGAAGGCGGTGCCGTGGTCCGGGCTGGTGCGCACGAGCGGCAGGCCCAGCGTCACGTTCACGCCCTTCTCGACACCGAGGTACTTCACCGGGATCAGGCCCTGGTCGTGGTACATCGCCACCACCACGTCGAACTCGCCGGCACGCTGCGCACTGGCGCGCGCGCGCATGAAGACGGTGTCGGGCGCATGGGGTCCGTCTGCATCGATGCCCTCGGCGCGCGCTGCAGCGATGGCCGGTGCGATGACGTCGCGCTCCTCGCTGCCGAACAGGCCTCCCTCCCCCGCATGCGGATTCAAGCCCGCCACCCCGATCCTCGGCGGGCGTCCCAGCACCGCGGACAGCGAAGCGTGCGTGATGCGCAGCGTCTGCAGGACGTTGTCGAAGCTCACTGCCTCGATCGCGTGGCGCAACGACATATGGATGCTCACCAGCACGGTTCGCAGTTCGTCGTTGGCCAGCATCATCCGCACGGGCAGCGCCTCCACCGGCACACCCAGATGCGCAGCAGCTTCGGCCTGCAACAGCTCCGTGTGGCCGGGAAAGGCATAGCCGGCTGCCGCCAAGGCCTCCTTGTGCAGCGGAGCCGTCACCACGGCCGCAATTTCCCCGCGCAGGGCCGTGCGCGCCGCCCAGACCACGGATTCGCCGGCGATGCGGCCCGCTTCGGCGCCGACCGCGCCGACAGGAATCGCCCCGCTCGGCGGCGAAGTCGCCTGGAGCACGGGGATGCAGCGCGGCGGCACGGCGGCGACATCATCGGGCGACTCGATCAGGGCGACGGGCAGCGCGGGCTGCCCGGGTGCCTCGAGCATCGCCGCGGCACGGCGCACGAGGCCCACGTCGCCTGCAACGAAACAGCCCTGCGCGAGGACGGGCGCATCGCGAAAGGCCTTGACGATGATCTCGGGCCCGATGCCCGCAGGATCGCCCAGGGTGATGGCGAAGACTCGGCGGTTCACGCGGGGTTGTCGATGTCGATGAACTGGTGCGCGCAGCCCAGTTGCGCCGCCACATGGGCCGCCACGGCCGGCGCGCCATAGCGCTCGGTCGCATGATGCCCGCAGGCCAGGAAGGCGACGCCCATCTCGCGCGCATAGTGCGCCTGCGGTTCGGAGATCTCGCCGGTGATGAACGCGTCGGCGCCGGCCGCGATGGCCGCCTCGAAGTAACCCTGGGCGCCACCCGTGCACCACGCGACGTTGCGGATCGGGCGCGCCGTCGGCACGTCAACCAGGGTGACCGGCCTGCCCAGTTCCTTTTCCGCATGCGCGGCCAATGCCTTCGCATTGGAGAAGGTCTCGCCGTTGCTGCGTGCGCCGATGAAGCCGATTTCGTGTTCGCCGAAGCGCCCGCCCGAACCGGCATGCGCCACGAGTCCGAGCTTCAGCCCCAGTTGCGCGTTGTTGCCGAGTTCGGGATGGGCGTCGAGCGGCAGGTGGTAGGCGAAGAGGCTCACGTCGTCGCCCAGCAGAAGGCCCAGCCGCTGCTTCATCCAGCCGGTGACGCGCCCGTCCTGGCCGCGCCAGAACAGGCCGTGGTGGACGAAGATAGCGTCGGCCTCGGCGTGGATGGCGGCCTCGATCAGCGCACGGCTGGCCGTCACGCCCGACACGATCTTGCGCACCGTGGTGCGGCCCTCGACCTGCAGGCCGTTGGGTCCGTAGTCCTTGAAGCGCTCCGGGGCAAGCAGCAGGTCGAAAGCGTGCAGCAGTTCGTGGCGAGTGGTGCTCATCGCGACATTGTGGCGCCGGACGCCGGCCCCGCGGAATAGCCATTTCGCAGCCGTGCTCACCCGGCCCGGCATGGCCGTTGAGGGACAATGCGTCATTCCGTCGCCGGCTTTTCGCCGGCTCGGCAGCAACTCCCCCGTCTTCTTCCTATTTCTCCATGAAACGCACCTGGCTGCTGTTCGCCCAAGCCGTCACCGTCATGCTGGCGGCCTATTTCGTCGTCGCCACGCTCAAGCCTGAATGGATCGGCCGCCGCACCACGTCGCTGGGCGGCCTGGTGTCGGTGATCGAGGCGCCGGCCGCCAATCCCGGGGCGGTGGCGCCCGGCAGCCTGAGCGCCGCGGCGAAGAAAGCGTCGCCAGCGGTGGTCAGCATCAATACCAGCAAGGCGGCGCGCCGCAGCCCGCGCAGCGAAGACCCGTGGTTCCGCTTCTTCTTCGGCGACCAGGGCGACCAGCCGCAGATCGGCCTGGGCAGCGGCGTGATCGTGAGCACCGACGGCTACATCCTCACCAACAACCATGTGGTGGAAGGCGCCGACGAGATCGACGTCACGCTCAACGACAGCCGCCATGCACGCGGCAAGGTGATCGGCACCGACCCGGACACCGACCTCGCGGTGCTGAAGATCGAGCTCGACAAGCTGCCGGTTGTGGTGCTCGGCAACTCCGACAACCTGCAGGTCGGCGACCAGGTGCTGGCCATCGGCAACCCGTTCGGCGTGGGCCAGACCGTGACCAGCGGGATCGTCTCCGCGCTGGGCCGCAACCAGCTGGGCATCAACACCTTCGAGAACTTCATCCAGACCGACGCGGCCATCAACCCCGGCAACTCCGGCGGCGCGCTGATCGACGTCAACGGCAACCTCGAAGGCATCAACACCGCCATCTATTCGCGCTCCGGCGGCAGCATGGGCATCGGCTTCGCCATTCCGGTGTCGACCGCCAAGCAGGTGCTCGAAGACATCGTCAAGGAAGGCAAGGTCACGCGTGGATGGATCGGCGTGGAGCCGAACGACCTGTCGCCCGAACTGGCGGAAACCTTCGGCGTGAAGGCCAGCAAGGGCGTGATCATCACCGGTGTGCTGCAGAACGGCCCGGCCGCGCGCGCCGGTGTGCGACCCGGCGACGTGATCACCGGCGTGGGTGAAAAGTCGATCGGCAACACGCAGGAGCTGCTGACCTCGGTGGCGGGCCTCAAGCCCGGAACGAGCGCCCGGTTCGCACTTCAGCGCGGCAGCGACAAGATGGAACTGGATGTCACCCCCGGCCTTCGGCCGCGCAGCCCGGTGCGCCGCGCGCCCGGTCAGCCCGAGTAAGGGTCGCGCGCCATCGGGCCGCAGGAATCAGGACTGCGCCGAGGAATCGGCGCTTTCCTCCGGGGCCCGCGTGTGCTTCGAGAAGTAGCGTGCGGCCACGATGCCCACCTCGTAGAGCACGCACATCGGAACCGCCAGTGCCAGCTGCGACACCACGTCCGGCGGCGTCAGCACGGCGGCGACGACGAAGGCCAGCACGATGAAATAACCGCGGAAGGCCTTGAGCTTCTCGATCGTCACCATGTCGAAGCGCACGAGCAGCATCACTACGATCGGCACCTGAAAGGCCACGCCGAAGGCCAGGTAGAGCGACAGGATCGACTCGACATACGACGCGATGTCGGGCGTGGCGGCCACGCTGGCCGGCGTGAAGTGCTGGATGAAGTTGAACATCTTGTCCAGCACGAAGAACTGGACGAAGGCGATGCCCGCATACGCGAGGAAGCTGCCGAAGAAGATCAGCGGCAGCGCGAATTTCTTCTCGTGGCTGTAGAGGCCCGGCGCGACGAACATCCAGGCCTGGTACATGAGCCAGGGCAGCGCCAGCAGCACCGCTGCCATCAGCAGCACCTTGAGCGGCACGAAGAAAGGCGAGAACACGCCCACAGCGATCAGCTTCGCATCAGGCGGCATGTGCGCGCGGATGGGAATGGCGACCACGTCGATCAAGCCCGCGGGCCCAGGCCAGATGGCGAGCAGTATGCCTGCGACCACCAGCCCGTAGACGCAGTACAGCAGCCGGTCGCGCAGCTCCATGAGATGCGCGACGAAGGGCTGCTCGGTGCCGGCCAGCTCGTCTTCTTTGTTCTTGTCGGGGGAATCGGCCATGTGGGGGCGCTGCGGTCAGGAGGTGGAGTCGCGCTGCGCGCGGCCGAATCGAACCAGGCAGTCGGATCTCAGTTGATCTTGTGGGGGCGGTAGCGCGCCACGCGCGCGGCGCCAGACAGAGCCCGGGTCCGCACGCCGTTGCGCGCCTTGTACCACTGGGGCGTGGCGCCCTGCTTGAGGCGCCATTTCTTTTTGGGATGCTTGTACTCGGGGTAGCTCGGTGTGGGCTCCGAGAGTTCCGAGTTGCCGGTCTGGCCGATCTCGGAGAACTGCTTCTCGAAATCGGTGGCCCCGGTATGGATGCTCTGCTCGACGTCGCGGGCGGCGTCCTGCACCGTGTCCTTCATCTTTCGAAGCTCGTCGAGGTCCATCGAGCGGTTGACCTCGGCCTTGACGTCGTTGACGTAACGCTGGGCCTTGCCCAGCAGCGTGCCGACGGTGCGCGCCACCCGCGGCAGCTTCTCGGGACCGATGACGATCAGCGCGACAGCGCCGATCAATGCCAGTTTCGAGATGCCGAGATCGATCACGGAAGCGGCCGGGCGATCAGGACTTCTGACGCGCTTCGACGTCGATGGTCGACTTGTCGGCAGCGTTGGCGTTGCTCACCTGCGGATTCGGCGTGGCGGGCGTCTCGGTGGTCGAGCCGTCCTTCATGCCGTCCTTGAAGCCCTTGACGGCGCCGCCCAGGTCGGAACCCATGTTGCGCAGTTTCTTGGTGCCGAAGATCATCACGACGACGAGCAGCACGATCAGCCAGTGCCAGATGGAAAGTGAACCCATGGATTACTCCTGAAGAATCGTTGGATTTTAGTCGGGGCCGCATCGGTGACCCGGTGCGGCGAATATCAACCCTTGGCCCAGGGCCTTGGGCCGCCCATGACGTGAACATGGAGATGGTGAACTTCCTGACCGCCCTCGGCGCCGGTGTTGACGACGATGCGGAATCCACCGTCCGGATAAGGGCGGCAGCCCTGCTCCACCGCCAGCTTGGGCGCCAGGGTCATGATCTTGCCCAACAGGGCCGAATCGTCCGGCGTGACCTGCGCCATCGACGGGATGTGACGCTTGGGCACCAGCATGAAGTGCACCGGTGCCCAGGGCGCGATGTCGTGAAAGCCGAACAGGTCTTCGTCCTCGTAGACCTTGCGCGACGGGATCTGCCCCGCGACGATTTTGCAGAAGATGCAGTTGGGATCAGACGACATTCGAAGGCTCCATGGACCGGCCGGCACTCATCCGCAGCATCCCCTTGACGATGCGATAGAGGAACCAGAGTGAAATCAGCGCCCAGGCCAGCCAGCCGGGCAGCAGGAACAGCAGCCAGAGCCAGGACGTGAGCACGTAGGCCACGCCGGCCCACAGCACCGAACGGATGCGCCAGCTGAAGTGCGAGGCCTGCCAGGTGCCGGCGGCATCGTCGCGCTTCACCAGGTCGATGACCAGCGCGATCAGCAGCAATGCGACGGAGGCCTGGGCCCCGGGCAGCACGGCGCCCACCGCCACCACGAGGTGGAGGATGTAGCTGATCCAGCCCCAGGTCTTCAGGGAGCTGTCGGGTTCGACGGTCACGATGTCGTTGCTCATGGCGGGCGTTCCTTTCCCTTACGTCAATCGCTGGAGGCTTCTCGAGCCTGCGCCTTGCGCAGGGCCTTTTCCTCGATGCCGCTGGTGCCTTCGCGGCGCTCCAGTTCGGCGATGACGTCGCGCGGCGACAAGCCGTAGTGCGCGAGCGCCACCATGCTGTGGAACCACAGGTCGGCCACTTCGTTCACGATCTTCGCGCGCTCGCCGCCGTGGTCGGCGTCCTTGGCGGCCATGACGACTTCGGTGGCCTCCTCGCCGATCTTCTTGAGAAAGGCGTCGGGGCCGCGGTGCAGCAGGCGGGCGACGTAGCTCTTGTCGGGGTCGCCGCCCTGCGCGGGCAAGCGGCTTTCGATCACGGCCGCCAGGCGGGCCAGTGCGTCTTCCATGGGGTGCGGAGAGGTGTCGGTGCTCATCGGGGCGCGGAGGTCGAGGCGGTGTAGATGGCCTCGGGGTCTTTGAGGACCGGCTCGGTCACGGTCCATCGGCCGTCCTCGTACTTGCTGAAAAAGCAGCTGTGTCGGCCCGTGTGGCAGGCGATGCCGGGTTCGTGGCCGGTCTGCGTGACCTGGAGCAGCAGCACGTCGTTGTCGCAGTCCATGCGGATCTGGTGCACGGTCTGTACGTGGCCCGATTCCTCGCCCTTGAACCACAGCTTGTTCCGCGAGCGGCTGAAGTACACGGCACGGCCCAGTTCGGCGGTCTTGGCCAAGGCCTCGCGGTTCATCCACGCGAACATGAGCACGTCGTTGCTGCCCTGTTCCTGCGCGATGACCGGCACCAGGCCGTTCGCATCCCATTTCACTTCATCGAGCCAATTCATGCTGCTATTGTCGGGCCTGCGCAATACCCGACCCGTCTAAAGCCTCACGGGAATGCCGCGCTCGGCCATGCGGGCCTTGGCCTCGCCCACGGTGTGCTGGCCGTAGTGGAAGATGCTGGCCGCCAGCACCGCATCGGCGCCGCCGGACTGCACGCCGTCGGCCAGGTCGTCGAGGCCGCCCACGCCGCCGGAGGCGATGACAGGAACACTCACTGCATCGCTCACGGCACGCGTCAGCGCCAGGTCGAAGCCGCTCTTGGTGCCGTCACGGTCCATGCTGGTCAGCAGGATCTCGCCAGCGCCTCGGCGCGCCATCTCGGCCGCCCACTGCACGGCGTCGAGCCCGGTGTTCTTGCGGCCACCGTGGCTGTACACGTCCCAGCCCGGGCCGCGCGCGGCAGCCTCGTCGGCAGTGCGGCGCTTGGCGTCGATCGCGACCACGATGCACTGCGCGCCGTACTTACGCGAGGCGTCCTCGATCACCTGCGGATTTGCGATGGCGGCGGAGTTGAAGCTGGTCTTGTCCGCGCCCGCATTGAGCAAGCGCCGCACGTCCTCGACCGTGCGCACGCCGCCGCCGACGGTCAGCGGAATGAAGACCTGCGAAGCCACGGCCTCGATGATCGGCAGGATCAGGTCGCGGCCGTCGCTGGTGGCCGTGATGTCGAGGAAGGTGAGCTCGTCGGCGCCCTGCGCGTTGTAGCGCGCCGCGATCTCGACCGGGTCGCCGGCATCGCGCAGTTCGACGAAATTGACGCCCTTGACGACACGGCCGCCGGTGACGTCGAGGCAGGGAATGATGCGCTTGGCGAGCATGGAAATCGTTCGGGAATGGGTTTCAAAGGACGGTGAGCTGCTGCCAGCCCTGCCAGCCGCCGCCGGGCGCGAGCATCACGGGCTCGTCGATGCGCGCGGCCTCGACGCACAGCATGTGGCGCCACCCGTCGTCGGGCAAGTCGTCCAGCCGCTTGCTCAGCTCGGGGCCGGGGTTCCAGACCACGGTCTCGGTGCAGCTCGCGCTTTGCGTGATCTCGAGCCGGCCGGCAGGCTGGACCAGATGGAGGGGCTGCGCCGGTGCGGTGTAGACGCTGTCGAACTCGGTGCCGAAGCGCAGCGCGGGTGCCAGGTCGACGTGTCGATCGTCGCGCACGGCATCCCAGCGGTTGGCGCCCTGGAGTCCTTCGAGCGATGCCTGCGCGATGTCGTCCACCCGCAGGTAGCTGTGCAGGGCTGCCGCGAAGGACCAGGGTGCGCGGCCCGTGTTGTCGATGCTCAGGGCCACGCGCAGCGAGCGAGGCGTCAGCGTCACCGCCAGCCTGGCGTGAAAGGCGTGCGGCCAGATGGCGCGGGTGGCCTGGTCGTCGTGCAGCGCGAGCACCAGGGTGCCGGGCTTTTCGCCCGCGGCGCCCGCATCGGCATGCCAGGTCACGTTGCGGACGAAACCGTGCTTGGGAAGCGAACCACGCTGGTTGAACTGCGGCCAGCAGAGCGGCACGCCGCCACGGATGGCACTGCGGCCGTCGAAGCGCGCATCGGGGCTCAGGTAGAGGCGCTCGACGCTATCGGCCGTCACCCACGACAGCACGTGGGCCCCGTGCAGCGCCACCGTGCACGCGCTGCCGTCGGGCAGGCCGAGCGCCATGGCGGGCTGGCCACGGAAATCGAGAACTTTGATGGGCATGGCGCCGATTCTAGGTTTGGAGGCATGGAACACCGTTGCGCAGGCCGTTACGAACCGCGCCATGGAAGATCAGACCCATCCGCAACCTCTGGCCGGCGGCTCCGCCGAAACAACCGACGATGCGCACGGCCACAGCCTGTCCGACGACCTGGCGTCGATCCTCGCCCGGGCAGCCGGCGATGCCCTCGCGATCCGCGACATCATCGACGTGCTGCAGGGCCGCGGCTTCAACGTCTTCGTGATCTTCCTGGTGCTCCCGTTCTGCCAGCCCGTGCCGCTGCCGGGTGTGTCGACGCCCTTCGGCGCGGTGCTGATGCTGTTCGGCCTGCGCATCGCGCTTCGGCAGGAGCCGTGGCTTCCAGAGCGGTTGCTGAACTACCGGGTGCCCTACGGCGTGCTGTCCCGGCTCGTCACGGTCGGCGCGTCGATCGCCCGGCGGGTCGAGACATTCATCCGGCCGCGCTGGCGCATCCTCGTGACGCAGCCCGGCTTCCGCAGCCTGAACGGGCTGGTGGTCATGTCCAGCGCCTTCGTCTTCATGCTTCCGTTGCCCGTGCCGCTCAGCAACGCCTTTCCGGCCTGGTCGATCCTGCTGCTCGCGCTCGGCATGATGGAAGAGGACGGCCGCGCGGTGCTGGCCGGATACGCCATGGGCATCGCGGCCTGGCTCTACATCGGCGCCCAATGGTGGTTGGGCAGCGCGGCGGTGGGGCGGGTCTTGTCGGGGGCCTGAGCGGTGGGCAC
>NZ_LYVO01000118.1 GCF_001984055.1 Variovorax sp. KK3
GCGAGGCCGCGTGGATCGAGCCCATGGTGTCCACCACCTCGTCGACCACCTTGCCTCCCTTCACCGCCACTTCGGACGCCGACAGTGCCAGCTGGCTCGCCTGCCGCGCGTTCTCGGCGTTCTGCTTGACCGTGCTGGTGAGCTCTTCCATCGACGCCGCGGTCTGCTGCAGCGAACTGGCCTGCTCCTCGGTGCGCGACGACAGGTCGTGGTTGCCCGAGGCGATCTCGGTCGATGCCGCGGCGATGGTGTCGGTCCCGTGGCGCACCTCGCCCACCACCCGCGCCAGGCTGGCGTTCATGCCCTGCAGCGCTTCCATGAGCAGGCCGGTCTCGTCGCGGGCATGCACCACCACCTCGCTGCGCAGGTCGCCGGCGGCCACGGTCTGGGCCACCTGCACCGCCTCGTTGAGCGGCCGGGTGATGCTGCGCGTCAGCATCCAGGCCAGCACCGCGCCGAGCGCCAATGCGAGCGCCGCGAGCGCGATGACGTTGACGCGGCCCGAGCGGTACAGCGCGTCGACCGACTCGGCCGCGCGGTCGATGCGCTCGCCCTGGTGGGCCAGCATGCCGCGGATGCTGCCGTCGTAGGCCTCCAGCATCGGGATCAGCTTCTGGTCGGTGAGCTGCCGTGCCTCGTCGAGCTTGCCCTCGGCCTTCAGCTTGAGGATGGTGTTGCGCAGGTTCACGTAGTCGGTGCGCCGCTGCTTGATGTCGGCGCTGATCGCCTGCTCCTCGGGCGTGTCGAGCATCGCCTCGAGCTTCTTCTGCGTGTCGGAGATCAGCGCGCTGGTCTTGGTGATGTTCTTCTGCAGGTAGTCCTGCACCTCGGCATCGTTGCTCTTCACCAATGCGAAAGTGCGCACGCTGTTGTTGCTGGTGTTGAGCAGCCAGTTCGCGGCCAGGCGCTCCTTGACGAGCGAGCGCTCCACCATGTCCTGCGTGGCCTCGCCCACGTTCTGCAGGCGAAACACGCCGATGGCGGCCACGATGGCCAGCAGGGCGAGCACGAGCGCGAAGCCGATGCCCAGGCGGGTGCCGATACGCCAATTTTTCATTTCCGGTTGTCCTCAAGAGAATTTCTGCATGATCCGAACGAGCTTGTGCCCGTACTGCGGATCGGTCGCGTAGCCCGCCTTCTGCAGGCCGTGCGCGGCCTCGGCCGGGTCGTCGGTGGCCAGCACGTTGGCGTAGCGCGGGTTGCGGGTGATGAACTTCGCGTAGTCGGTGAAGGCTTCTTCGTAGGAGCCGTAGGCGCGGAACTTCGCGCGCACCTTCTGCGGCTCGCCGTCGACGTACTCGGTGGTGGTGGTCTCGACCGTCGGGCCCTTCCAGCTGCGGTCGGCCTTGATGCCGAAGAGGTTGTGACTCTGCGTGCCATCGTCGCCGCGAATCTCGCGCTTGCCCCAGCCCGATTCGAGCGCGGCCTGCGCCAGGATCAGCGGTGCGGGCACACCGCTGGCGTCGCTGGCGGCCTGCGCGGACGCGCCCATGCGGCCCACGAAGGCATCGACCTGGCCCTGCAGCGAGGCGACGGTGGCCGGCGCGCGTTCGGCATTGCTCTGGTAAAGGCTCAGATCGACGTTGCGGCGGACCGCCGGCGCCGATGGCTGTGAGGATGGGGTGGGCGACGAGCCCAGCGGTATGCCTGCATCCGGCTTCAACGCGATGCCGCCTGGCAGCGCCAGCGACATCGTCTCTGGCGCTTGCTCGCCGTCGGGCGTGGCCGACGGCTGGCTGCGGCGCAGCTGCGCCAGCATAGCCTCGGCCAGGCCCAGGCCGCGGCCCGAGAGGTTCTGCGTGAGCTGCTGGTCGAACATCGACACGTACAGCTTCTCGTTCTGGCTGTTGACCAGGCCGCTTTCGGGCACGGCCTGGCGCATGCTCTTGAGCACCATGTTCATGAACATGGCCTCGAACTGGCGCGAGACCTGGCGCAGGCCCTCTTCCGGGGAACTGCGCGCGGTGCGCCGCAAGTCGTCGACGCCCTGCACGTCGAGCGCGAAGCGCTGGTCGAGTGCGCCGCTGCGGTCCAGGGTGCTGCGCATGGCCATTCGCTGCGATCCCCGCGCGTCAGATGATTTCCAGCTCGGCGCGCAGGGCACCGGCGGTCTTCATCGCTTGAAGGATCGACACCAGGTCCTGCGGATTCGCGCCCAGGCTGTTGAGGCCCTTGATCACGTCCGACAGCGAGGCGCCGCTGCGCACCATCTGAAGCGCACCGCCGCCCTGCGTCACCGAGATCTGCGATGTCTGCGTGGCCACGGTCGAGCCGCCCGAGAAGGCGCCCGGCTGGCTGATCACCGGCTCGGTGTTGATGACCACCGACAGGTTGCCGTGCGCCACCGCGCAATCGTTGACGCGCACGGCCTGGTTCATCACCACCGAGCCGGTGCGCGCGTTGATCACCACGCGGGCCGCGGCCTGCGTGGGCGTGACCTCGATGTTCTCGAGCCGCGCCAGGAAGCCGACGCGCTCCTGCTGCTCAGGTGCGCGCACGCGGACCATGCGCGCATCGGCGGCCTCGGCGGTGCCCGGACCGAGCTGGCGGTTGATGGCCTCGACCACGCGCTGCGCGGTGCCGAAGTCGGAACGGTTGAGCTCCAGCGAGAACATGCCCTCGCCGCCCACCGGCGCGTCGACCGTGCGCTCCACCAGCGCACCGCCCGGAATACGGCCCGAGCTCAACTGATTGATCTGCACCTTGCTGCCGTTGGCCGAGGCGCCGGCGCCGCCGATCACCATGTTGCCTTGGGCGATGGCGTAGGTGGCGCCGTCCACACCCTTGAGCGGCGTCATCAGCAGCGTGCCGCCGCGCAGGCTCTTGGCATTGCCCATCGACGACACGGTGACGTCGATGTTCTGGCCTGGCCGCGCGAACGAAGGCAGCGTGGCCGTGACCATCACCGCCGCCACGTTCTTGAGCTGCATGTTGACGCCGGCCGGCACCGAGATGCCGAGCTGCTGAAGCATGTTGTTCAGGCTCTGCGTGGTGAAGGGCGTCTGCATGGTCTGGTCGCCCGTGCCGTCGAGGCCCACCATCAGGCCGTAGCCGATCAGCGGGTTGTCGCGCACGCCCTGGATGCTGGCCAGTTCCTTGATGCGCTCGGCATGGGCGGGAACCGTCAGCAGACAGAGTGCCGCCATCCCACTCATCAAATATTGCGACAGACTCATAGACAAACTCTTTCTTTCAGTGCGGCTCCGGAACAGGCCGCGTTCGGGGGACACCGCGGAACCGGCTTTGCCGGGCCGCTGGTGTCGCCCCCGGTGAGGGGGTTGGCGGCTACACGAAGTGAGCAAGCCTGGAGGAGAGCCATCAAAACGGCATCACGTTGAGGAAGAAGCGCTGCATCCAACCCATGTGCTGGGCCTCGTCGATGTAGCCCTTGGCCGTGTACTCGATGCGTGCATCGGCCACGAGCGTGGACGGCACGGTGTTGCTGCCCGAGACGGTGCGCGGGTTGACCACGCCCGAGAAGCGGATGAACTCGGTGCCCTGGTTGATGCCCATCTGCTTTTCGCCGGACACCAGCAGGTTGCCGTTGGGCATGACGTCGACCACGGTGACGGTGATCACGCCGTTGAAGGTGTTGTTGGCATTGGCGCCGCCCTTGGCACTCAGCACGTTGGTGCCCGAGAGCTTGGCGTCCTGGTCGTCGAGCAGCCCGCCCAGCAGCTTGGGCACGGTCGGGAAGGCCATCGCCATGCTGCCGTTGCGGCTGGCGTTGGCGCCCGAGTTCTTGCTGGCGTTGACCTTCTCGCTGATGACGATGGTCAGGATGTCGCCCACGTTGCGCGGCCGGCGGTCTTCGAACAGCGCATTGGCACCGGGGCCGTCGCGGAAGATGGCCCCGGTAGCGCGCGGCGCCGGCAGCGGCTGGTAGGGATTGGCGCGCGCCGTCATCGGCTGGTGCACGAGCGGCTCGCGCGGAATCTGCGCACAGCCGGTGGCGAGCAGCGCGATGAGCGCGACGTTGACTGGACGATGAAGGCGAGCGCGGATCATGACATTTGGGCCAGCTTCCGAAGCATCTCGTCGGATGCGGTGATGGCCTTGCTGTTGATCTCGTACGCACGCTGCGTCTGGATCATGTTGACCATCTCTTCGACCACGTTGACGTTCGACGCTTCGACGTAGCCCTGGCTCAGGATGCCGGCGCCTTCGAGGCCGGGGTTGAGCTGGTTGGGCGCGCCGGACGAATCGGTCTCGGCATAGAGGTTCTCGCCCAGGCTCTGCAGGCCGGTGGGGTTGAGGAAAGTGGCCAGTTGGATCTGCCCCACTTGCACCGTGGCCGTGCTGCCGGCCTGCGTCACCGACACCATGCCGTCGCGGGCGATGGTCATGCCGGTGGCGTTCTGCGGAATGGCGATGGCCGGCTGCACCGGGAAGCCGCTGGCGGTCACCAGCTGGCCGTCGCGGTCGGTCTGGAACGAACCGTCGCGCGTATAGGCCGTGGTGCCGTCGGGCATCAGCACCTGGAAGAAGCCGGCGCCGTTGATGGCCACGTCCTTCGGGTTGTCGGTCTTGGTCATGTTGCCCTGCGCATGGATGCGCTCGGTGGCGACCACGTGCACGCCGGTGCCGATCTGCAGGCCCGAGGGCAGGCGCGTCTGGTCGGAGGTCTGGCCGCCGACCTGGCGCAGGTTCTGGTACATCAGGTCTTCGAACACCGCGCGGCTGCGCTTGAAGCCCGTGGTGCCGACGTTGGCCAGGTTGTTCGAGACCACGTCGAGCTGGGTCTGCTGGGCGTCGAGGCCGGTCTTGGCGATGTAGAGCGAGCGCATCATGGCTGGGGATTCCTTTGATTCGATGGATTGCTTCTCAGCCGTAGGCGAGCAGCTTGTTGGCGGACTGGGCGTTGGTGTCCGCGGTCTGGATCGACTTCATCTGCATCTCGAAGCTGCGTGCCTGGGCGATCATGGCCACCATGGCGTCGACCGGCTTGACGTTGCTGCCCTCGACCACGCCGCTGCTGACGGTGACGGCGGCATCGGCTTCGGCCGGTTGAAGGCCGTCGCGCATGCGGAACAGGCCGTCTTCGCCGCGCACCAGGTCGGCGGTGGGCGGGTTGACCAGCTTGAGGCGGCCCACTTCGGCGACGCCCGTGAGCGGGTCACCCGCGCCGCGCGCCGTGACGCTGCCGTTGGCGGCGATCTGCACGGTGGAGCCGGGAGGCACCACCAGCGCACCGCCCTCGCCCACCACCGGGCGTGCGCCCATGGTGAGCAGCTGGCCGTCGGCGCCCACCTGCATGTTGCCGACGCGGGTGTAGGCCTCGCCGCCGTCGGGGGTCTGCACCACCAGCCAGCCGTCGCCGTGCACGGCCACGTCGAGGTTGCGGCCCGTCTGCGTGAGCGGGCCGTGGCTGAAGTCGGCGCCCGGCGTGGTGGCGACCGCGAAGGCGCGCGTGGACGGCTCGTCGCCGACCACGGGCACCGCGCGCGCCGCGTTGATCTGCGCACGGAAGCCGGGTGTCGAGACGTTCGCCATGTTGGTGGCGGTCACGGCCTGTTCGTCCATGACGCGCTTGGCGCCGCTCATGGCGACGTAGAGCATGCGGTCCACGTGGTGTTCCTGTCGTGCGGGTCGGTGTCGGAGCGGGGGTCGATCAACGGATGTTGATCAGCGTCTGGACCACCTGGTCCTGCGTCTTCACCGTCTGCGCGTTGGCCTGGTAGCTGCGCTGCGCGACGATCAGGTTCACCAGCTCGGAGGTGAGGTCGACGTTGGACGACTCGACCACGCCCGATGCCAGCGCACCCTGCTTGGTGCCCTCGCCCGGCGTGCTGGTGAGCGCAGGGCCGGAGGCCAGCGTTTCGCCCCAGGCGTTGCCGCCCTTGGGCTCCAGGCCGTTGGGGTTGGCGAAGCTCGACAGCACCACCTGGCCCATCAGCTTGGTCTGCTCGTTCGAGAACTTGCCGGTGATGGTGCCGTCGGGGTTGATGGAGAACGAGGTCAGCGTGCCGGCGGTGTAGCCGTCCTGCTTGAGCTTGCTCATGCCGTTCGGGTTGCCGAACTGCGTGGTGCCCGACAGGTCGACCGCCATGTTCATCGCGGCCGAGCCATTGGCGAAGTTCAGGCCCGCGATGTTGAAGGTGCCGCCGGCCGGGGCCGTGAGGTTGCCGTTGTTGTCGAAGGTCAGGCTGGTGGTGGCACCGGCGCCGATGGCCGTGCCGTCGGCCTGGGTGTACACGTCCCAGGCGTTGGCGCCGGTCTTCACGAAGTAGGCCGTCAGTTCGTGCGGGTTGCCGAGCGAGTCGTACACCGGCCCGATCGAGTTCGAGTAGTTGAAGGTGCCCGAGTCGGTGGCGTCGAAAGGCGTCTTGGTCGGCACGGCCTGGCGCGCGTCGAGGTTGAACTCGGTCTCCACGCTGGTGGTCGCGTTCGGGTTCATCGACGCGGTCTGGATCTGCAGCGCGGTGGGCGTGCCGCCCGAAAGGCCGCCGTTGGCCGTCACGCCGTAGCCCGTGAGGCGCAGGCCCTGGGCATTGACGATGTAGCCGTCCTTGTCGGGCGTGAACTGGCCGTTGCGCGAGTACAGCACTTCACCGCTCGGGCTGGCCAGGCGGTAGAAGCCCGAGCCGTTGACGATCGCCACGTCGAGCGGGCGGCCGCTGGACTGCGGCACGCCCTGCGTGAAGTTCTGCGTCACGCCCGAAACCGAGGCGCCCAGGCCGACGCGCGAGCCGGCATAGATGTCCTGGAAGGTGGCGGCGGCCGACTTGTAGCCCACCGTGCCCGAGTTGGCGATGTTGTTGCCGATGACGTCGAGGTTGGCGGCAGCCACGTTGAGGCCGCTGATGCCCTGGGAAAAACTCATGATCGATCCTTGTTGCTATGCGTGGATGAAGCGGCCTGCAGCGGCGACGCAGCGGCCAGGGGAACTGGAAGAAAAGGGTTCAGAGGTACATGCGCACGTCGTCGAGGCTGACGCTGCGGCCGTTGGCCAGCTCGAGCACGACGCCGTTGGCGCCCTGCTTGACGGCGGCCACCTGTGCGAAGGTGAGCGCGGTGGCCTCGACCTTGGTGCCGTCGTTGGTCGCGACCACGCTGAAGCTGTAGTTGCCCGCGGGCGCCGCCGAGCCGTCGTCGGCCTTGCCGTCCCAGGTGACGGCGTTGACGCCCTCGGGCAGCGAGCCGACGTCGAGCGTGCGCACGGTGCGGCCCGAGGCGTCGACGATCTTGACCTGCACGTCGCCGGCCGTGCCCGGCAGCTGTACCGCGAAGGGCACGGGCGTCGGTTCCTCGCCGTCCTTGGGCGCGACGGTGGCGATCTGGTTGCCGGGCGTCAGCACGTTGTAGCCGATCAGCGAGGCCGCTTGCAGCACCTGGTTCGAGCCGGTCTGGTTGACCAGGCCCGACAGCGTGGCGTTGAGCTTCTCGATGCCGGTGACCGTGCTCATCTGCGCGAGCTGCGAGGTCAGCTCGGCGTTCTGCATGGGGTTGAGCGGGTCCTGGTTGTTGAGCTGCGTGACGAGCAGCTTCAGGAAGCGCTGCTCGTTGTCGGAGCCGCTGACCGAGCCGCTGGTGCCGGCCTGGCTCGATGCGGCACTGGCGAGGGAAGAGAGAGCGTCGTTGACGGCCATGTCGGGTGCCTTGCGTTTGTTGGGGGGAAGGGGTTACTGGCCGAGGGTGAGCGTCTTGAGCATCAGCGTCTTGGCGGTGCTCAGCACTTCCACGTTGGCCTGGTAGCTGCGCGACGCGGAGATCATGTTGGTCATCTCCTCGACCACGTTGACGTTGGGCATGGCCACGTAGCCCTGCGCGTTGGCGTGCGGATTTCGCGGGTCGTACACGAGGCGCGGCGGCGTACCGTCCTCGACCACGCCGGAGACCTGCACGCCGCCGATGTCCTGCTGGCCCGAACCCGCCACCTGAAAGATCACCTGCTTGGCGCGGTAGGGTTGGCCGTCGGGGCCGGCCACGCTCTCGGCGTTGGCCAGGTTGCTCGCGGTCACGTTCATGCGCTGCGACTGCGCGGCCATCGCGGAGCCCGCGACGTTGAAGATGTTCATGGATCCACTGGGCATGGCGGCGCTCCTGCTACTGCTGCACCGCCGACATGAGCGACTTGATCTTCGAGCCCATGATGGTCAGGTTGGCCTCGTAGCGCAGCGCGTTGTCGGCGAAGGCGATGCGCTCGGTGTCCATGTCGACCGTGTTGCCGTCGATGCTGGACTGCGAGGGCGTGCGGTAGAGCAGGTCGGCGTCGGGCGTGCTGCGGGCCTCGGCCTGCAGGTGGCGCGACGAGGTGGTGGCCATGGTCACCGTCTGGCCGCCGCGGCCGTGCTCCACCGCCTGGGCGAGCCGGGCGCTGAAGTCGAAGTCGCGTGCCTTGTAGTTGGGTGTGTCGGCGTGGGCGATGTTGGCGGCCAGGACTTCCTGGCGCTGGGCCCGCAGGTTCAGGGCTTCGCGGTTGAAACGAAGCGCCGCATCCAGCTTGTCGATCATGTGCTTTCCATCCTTTTGACGTCGCCGGCCGGGAAGGCGTGGCGACAGATGGAAAGCGAGTCTATGCACGAGCCCGCTTCGCAATGGGCTGAACAAAGGGGGTTTTGGCATGCACTTCGCACCTTGGCTCGGCGGGCACCCTTCCTAGAATCTGGGCCACCGATGATGGAAACGACCTCCTTGCTCCGCCGCACGCTCCCGCCCCTGCACGCGCCCCTGCGTGCGCTCCTTCTGGCCGTGGGCCTGGGCGCGGCAGCCTGCCCGGCGCTGGCCGCCGATGCGCAGGAAGCCATCGTGCAGTTCCTTCAGGTGCAGACGGCCGGACTGCCCGGCCAGGCCCGCATCAAGGTCAACATGCCATCGGCGGCCCTGCCGCCCTGCGAGGCGCCCGAAGCCTTCTTGCCGAACGGCGCCGCGGCCTGGGGCCGGGTCTCCGTGGGCCTGCGCTGCAACGGCGAGCGGCCGTGGACGCGCTATATCCAGGCCCACGTGGCCGTGGAAGGCCGCTACCTGGTGGCCGCGCGCGCCATCGAGGCCGGCCAGGCCATCGGCGCTGGCGACGTGGCCGCGCGCACCGGCGACCTCACCGCCTTGCCCAAATCCATCGTGGCCGATCCCGCCGAGCTCAAGGGCATGGTGGCTGTCAACCGCGTGGCGGCCGGCGCGCCGCTCAAGCGTGAACAACTTCGCGGAACCGTGGTGATACAGCAGGGCCAGACCGTGCAGGTGGTCGCCGGCGGACCCGGCTTCACCGTGAGCACCGAGGCGCGCGCCCTGACCCGCGCCGAAATCGGCGGCCTGGTGCAAGCCAAGACCCGCGACGGCCGGCTGCTCAGCGGCGTGGCGGACGAAGAGGGCCAGGTGAGGATGGCGCAATAGCCATGGAAAGCGCCGCACCCTAAAGTTCTGGTCCAGCCTGCCGATAAAGCAGTCAACCATTGAGGAATCATCTTGGCAATCGATCAAATCAACCCCTCGGGCACCCCCCTTCCCCGCACGGGCAAGGGCGCCAAGGCGCAACCGGCGGCTCGCCCCGAAGCGGCAGAGCAGGCGCGGGACACGGTGCAGCTGTCCTCGTCGGCCCAGGTGCATTCGATGCCCGGCGGCCCGAACACCGATTTCGACGCCGCCCGCGTGGCCGAGATCCGCGAAGCCATCCTGGCCGGCAAATACGAGGTGCATCCCGAGCGCATCGCCGACGGCCTGATCGACAGCGTGCGCAACCTGCTGGGCAAGAAGGGCTGAAGCCGATGAGCGCCGTGCTGCTGTCCCACCTGCTGGCCGAGAAGTCCTGCGTGGAGGAGTTCCTGGGTTTGCTCGACGACGAGGCCCAGGCCATGCAAGGCGGCCTGTTCGTCGACCTCGGCCCGCTGACCGAGCGCAAGATCGGCCTGCTCGACCGCATGGCCGCCCTCGACCGCGCCCGCGAGGCGGCCCAGGTGGCGATGGGCTTCGAGCCCGGCCGCGCCGGCGCCGATGCCGCGGCCGGTGCCGCCGGCGACACCGCCCGGCAGACCTGGGCCGAACTGCTGGCCCTGGCCGAGCGTGCCAAGTCGGACAACCGCCGCAACGGCACCATGCTGCACGGCCAGCTCGACTTCACCCGCGACGCGCTGCACTACCTGCAGGCGACCGCCCTGCCCTTCTACGGGCCGGATGGGGTTCGCAAGGCGGTGGGCGGCGTCGGTACGCGGTTGGCCCGCGGCTAGTTCCCTGTTTTCCTTCAGCGCGCGGCCGGCGCCGGCCGCCCCACCGCGGCATACAGCTCCGCCACCGGCACCACGCGGCCGTGCAGCGGCAGGATGCGCTCCACCTTCAAGTCCAAACGCTCGATGTTGGCGATCAGGTTCACGTTGTTCGCGTTCGGCACGGCCGGCGGCGGCGTGTTGGGCGCGCCGGGTGTGTAGGCATCGGCCTCGATCAGCAGCTTTTCGTTGGGCAGGTACACCATGAGGAAGCTGTCGCTGTGCACGCTGTCCTTGATGCGGTGCAGTTCGATCGGCCGCGAGGCATCGCCCATGATCAGCTTCTCGCCCACCACCACGGTGCCGATGCGCTTGCCGTCGCGTTGCATGCGATCGGGCCGCACGCGGCTCGCCTGACCGAAGGCACTCTCGAAATACGGCGCGTTGGCCGCCTGCGTGACGATGGTCGCGCCCTCGGCCACGGCCGCACGAACGCCGCCCGCATGATCGAAATGCGCGTGGCTGTTGATCGCGAAGCGGATCGGCTTGCCCGGTGCCAGCGACTTGGCCTGCGCGATCACGGCCTCGGTGCGCGCGTCGTTGAGCGGCGTCTCGACCAGCACCAGGTGATCGCGCTGCTCGATCGCCACGCTGTTGTGCGAGCCGCCGCCGAGGAACCACACGCCGTCGGCCACCTTCTCGGCGGTAACACGCTCGGCGGTGTTGCGCGCGGCCTCGGGCAGTTGCAGCGCGGTCGTCGCGGCGTTGACCTGCACCTCCTGCACCGTCAGGTCGAGCACCGGGAAGCCGGCCATCGTCTGCTGGATGCGCATCGGAAAGCGGATGCCACCCGTCTCGCGATAGTCGGCATAGGTGGTGATCGTGCGTGTGTCGCCGAGCACCGGGTCGGCGAACACCGAGTCGACCTGCGTCACCGTCCCGTCGGCACCGATGCGCACCGTCGCGCTGTAGCGGCCGGCTTCGGCGAAGCTCAGCGTCGAGCCGCCGTCCGACGCGCGGCTGGCCTGCAGGTTGCCGCTGCTGCGCGCTGCCGCCTTCAGCACGCCATGCGGCGTGATCCACAGCTGATGCACCCGGTCGGCCACGAAGCGCGGCCCCGGCGCGACGTTGCCGCCGGCCACGTTCCAGGCGAACTCGCCGCTGACGAACTGGTCGTTGCGCTGCTGCCCCGCGAGCGGATAGCCACCGCCGCCCTGCGGCTCGGCGCGGCTAAGCACGATCTCGTCGCGCATCGCGGCGCCTTCGTAGTCGATCGTCCTCGTCACCGAATGCAGCGTGATCCGCGGCCAGGCACCGCCGGGCTTGAAGGCCTGGCCGAAGGTGTAGCCGGTGCCCGAAGCGACGTAGCGCAGGCTTTTGACCTGGGCGACGCCCATCGAGGTGGAGGCGCGGGTCAGCACCTCGTTGGCATCGCCCGGTTTCGACGCGCAGCTGGCCAGCAGGCAGGCCGCAGCGATGACGAGACCCGGTGCGAGCAGCGCGCGGGCAATGAAGTGCGGTCGGGGCATGGTCTGCGCCTCCTGAGGGGTGAGGGCCGCGGGCGCGGCTTGGGCGCGATTCTGCGAGCGAGCTCGGGCGCAGCGCAACGGGGGCTTCCCGGGCGCGCCTCCTGCGAGTGTTGCTCTTCCGGCGTCACCTTAAGCGCTACATCTGTGTTGGGAAATGACAGCCTGCGAACTTTTTTCCAGACTGGTGTGCAGCAGGCGTTCGTTCCTATGATCCGCGCCCACCGATGAACTGAAGTTCGTCGGATTGCGCCGCTGAGTGCATCGCACCCAGCGAGAAGATCAATCAACACCCCAGGGAATTCCATGGTCAGCCTCCCACGGCGCGCGTCGGTGCGCGCCGAAGTTTCACCGAGCGTGCGCGCTTGCCTTTCGCCCGCTCGCCTGCGCAAGCGGCCCGGTGTGCTCACTCCCATCCGCTTCGCATGCCTCGTGCTGCAGGCATCACTCTTGACCTGGTCCGCCGCCCAGGCCGAGACACGATGCATGTACGCCATCGACTTCCTTGACTTCGACCCAGACCTCGCCGCGAGCTACGTATATCGCGCCGACTTCGACAGAAGCGACTTCGCTCAGACGATGGATTCGTTCAACAGGAGCAGCGAGGGTCGCTGCGGCACGTCATGGAAGAAGTTCGTCAAGCGCGTCGGGCCATTTCACGTCTCAAAAGGAGCTGCGCGCTTCGAGGTCACCTACTACGACCAGCACACAAGGTCGGTGCAACTCGCCGACGGTCAATGCCGCGTCGAAGACCGCGTCTATACCTTCCGCGACCTCGACGCCGACGGCAACGCCACAGGCGCGAGCGAGGTCGGGGTATGCGCGGTCAAGCTCGAGACCGCCGGCAGCGTCGAATCGCCCGAGCCTCCTTCTTGCCGTGCCAGCGGCATCTCCGCCGGCAACCCCATCCTGCCGGCGACTCAAGAGAAGTACGAGTCCGAAGTCGACATCGAGGATGAAGGCCCTGCACCGCTGCGCTTCGTGCGCACCTACCGAAGCAGCCGAGGCAACGATGCTGCTCGCGGCCTCGGCGCGTTGGGCAAGGCTTGGTCGCACAACCACGAGGCCAGCCTCCAATGGAGCGGCGACACCGTCACCTTCGCGAGCGCCGAGGGCCCGAAGCGCAGGTTCACGCGCGTGGGCAACGGCGGTTGGGAGACGCTCAACAGCAACGACACCTTGACCAAGAACGGAAGGATTTGGACCTATCGCCGCGCCCAGGACGACACGCTCATGCAGTTCGACGACAACGGTCGACTGCAATCGGTGACGCAGCGCAACGGGTGGCGGACCACCTACCGGCATTCCTATTGGGGGCTGGCCTCCATCCAGAACCCCTTCGGAGCCAACCTGCTGCTGGACTACGACCGGCAGGGTCGTCTGACCGCCGTGCGCCGCGAACCCGGCATCGGCTCGGTCAGCTTCAGTTACGACACGGCCGGCCGCCTCGCCAGCGTCCAGTACCAGGACGGGCAGCGACGCAGCTATCTCTACGAGAACGCCGCCTTCCCCCATGCCTTGACCGGTATCCTGGACGAGTCTGGAGCGCGAGTCTCCAGCTTCACCTACGACCCGCAGGGCCGGGCCATCGTCACCGAGCGCGCCTTGGGCGCCGATCGCCATCAGGTGAGCTACGTCACCGACGGCCAAGCCGAAGTCGTCGATCCGCTGGGAACCCGCCGCAGCTTCAGCTACGCAACCGCACAAGGCCAACTGTCGGTGACCGGTGCCTCGCTGCCCTCCGCCGGCAGCGAAGCCGACGCGGCTTCACGCGTGCAGGATGCATCCGGCCTCAGCACCAGCGAGACCGACTTCAACGGCATAGTGACCACCACCACCTGGGACACGGCGCGGCGTCTTCCCACTGCCGTGACCCATGCCACCGGCACCCCGCAGGCCCGCACCGTCAGCACGCAGTGGCATCCCACCTTTGCGCTGCCCGTCCTGGTGACCGAAGCCGGCCGCACGACCGCGTACGTCTACGACGACAAGGGCCAACGTCTGTCGCGCACCGTCACCGACACCTCGTCTTCCGGCGGGAGCACGCGCACTTGGCAGTGGACCTGGGATGCCCAAGGCCTGGTCGCCACGCAAACTGCACCCGATGGCGGCGTGAGCCGCTTCGAGCACGACGGCCTGGGCAGGGTGTCACGGATCATCGATGCACTGGGGCATGTCACCGAGTATCGCTACGACACCTACGGCCACGTCAGTGACCGGATCGAGCCGAACGGGCAGCGCGCCAGCTTCACTTACGATTGGCGCGGCCGCTTGCTCACTCAGACCGTCGGCGGCAAGCTCACAACTCGCGTGACCTACACGGCCACCGGCCTCGTCGAAACGCTGGCGTTGCCCAGCGGCCTGTCGTTCACCTACACCTACGACACGGCCCATCGCCTGACAGGCTGGCGCAACAACCGCGGCGAGTCGGGCACCTTCACGCTCGATGCCATGGGCAACCGCACGAACGAGCAGGTCAAGGACAGCACGGGCGCCATCGCCTGGAATGCCGCGCGAACCATCAACAACCTCAACCGCGTTTCGTCCCGCACCGACGGCTTCGTGCAGCCCAGCAGCTTCGGCTACGACGCGAACGGCGAACTGACAGCTGAAACCAACGGCCTGAACCAGAGCACCCGCTACGGCCTGGACCCGCTGCGCCGCGTGAGCGCCATCACCGACGCTGCCAATGCGACGGCCACGCTGAGCTACGACGCGCTGGACAGCGTGATCCAGGCGAAGGACTTCAAAGGCGTGTCCACCATCTACGCCCGCGATGCCCAGGGCAACGCCACAGCCGAGACCAGCGCCGACATCGGGCAGAAGACCACCCGCTACGACGCGTTGGGCCTGCCCAGCCAGATCACTGATGTGCTGGGCCAGTCCACGCAGCTCGAGCGCGACCTGCTCGGGCGCCCCACCCTCATCACCTTCGCCGACGGCAAGACCACCACCTTGCGCTACGACCTCACGCCCGAGAGCCGGGGCTACCTGTCGGAGATCGTGGACCGCAGCGGCAAGACCGAGTACGTGCGTGACGGATTCGGGCGCGTCATCACCAAGCGGCAGACGCTCAAGAACGGCCAGACGCATCAGGTCGGCTACGTCTATGGCGCCAACGGCCTGATCGCCGGGACCAGCTACCCCGACGGGTCGATGCTGACCTACCAGTACGACACCACCGGGCGCCTCGTGCAGGTCAACAGGAACGGCACGCCGCTCGTCGCCGCGATCACATGGACTCCCTTGGGAATGCCCAAGAGCTGGTCCTGGACCTTCGCCAGCAGCTTGGCTGCCAACCGCAGCTACGACGCGGCGGGACGGCTCAACGCCACCGAGTTCGCCAGCTACAGCTACGACGCGGCAGGGCGCATCACGAGCCTGACGCAAAAGCTGTTGATGCCGTCCAGCAGCAACCCCACGCATGCCAGCACGACCCAGCTGAGCATGACCTCGTTCGTGGGCTACGACGCGGTGGGCCGCATCGTGAGCTTCAGCAGCCCGGGCAATCAGACCGCCTTCAGTTACGACGCCAACGGCAATCGCACGGCGAGCACCAAGACCTCGAACGGCCAGACGACCAGCCGGGGCTACGCCCTGGCCGGCAGCAGCAACCGGATCGAGGGCTTCAGCCAGACCACGGGCGGAACGACCACCAACGTCACCTACGGCTACAACGCCAACGGCGACATGACCAGCGATGGCCTGCGCACGTACGCCTACGACGCCGAGGGCCGCCTGAGCGCCGTCACGACCGGCGCGACAGACACCAGCCCGACCACCCGCTACGCGCA
>NZ_LYVO01000119.1 GCF_001984055.1 Variovorax sp. KK3
CCCCTCCATATCGATCTCGGGCGCCCGCCCCGCAATCAGGTCCGCCATCACCCGCCCCGTGCCGGCCGCCATGGTCCATCCGAGCGTGCCGTGGCCGGTGGCCAGCAGCAGGCGCGGGATCGGGGTGGCGCCCAGCAGCGGCGTGCCGTCGGGCGTCATGGGCCGCAGGCCGGTCCAGAACTCGGCGCCTTGCACGCTTCCGGCCTGGGGGAACAGGTCGGTGACCACGTGTTCGAGCGTGTCGCGCCGGCGGTCGTTGAGCTGCAGGTCGTAGCCCGACAGCTGCGCAGTGCCGCCGACGCGGATGCGGTCGCCCAGCCGCGTGACGGCGACCTTGAAGGTCTCGTCCATCACGGTGGACTCGGGCGCCATCGCGGCGTCGAAGATGGGCACGGTGATCGAGAAGCCCTTGACCGGATACACCGGCAGCCGGATACCCAGCGGCGCGAGCAGCCGCGGCGAATAGCTGCCGAGCGCCAGCACGTAGCGCTCGGCATGGAAGGGCCCGACGTTGGTGTGCACGGCCGTCACGCCCTGCGCGTCGCGCGCGATGTCGGTGATGTCGACGCCGAAGCGAAAGCGCGCGCCCTTCGCTTCGGCCAGGCGCGCCAGGGCCTGGGTGAACTTGAAGCAGTCGCCGGTTTCGTCGCCCGGCAGGCGCAGACCGCCGACGAACTTGTGGTGCACCACCGCCAGCGCGGGCTCGTACTGCACGCAGCCGATGCGGTCGAGCAACTGGTAAGGCACGCCGTGGGCCTTCAGCACCTCGATGTCCTTGGCGGCGCCGTCGAGCTGCTGCTGCGTGCGGAACAGCTGCAGCGTGCCGAGCGCGCGCTCGTCGTAGCGGATGCCGGTGTCGCGCCGCAGCTGCTGCAGGCAGTCGCGGCTGTATTCGGCCAGGCGCACCATGCGGCCCTTGTTGATCTCGTAGCGGGCCTGCGTGCAGTTGCGCAGCATGGCCAGGCCCCAGCGCCACATGGCGGGGTCGAGCATGGGGCGGATCACCAGCGGGCTGTGGCGCATCAGCAGCCACTTGATCGCCTTCATGGGCACGCCCGGACCGGCCCATGGCGCGGAGTAGCCCGGCGACACCTCGCCCGCGTTGGCGTAGCTGGTTTCCATGGCCGGGGCGTTTTGCCGCTCGAGCACGGTCACCTCGTGGCCGTCTCGCGCCAGGTAATAAGCCACCGTCGTCCCGATCACTCCGCTGCCCAGGACGAGTATCTGCATGCGGGGCCCTACTTGACGATTCCGAGCGCCGACTGCAGCTCGCGCGACGACAAGTGCTCCGGCTTCTTCGGCCAGGCTTCGATCAGCTCCATCATCCTGGCGCTGATGGGCGCACGGGCACCGTTCGATCGGGCCAGCCGCACGACTTCGCCGCACAGCGCGTCGATCTCGGTGGGCCGGCCCAGCGCCAGGTCGTCGGCCATGCTGGAGCGGGCCTGGGCATCGATGCGCAGCATGCGCGACGCCGCCAACCGGAAGAGCGGCGTGGGCAGGCGCAGGATCGACGGCACGCGGGCTGGCGGCACGGCCGCGAGCTGTGCCGGCTTGATGCGTGCCCAGGTGAGCGCCTCGAGCGCCTCGTCCATCAGCGCGGCCAGGCAGCGGCGGTACCCGCGGTCGAGCAGTTCCTCTCGCAGAGGCAGGCCCGACAACGCATTGACCGGATTGTTGAGGTTCAGCAGCAGCTTGCCCCACTGCACCGGCAACAGGTCGGGATGAAGGTCGATGCCCACGCCGGCCTGCTCGAAGACCGAAACCCAGCTGCGCAGCGAGCCGTCTTGCCGCGCGGCCAGCCGGCCCGAGGTGCCGCGATGGAAGTGGCCGGGCTCGACCTCGGCCACGTTGAAGGGAACCATGCCCGGAAACACGTGCAGCGTCGGCGCGGCCCGCGCCGCATGCAGCGCATTGGCGATGCCGTTCTGCAGCGACAGCACCGGCGTGCGCGACGGCAGTGCCGCATCGAGTTCGGCCGCGGCCTCGACGGTCGCGCCGCTCTTCACCGTGAGCAGCACCAGCGCGGGATGGATGCCCTCGGGCACGCGGTCGTACAGCTGCAGCATCGACGGCCGCAACCGGCGGTCGCCGCCGTCCAGGTCAGTGAGCACCATGCCGTGCTGGCCGATCGCGTCCAGCACGCGCGGCCGGCCGACGAAGGCCATTCGCACGCCCTCGGTGGCCAGGCATCCACCGATGTAGCAGCCGATGGTGCCGGCGCCCATCACCAAGATGTCGACGGGCGATGCCTCAGGCACGGGCAGTGCCTCCAGGGGCCGAAAGCCGGCAGGCCATATCGATGGTGTTCTTCAAAATCCTCATTCGTCCACGTCCCTCGTTTGCGGGCGACTATGACATGGACGAACGAGGCGAGGCTAGAGGCGCCGGCTGACAGCGCCTGACGGACGCGAGCGCCCCGAACCGCTCAGGCGCCGCGGGCCGGCGCTACCGCCGCACCCTGGATGCCGTGGCGCTTCAATGCATCCGCCACGAAGCCGCCGGCCTTCATCGACTCGACGAAATCGGCCAGCACGGCCTGCGCGGCATCGCCGCGGCTGGTCGGCGTGCCCATGGCCTGCTGGATGACCATGAAGCGGCCCGGCAGCAGGCGCAGGCCACCGATTCGCGCCGCATCGGCTTCGAGCTGCTGCTTGACGCCGGCCGCGACCTCGGCGTTCTCGGCGAGGAAGGTGTCGACCACGGCCGGCGAGCTCGGGGCGCGCAGGATCGTCGCGGCCTTGAGCTCGCGGGTCAGGTACAGGTCGTAGGCGCTGCCCTTGCCGACCATGACGCTGCGGCCGGCTCGATCGACCTCGGCGTTGTCTTTCAGCAGCGAGCCGTTGCGCACCAGGTAAGCGCCTTCGATCAGCACGTAGGGCGCGGTGAAGCGGATGCCCTCGCCGCGCAACGGGTCGATGGCGAAGAAGCCGATGTCGGCCTGCTCGGCCTTCACCGCATCGACCGACTTGCCCGCGGTGTCGAACACCACCAGCTCGACCTCGACGCCCAGGCGCTGCGCGAAGGCACGCGCCAGGTCGATGGACACGCCGGTCGGGTCGCCGCCGGCCGGGTCGCGGTTGGCCAGGATGGGGTTGCCGAGGTTGATGGAGGCGCGCAGCCGCCCGGTGGGCGTGAAGGCGGAGACGATGTCGGTCGGGATGGTGTCGTTCATGGTCAAACCCGCTCGGCCACCCACCCCTGCACCGAAGCCAGCGCCGCAGGCAGTGCCGCCGCATCGGTACCGCCGGCCATGGCCATGTCGGCCTTGCCGCCGCCCTTGCCACCCACCTGTTGCGCCACGAAGTTCACCAGCTCGCCGGCCTTGACCTTGCCCATGCTGTCGGCCGTGACACCGGCTGCCAGCTGAACCTTCGCGCCATCGACCGCCGCGAGCACGATGGCCGCGGTCTTGAGCTTGTCCTTGAGCTTGTCGAGCGTCTCGCGCAGCGTCTTGGCGTCGGCACCGTCGAGCTTGGCCGCCAGCACCTTGATGCCGCCGACCTCCACCGCCTGCGCCAGCAGCTCGTCGCCCTTGGACGAGGCCAGCTTGCCTTTCAGCGAACCGATCTCGCGCTCGAGCCCGCGCACCTGCTCGAGCAGCTGCGCCAGGCGCGGCTGCACCTCGGCGGTGGGTGTCTTGAGCGTCGCGGCAACGCTGTGGACCGTGGCTTCGAGTTCCTGCAGGTAGGCCAGCGCGTTGGCGCCCGTCACCGCCTCGATGCGGCGCACGCCGGCGGCGACGCCGCCTTCGCTCACGACTTTGAAGAGGCCGATGTCGCCGGTGCGCTGCACATGGGTGCCGCCGCACAGCTCGCGGCTGCTGCCGATGTCGAGCACGCGCACGGTTTCTCCGTACTTCTCGCCGAAGAGCATCACGGCACCGGTCTTCTGCGCCGACTCGATGTCCATCACCCGAGCCTGGGTGGCCTCGTTGGACAGGATCTCCGCATTCACGCGGCGTTCGATCTCGAGAATCTGCGCAGCCGTCACGGGCGCGTTGTGAACGAAGTCGAAGCGCGTCTTGTCGGCGTCGACCAGCGAGCCCTTCTGCTGCACGTGCTCGCCGAGCACTTCGCGCAAGGCCTTGTGCATCAAGTGCGTCACGCTGTGGTTGCGCATGGTGGCTGCGCGCAGCTGCGTGTCGACGCGGGCCATGACGGCATCGCCCACCTTCAGCGTGCCCTGCGTCTGCGTGCCGTGGTGGCCGTAAACGTCGGACTTGATCTTCTGCGTGTCGTCCACGCCGAACTGCACGCCTTCGGCCACCAGCACGCCCTGGTCGCCGACCTGGCCGCCGCTTTCGGCATAGAAAGGCGTGGTGTCCAGCACCACGATGCCCGGCTGGCCTTCCTTCAGCTCCTGCACCGGCGCGCCTTCGAAGTACAAGGCGGCCACGCGCGCTTCGCCTTCGCAGTTCGCGTAGCCGGTGAAGGTGTTGGACGAGCCGGAATAGTCGACGGCCCGGTCCATCTTGAACTTGCCCGCTGCACGGCCGGCCGCCTTCTGCTTTTCCATCGCGGCATCGAAGCCTGCGGCATCGACCTCGACGCCGCGTTCGCGGCACACGTCGGCCGACAGGTCGAGCGGAAAGCCGTAGGTGTCGTGCAGCTTGAAAGCCACGTCGCCCGGCAGCACCTTGGCGCCTCCGGCCAGCGCCGCGTCGAGGATTTCCATGCCGTTGGCGAGCGTCTCGAAGAAGCGCTCTTCCTCGGCCTTCAGCGTGTCGGTGATGCGCTTCTCGTCCGCCACCAGCTTGGGGTAGGCCTCGCCCATCAGCGCGACCAGGTCGGGCACCAGCTTGTGGAAGAAGGGCTTCTTCTGGCCCAGCTTGTAGCCGTGGCGGATGGCGCGGCGCACGATGCGGCGCTGCACGTAGCCGCGGCCTTCGTTCGACGGGATCACGCCGTCGGCCACCAGGAAGGACGTCGCGCGCGCATGGTCGGCGATCACCTTCAGCGAGGGGTTGGACAGGTCGTCGGTGCCGGTCGCGCGCGCGGCCGACTTGATCAGCCGATCGAAGATGTCGATCTCGTAGTTGCTGTGCACGTGCTGCAGGATCGCCGCCAGCCGCTCCAGGCCCATGCCGGTGTCGACGCAGGGTGCGGGCAGCTTGATCACGCTGCCGTCGGGCTGCATGTCGAACTGCATGAACACGTGGTTCCAGATCTCGATGAAGCGGTCGCCGTCTTCGTCGGGGCTGCCCGGCGGGCCGCCGGCGATGTGGGCGCCGTGGTCGTAGAAGATCTCGGAGCACGGGCCGCAAGGGCCGGTGTCGGCCATCATCCAGAAGTTGTCGGACTTGTAGCGGCCGCCCTTGTTGTCGCCGATGCGGATCACGCGTTCGGGCGGCAGGCCGATCTCCTTCGTCCAGATGTCGTAGGCCTCGTCGTCCTCTTGATACACCGTGGCCAGCAGGCGCTCGGGCGGCAGCTTGAACACGGTGGTGAGCAGCTCCCAGCCCCACTTGAGCGATTCACGCTTGAAGTAGTCGCCGAAGCTCCAGTTGCCCAGCATCTCGAAGAAGGTGTGGTGGCGCGCGGTGTAGCCCACGTTCTCCAGGTCGTTGTGCTTGCCGCCGGCGCGCAGGCAGGCCTGCACCGACGCGGCGCGCACGTAGGGGCGCTTGTCGCTGCCGAGGAACACGTCCTTGAACTGCACCATGCCGGAGTTCGTGAACATCAGCGTCGGGTCGTTGCCCGGCACCAGCGAGCTCGACGGCACCACGGTGTGGCCCTTGGAAGCGAAGAAATCGAGAAAGGACTTGCGGATGTCCGCGACGGTGATCGGGGGTGGGGTCATGTTGGAACGGCGAAGAAATCAGGAAAGCAACTGGAAACGCAGGCCGGCGAAGCGCTTGAAGTCTCGGTCGAAGGTGCCGACCTCGGCGTTGTGCTCGATGGCCAGGGCGGCGAGGTGGGCGTCGTTGGTGAGGTTGCCGCCCGTGCCGGCCGCCACCAGCAAGCGGCCAAGGATACCGGCGTGGCGCGGGCCGGGCTGAACTATTCGCACCTGCGGGTGGCTGATCCATTCGTCGACCAGGCCCATGGCCTGGTCCACCGGCAGCGGCCTCGCGAACAGCCCCGGCCGGGTGGCGATGCGGATGAAGCCCACCAGCGCCAGCCATGCCATGCCCAGGCCCTGCGGGTGTGCCACCGAAGCCTCCAGCCAGGCTCGGGCGGCCGGGTGGTGCGGGCTTTCCTCATGCACGGCGTTCACCAGCACGTTGACGTCGGGCAGTCTCATCGGCCGGCCCGCAGCTTCGCGATCGACTCCTGGTCCTCGACCTCGCCCGCCAGCTTGTTGAGTTGCGTCAGGTCGATGTCGGGATGGGGGCTGCCCATGCTGAAGGTGCGTTGCACGAAGGGCGACGGCGTCACGGCCGGCGCAACGACGGCATCGAGCGGCACGATCTTGGCGACCGGCTTGTTGTGCCGCATGATGATCACCTCCTCGCCCGCCTCGGCGCGTGCCACGTACTCGCTCAAATGGGTCTTGGCCTCGAACAGTCCGACGGCTTGCACGGCTCGCTCCCGAAAATTGGTTGAATCAACCAGATCGATCTTAGCAGCGCTCGAAGTCCCTTTTGCCCATGGGCCATGCCTTCCTCGCCGACGTCGTCTTGCTGCTCCACGGTCTCTTCATCGTCTTCGTGGTGGTCGGCGGCCTGCTCGTATGGCGCTGGCCGCTGGTCGCGGTGCTGCACCTGCCCGCGGTGGCGTGGGCGGCATGGATCTCCTGGAGCGGCGGCATCTGCCCGCTGACGCCGCTCGAGAACATGCTGCGCCGCTCGGCCGGGCAGTCGGGCTATGAAGGCGGCTTCGTCCAGCACTACCTGCTGCCGGCCATCTACCCGGAGGCGTTGACGCGCGACTGGCAGATGGGTGTCGGCGTGTTCGTGCTGCTGCTCAACCTGGCCGCGTACGGCCTGCTCTGGCGCCGCGGCATCCGGCGCCCCGCGCGGCGCCGCCCCCACGCATGACGGGGGGAGCGCCAGGCCGCGTCAGGTGCCGACCACGCCGCCGTCGTTGCGGGTGATGACCACCGTGGCCGAGCGCGGCCGGCCGGCGCCGTCGGGCCAGGTCGACACCGCCAAGGGGCGATCGGGATCGCTGCGCTCGTTGGCCGGCTCGCCCGGGTGCTGGATGTTGATGAAGAGCGTCCGCAGGTCCGGCGTTGTCGCGATGCCTGTCACCTCGCAGCCGGCCGGGCCGACCATGAAGCGGCGGATTTCGCCCTTCGTCGGGTCGCAGGCCAGCATCTGGTTGTTGGGCAGGTTGGTGTACTCGCCCTTGCCCAGGGTCGAGGTCGAGACGTCGGTCTGGATCCACAGCACGCCGCGGGCATCGACCATCAGCCCGTCGGGGCTGCCGAAGGTGTCGCCACGGATGTTGCCCTGCGCCTCGCTGCGGCTTTGCTTCGGGTCGCTGGCCAGCACCAGGTGGTTCCAGTCGAAGCGCGTGCCGTCCAGGTCGCCGTTCTCCTTCCAACGGATGATCTGGCCCATGGTGTTGTTGCCGCGCGGGTTGGCCGCGTCCATGAAGGGCTGGCCCGGCTGGCCGCGATTGCTGTTGTTGGTGAGCGTGCAGTAGACCCACTTGCTGATCGGGTCCACCGTGGTCCATTCGGGGCGGTCCATCTTCGTGGCGCCCAGCGCATCGCTGGCCTGGCGCGACTTGATCAGCACGTCGCCCTGGTTCGCGAAGCCCTTGTCGGCGGTCAGCGGCCCCTGGCCCTGTTGCAGTGGCAGCCATTCGCCGGTGCCGTCGACGTCGAAGCGCGCGACGAAGAGCGTGCCGTGGTCCAGCAGCTCGCGGTTGGCCGCGAAGCCGCCGGGCTTCATGCGGTCGCGGCTGACGAACTTGTAGATGTATTCGAAGCGCGCGTCCTCGCCCATGTAGACGACCGCCCGGCCGTCGGCGGTGAGCGCGGTCGCCGCGCCTTCGTGCGCGGCGCGGCCCAGGGCGCTTCGCTTGATCGGCATGGACTGCGGATCCTGCGGGTCGATCTCGACCACCCAGCCGTAGCGGTTCGATTCGTTGGGGTGCTTGGCGACGTCGAAGCGTTCCTCGTGCTCGTGCCAGCGGTACTTGGCGCCGTTGCCCTTGCGCACGCCCCAGCGGCGCTGGTGGGCGTCGGGGTTGTCGGTGCCTTCGAAGTAATCGGCGAAGTTCTCTTCGCAGGTCAGGTAGGTGCCCCAGGGCGTGGGGCCGCTGGCGCAGTTGCTGAAGGTGCCGAGGATGCGGGTGCCGCCGGGGTCGCCGCCCGTGCGCAGCATCGGGTGGCCGGCTGCCGGGCCGCTGATGGCCATGGGGGTGAGCGCGGTGATGCGCCGCGCGAAGGTCGAGGGCAGCACCTGCTTCCAGCCGCCGCCGCGCTCGATCTCGATGACCGACACGCCGTGCGCCTGCATCGACTTGCGCACCTTGTCGGCGGTCCAGGTCTTCATGCCGTCGGGGTGCAGCAGGCCGTCGTCGACGTACTCGTGGTTCATCACCAGCAGGCCGCGCTGCGACGACCCGTCGATGGGAAAGAAGGCCATGCCGTCGTGGTGCATGCCGGCCTGCAGCGCCTGATCTTCCGCGCTGTTGCCGCCGTCCCCGCGAAAAGCCGGCATGCGGCCGGCGACGCCCACCGGGTCGCCCCAGCGGTACAGCACCTGCGCGGCGTATCCCTCGGGCACCACCACGCGATCGCCCGGCGCCATCGGCACACCCTTGAAGCCGATGCCCCGGCCCAGCGATGCGACACCGCTCGCGCCGGTGGCGGCGCAGCCGGCGAGCGCGCCGGCGCCCAGCGGACCGAACAGGCCGGCCACCGCAGCAGCCAGGCCGCCGCGCACGAGCACCCGGCGAGCGGGGTCCGACACCTCGTGAAAGCTCGGGTTGGTACTCCGGTTGGAGTCCTCCATCAGATCGAAGTCTTTGGCCATTGCCTTGTTGTGTATCGAGTGGGGAGAGCCCGACATCGTCGTCCCGCCGCGTGAAGCGCCCGTGACAGGCGGCCCGCCCGGTGCAAGTAAAGCCGATGACGCGCGGCGGCGCCTGCGGTACAACGGGCCCTGTCGCCAAGGGAGATTCGATGAACCCCGATGCCATCGCCCTCAACCGCTTCGGCCTGGGCGCCCGCCCCGACGATCCGATGCCGCGCAACCCGCGCCGCTGGCTGCTGGACCAGTTCGAGCACTACCAGGCCCTGCCGCCGGCCTGGTCGGGCCAGCAGGACACCGGCAGCCGACTGGCCGACTACCAGCAGCGCCAGCGCGCCATCGCCGGTGCTGCCGACGAAGACCGGCAGGCCGCTCGCCAGTCGCTGCGCCGCGATGCGCGGGCCGGCTACCTCGCTGCCGTCGACGCGCGGCTGGCCAGCGCCCTCGACACGCCCACCCCTTTCGTCGAACGGCTGGTTCATTTCTGGGCCAACCACTTCGCGATCTCGGTCGAGAAGCCGCTGGTGCTCGGCATGGCCGGCAGCTACGAGGCTCAGGCCATCCGGCCGCACGTGCTCGGCCGCTTCGACACGTTGCTCGCCGCAGCCGTGCGCCACCCCGCGATGCTGGTGTACCTGGACCAGCCGCAGTCGATCGGCCCCGGCAGCCCGGCCGCGCTGCGGCTGGCGGAGCGCTCGCCAGAGCGCCGCCGTGGCCTCAACGAAAACCTGGCGCGCGAGATCCTGGAGCTGCACACGCTGGGCGTGCGCAGCGGCTACACGCAGGACGACGTGACCGAGTTCGCACGCGCGCTCACGGGCTGGAGCCTGGCCGCCGACACCGCGCAGCCCGGAGCACAGACTGTCCCGCAACCCGCCGCGATGGCTGTCGGCGCTGCCGAGCCCGGTGGCTTCCGCTTCCGCCCTGCCCTGCACGAACCCGGCGCGCGCACGGTGCTCGGCCGGCGGTACGACCAGCCTGCCGATCAACAGGCCGGGGCCATCCTGGCCGACCTGGCCGTGGCGCCCGCCACCGCACGCCACATCGCGACCAAGCTCGCGCGGCACTTCGTCGCCGACGACCCGCCGCCCGGCTTGATCGACCGGCTCGCTGCCGCCTTCCAGCGCAGCGGCGGCGACCTGCCGACGGTGTACCGCGTGCTCGTCGACGCGCCCGAATGCTGGGCCGACAGCAGCGCCAAGTTCAAGACGCCGTGGGACTGGGTCGTGTCGTCGATGCGGGCGCTGGGCCGCCGCGAGCCGAGGGCGACGCAGGCCGCGCCGCTGCTCGGCCAGCTCGGGCAGCCGGTATGGCGCCCCGGCTCGCCGGCCGGCTACGACGACATCGCCGGCACCTGGGCCGCACCCGATGCGCTGGTGCGGCGCGTCGAGCTGGCCCAGCGCCTCGCCGCGCAGTCGGGCAATGCGATCGATCCACGCGAACTCGCGCCGCGCCTGCTGCCCGGCGACGCGCTGGGCGACGCCACGCGGCTCGCCGTCGCGCGTGCCGAGAGCGCCGGCACCGGGCTGGCCCTGCTGCTCGTGTCGCCCGAATTCATGAGGAGATGACCATGATCATGAACATGACCGGCGCGGGTCGCGCGCTTCATCGCCGCGCCTTCCTGCACGCAGCCGGCGCTGCCGGCTTGGTGCTGGCGGCGCCGAAGCTCTCGTTGGCACAGGCCGCGACCGAACGCCGTTTCGTCTTCATCATCCAGCGCGGTGCGGCGGATGGCCTGGCCATTCTCGCGCCGTACGCCGACCCGGACTATGCGCGCCTGCGCGGCGCGCTGGCAGACGAGGCCGCGAGCGGGCCGCATCTGGACGGCAGCTTCGCCCTGCACCCCGCGCTGACCGAAACCGCCAGGCTGCACGCCACCAAGGAAGCGCTGTTCTTCCACGCCGTCGCCTCACCCTATCGCGACCGTTCGCACTTCGACGGGCAGAACGTGCTTGAGACAGGCGGCCTGTCGCCCTACCAGCTCAAGGACGGGTGGCTCAACCGGCTGGTCGCGCAGTTGCCGCGCCACCGCCGCGACGAGGCGATCGCCTTCGCCCCCACCGTGCCGATGGCGTTGCGCGGCAAGGTCGACGTGGCCTCCTACGCGCCTTCCGCCCTGCCCCAGGCCAGCGACGACCTGATGCTGCGCGTGGCGCAGCTCTACGAGCGCGACGCCCAATTGCATGCGCTGTGGACCTCGGCCATGGACACCCGCGGCATCGCGATGGACGGCGCCGACGTCCGCATGAAAGGCGCCGCCGCGCAGCGCCAGGACGGCGCGGCACTGGGGCGGCTCGCCGGCAGCTTCCTCGTTCGCGCCGATGGCCCGCGCATCGCGATGATCGAGACCGGCGGCTGGGACACGCACAGCGCGCAGAACGCCAGGCTCTCTGCGCAGTTGCGCAACCTCGATGCGCTGATCGCGGCCTTGCGCGAGACGCTGGGTTCCGCTTGGCAACAGACCGTCGTGCTGGTCGCCACCGAGTTCGGCCGCACCGCGGCAGCCAACGGCACCGGCGGCACCGACCACGGCACCGGCGCGCTCGCCATGTTGATGGGCGGTGCCGTGCAGGGCGGCCGCGTGCTGGCCGACTGGCCGGGCCTGCGCACATCCGACCTGCACGAAGCGCGCGATCTGCGACCCACGATGCGGCTGGACGCCGTGATCGCCGCGGCGGCTGGCGAGAGCTTCGGCATCGAGCCGCAGCGCCTGGAGCGCAGCTTGTTCCCGACAGGCGCGGCAAGCGGCGTGGGGTCCGGTTCGCGCGGGATGCCGCGGCTGCTGCGCGGCTAGCTCGCAAGCATCATCGCTAAAGCAAGCGCGCCAGGTTCACCTCCGGCATCGCGCCCGCCGCCAGCCGCTTCTCGATGTCGGCCCTGAACTGCGGCGTCGGGTGCTCGTAGTCGGGCAGGTCGCGGAACAACCCGGCCTGCGCGCTGCCGTCCAGCACCGGCGTCTGGCTGGTCGTGTCGGCTGCCGACAGGTGCGCGCCGAGTGCGCCCTTGGGAGTGGTCGGCAGCTTGAGCTTGCCGCCCTCCAGCCAGGCCAGCACGTCGGCCTGCACGGCCGGGATGCCGGTCAGGCCGCCATGCACGCCGTTGACGTAGCGGATCGTCACGTCTTCGAGCTGGGCAGAAGCCAGAGGCACGCGGCCGTCGCCGTCGTAGTCGAGGCTGCCGGGCACGCGCTTGCAGTGCTTGCGGGTGCGCTCCCACAGGCCCCAGAACTGCTCGTCGAACTCCATGCGGAACAGGCCCTCCTGGCCGACGCCGGCGATCATCAGCATGCGTTCCTTGTGGGTCTGCAACAGCTCGTCGTTGTGCCACCGGTACAAGTCACGGTGAAACTGCGCGGCCTCGTCGAGCACCGACTGAAGCTGCGATGTCTGCTTGGCATCCAGGTCAAGTTTCCACGCCGTCGCGTCGTACATGTCGAAGTTGGCACAGGGATGGTCTTCGGGCTTCACGCCTTCGCCCCGCGTGCCCGGATAGACGCCGACCGGTGCGGGCAGCAGGCTCAGCACGCCGGGCAAACTGCGAAAGGTCTCGCGGCTCAGGAACATGCCGACCACCGCCAGCGCCTCGAAGCCCCACAGGTGGTTCTTGAGGTAGCCCGCGATCGATGGCGACCCGTAGTGCGGCGTGCCGACGAAGACCACCTTTTCGATCTTGGGCCAGAGCTCGTCGCCGTGCAGCATCAGCGCGCTGCGAACCATGAGCCCGCCCATGCTGTGGGCGACCAGGTGCACCTTTTTTCCGGTTTGCTTGTGGCAATCGAGTACCGCATCGCGCAGCGCCGCCGCCGAGTGCGCGAAGGACTTCCGCCAGTCATACGGAAACTCCTGGCTGCCGCCGAAACTGGCCGATGCGGCGATGGCGCGGCGCAGGCTCACGTACTGCACGTCGATGCCGCTGGCGCGGATGTCGGCGTCCGCGTCGGCATCGTTCGTGCCCCCCGGCGCCAGCGCCAGGCCATTGAGCTTGTCGCGGGCGAACATCATGTCGAGCCACCAGACGCCGCCCAGGCCCTTGCTGTGCAGGGTGCTGCCCATCACGCCTGGGGCGAAGATCACGTTCTTGGGCATTCCGGCCGCGAGGTCGGCCACGGCGTGCAGGCCCGCATGGGCGCGCAGCTCGGCGTAGGCCGCTGCGCCCATCCAGGACTCGACCGCTTTCTCGATGGCGGGCTGCTGGCGCAACAACTCGTCGCGCGCGTCGCCGTCGGCCAGGAGGAAGGTCTGCAATTCGTCGTTCATTTCATCTCCGACGTGGAAGTTGAGATCGCCATCGCTGCCCTCATTGCCTGAGCGCGACCACTTCCTCGTGCGAGGCGAAGTACAGGTCGTACTGGTTGACGAGGCTGTAGAACAGCCCGCCCATGTTGCGGTACTGCGTCCACAGGAACATCCGCGCCTGCACCAGCGCCTCGCCGGCCGACATCGGCTTGGCGTCGAAGCGGCGGTAGAAGAACTGGAAGAAGAGCCAGGCGAAGCGGCTCGCCAGTTGCACCGGCACCCGTGTCTCGGTGCCGACGAAGGCGCGCACGCCGCGGTCGAAGAAGATGCTTTCGAGCACGCCGGCCGTGAACGGATCGGCCTCCGCCGTGCCACAGGCATTGGCGAAGAGCAGCGGCGTGTCGAGCAGCTTCCGCGCGGACAGCTCGTCCTGCGACAGCACGTCGGCCGGCTGCGCCGAATCGCCGAAGCGCAGGCTGACGTCGTTGTCGTTCTGCGCGCCATAGTGGCAGAAGAGATAGATCACGCCGACCGGCGCCGGCACCGGCTCGTCGATGGCCGATACCACCTGCCCCTTGCGATCGGCCTGCGCGGCATCCGGCAGCACCTTCTGGCCCCAGCCGGCGAACTCCTGCGACTGCCACCGCGCCTCGATCCCGACCTCGTCCTTGGGCTTGTCGCCCCAGTAGAGAATGTTCATCGACTGCGCGGGCTTGGCACCCACCAGCGCCCGCGAGGGATTGCGCCCCGACCATGCCTGGCTGCCCACGCGCAGCCGCAGCCCGAAGAAGGCCTCGGGATCGACCGGCTCCTTGCCGGTCACGTCGACCAGCTTTCCGTACATCAGCGCCCAGGGCACGTGCGGCACCATGCCGGCGCCGGACTTCTCGGTCCACTGAAAGTCGACCCGGCTGCCGGCCGGCAGTTCGTCCAGCATGGTCCGCAGCGCAGTCCCTTCGGGGAAGCACGTGTTGTACAGCCGGTAGCCCGCTTGCGCGAACGCACGCATCTCCTTGCTTCGAAGAACGTCGTCGTACGCGTCGCGATGGGCCGCGTCGGCGAGCTCCGGCAGTTGCCAGCCGTTGCCGCCCCCGTCGTCCAGCACGCCCGCGTGCGAAGGCAAGCGCTGCTTCATGTCGTCGACGTCGATCGCGTTGAAGTACGCGCTCCAGTTCTCTCGCAGCAAGTCGAGTTTGGCGCGAACCGTGTCGATCGGGTTCGCGAGCTGCGCCACCGTGACTGGCCAGTCGATGGTGTCGCTGTAGTCCTTGACCTCGGCGCCGCGCAGCATCGTGATGTGCGCACTGCCCTTCCAGACGATCACCTGCGCATGCACGGGTGGCGTGGTCCATTCGTGGGTCGTGTGGAGCAAGGTGTGGCCTGCCGCCGTGCAGATGTCGTCCTGCACCTTCGCCGGCTCGGCCAGATCGACCGTGAGCTGCCGGTAAAGGTCCAACACGCCGTTGCCGCGCGCGGCGTAGATGTCGACCTTGACCGTGCCCAGCGCGGCCCCCGTGCGGATGCCCAGTTCCTCGACCTGGCTTTCGCCCTCGCCCGGCACCTTCAAGTCGAAGCTGGCCAGCCAGAAGCGGCCCTTCTTCTCGACCTTGCAGCTCGACAGCGCAGGCAGGAATTCGACATCCGCCGCCGTCACGAACCAGCGCGTCTGCATGCCCTGCGGCGGCACGTCGCCTACCGACACGTTGCCGCTCAAGAGGCTCTTCTTGCCGGCCAATGACACACCGAGCCGCAACACGTAGTCGCTGCCCCGCTGAAGGCTTCCGACCTCGACGCCGGCACGCGGCGCCGCGGCGGCACCGACCAGCGGCTCGTGCGCCGTCACGCTGAAGTCGCGGCGTGGCGGGGCCGCGGCGGGTTGCGG
>NZ_LYVO01000120.1 GCF_001984055.1 Variovorax sp. KK3
ATCATGGGGTCAGATCAAGCAAGGCTCGGGCCTGTTTTGCAGACCTTCCCTAGCAAACAGCTTCGACAGGAGCGCCTCCGCATCAACGCGAGTGGCGCTTTTTGCTTGACTGGCGGCCACAGACGTGGACAAATGCGCTCGCGAGGGGCTCAAACATGAAGAAAACTATTTGCGTTGAAATGCTTATAGCAATGGCTTTCGCCAGCTTGTGCGGCACCGCCACAGCAGCCGAACAGGCGAAGTCGTCCGCAACACCTCAAGATCCGAACGAATTCACCACTGCACGCCTCCGAGGCAAGGGTTTCGACGCTATTGCGACTTCGAAACGAACGCGAGGCGGCCCAAAGGCCCCCGCTTACACGCTGGAGAACGCAGTGTGCAACTTCAGCACAGAACCAGGTAGAACCCTGGTCTTCGATTGGCCCGAGGCGGCCTTCTTTACCGAAGGTGGTGGCCCCGCACCTGCGAACACCTGCAAGGTGCTTACTCGCGAAGGCGTTATGTCGACGGAGACGGACGACAAATCGAACGTCTTGTTGACCACGCAGAAAATGCCCTTCGCCGCAACTACATTTCGTCGCGCACGGAACAAAACCGACGAAATCTTCGACTGGGTCGCGAGCAAGTTGTCTATGAGACCCGCTTCATCGGGACCCGCAGCCAACGGCACGGAAGTGAGTATCACGACCTATTTTTCTGGCAGGCGAGTTCAGCACGTTGTGGAGAGTTCGAAGTCAGATGCAGTGTTTTACATGGCGCTCCCCAGCTTGAGTCCTGCAGCGCGGACTGACATTTCGGCGCAGCTTGTATCGCAAGGACAGGCGGCACTGGGCGGTCGCATCGATACCCGAGGCGCGTTCGCGGAGGAGATTCAGTCGGGTCCGCAGCGTGAGAAGTTCCTCCAATTCTTGGGGGGACCTGCTGAATATCTCGTGAAACTTGTCTCCCCGAGCAAGCTGCAAATAGTCTGGGCCGCGCAACGTTCAGCGGGAACGCCCGTGAGTTGGTCGGACCTGCCCGTCGTGATGACTGAAATGAAGGCACTCAGCGCTGGATTCAGCTATTCGGCGCCGGACGCTACCGAGTGACATGAAGGCATTCTGGGACCTCGTCATCACGCTCGCGACCGGGCTTGCCACGTGGCTTGCGCCGCTAGACGTCGAGCCAACCTTGAAACCCGCAGCTGCGCTTGGGACAGTGATCGGCGCTGGTCTAATGACGGCGGCTTACGGTCTACACGGGAAGGACGCCCTGACTAAGCGGCTAGGAGGGCGAACGCAAGTCGTTTGGTTCGTGGTCATTTGTACCGTCTGCACGGGTCTTTATATCGCAGTCCGACGTTCGACCCTCACGGAAAGCGATCTGCGTTTCTGGGTGTTGGCAGCATTGCTATGGACTCTGTCGCTCATTCTTTCGGCACTATTTTCTCTTGTCGGCATGCTGGCCGCCGAGAAATTGAAGCCTTGAGCGTTTGCTCGGCTTCGCTAATCTAATGCCACCCGCTCGAGCAAGGGCGTGGACGTGTCTCTGCACCGCGGATCCGTGCGCTCGAGAGGATCAGTTGACACCGTCTTCTTTGTATGCCTTGACAGCTTCGCGAGATCGACCGTCTGATTGGCTGAAGACCACCCTACCCGGATTGGGGCTGTACCCGCCATTGCGACATCGAACGGGCGCCACCGAAGTCGGGTGGTCGCCCAATTACGAGCGAACTTCGCCACCAGCCTTCCCTCCCAGCAGTTCTATGACGACGTGCCGCTTTCGCCCAACTGAAAGGCATATGGATTCAGCCCCATTCCACCGCGCGGCATTGACAACGGCGTCGCGTGAAGGCGCCGTTGTAGACGAACAAGATGTACACGCCGTCACCAAGGAGCAGGTGCCGACTGGTTCCACGAGCGCTCCGCCGACAGCGGTGCCGGCGACCGAGGGCCGACGGAAAGGACACGTCACAGCACGTCGCGCCAATGCTCGGCCAGTAGCCGAGCTGATGAACGCAATTGAGGCCACAACGCATTAGGACCGCGCCATGACCGAATCAACCAAGGTTTTCCGCCGCTATACCGACCTGGCGTCGCTGCTGGACATGCTCCATCGCAAGTCCATCACGCTGCTGCGGCCAGACACATGGGACGACCGGAATGATCGACTCATGATGGAGACCTACGCGAACCGTCTGAAGCTAAAGACGCTGCTGGCCCTGTGCCTGACAAGCCGCGGCGAGACCTATCACCATTGGAAGGTCTTCACCGACAAAAGCAACGGCGTCTGTATCCACTTTCGACGGGACGAGTTCAAACACGCTATGGAAGCTGCCGACGTGAAGGTCGAAAAGGTCAAGTATCTGAAGCTGGGCGAACTCGTCGCCGAGGACCACCTCATCGAGACGCTGCCATTTCTGAAGCGCTTTGGCTTCGGTGACGAGGGCGAGTATCGGGCCGTTTACCAGAACAAGGCCGCCGAAGAACATCTGAAGCAGGTCCAGATCGATCTCAACATTATTGAGCGCGTTAGCCTAAACCCCTGGATGCCGACGCCTGTTTTCGAGTCGGTTCGCGCCACCATCGAGGCCCAACGCCAAGACGCCTCATTTACGGTGGACCACTCGTCGCTCATCGACAACCGACGCTGGCGCCAGTTTGCCTCGCAGTACGAGAACAAGCCAAGGTGGGCCTGACCTCGAGGCGATAGCGGGCGCCTCCTCGGTTGACAAAAGCACGTTTCATCCTATGAGGCCGGTGATCTTCGAAGGGATGATCCAAAGCATCCGCACGCACCAACTGTCCCGGCTTATCTATGCGGCTGGCCTGACCCCTACTTCTCATCTCGTCTCGCTCGCACTGCCTGGGGTTTGATTGAGGCTGCAAAAGTGCACTACCTTCGAACCATTGGAGGGCCTCGCTTTACAGCGCCACCAGCCGGGGTGGAAGCCAATTTTGCTTGGCACTTTGATACCCTCGGCGAGACCGTCACCGTCGCCACGTTGGATTCGAACGTCGAGACGATGAGCGCAGAGGAGTGCCTTGCTCTGGTCGACGAGTTGATCGACCGACTAGATGACCGAATGCTGAGGGCATGGATCGTTCGAGAGGTCGTTGCCATCGCGGAGAAGCGTGGTGCTTCCGCAGCAGAGGCTGACGAGCTCAAGGCGTACGCCCGCGCAGCCGACATTAGTCCGCCGTTGGATACACCTCGGGTGGTGGCATGAAGAGGCTCAGTGCTCGCTGACGATCTCGCGAGCCCGGGCGAGCTGCTGGCGCAGCTTACGGGTCTCCTGCTCAAACTCCGCGTTGATCTCGTCATCCCTCAGATGCTTGGCCTTGGTTCGGTCCCTGCTCCTCACAAATCGCAAGAATAGGTACCCCAGGATGGTCCCGAAGATGCAGGTCCACCATAAGGCCCAGACCGCATGGATGAAAAAGCCCGTGACGTGCCCTTCGGCGCTCATCCCAACCATTACGAAGAGCAGGACTGGGACGCCGATGGCCATCCAGATGACGGCGTTGGACAGACGCCTACGCGCCGGCGGCCGCGCTGGCTCATTCAGTTGGCGCTGACGCGTGGCTTCGCGCTCGGCGAGTTCACGTTCGAGACGCGGGATGGCGAGCTCCGCTGCGGTCTTGTCGGTGCCCCGCTGCACTCGCGCGATGGCGTCCCCGACCTTCTTGAGCGCAATCGCACCGCCGCGGCGAACCACTTCCTGCGGCGTCTTGCAGTAGCCGCATGTGAGGCTGTCCACGTCTGAATCGACTTCTAAATTCGCTCCGCATCCGGCGCAGCGCAAGGCCATTGCTTCCATTTCTCTCTCCATTGATCGTTCTTTCTCGCGAGCCCGCCAATAGCCTGGCGAAGCGAGCGCCTTGGTCGTCTGCTCCGGTTTGGGCGCGGCATGCGCCGTCCGGCTAGGTCGCCTGAAAAGTCATCCGCTCTGGGCGCGCAGCCTTCTAGAACAGCTTTGCCAAGTTCTGCGCGAAGATCGCAAATCGCTGCCGTTCCGTGGAGGTCAGCTCAGTGGCCTTTGCCCGCACAGCCTCCTCAAAAAGCAGCGTCAACTGAGGACCAATTTCGAACTGCAGCTGTGGGTTCTGTGGCAGATTTGACTTGTCGAAGGCCTTTGCGATCGCCGCCGCTGCTGCTGCCTTGTGCTGAACCGTCAACAGCAAGCGGACGCTGGCGGTGTCTCCCTGGCGCATGAGCATCTCTGCGGCTTTTCCAAGGGCCTGCGGACTCACCTCCGACCCTTTGGCCGCCGTTCTTACCAAATGAAGTGCCCCTTCGAGGCGATCCTGCTTCCTGGTGGCATCAAGTAACAGCTGTCCAAATGTCAAATCGAGTGCGGCCTTCTCGGGAGAGTCATTCATATCTCTGAGCACCGTTTGCATCATCTCTTTGCCAGTCTCGGCCTGGTCCCTGAGAAACAGGATCTGCCCGGTGAAGAACTGCGCCCTCTTATTCTCCGAGCCGCTCACAAGTGTGACCATGAACTTCGCCAACTTGTCGGCTGCTTCCAAGTTCCGCTCGGAAATCTTCCGGTCGATGGCGCTGGTGAGCACTTCGAGCCGCTTCTGCGTATCCAACGTAGCAACCAATGGGTTCGCCTGCCCAAGCGCGTCTGCCAATCTCGCGTCTACAGCCTCTTCCAGCTTGCCGCTCTGCCTGACCTTGATCGCAAGAAATTCCTTTGTTAGAGGCAACAGTCCTGGCATGTCTTCGGCTTGGGCGCGCTTTGAGAACACGACGCCGCGATTCTCAAGCTCTGCCAGCGCTCTCAAGACCTCGTCTTCAGGAATGTCAAGCGCGATTGACAAGATCGGAAGCGTCCAGCTGTTGCCCAGGTATGGGTACAGGAGGGCTACATTGCGCGGGTTCTCCTCGAGCCCGTCGAACATCGTGGTGAAGCAGAAATCTAGGAACTCGCGCTTGAGGATCGGCGCACCTTTGAATACCTCCTCAGCCGTCTTGAGCGAGCCACCTTTCGCGGCGATTGACGCGCTCCATTTCAACGCCAACGGGATCCCTCCAGTCGACGCGATGATCGACCGAATCGCACCGCTGTCAGTCTGCTTTCGCGCATATCCCTGACGCTTGAGCTCGACCTCAAAAAGGGCGGTAGCCTCTTCGTCATCCATCTCCGGAATAGGCACCGAGAGCGCGCCCATGTCGCGACTAATGCGACTCGTGACCAGGATCTTGACCGGGTCAGGCACCTCGCGATACAGGAAGGAAATGATCTGCTCGTCTTCAACATCTTCGATGTTGTCGATGAGCAGCAGACCCCGCACCCCTTTCATCGCTTCGAGAATCTCCGCCTTGGTCTCATCTATCGTCGCTTTCGGTGGCAGGGCCAAACTGTGGGCGATGGACGCGAGAAATTCGGAGAATCCGGAGAAACCAGCGACCCGCGACACGACGCTGCCCTGCCAGACGCGGCTTTTGGCTGACAGCGAGATAAGAAACTCGTAGTCTCTGCCGTCGTAGAACTGCTTCGAAAGTTCAATGGCTACGGCCGATTTTCCGACGCCGCCCAAACCGTCGAGTGAGACGACGGGATGCCGAAGTTGTAGGGCCTCTCGCACCTTGTCTAGGACTTTTTGCCGCCCGATGAATTGCTCACAGTGAGGTGCCAGCAGCCTGAAATATGGCTCATCGACTTCAAGGGCATACGCCTCCTGTTGCGACGCATCGACGTTGGTGAAAAGGGAGTAGATGTCGATCGGATCTTGACAAGTCTTGGATTCATCGCCTACCCGAAGGAAGAAGGTGTTCTTCTTGTATGCGCTCTTGCCAGTTTTTTGGTCGACAGGCGCATCCTTCTGCGCCGCAACAGGAAGCTGGCCCGCAGCAGCTCCAGCCACGAAGATGATCCAAATCACTCGTCCGTTCGCGAGTTCAATGGTCTCCTGAAAGACTTTTACCCGTGGTCCCACAAAGCCTCGAAGCTTGTCATTCACGCGCTTCGTGTCGACCGCATCTGCTGCGAGAACACCTTTGACAACGTACTTGTTGTCGATCCCGATGCAGATCGCACCACCCTTTGCGTTGTGGAAGGCCAGAACGTGGCGAGCGAGCTTGGAAACATCAGTGTCCTTGCTGATGTCGAGCATTTCCTTGTAATCCCACCACTCGCCTTCGTTCCGATTCTTGGCTTTGGTTCTGTCCTTCGTCAGCAGTTCAACCTCAAACGCGGGATCCAATGCCCACTTCTTCAGGCTTGCAGTGATGGCAGTAGACAAACTCATCGCTCTCCTCCGCTTGACTCTTAGGATTGGCCTGTTATTCAGGTCGTTATGATCGTCGCGACTACATAGTGGCCTACAGATCGCCAGCGAACGCCCGCGTCTACATGCACCATGCCCCTTAGCCATCGAGGATCCAAGGGGCAAGGAAGCGATGCCGCATGACACCTACGTCGCGCAGGAATCCGCGAAGCAGTCTAACCTTGCGCCAACAGGTCTTCTCTGCCAAATATTTGGCCCAACCGTGAAGAATGTACTAGGTAACACCCAAGTCAAGCAAAACCTCCCGCATCGCGCAGACCCAAACAGGCTCTAGGAGGCCAGGGCGTTCACCAAGCCGTCGAACCCACAACTTCTGATCGACACAGCTCTTCAACCCCCTGCATTTGAAGCAGCCCGCTCATAAAGGCCGCTCTGAGCGGACGAAGGCAAACACTGCAACAGGACCCCATGGCCGCTCAATGCATTTGCCACGCTCGGCTCCTCGGAATTGGTGCACTCGAGGTGCCGGGCCGCTTGTTACGGGCGGGGCCGGCATCCTCCCGCAACTGGCCCGATCCTGCCCTTCGCCAGCCCCCCTTCCCACGCTCCGCTGGAACCACTTGCCACGGCCAAGTCAGCAAGGGCGGCCGAGAGCCCGTTAGCTTGCGCAGGGAGCGCGCCAACTTTGTGCGCACGACTCGGGGCGGACACCGCGAGGCGCGGCCCCGGGCCTCATCGACGCTCGAGCTACGGCGGCAGCGGGCCGGTCAGATACCCGCCGCGGAGGAGAACGAATGTCAGCCCCGATCCTTCCTCAATCATTACTGTTACGCTATACGTAACAAGACATATTAGCCTGCGTGCCGCCAGGCGCCGGAACCAAATGGATCCTACGAATTGCCGATGGGTGGTCGCCGCTGGGCGCGCGAATCTGGAACTGCAGGTATGACTGGCCTGGTAAAGCACAGTGCGCCCGGGCCATATCTCGGGTTTGCTTTGCAGCCTGTTCGGCTGTGCTATCACCTGCTCAGCAGCCCATTGGATTCCAGTGTGTCACTCGAGGTGCTGGATGACGTCGCCGTCCATTTTGCGGACGGGAACGTGCTCTTGGAGCAATGCAAGAGTGCTCTATCCCACAATGCCTTGTCGGATTGGTCCGAAGATCTTTGGAAGACATTGGCGAATTGGCTCGCCCTGCTCGCGTCGACCGAGATCGATGCCGCCAAGACTTCATTTCAGCTCTACGTGACACCTCAGCGGGCCGGCAAGCTTAGCTCGGCCATGCACGAGGCAGCCGATCAGCAAGCGATCCACGCGTTTGTCAAGCAAATCGAGAAGAAGCTGAAAGCGCGCCCCCAGCCGCCGAAATGCATTGCGTACGTAGAGAAGTTCTTGGATGCATCCGAGGCTCATCGCTACGCGGTCATCTCGCGATTCTCAGCAGTCAGCGTTGACAATGACCCGATTGAACCCTTGCGCGCACTCCTGACCCCTGCCGTCCCAACGGCCTCCATTGATGTCATCTGCCAGTCGGCGATCGGAATCGCGAAGGACTGGGCTGACCAACGCATCCGCAAGGGCATGCCTGCCCTGATCAGCGTTGCAGAGTTCCGAAAGAACTTCCACGCTTTTGTTCAGAGAAACAACTTGCCTGGCTATCTACCCACTTTTTCCGTGCCTCCAACGCCGGCTGACGCAAAGTCAGTCCTTGCCAGCCGCCCTGTATTCATTCGCCAGTTGCAATTGATTCAGGCCACCGAGGAGCAGCAGCTGCGCGCCGCCAGCGACTTCATGCGAACTTCCGGCGACAAGGCGAAATGGGCCGACCAAGGTCTGGTCTTCGATGGAAGCTTCGATGATTGGGAAGATTCGCTTGTACGCCGACACGCCGCTATCCAGAGCGAAGTGAAAGACCTCCACTCACACAAGACCGAGATCGTGCAAGGACGTACTGTGTACAACCGCTGCTCAACTCTTGACGTACCTCTCGACAGCCGCGCCCTGCCGGGTCATTTCACACACGGCGGGTTCAACGACTTGGCCGACAGACGAAAGCTCGGCTGGCATTCGAACCACACGATGCTGCTGGACAAGGAGGACGAACAGTGACCACAGGTGGCCAGCCGGGGCATCTGAGCGAGGCGGCCATCGTCCAGAACGAGGCACTAGGAGCTTACGCGCTGTGGAAGTTTGGGTTGGGATTTCAAGATCGCGACGGGCGGACGGCGACGCTTCCAAGCGCGTTTCTCGTCTTGCCGTTGATTCTTCATGCACCAACCCTGGTCTTGGTCTTGAGTACTCAGAAGGCCTCTGGACTGCACCTGTTTGCAGGCAAGCTCGGCGAAATGCGGGAGAACCTGCTCGCAGTCCACGGCCGCGCCTTGTCCCTACGCCGGTTAACCCTCGACTCGCTCGTTCGGGCTGAGCAGTCTGGCCTCATTCGTATTGACCCAAGGACTGCGACGATGTTGGCGGTCGAGCCTTATGACGACATGCGCGTCCCTGAAGTACCTGAGCGCATTCGACGCATAGCACCGGCGTGCGAAAGAATTGGGTACTGGTTCGCGGGTCTCTCCGACCAGCAAGTTGCGCACACATTGAGAGTGGAATTCTGATGTACTTTCAACTACGACAGCTCATCCTTTGGCCTCGACGCGGCGGCGAGCCTCGCATCGTGAAGTTCGAGCCAGGCATGGTCAATGTCATCAGCGGGGCGTCGAAGACAGGCAAGTCATCGGTCATCCCGATCATTGACTACTGTCTGGGGTCCGAAAGATGCGCGATTCCAGTCGGAGTGATACGGGAGAACTGTTCTTGGTTCGGCGTGCTCATCGACACCGTCGAAGGGCAAAAACTGCTTGCCCGTCGGGAGCCTGGCGAGCTGAAGAGTTCCGGTGAAATGTTCTTCCTGGAAGCACCGGAGATTGACCCCCCTTCCGAGATCCAAAGCAAGAATCAAAACGTAGAGTACGTAAAGGCAGTCCTCAATCGTTTGGCCGGACTGTCCAACCTCCAATTCGAGCCCGGCACCGAGGATCGTTTCAAGTTTCGTCCGAGTTTTCGCGATTTGATGGCGTTTTTGTTCCAGCCGCAGAACGTCGTCGCTAACCCAGACGTGATGTTCTTCAAAGCCGACACGACAGAGCACCGTGAGAAGCTGAAGACTATCTTCCCGTACGTCCTTGGCGTAGTGAGCCCAGAGCTACTGCAGGCACGCCATGAGCTCGACCGCATCCAACGCATTCTCCGGCGCAAAGAGAGTGAACTGAGGGCGCGACAAGACTCAGGGGCGACATGGCAGCGAGAGGGCTTTGCTTGGGTGCGCCTTGCCATTGAATACGGGCTGCTGCCCTCGGATACAACCGTTCCCCTTGACTGGCCTTCCACAGTCGACCTGCTGCGCGCTGCGTTGCGGAGCGACTTTCGTTCTGCGACGCCCTCTTTGGCGTCGATGGATGTCATCATGTCCAGGCTTGCGGTACTGCGGGCAGCTGAATCCCAACTCGGGATCGATCTTAGCCATTCGCGACAAAGGTTGCACGAGTTGCGAAGGCTCGATGAGAGCAGTGATACCTATGGCGATGGCCTGCGCATTCAGCGTGCGCGGTTGGGCTTGTCTACGTGGATTCGCGATCTATCGACCGCACAGCCCGCGGCCGTTCTTGAACCCAGCGAAGCTGGCCGGGCGAGGATAGATCAGCTCTGCGAGACGCTCGAGGGAATCGAATTGCGCTTGCGCTCCCATCCTAACGTCGCCGAGTCCTTGGGCCGAGAAACGCTTCGCCAACGCGAAGCTACTGATGGTGTGCTGGGTGAACTCGCTGGCGTGCGGCAAGAGATTCGCACGCTCGAGGGAAAGTCGGAAGAGGCACGGAAGGTCACAACTCGTGGTGAGGAAGTCTCGCGGTTCCTCGGCCGGCTTCAGGAAGCACTTCGGTTGTACGAAGCCGCCGACACATCTTCAGGCCTCAGTGGTGAAATTGCGGATTTGAAGGCGCAAGTCTCGCGCCTTGCAGCATTCGTTTCCGAGCACGAGATCAGTCGTAGGCTGGAGAATGCCCTAGGTTCGGTTCAAGACATCTCTAGTCGACTTATTCCTCAACTCGACGGGGAGTGGCCAGATGCGCCGATCCGTCTGATCATTCAAGACCTTACAGTCAAGGTGATTCGTGGAACGCGAGACGACTATCTCTGGGAGATTGGCAGCGGAGCCAATTGGCTTGCATATCACGTTGCCTTAACGTTGGCGCTACAGGGATACTTCCTCAGGATGCCACATCATCCAGTGCCGGCGTTGCTAATCTACGATCAGCCCAGCCAAGTCTATTTTCCTGCCAGGCGAACGGCAGCTGTGGCTGCAAGTGAGTCCGATCCGAAGTGGAAGCATGAAGACATCGTCGCTGTACGGAAGGTTTTTTCACTTTTTAATCATGTAATTGGCCGTACAGATGGGCGAATGCAGATTATTGTTCTGGACCACGCCGACGAAGAGGTTTGGGGACAACTCGAGAATGTCCACCTCGTCGAAGAATGGCGTGGCAAAGGATTGGTGCCCTCGACGTGGTATCAGTCACCACAATAGAGAATCCGGTCGTGAGAAGCGGTCCGACTCCCGTTCTCGTCATAGCGTCGATGACAAAGCTCGACAGGCCATAGCAGTCGCGCCCATCAAACGCAGACGCCCGCATCCTGCATGCGCCTCAACGGCGTTCGATAGCACCGCTGCGGGCTTCGGCAACGTACACGAGGTCGTTGCTGTAGAAGCCGCCGTCGTGTGAGCCTCTATGCGCTTGCGGCTCGCAGCGTAGGGGAAGAGGCAAAGGCTTCCGTGGGAGCCCGGTCACTTGTCACGAACTCCGGAAGGCTCAATGCGGCGTTCGAGATTGGCTTCGCACGGGGTGGCTCTGAAGCTTTTGCGCCGCCTGTCGTGGCAAGCAGATGACGTACATGGGCGGCTTCTACTTGGCCAAGTCCCACTCGATATAGCGGATGACCCGAATCCAGGCAACGATTTCGGCACGAAAACGTTCACGAACAATTGCGACATCGGCGCCGCAAGTCGAGCGACCTCGGATTCGTCGTCGACGGCGAGGCAAATCGAAATCCTAAGGGTAGCGTTGGTGGCCATGTCCTTTACAACTTGTGGCCTCTCTCGCCTGCCCAGGGAAGAGCCGCGCTGACGCCGTCACATAGTCGCGTTCAAACCTGCCGCGCTGTTTGATCACCCGGAACGGGTGCTCGACCTTGGCTCTGATGCTGGCCTTCATCTGCTCTACTTGCTCCGCCACGAACTCCGGCTCGATAAACGGGTTGAGCAGCCTGCGCTTGCCTGGGCGCATTGCTACATGCCAAGTCGGCCGTGCAGCCTCCGCTCGCTTGTGCACACCTTGGTAGCCCCAAACTCCTACCGCGGTTCGGCTGATGAGAATCGCCCCACCATCGCCCCACCATCGCCCCGAACGCGATCGCCGGCAGCCCGACGCCTGACTGGGCGGTCTGCGCCGGCACCCTCTTCTGCAGGTCCTGGACCCATTCGCGCGTGCGCTGCAGCTCCACATCGTTGGCCGGCGCCGCAAGTGGCGGCCCCGGCCGGCGGTGATCGTGGTGCCGCCCTGCGCCTGCACCGGCGCCAACCGCAGCTCGCTGTGACGCGGAAAGCAGTCGGCCGAATTCCTCAACAGCGGCGCAACTCCGGAAACCTGAGGACGTCACCGTCCTAGCTCCGCATGATCGAATGCGCTCTGCAGCGCAGCGGCTCGTTCGGCGGTTGGCGAGTGCCAGCGCGGAACTGTATGTGCCGGGGCAACATGCCCGGCGGGCGCTGGCGCGGGTCGGCAACCCGGCAGTGTCGGAACTGGCGCAGCTGTGGAAACAGAACACGAGGAGCCGTGGGCTCGCCACCGTGCGCCGGCTGACTTAGCGATCTCCCCGATAGCGGTCGGCGGAGGCATTCCGTTTCGGGATAGCCAGGCCGGATAAAAGCATTTGCCGACATACATCGCGGCCCACAGAATGGTCCACTCCAGTCACTTCAGAGCAGCCTCCATGACCCTGATCGAACAACGATTCTCCAGTCTCTCCACAGACCACGCGCCCGGCCAGGAGGTGCGTCGCGGGTCCTGCGACCCGCAAGCAGCCATGCTAGGCGAGCGCCTGCCCGGTACGCCGGTGGATTTCTCGCACGGCAACGTGAACGTCGATGCGTTCGAGCCCACTCCGGGGTCGCTCAAGGAATTCACGCGTGGCTTCGAGCGCGGCGGCGAGCAGGCCTACACGGAATACCGTGGCGGTGCCGAGTTGCGCGAGACATTGGCCAGGCGCCTGACGCGCTTTACAGGCAAGGGCGTGTCGGGCCAGCAGGAACTCCTCATCACGCCCGGCACCCAGTGCGCCCTGTTCCTGGCGGTCGCGGCCACCGTCGCGACGGGCGACAAGGTGGCGATAGTGCGCCCGGACTACTTCGCCAATCGCAAGCTGGTGGAATTCATGGGTGGCGAGGTCGTGCCGGTGACGCTCGATTACCTCGACGCCAAGGGTCGGGCCGGGATTCAGCTGGATCAACTGGAGACCGCCTTCAAGGCCGGCGTGAAGACCTTCCTGTTCTCCAACCCGAACAATCCGGCGGGTGTCGTCTACTCCAACGATGAAATCGAGCGCATCGCGCAACTGGCCACGCGCCATGGCGCGACGGTGATTGTCGACCAGCTCTACTCGCGTTTGCTCTACGCAGGCAACACGTACACCCACCTGCGAGCGGCCGACATCGCGCCGAACCAGGTGCTGACTATCATGGGCCCTTCCAAGACCGAATCGCTGAGCGGCTTCCGGCTCGGCGTGGCCTTCGGCGCGCCGCACCTGATCGAACGCATGGAGCAACTCCAGGCCATCGTGGCATTGCGCGCGCCCGGCTACTGCCAGGCCGTCCTGCGCACTTGGTTCGCCGAGCCGGAGGGCTGGATGCAGGAGCGTATCGTCAAGCACCAGAAGATCCGCGACGACATCCTTCGCGTGCTGAGCGCGGTCGAGGGCGTCGCGATCCGCGCGCCGGAGGCCGGCAGCTATTTCTTCCCGCGGCTGCCCGAGCTGAAGGTTCCGCTGCTTAGCTTCGTGCAGCTCCTGCGCGTGCAGGCGGGCGTGACCGTCACGCCCGGCACTGAGTTCAGCCCGTCGGCCACCGACAGCATCCGCCTCAACTTCTCGCAGAATCACGAGGCAGCGGTCGAGGCCATCGAGCGCCTGGCGCGCATGATCGACATCTACAGGAAGTGAGATCGGGGCATGGACATCGAGGCCTTTACAAGTGACGCCGCTCCGCCGCCGGCGGGCACCTACAGCGTTGCGGTCCGTGCGAACGGCTTCGTCTTCCTGGCAGGACAGACGCCGCGCGATCGCGACAACCTCCGGCATGGCGATGCGCCCTTCGCCGTGCAGGCGAAGATGGCACTTGACAACCTCCAGGCGGCCGCGAATGCGGCTGGCTTGTCGCTGAAGCACGCGGTGAAGGTCTCGGTGTTCTTGAGGAATCCCGCCGATGCACCTGCGTTCGACGCGATCTACAAGGGCTACGTCGGCAGCCCCCCGCCGGTGCGCACGCTGTCCCAGTCCAACTTCATCGGCTTCGACGTCGAAGTCGATGCGATCCTCGTGGTGCCGGACTGATCCTTCCGGGCCTGATACGACGGCCACAATGCAAAGCGGGGGCTTCGAAAAGCCCCCGCTTTTTGCTGTCGTGAATTAGGCCGGGATCAGATCACGCCTTCCTCTCGCAACGCTGCGATGTCTTCGCCGGTATAGCCGATCGTCTCCAGGATCTCTTCGGTATTGGCACCGCGATCGGACACCGGGTGCCGCACTTCCGACGGCGTGCGGCTCAACTTGAACGGCTGCCCGACCACTTTCACCGGGCCGAGTGCAGGGTGGTGCATGGGCTGCGCCACCCCCAGGTGCCGGACCTGGGCATCGTTGAACACGTCGTCCATCCGGTTGATCGGGCCCGCTGCGACGCTGCCCCGCTCGAAGATCGCCATCCATTCCGCGGTGGTGCGCTGGCGCGTGCGGCCGGACAGTTCCTGGTTGAGGTCCACGCGGTTTACCGAACGCGCGTCCTCGGTCGCATAGGGCGGCAGGTTCAGCAGATCGTCCGCGCCGAGCGCATCGCATAGGCGCTTCCACATCGCCTGCTCGCCCGCTGCGATC
>NZ_LYVO01000121.1 GCF_001984055.1 Variovorax sp. KK3
TTTTGAAGAACCAGCTAACTTTTTTGAAGTTTTTTTGAAGCAGCCCTCGCAGACATACCTCATCCCCCTAACCACCCCACACAAGACCTCGAACCACGCAGATCCCAGAGAATCTACATCAGCCGCCGTCTTGAGCGGAGCCTTCGATTATGACACGGATTTTAATGACCCCGCCAAACTGAAGGCCTGCTTGATCCAACTTTTTCTGCGTCACTCTTGCGAGGCGCTGCAAACATGTCGTTTTAAGCAGAGCCCACGAGTATAGGCTACTTTTCCGGCCCCTCCCCATTCTTGATCGCCACTGCAAAGATGACGCTGACGTCAAGCACCAGTGCAGGGCGGCGTCATCTAAGCCCCTCCGATAATCCGCGCCACACATGGCACTCATCACATTCCTCGACGCACAGCTGGCCTTCGGCCACGTTCCACTGCTCGATCACGCGGACTTCTCGCTTATGGAGGCTGAGCGTATCGGCCTCATCGGCCGCAACGGTGCCGGCAAGTCGTCGCTGCTCAAGATTCTGGGTGGCTTGGAGAAGCCCGACGACGGCACGCTTCAGCTTCAGCAAAGCCTGCGAGTGGCGTACGTCGCGCAAGATCCGCAGCTCGACATGAACGCCGACGTGTTCACCGCAGCCAGCGCAGGCCTGTCCGAAGCAGTCGCGCTCCGGGATCAGTACCTGTCAGGGGCGCCGGGCTTGGATCTCGACGCGCTGCAGTCGCAAATCGAAGCCCTCGACGCCTGGAACTGGGAACAGCGCGTCGAAGAAACGCTGCACCGCCTGCACCTGGACGGCACGGCGCGAGTCGGCAATCTCTCGGGCGGCACCCGCAAGCGCGTCGCACTCGCACAAGCGCTGGTCGCTTCTCCCAACGTACTCCTGCTCGACGAGCCGACCAACCATCTCGACCTGGACTCGATCGAGTGGCTCGAACAGATGTTGGTCGACTTCAAGGGCAGCGTCGTCGTCATCACGCACGACCGAAGCTTCCTGAACCGCGTCGCTACCCGCATCGTCGAGCTCGATCGCGGCAAGCTCGCTTCCTATCCGGGCAACTTCGAGCAATACCTCGCGCAGAAGGAAGAGCAGCTGGCCCAGGAAGCCATCATCAACGCCAAGGCCGACAGGCTGCTGGCCCAGGAAGAAGTGTGGATTCGCAAGGGCGTGGAAGCTCGCCGCACCCGCAGCCAAAGTCGCATCAACCGCCTCGAGGCGCTTCGCACGCGCCGCGCTGCGCGCCGCGAGGTGCTCGGCAGCGTCTCCATGGACATCGCGTCCGGCCAGGCGAGCGGCAAGATCGTGGCAGAGCTCACAGGCGCGACCAAGTCCTTCGGCGACAAGACCGTGATCCGCAACTTCAGCGGCACCATCCTGCGCGGCGACAAGGTCGGCCTGCTGGGGCCCAACGGCGCTGGCAAGACCACGCTGCTGAAACTGATCCTCGGCGAGCTCGAGCCCGACAGCGGCAAGATCCGCCGCGGAACCAACCTCCAGGTGGCCTACTTCGACCAGATGCGGGACGCGCTGCAACTCGACGCCACACTGGAAGACTTCATCAGCCCCGGCAGCGAGTGGATCGAGATCGGCAATCAGCGCAAGCACGTCAAGAGCTACCTCTCTGACTTTCTGTTCTCGCCGGCGCGCGCTCAATCACCCGTTCGCTCACTCAGCGGCGGCGAGCGCAACCGCCTGTTGCTGGCCCGCCTGTTCGCAAGACCTGCCAACGTCCTGGTGCTCGACGAACCGACGAACGACCTGGACATCGACACGCTGGAACTGCTCGAAGACCTTCTGCAGAGCTACGAAGGCACGGTGTTCGTCGTGAGCCACGACCGAACCTTCCTCGACAACGTGGTCACCAGCATCGTTGCATTCGAAGGCGATGGTCTCTGGCGCGAGTACGAAGGCAGCGTGGAGGACTGGCTGATCCAATCCCGACGCGCTCGCGAGATCGCCGCCCAACGGGCCGCAGCAGCCCCGTCGTCAGCGTCTCAGCCCTCGCCCACGCCCACGCCGGCGGCGCCTCACACGCCCGCTGCCGCCGCCACGCCGCGCCCCGGCTCGACGAGAAAGCTCAGCTACAAGGAGCAGCGCGAGTTCGACACCCTGCCCACGCGAATCACCGAGCTCGAAGAAGAGCAGAAGCGCATCGCGAAGGTCCTGGAACAGGGCGGCGGCGCCATCTATGCAACCGAAGCCGCGCGCGCCGCGGAACTGGCGCAGCGCCACGCACAGATCGACGAAGAACTTCTGGCTGCGATGGAGCGCTGGGAGGCACTCGACACGGCGCATCGGGGATAACGACCGGCGCCTTCGTCCGACGCGCGCCCGGCCGGGGCTGCGCTATACACAAGCCCTCCTGGCTTCCGGCGCGCTGCATGAATTCCAACCCGGCCGTTCATCCCTTGGCAACAGCCCTGCGCCGCTGCGCTGCGGTACTGGGCACGACCTTCCTGCTGTTGTCGGCCTGCGCCGAGCTGCCTCAGAACGTGGAGCGACCGGTCTCCTCCGCCCTCTCGTCGCCGGCCGGCACAACGTTGGCCACGCTCGTTCAGCAGCGCCAGCGAGCCGCCTCTACCCGCGCCGAATCGGGCTTCATGTTGTTGGACGGCGCGCCGGCTGCTTATGGAAGCCGCCTGGCGTTGGTCGAAGGCGCGCAGAAAACGCTGGACCTGCAGTACTACGCCATCCACGCAGATGCCAGCACCGAACGGCTGCTGCTCGGCGTGCGCGACGCGGCGCAACGCGGCGTGCGCGTACGAATCCTGCTGGACGATTTCAACACCACGGGCCGCAATGCACTGGTGATGCGCATGGCCTTCTTACCGAACGTCGAGATGCGGATGTTCAACCCGCTGCCGGGGTCGCGCCGCTGGAGCTTCACGCGCCTCGTCAACGCGGTCGACGACGCCGGACGATTGCAGCAGCGGATGCACAACAAGCTCTTCATCGCCGACAACGTGATGGGGGTCACGGGTGGACGCAACCTGGGCGATGCCTATTTCGACAATGCCGCATCAGGCAACTTCGTCGACATGGACGTGCTGGCCGCCGGGCCCGTGGTTCAGGACTTGTCCCGCAGCTTCGATGCCTATTGGAACGACGAGCGCGCCTACCCGGTCCAGTCGCTGGTGACGCGCCAAGAACTCGACGCGCTGCGCGACGAGGCGGACTCCAAGGGCGAACAAAAAGCCGCCAGCAACGCCCCCCGCCCTCCCGATGGTGAGCCCCGACCGCGCGGGCTCGAAGCGCCTTCGCAAGAGCAGCGAGACCGCACCTGGGACCAGAAATCGATGGACCTGCGAACCGCCGAATTCGTCTGGGCCCCCGCGGCCGTGCTCGTCGACAAGCCGGCCAAGATCCCGGCGGACGCGCCCGCCGGTGCCGCCGACGCCGGCAAGGCACCCGGCCTCGTCGTGACGCAGCAGGGCCAGCGCCCCTCGCCGGCGGCGCCTCCAGACTCCCTCGCGTCCGCCGCCGATGCCGCAGCCAGTGGCGACACCGTCGTGGAAGGGCTGCTCAATCTGATCGGCCAGGCACAGAGCGAACTGCTGATCATCTCGCCCTACTTCGTGCCAGGCCAGGACATGAAGCAGGCCTTCGCGAGCGCGATTGCGCGCGGCGTCAAGGTCCGCGTGCTGACGAACTCGCTGGCCTCCAACGATGCGCCGGCCGCGCATGTCGGCTATGCACGTCACCGCGACGAGTTGCTGAAGATGGGCGTGACGCTCTACGAGTTGCGCAGCGAGCAGGCCGGACTCCGCAGCGCGCTGGGCTCGGCGGGCGGCAGCACCGGCGAGTCCCGCTCGATGCTGCATTCCAAGGTGCTCGTGATGGACGGCAGGCTCTTGGTGATCGGTTCGATGAATCTGGACCAGCGCTCGCAACTTCAGAACACCGAAATCGCATTGCTCATCCGCAGCGATGCACTGAGCCGCTCGGCCGCCGGAAAGATCGAGTCGGTGATGCGTGCCGGCGCCTGGCACGTCGAGCGTGGCAACGGCGGCCTGGTGTGGCGCGCGCCGCCCGGCAGCGGCTTGAATGACAGCTCGACCGAGCCCGATGCCAGTGTCGGCCTGCGCATTCTGCTCAAGCTCTTCGGGCCGCTGGCGCCGGACAAGCTGTTGTAGGTGCCGCCTAAAGCTGCGCCCTGACCCGCTGGAACACCTTCCAGAAGGTCGCATCCTGCGCCGTCGCGAAGTTGATCCGCATCAGTGTGCTGGGCGGCCGGCGCGCATGGAACAACGAGCCGGGCGCGAGCAGATAGCCTTCGTCGAGCATGCGCTGCGTCAGGGCGTCGGTGTCGACGCCGGTGTCCACCCAGCCGAACAGACCTGCCGGCTCGGACGCCAGCGTGCAGCCCGAGGCCAGTGCCAGCTTCACCGTGCGGCCCCGCGCGCCGTCCAGGCGCAGCCGTACCCGTTCCGCATGCCGGCGCAGTTGCCCCTGGTCGATGACCCAGGCCAGTGCGCGTTCGAACAACGAAGGCGTGGTCAGCGTCGCGAGCAGCCGGGTCTCGAGGAGCCGGCCCACCAAGTCCGGCGAAGCGGCGAGGAAGCCAATGCGCCAGTTCGGCGCCAGGATCTTGGCGAAGCCGCTCACGTACACCGTGCGCTGCAAGCCGTCCATCGCGCAGAGGCGGGTCGCATGTTCGGGCGCCAGGTGGCTGTAGGTGTCGTCCTCGACGATGTGGAAGTCGTGCCGGTTGGCCAACTGCAGCACGCGGTGGGCGCTGCCCGGCGTCAGGCTGTAGCCGGTCGGGTTGTGCAGCACGCTCACGCTGACGAAGAGCTTGGGCCGGTGGCCATCGCCGGCCTGGCAGTAGCGCTCCATTACGTCGAGGTCGGGGCCGTCGGGCTTTCGCGGCACCGGCAGGATGCGCATGCCCAAGGCCTCCAGGCGGGCGAATTCCAGGGCCCAGCCGGGCTCTTCCACCATGACCGGATCGCCGGGGCGCAGCAGCGTGCGGCTGACGATGTCGAGCGCCTGCGTGGCACCGATCGTGGTCACGATCTGCTCGGGGCCGGCCGGCACGTTGATGGTCGCGAGCTTGGTGGCCAGGCTGCGTCGCAAGCCGCCGTCGCCGGCCGGCTCGCCGTACTGCAGCGAGAAGTCCTGCAATGCGCGCGAACTGGTCACGCGCCGCACGGCGGCGGTGACGTAGGGCGATTCCAGCCAATCCGATGGAAACACACCCATGCCGGGCTGCGGCTTGTCGCTCGGCCGATGGAACATGCCGCGGATCAGGGTGCTCGCATCCGCCGCCACCGGTTGCGCCAAGGACGCCACCGGGCTCACCGTCGACAACGCCGGGCCAGCCTGCGCCGCGATCGCGTCGCGGACGAAGAAGCCGCGCTGGCGACGCGCCTCCACCAGCCCCTGCGCCAGCAGTTGGTCGTAGGCCGCGACCACCGTGTGCGGGCTTACGCCCTGCTGCCGCGCGCATTCGCGCACCGACGGCAGACGGGCCCCCGGCGCCAGCAACCGCGTGCGGATGCGCTCGGCAAAACGGCCGGCCAACTGCTCGGTCAGCGACTGGGTGGAGGTTCGTGTCAGCATCTGCGTGTCTGTTCTGTGTCGATCGTTGGACCAATACAGGCTCGGCCCATGTTCGACAATCTGTATTGGTACTGTAATGGTGCTCAGTTTAGAGTCTGTGCCATGAACTGGCAAGAATTCACCGCGCTGCTGGTGTTGGCCACGGCGATGAGCTTCTCGCCCGGGCCCAACACCACGCTGTCGACCGCGCTCGCGGCCAATGGCGGGCTGCCGCGCGCGATGCGTTTCGTGTTCGCGGTGCCGGTCGGGTGGACCCTGCTGCTCGTGCTGAGCGCCGCCGGCATCGGTGCGCTGGTGGTGGCCGTGCCCTCGCTGCGCTGGGCCATCAAGGCGGTCGGCGTCGCCTACCTGCTGTGGCTCGCATGGAAGCTCAGCGGCAGCGCTTCGCTGGGGCAGGCCGATGGCGCGCAGTTGCGAATCGGCTTCGGCCAGGGCGTGTTGCTGCAGTTCGTCAACATCAAGGCTTGGCTGCTGGCGCTCACGCTGGTTGCCGGGTGGATCGCAGGCCAGCCCGATGCGCTGCGGCGCTTCGCCATCGTCGCGCCGGTGATGCTGGTCTATGCCTTCGCGAGCAACTTCACCTACGCCATGGCGGGCGCACTGCTGCGCAACTGGCTGACGCAGGGCGCGCGGCTGCTGTGGTTCAACCGCGCGATGGCCGCCGTGCTGGTGCTCACCGCCTGGTGGATGGCGAGCGTATGAAGATCAAGGACGAAACCCTCGGCATGTGGCTGGGCGTGCTGGGCGTGGCCTTCTTCGCGGTCACGCTGCCGATGACGCGCCTCGCCACCGGCACGCAAGAGGCGCCACAGCTCTCGCCCTGGTTCGTCACGCTCGGCCGCGCCGCGTTGGCGGGCCTGCTGTCGACGGTGTTCCTGCTCGTCACGCGCCCGCCGCTGCCGCGCCGGCATCAATGGAAGCCGCTGGGCATGGCGGTGGCGGGCAACGTGATCGGCTATCCGCTGCTGCTCGCGTACGCATTGCGCATCGTCAACGCCAGCCACGCCGCGGTGGTGACCGCACTGCTGCCGCTGGTGACCGCCGCCTGCGCCGCCTGGGTGCTGCACCAGCGTGCGCGGCTTGGCTTCTGGCTGTGCGCGCTCGCAGGCAGCGCGCTGGTGATCGTCTTCTCGGTGTTGCGCGCCGGCACCCAGCATTTCGGCTTCGCCTGGGGCGACCTCCTGCTGGTGGGCGCCGTCTTCGCCGCCTCGCTAGGCTACATCTACGGCGCGCAGGTCACGCCCGAGCTCGGCGCGGAACGTGTGATCTGCTGGGTCTGCGTACTGGCGCTGCCGGTCACGCTGCCGGGCACCTTGCTGCTGTGGCCCGATCAGCCGATCGCCACGTCGTCCTGGGTCGGCTTCGTCTACGTCGGCGTGTTCTCGATGTGGATGGGCTTCTTCGCGTGGTACCGCGGGCTCGCCATGGGCGGCGCGTTGCGGGTGAGCCAAACCCAACTGCTCCAGCCCTTTCTCTCGATCCTCGCCGCCGTGCCCCTGCTCGGCGAACCGCTCGACCTGGTCACGCTCGGCTTCGCGGCGGCGGTGGTGGCCACCGTGGTCCTCGGCAAGCAACTCTCACAGGCGCGCCCCACCGCGGCCTCACAACAACTCGCACATCCAAAGGAAACGACATGAACTGGAAACTGGCCAAGCGCGCCGAGAAAATGAACCCCTCGGTGATCCGCGAGATCCTCAAGGTCACCGAGCGCCCCGGCATCATCAGCCTGGCGGGCGGCCTGCCTTCCCCCAAGACCTTTCCGATCAGCGCATTCGCCGAGGCCTGCGCCGCCGTGCTGCAGAAGGATGGCCAAGCCGCCCTGCAGTACGCCGCCAGCGAGGGCTACGGCCCGCTGCGCGAAGCGGTCGCGGCGATGCTCCCCTGGCCGGTCGACCCGGCACAGGTGCTGATCACCACCGGATCGCAGCAGGGCCTCGACCTGATCGCGAAGGTGCTGCTCGATCCGGGCAGCCAGGTGCTGGTCGAAACGCCCACCTACCTGGGCGCGCTGCAGGCCTTCTCGCCGATGGAGCCCGAGGCGGTCAGCGTCGCGAGCGACGACGAAGGCGTGCTGGTCGACGACCTGAAGGCCAAGGCCAAGGACGCCCGCTTCGTCTACCTGCTGCCCAACTTCCAGAATCCCACCGGGCGCACCATGACCGAAGCGCGCCGCGCAGCCGTCTCGGCTGCCGCCACGCAGGCCGGCCTGCCGATCGTCGAAGACAACCCCTACGGCGAACTCTGGTTCGACGAGGCCCCGCCGATGCCGCTGACGGCGCGCAATCCAGAAGGCTGCATCTACCTGGGCTCCTTCTCCAAGGTGCTGGCCCCGGGCTTGCGCCTGGGCTTCCTGGTCGCGCCCAAGTCGATCTATCCCAAGCTGCTGCAGGCCAAGCAGGCGGCCGACCTGCACAGCCCCAGCTTCAACCAGCGCATGGTGGCGGAGGTGATGAAGGACGGCTTCCTCGCGCGCCACGTGCCGACCATCCGCGCGCTCTACAAGCGCCAGCGCGACGCCATGCTGGCCGCGCTCGACCGCGAGATGCAGGGCCTGGGCGTGGTCTTCAACAAGCCCGCCGGCGGCATGTTCCTGTGGCTACGCCTGCCCGAAGGCATCGATGCGGTCTCGCTGCTGCCCAAGGCCGTGGAGCGCGGCGTGGCCTTCGTGCCCGGTGCGCCCTTCTATGCCGGCGCGAGCGATCCGCGCACCTTGCGCCTGTCCTTCGTGACGGCCAGCGTCGAGGAGATCGACACGGCCATCCACGCACTGGCCGATGCGGTGCGCGAGCAGCTGGCGCACCAGGCCGCCGCACAGGTGCAGCGCCAGATGGCCGGCAGCGCCGCGTAACGCCCGGCTCAGGCGCGCAGGCGATCCACCATGCACATCGCGATCCTCACCTTCGACGGCTTCAACGAACTCGATTCGCTGATCGCGCTCGGCGTGCTGAACCGCATCAAGAAGCCCGGCTGGCGCGTGAGCCTGGCAGCGCCGACGGATACCGTGCGCTCGATGAACGGCGTGACGCTGCACGCCACCGCCTCGCTCGCGGAGGCCCGCGTCGCCGACGTGGTGCTGGTCGGCAGCGGCATCCGCACCCGCGACATCGCGGCGGACCCGGCCATCCTCTCGGCGCTGCCGCTGGACCCGGCGCGCCAGTTGATCGGCGCGCAATGCTCCGGCACGCTGCTCCTCGCGAAGCTCGGCATCCTGGGCGCGGTGCCGGCCTGCACCGACCTGACGACCAAGCCGTGGGTGCAGGAAGCGGGCGTGCAGGTGCTCGACCAGCCCTTTTACGCCGCCGGAAACGTCGCGACGGCTGGCGGTTGCCTCTCGTCGCCCTACCTGGCCGCGTGGGTCATCGCCCGCACCGAGGGCCGAGACGCAGCGGCCGCCGCGCTGCACTACGTCGCGCCGGTCGGCGAGAAAGAAGCGTACGTGGCGCAGGCCCTTCGCAACATCGACCCCTACCTTCCCGCGCCGGCTTCGCGCACCATGGCGGCCATCGCTCATTGATCGAAGGAACCTGAAGATGCTGAATATCTGGGGGCGCATCAGCTCCATCAACGTTCGCAAGGTGGTGTGGTGCGCGCAGGAACTCGGCCTGGACTTCCAGCGCACCGAGGCCGGCGGCCGCTTCGGCATCGTGCAGACGCCCGAATACCTGGCGCTCAACCCGAACGCCCTGGTGCCATCGCTCGACGACGGCGAGGGCGAGTCCCGCGTCACGCTGTGGGAATCGAACGTGATCGTGCGCTACCTGTGCGCCAAGCATGCGCCCGGCACGCTCTACCCCGAGCCGCTGGCCGCACGCTTCGATGCCGAGCGCTGGATGGACTGGCAGCAGACCACGCTCAACCGCGTGAGCGCAGGCGCCTTCGTGCAGTGGATCCGCACGCCCGCAGAGCAGCGCGATCCGGCCGTGATCGCGCATTCGGTGCGCGCCACCGAACCGCTCTTCGCGCTGCTCGACGCCCACCTGGCCAGCCGCCCCTTCATGCTCGGCGAGCAGTTCACCATGGCCGACATTCCGGTCGGGTGCGAGGCTCATCGCTGGCTGGGCCTGCCGCTCACCGAATACACACGGCCGAGTTGGCCGCACGTGGAGCGCTGGTTCGCCGACTTGCGCAACCGCCCGGGCGCGCGCGGCGTGCTCGACCTCGCCCTGGAATGAACATGATGAAAACCCGCCCCTTCAAGCAAGTCGACGTCTTCACCGCGCAGGCCTACGCCGGCAACCCGCTGGCCGTGGTCCTCGACGGCAGCGGCCTCGACGATGCCGCGATGCAGAACTTCGCGAAGTGGACCAACCTGTCGGAAACCACCTTCCTGCTGCCGCCCACCGAGCCCACGGCCGACTACCGCGTGCGCATCTTTACGCCGGGCAGCGAGCTGCCCTTCGCCGGCCATCCGACGCTCGGCAGCTGCCACGCCTGGCTGCAGGCCGGCGGCCGGCCGAAAGCGCCCGGGCGCATCGTGCAGCAATGCGCGACCGGCCTGGTGCCCATCCGCCAGGACGGCGAGCGCCTGGCCTTCGCCGCACCGCCTTCGCGCCGCAGCGCGCCCAGCCCTTCGCTGCTCGCCAAGGTGGCGGCCGCACTCGGCCTGAAGGCGCAGCAGATCGTGGCCGCGCAGGTGCTGGACAACGGCCCCGTGTGGTTCGGCCTGCTGCTGGCCGACGCCGACACCGTGCTGGCGCTGAAGCCCGACCATCGCCTGCTCAAGGAGCTCGGGCAGAAAGTGGGTGTGGCCGGCATTCCGGAACGCGACGATCAGCCGTCCCCTGCGCTGATCTCGCGATCGAACCGCGAGGCGCGGGCCTTCGCCCGCTCGGACGCCGACGACATCGCGCTCGAAGTGCGCGCCTTCGCAGCGCCGATCGGCGTCGAGGAAGACCCGGTCACCGGCAGCCTCAACGCCAGCCTCGCGCAATGGCTGATCCCCGAGGGCCACCTGCCCGCGCACTACCTCGCCGCACAGGGCCAGTGCCTGGGACGCGCGGGCCGCGTGCACGTGCTGCGCGACGACGATGGCCAGGTCTGGGTCGGTGGCGATTCGGTCACCTGCATCGACGGCAAGGTCAGCCTGTAGAGCTCGCATGCCGGCGCGCATCGACCACCTCGTGATCGCGGCCCGCAGCCTCGACGAAGGCGTGCAATGGTGCGAGGCCACCTTCGGCATCGCGCCAGGGCCGGGCGGCATCCATCCGCTGATGGGCACGCACAACCGCCTGGTGAAGATCGCCTCCGCGGCGTTTCCGCGTGCCTACCTGGAGATCATCGCGATCGATCCGGACCGGCAACCGTCTCGACCCGCGGGGTTGCACCGCTGGTTCGACCTCGACGACTCCGCGCTGCAGGCGTCGCTGGCCCAGCACGGGCCGCGGCTGGTGCATTTCGTGGTGCAAGTGCCCGATGCCGACGCCGCGATCCAGGCCCTGGCACGCCAGCGCATCGACCGCGGCCGTCTGATCGAAGCCTCGCGCGACACGCCGGCCGGCCGCCTCGACTGGCGCATTACCGTGCGCGACGACGGCCAGCGCCTCTTCTATGGCACGCTGCCCACGCTGATCGAATGGGGTGCGGTGCATCCCTCGGACACCATGGCCGACGCCGGCATCCAGCTGCGCGGCATCTCGCTGTCGCATCCTCGCGCCGACGACCTGGCGGCGGCCCTTCACGCCATCGGCGTCGCCGGCATCCCGGTGAGCGCCGGCGCACCCAAGCTGCGTGCCGAACTCGACACGCCGCGCGGCACCGTCACGCTCGACTCCAACGGCATCTAGCGAGCGCACCCGACCATGCATTTCAGCTCCGAAGAAATCGACGCGGCCCGCCGCACCGTCTACGCGGCCATGCCGCCGACCCCGCAGTACGCCTGGCCGCTGCTGGCGCGGCGCCTCGGCTGCACGGTGTGGGCCAAGCACGAGAACCACACGCCCGCCGGCGCCTTCAAGCTGCGCGGCGGCCTCACCTACTTCGAGACGCTGGCGCGCGAGCAGCCCGATGTGCGCCACGTGATCAGCGCCACGCGCGGCAACCATGGCCAGTCGGTCGGCTTCGCGGCACGGCGCCACGGGCTGGCGGCGACCATCGTGGTGCCGCACGGCAACTCGGTCGAGAAGAACGCGGCGATGCGTGCGCTCGGCGTCACCCTGGTCGAGCATGGCGACGAGTTCCAGACCGCGAGCGAGCATGCCGCCCGTCTGGCCGAGGCCGAAGGCCTGCATCGCGTGCCCTCCTTTCACCGAGAACTGGTGCGCGGCGTGGCCACGGCCTATGTCGAGTTCTTCGAGGCGCTGGCGCAGGCGCCCGGCGGCCCGCCGGACGTGCTGTTCGTGCCGATCGGCCTGGGCTCGGGCTTCGCCGCCGCCGCGGCGGCGCGGGCGCATTGCAGGGCCAGGACGAAGCTCGTGGGCGTGGTCTCGGCGCACGCCACCGCCTACCTCGATTCCTTTCGTGCAGGCCGCGCGCTCGAGTCGCCGGTCAGCACGCGCCTGGCCGACGGCATGGCCTGCCGCACGCCGGTGCCCGAGGCGCTGGACGTGGTGCGCAAGGAAGCGGAGGACGTGGTCGCAGTGACCGACGATGAGGTCGCCGGAGCCATGCGCATGCTGTTCACCGACACCCACAACGTGGCCGAAGGCGCAGGAGCGGCGGCTTTGGCGGCGCTGGTTCAGCAGCGCACGCGCTGGGAAGGGAAGACCGTGGGGATCGCGCTGACCGGCGGCAATGTCGATGCCGCCATGTTCGGCGAGGTGCTGACCGCGAAGGGCTGACGCAGACGCGCTGACGGATCGGCGCGTGTGCCGCTCAGGCGGCGATGACGATCGGGAAGCGCGCCTGCAGGCCGTCGGCGCCGCGCTCGAAGGGCACGGTCACGGCCGCACGCGAGGCTTCCGGCATGTTGCGCCACAAGAAGTCTCGCGCATTGCCCGCGTCGCCGGCCACGTAGAGCTGGGTGGTGAGCAGTTCGCGCGTGCCCATCTTCACCTTCACGTGGATGTGCGCGGTGCGCCCGCTGTAGGGCACGGGGCGGATGGTGCGGAAGCGGTAGTTGCCCTGCGCATCGACCGCCACCTTGCCGAAGCCCTGGAAGGCTGCATCGGCGCTGTCGCCGTCACCGGGGTGGTGGTAGTGGCCTTCCTGGTCGCATTGCCAGATCTCGACCTGGGCGCCGCGCAGCGGCCGCCCGTCCATGTCAGTCACGCTGCCCTCGACCCAGGCCGGCTGGCCGCTGCGGTAGTTCAGCGTGCCGTTGCGCAAGAGGTCGTTGTCGGCATCGGCCGGGAGCTTGACCGGATAGAACGGCCCCTCGGTCTGCGATGGTGTGGCGATGCGTGCCGCCTGCGGCTGCGCGCGAGCGCCCAGCCAGAGCGCGGGCAGCGCGACGAAGGCCGCGGTGACCGCGCGGCGCGGGATCGTGGAATGGGGGTGCGCAGCCATGGGCCGTGGGAGCCGCCGGCCGCGCCCGAGTTCCGGCTGGCGCCGGTCTTTTTCTACCAGCGAACCCGCATGCCGACCGCGCCCTGCACCGAGGACTTGACCCGCGTGTCGCCGCCGGTGGCGAAGACCTTGCCGAGTTCGCCGTAGACGCTCACCGCCCGCGTGACCGACAGCGTGGCACCGGCCGCCGTTTCCACCGATGTGTAGCCGCCGGTGCTGGCGATCGGCGTGACGAAGCCGCCATTGATGAAGCGCACCGTGTCGCCGGCATCGTTGCCGTGGACCACGCCGATGCGGGCATAGGGCTGCAGGCGGCCGGCGGCGGTGGCGAAATCGCCCTTCACCCGTACGCCCACGCCGGCGGTCCAGCCCTTGGCATCGTCCTGCTGCACCAGCGCACCGGAGATGTACAGGTCGTCGACCTTCGCGCGGCGGTAGCTCAGCTGCGCCTGCGGCTCGATCGTCCACGAACCGCTGAGCGCGAAGGCCTGGCCCACTTCGACCGAGGCCGTGAGGCTGTTGCCCTTGCCCGATGCCGCGAAGGCGCCCAACGGGCGGATCGTGTAGCGCTGCGAGCCGTACTGCAGCGCCGTGTCGACGTAGAAGCCGGTCGCGTTCGCGTAGGTGGCGTAGGCGCCGAGGTAGCGCGAGCGCAGGTCGGTGCTGCCCACCGCGCGGTACAAGCCACTGGCAAAACCGGTCATGTCGGCGTCGCCGTCGAGCTGGCCCACATAGACACCGGCGCGCCAGTCGCCCAGTTGAGACACGTACAGGTCGGTGCCGGCCTGTACGCCGCTCACGTGGCCCTGGGTCGACGGGCTGACGAGGCCCGACTGGCGGATGTCCAGGTCGCTATAGATCGCACGGGCCCAGGCATTGCGCTCGTTCGACAGCGCGCCGGCCACCGGCGTCAGGGCGGCCATGGCGCGGGGGCTGGCGTCGTCGTCGCCCATGCGGGCCCGCATGCCGCCCAGCATGACCATGTCGGCGCGGCGCAGCTGCGACGGCAGTGCGGCCAGGATCGGAACCTCGACGCGATAGGCGGTGATGCCGACCGGCACAGGCGCCGGTGCCGGGGCTGGCGCCGGTGGGGCTGGCGGAGCCGGTGGTGCCGGAGGTGCCGGAGGTGCAGGCGGAGCCGGCGGTGCCGGGGGAGCCGGCGGCGCGGGTG
>NZ_LYVO01000122.1 GCF_001984055.1 Variovorax sp. KK3
CTAGGTGCCGTCGTGCCGTCGGCGTCCACCGATCGGCAAAGTTTGCAGCAAGAGTTACGGCTGCTGACCTGTTTCAAGGCGCGCAGCTGAATACCAAACGGTCGATTCATGCCGGATTCACGCTGGATTCGCCCCGGTTGGCCCTGGCATGCACGTTGCGCAGGGTGACCCTTTGTGTAGAACTTGCCTGCCCGTCCCGCCATGACCGTCCCAGCGCTGCATGCCCGGCTGACCCAAGCCCCGATCGTCTCGCCCTGGTTGCAACAGGCGGTGCGACTCCTGCAGCTCTCCGCGCTCGACTATGCGAAGGCCCTGCAAGACAGCGCCGACGCCAACCCCTTCCTCGAAGTCGACGATGCGCCGCTGGCCGGCGATGGATCGCAGGACGACGCGGCAGCGCCGCCGCAGCACGTCGTCGAACGCAGCGCCGCGTTGCCCGCATCGCAGGCGCTGGGACTCGACCAGTTGCAGAACCTTCCACTGGCCGACTCGCTCGCTGCCCATCTGCATGCGCAACTCGGTGTGCTGCGCCTGAGCGAGGACGAAAGAAGCTGGGCCGCCGCAGTGGTCGAATCGCTGGACGAGGATGGCTACCTGCGCATCTCGCTGGCGGACATCGCCGCTTCGGTCGGCTGGACGCCATCTGCAGGCGAAGAGAACGAAGAGGGCGATGAGGGCGATGAGAACGTCGACGATGCCGAGGGGGTTCCCGCCGCGCTGCGTACCGCGCTGTGCCGCGTGCAGTCGCTCGACCCGGCCGGCGTCGGCGCGCGCAGCGTGCCCGAAGGCCTGCGCCTGCAGCTGCGGCGCCAGCCCGAGAGCGGCACCCGTACGCTGGCGCTTCGCGTCGTGGCCGATCACATCGAGCTGCTGGCCGCGCACAACCCGCGGCGCCTGGCCGCTGCACTCGGCGAACCGCAGGCGGCCGTGCGCGAGGCCGTCGACTGCATCCGCCGCCTCGACCCGCATCCGGGCTGGCGATACGGTGGCACGGCGGCGCGGAACATCGTGCCCGACGTGGTGGCGCAGCGCTCGGGGATCGCGTGGACCGTGCATCTGAACGAGGCAGCGATGCCGCGCGTGCGGCTGCACGACGCTTGCGCGGGTCTGTACGAAGCGCACCGGCGCAACACCCGCAACACCGGCACCACCGGCAACAGCGTCGCCACCAGGGCCGACAACGATGCCGGCACTGAACTCAACGCCTACCTCGAGCGCGCACGCTGGACCGTCCAGAAGCTGTCGCAGCGCCGCTCCACCATCCAGGCCGTGGCGCAGGCCATCGTCGAGCGGCAGCACCTGTTCTTCGACTACGGCGCGCTGGCCATGAAGCCGCTGGGCCTGCAGGAGATTGCCGATGCCGTCGGTGTGCATGCCTCCACCGTGTCGCGCGCCGTGCACGAGAAGTTTCTGGCCACGCCGTTCGGGGTGTTCGAGCTCAAGTATTTCTTTTCACGCGGCTTGCGCCACAGCGGAAACAGCGGCAAGGGCGGCAACAACGGCAAGGGCGCCTGCGCGCCGAGCGCGATGAAGTGCCTCATCGCCTCGCTGGTGGCCGACGAGCCGCCGCAGGCCCCGTTGAGCGATGCCGAGCTGGCGCGAAGGCTCGCGCAGCAGGGCTTCAGCATCGCGCGTCGAACGGTCACCAAGTACCGCCAGGAACTCAGGCTGCCCGCATTCGAGCAGCGCGTGGCCGCCTGATGACGCCGGCTCGGGCTTCGAACCGCGGGCATCCCGTTTGCCGTACGTAATGGCGGGCGCCCGCGACGAGCGCGTGGGCGGCCGCTTCCCCCTCGGACCTTCGCAACATGGAGAAACACAGATGCGCGATCTCGATCTCGACAATGCCGACAACCCCATCCCCCGTCGCGGCCGCGGCTTCGCCGGCATGGACCCGAGCCGACAGCGCGACATCGCCAGGGAGGGCGGCCGGGCCGCGCACGAGCAGGGCAAGGCGCACGAGTTCACGCCCGAGGAGGCGCGGGCGGCGGGCCTGAAGAGCAAGGCGGTTCGCCTGCAGCGTGAGCAGGATGCTGCTGCGGTCTCGGCCGCGGTCCCCGTTGCAGCAACGGTTGCGGGCCCGGTCGAGGTCGAGGTCGGAGTCGGCGCTCAGGCGCCGGCCTGATCGGCCGAAGCCCTCGGGCCCACGTTGCGCTGGCTCAGCGCGGCGAGGGCCTCGCGGTCGTCGATGAGCGCCCGGGCCTTCCGGTCCAGCGCGTCGATCGCCGCACTGCCGTCGTGGTGCCGCCCGGCGAGCACCAGGCGGCAACTGTAGTTGCCGGCATTCAGTTGCGCATGCCCGGCGACGCAGCCGTCAGCCATTCCGTCGATCTGCACGGTGACCTCCCAGCCTCGGTATTGAAAGCGGTGCTCGGCCTCGAACGGCGTGGGCTGTGCTTCGTCGGCCGAAGGGGACGCAGCTCTCTGGATGTACTGGGTGGACAAGGCGGCTCCTTGAGTCGGGCGATCCCGTGCGGGTCGTTTCCCATGGTTTCGGCAAACGGCGTGCCCGCTTCGCCGGAATGCCCTGAGTTCGATCGTTCCCCATCACGCGGCGGCGCATAATCGTCGCGTTCCAAGTGAGGCAGGATGAGCGATCTGAACCCCGACCAGGCCGAGGAAGCCAGCCCTGAACCGGGCGACAACGCTTTCCCCGCCCGGAACTTCCAAACCATCCCCGTGGTCGGGCTTGGCGGATCGGCCGGCGCCATCGCCTCGCTGATCTCTTTCTTCAACACCGTGCCGCCCGAGCCGGGCATCGCCTTCGTGGTGGTGCTGCACCTGTCGGCCGAGCACGAAAGCACGCTGCCCGAACTGCTGCAGCGTTGCACAACCATGCCGGTGATGCAGGTTCAGGACACGCTGCGCATCGAGCCGAACAAGGTCTACGTGATTCCGCCGCGCAAGTCGCTGCGCGCGGTCGACGGGCATCTTCAGCTGGGCGACCTGCAATTCGAGCGCGGCCGGCATGTCGCGGTCAACCTGTTCTTCCGCACCCTGGCCGACACCCACGGCCCGCATTCGACCGCGATCGTGCTCTCGGGCGCCGACGGCGACGGTGCCATCGGCATCAAGCGCATCAAGGAGCGCGGCGGGCTGACCGTGGCGCAAGACCCCGACGAGGCCCAGCACAGCGGCATGCCGCGCTCCGCCATCGCCACCGGCATGGTCGACTGGGTGCTGCCCGTGGCCGAGATCGCGGGCAAGCTGCTTGACTACTACCGCCTCGAAAACGAACTGCGCCTGCCGCCCGAAGAGGTTCCGCTGCCGGAGCAGGCTTCCCGGTCGAGCAAGGCCGACGAGGCGGCCCTGCGTGACGTGCTGACCTTCCTGCGCACGCGTACCGGACGCGACTTCTCGTACTACAAGCGCGCCACGGTCCTGCGCCGCGTCGGCCGGCGCATGCAGGTCAACGGCATCGACGACCTGCCCAGCTACCTCAACTGCCTGCGCACGCGCCCCGGCGAATCGGGCGCGCTGCTGCAGGACCTGCTGATCAGCGTCACCGCCTTCTTCCGCGACGGCGATTGCTTCGCGGCACTCGAGCAGCAGATTCCGGCCTTGTTCTCCAGCAAGGGCGCGAACGAGGCGGTGCGCGTGTGGGTCGCGGCCTGTGCGACGGGCGAAGAGGCGTATTCGCTGGCCATGCTGCTGAGCGAGCATGTGCACATGCTCGACGCGCCGCCGCTGATCCAGATCTTCGCCACCGACCTCGACGAAGAGGCGATTCAGACCGCGCGCGAGGGCATCTATCCCGCTGCCATCGAGGCGGACGTGTCGGAAGAGCGCCTGCGCCGCTTCTTCATCAAGGAGCACCGCGGCTACCGCGTGCGCCGCGAACTGCGCGAGATGGTGCTGTTCGCGATGCACGACGTGCTGAAGGATTCGCCATTCTCCAGGCTCGACCTGGTGAGCTGCCGCAACCTGCTGATCTATCTGAACCGCGACGCGCAGACCCGCGTGTTCGACACCTTTCACTTCGCGCTGCTGCCCGGCGCGCGGATGTTCCTGGGTTCTTCCGAATCGGTGGAGGACGGCAGCCAGCACTTCAGCGTGCTCGACAAGAAGCATCGCATCTACATGCAGCGGCCGACTCCGCGCGTGGGCCTGCCCGTGCCGTCCGGGCCGGGCATCCTGGCACTGGCGCTCGAAGCGCAGCAGGCGGCGCGCGACGGCGCGGTGATGGTCGGCACCGCCTTCGACCAGACCGCGACGACGCCGGCGCGCACCGGGCGCACCACCGAAGGCCGCCAGGCATCGTGGAGCGACCTTCACCTTCGGCTGCTCGAGCACCTGGCGCCGCCGTCGATCGTGGTCGACAGCGAATACGACATCGTTCACCTGTCGTCCAGCGCGGGCCGGTTCCTGCAATACGGCGGCGGCGAGCCCAGCCGCAACCTGCTGCGCGCGATCAACCCCAACCTGCGCATCGATCTGCGCGCGGCGCTCTACCAGGCGGCGCAGACCAAGACCAGCGCCGAGGTGACCGACGTGCCGGTGAGCCTCGGCGGCGAGAACTTGATCATCACGCTCCGCGTCACGCCCGCCATCGACCTGGGCGCCGACATCTACCTCGTCATGCTGCAGACGCAGGTGCCCGCGCCGACGTCGAGCACGCTCGATGCGCCGGTCTTGCGCGCGGAAGCCGACCCGGTCGCGCGCCACCTCGACCGCGAGCTGGAGCGCCTGAAGTCCCACCTGCGCGACACGGTGGAGCAATACGAAGCCTCCACCGAGGAGCTGAAGGCCAGCAACGAAGAGCTGCAGGCCATGAACGAGGAGCTGCGCTCGGCCACGGAAGAGCTGGAGACGAGCCGGGAAGAGCTGCAGTCCATCAACGAGGAGCTGACCACCGTCAACCACGAGCTCAAGAGCAAGGTCGACGAGCTCGGGCATGCCAACAGCGACATGCACAACCTCATGGACGCGACGGCCATCGCCACCGTGTTCCTCGACCGCGATCTGCGCATCACCCGCTACACGCCCTCTGCGGTGACGCTTTTCAACCTGATCCCGACCGACGTCGGCCGGCCCCTGACCGACCTGACGACCCAGCTGCAGTACCCCGAACTCGGCGACGACGCGCAGCGTGTGCTCGACCGCCTGGTGCCGATCGAGCACGAGGTCGGCCAGGCAGACGGCAGCTGGTACCTGGCGCGCTTGCTGCCTTACCGCACCATCGACGACCGGATCGCCGGCGTGGTGCTGTCCTTCGTCAACATCACCGAGCGCAAGCAGGCCGAAGAGGTGCGGCTCTGGCTGTCGGCGGTGGGCGGCTCGTCCAGCGACGCCATCGTGAGCTTCACGCTCGAGCGCACCATCCTGAGCTGGAACGGGGGCGCCGAGCGCATCTTCGGCTACACCGCGGAAGAGGCCATCGGGCAGCCGCTGTCCGTGCTGTCGATGGATGGCGAGGCCGAGAACGACATGCTGTTCGCCAAGCTGATGGCCGCGCTGCCGCTCGAGAACTACGAGACCGTGCGCCGGCGCAAGGACGGCACCGGCATCGAGGTGGCGCTCACGGTGTCACCCATTCGCGACGACGGCGGCAAGGTCATGGCCGGCACGGCCACGGTCCGCGACATCAGCGCCATGCGCGAGGCGCAGCAGGCCGTCGAACGCAGCCAGGCCGAGCAGGCGCAGGCCCTCGAAGATGCACGGATCGCGCGCGACGAGTTGCAGGCCGCCGATGCCGCCAAAGACTGGTTCCTGGCCGTGCTCTCGCACGAGCTGCGCAACCCGCTGGCCTCGATCGCTTCCGCCGCGCAGGTGCTGGACCTGAGCCGCAGCGGCGGCGACGACCACCACCGTGCGGCCGAGGTGGTGCGCCGCCAGGCCGCCGCCATGGGCGCGCTGCTCGACGAGTTGCTCGACGTCTCCCGGCTTCGGCTGGGGCGGCTGTCCTTGCAGAAGCGGCCAACCGCCATCTCGGGCGTGATCGAGACGGCGCTCGAAGCGACCCGGCCGATCGTCGAGGCGGCGTCCCACCAGCTGTCGGTGCGGCTGCCCGGCAACGAACTGGAGGTCGACGGCGACCCGGTTCGGCTGGCCCAGGTGGTGATCAACCTGGTCAGCAACGCGGCCAAGTACACGCCCTCGGGTGGCCACATCACGGTGTCGGCCGAGGTCTCGGGCAACGAGGTGGTCGTGGCGGTGGCCGACGACGGCATCGGCATGGTGCCTGCCGAAATCGAAGGCATGTTCGACATGTTCTCGCAGGCGCCGCTCGCGCTGGACCGGGCCGGCGCCGGGCTCGGCATCGGGCTCGCGCTGTCGCGCAACATCGCCGAACTGCACGGTGGCTGGCTCAAGGCCACGTCGCACGGGCCGGGGCGCGGCAGCGAGTTCCGCCTGGGGCTGCCGCTGGTGCGTGCGTTGGGCACACGCGATTCGGCCGCTGCCGCACCGACGCCGGCCGCGACCGCCCGCAAGGCCAGCGACGTGCTGGTGCTGATCGCCGACGACAACGAAGACGCCGCCTGGGGTGTGGCCAAACTGCTTGAAATCGACGGCTACCGAACCCTGACCGCCGGCGGCGGCCTGCAGGCGCTCGAGCTGGCGGCCGAGCATCGGCCCGCGGTCGTGTTGATGGATATTGGCATGCCCGATCTCGACGGCCACGAGGCCGCGCGCCGGCTTCGGGCAGGCTCGCAGGGCGCGCAGGCAATCCTGGTCGCCATGACGGGATGGGGGCAAGAAAGCGATGTGCGCCGGTCGCTGGAGGCGGGCTTCGACGCGCACCTCACCAAGCCGGTCGACATCGACAAGATGGCCAAGCTGATCGAGGACCACCTGGCGCTGCGCCGCGGCGAGGCGGATGCGGCGGACTGAAGCCGGTCAGGTTTTCGGAAGGAGCTTCGATGACGACGCAGCCTGACGCGGACAAGCTCGTGGAACCCGGCGGCCGTGCGAACGAAACGGAGGCCGCGGTGCTGCGACGAAGCCTCGCGGAACATGGCACGCATGCGATGCGGCTCGACCACGACCTGCGCACGCCACTGGGCACCCTGGCGGCGGCCCTGGACCTGCTGACATCCACCGAGGCACGAACCGACCCAGGCCTGCGCCACGAAACCCTGTGCGTCATGCAACGGCAGTTGACGCGCCTCGGCGTCCTGGCGAACGAGTTGAATGCGCTGGCGCGCGGGCTGCAAGCATCGAGCGAGGCGCCTGCAGCGAAGGACTGAAGCGGCGGCGCCGATGCCGCGCGAATGGTGGTCTCCCTGAGCGATGCTGCGCGTACCGGATACAGCAGAGAGGTGCGAGAGGTGTGCGCGACGTGTGACTCGCTGGTTTATCGAGGACTCGGTCGCCACGCGCTGTAGGACCGCGCGCAGCAAAACCCATGCGGCAGGCCGAAGCTGCACGTCGGTGTCTGTCGGTCACTCATCAGTGACGGCGCCAGCCGCGGCGCGACGGCAACCGCTATGGCGTCACGACGATTTCCTACGCTTACCGCGCGGCGCACGGCCATCCTGGGGCTTCTACAAACCCACGACGGAGAACCACGATGACGACTGCGACCAAGCGAAGCGAACCCGATGCCTGCACCCTGCTCGACGCCGACCACCGCAAGGTGAAGAAGATGTTCAAGGAATACGACGAGATGGCCGGCTCGCGCGCCGCCAATGCGGCCGAAAAGCGCCGCGAACTCGCCAACGAGATCTGCATGGAATTGATCATCCACACGCAGCTCGAAGAAGAAATCTTCTACCCGCCGCTGCGAGAGGCGATCAAGGAGACCGACCTGCTCGACGAGGCCGAGGTGGAGCATGCGAGTGCCAAGGACTTGATCGCGCAGATCCAGCAGGCGACGGAAGTCGACGACATGTACGACGCCAAGGTCAAGGTGCTGGGCGAGTACATCGACCACCACGTCAAGGAAGAGCGTGGTGAACTCTTCGTCAAGGCCCGTGCCGCGCGCGGCGTGGATCTCGTCGCCATGCGTGCCCAGCTGGAAGCCCGCAAGGAAGAGTTGATGCAGGAGATGATGGCGGCTGCCTGAGCGCGACGCATCGAGAAGCCTCGGGGCGGGCCATGTGCCTGCCCCAAGGCTTTTTTACGCGTCCTGCTGGCGCTCGGCCTCTTCGTGGTCGCCGAGCGCGAGCTCGTCGACGGCGGCTGCGTCGGGGTCGTCCAACGCATCCTGCGTGCCCGGTGGCAGCGTGCCGATGCGATCGGGCAGCACGTCGGCATCTTCGCGAGGCGGTGCCGCATCGGCGCCGGCGCGCTCACCGGTGCCTGCGGCATCGGTGGTGCTGCCGTGCGCGATGGGCAATGCGCCCTCGCTCGCTTCATCGGGCAGTTCGGTGTGGTTGCGGTCGGTCTGCACGTCGCTGCCGCTGTCGCTCGAATCGCTCGGGCCGAGCGCGTCGACGTCGGTGCCCGAAGGCTGCGCGGGCGCGTGTTCGCCGCCCAGGATGCTGCTGTTGGCCATGGCTTCTTTCCTTTGATTGAATGACATGGCCCACTGTCGCCAGCTGGCGTGACGCCGCGTGTGAGAGGGGGCTGACGCCTCCTGTCGGCGGCCGCGGCCTCAACCCAGGAGCCGCGGCAATGCCTGGACGAGCAACAGCGCGATCAAGCCCTGCGCCGTGGTGCCGTGCCACATCGGCGCGGTGTTGTCGAGGGTGGCTCGGGCGCTCGGCTGCAGCCGGCCTGTCCACGAGCGCACCAGCAGGTAGCTGCCCATCAGCATCAACACGACCATGTGGAAGCCCTGGTAGGCCAGCAGCAGGGCGACGCTCGCGCTCCAGCCCTCGGCGCTCGGGTTCAGCCCGGCTTGCCGATGGCCGTCGAGGTCGATACCGAATCCGGCCAATGCGCAGAGCATCGCCACCACGACCAAGGCCCGCAGGCCGCGTTGCCGCGTGGCGTCGGCTTCGCGCAGGCGCCGCGCCGCGAGGCCAAGGGCCAGCGAGCCCGCCAACAGCAGCGCGCCCGATGCGAGGGCGCGTTGGACGGGCGGCAGCGCGGCACCCGGCGGCGGGCACACGTCGGCTGCCATCGACACGTGCAGGTGCGAGTACGCGAAGCAGGCGAACACCGTCATGTCCACCGCGAGCAGCACGATCATGGCCCACCAGGAATGCGAGTTCTTCCAGTGGCTGCTGCCCACGGGCAACTGCACGCCGGTCGCCACCGTCGCGTGGGAGGCGGGCGGCGGCTGGTCGGATTGCCACAGCCACCACACGATCGCGCCGACGGCCCCCAGCCCGCAGGCGAAGGCCGGCACCATGAGCTCGGCCGTCAGCAGCAGGAAGAAGCCCGCCGTGCCAGCCGCCGCCAGAAACGGCGGCCAGCCGTCGGTGGGCAGGCGCAGCAGGTGCAGCGGCCGTGCATCGACCACGCTGGTGACCAGGGTCTCGCGGCCGCCGAAGGCCGTGCCGGGCAGCCAGTGGCGGCCTTCTTCCACTTCGCGCGGCAGCTCGGGCTGGCGCCACAGCGGCTCGCGCGACTGCACTTGCGGAATGCTGCGCACGCCGTAGTCGCGCGGCGGCAGCCATTCGAGCGTGCCGGCGTTCCATGGGTTGCCATGGTCCTGCTCGGGCCGGCGCAGCGTGCGGATGGCATCGATGAAGAACAGCAGCACACCCGCGGCCAGCACGAAGGCGCCGAGGGTCGACAGCATGTTCAAGGTGTTCCAGCCCAGGTCGCCCGGGTAGGTGTAGATGCGGCGCGGCATGCCCATCAGGCCGCTGATGTGCATCGGGAAGAAAGCCAGGTTGAAGCCGCCGAACATCAGGCCGAAGACCCAGCGGCCCCAGCGCTCCGACAAACGATGGCCGTTGAAGATCGGCGCCCAGTAGTAGAAGCCCGCGAACAGCGGAAACACCATGCCCCCGATCAGCACGTAATGAAGGTGCGCGACGATGAAGTAGCTGTCGTGCGCCTGCCAGTCGAAAGGCAGCACCGCGACCATGACGCCGGTGAGCCCGCCCAGCACGAAGATGAAGTGAAAGCCCAGCAGGAAGAGCGTCGGCGTGTCGCTTTTCACCTGCCCGCGCCAGAAGGTCGCGATCCACGCGAAGACCTGCACGCCGCTCGGTATGGCGACCGCGAAGCTGGCGGCCGAGGTCAGCGTCAACGCCAGCGCGCCCAGGCCCACGGCGAACATGTGGTGCACCCACAGCGCGAAGCTCAGCAGCCCCACGCCGGCCAATGCCGCGACGATCGCGCGGTAGCCGACCAGCGGCGTGCCGGCGAGCGTGGCCACCATCATCGACACCATGCCGGCCGCCGGCAGGAAGATGATGTAGACCTCGGGGTGGCCGAAGAACCAGAAGAGGTGCTGCCACAGCACCGGGTCGCCGCCGCGCTCGGCGATGAAGAAGGGCCAGTCGAAGGCGCGCTCCAGCTCGAGCAGGGTGGTGGCCGCGATCACCGCCGGGAACGCGAACACGATCATCAGCGCCGTCACCAGCATGGCCCAGGCGAACACCGGCATGCGCATCAGCGTCATGCCCGGCGCGCGCGTGAAGAGGATGCCGATGATCAGCTCGATCGCGCCCGCGATGGCCGAGATCTCGATGAAGCCGATGCCCAGTAGCCACCAGTCGGCGCCACGGCCCGGCGAGAACTCCTTGCCCGTGAGCGGCGGGTACATGAACCAGCCGCCATCGGGCGCCTGGCCGAAGAAGAGGGTGCCGAAGAAGACCAGCCCGCCGATCGCGTAAGCCCAGAAGGCATAGGCCGACAACCGCGGAAAGGGCAGGTCGCGCGCACCCAGCATGCCTGGCAGCAGGTAGACGGCCACCGCCTCGACCACCGGCACCGCGAACAGGAACATCATCACGGTGCCGTGCATCGTGAAGAGCTGGTTGTAGGTGCCGGGGCCGATCAGCGTGTTGTCGGGTACGGCGAGCTGCGCGCGGATCAGCAGGCCCAGCACGCCGGCCAGCACGAAGAACACCATGGCGGCCACGATGTAGAAGGCGCCGATGTGCGTGTTGTTGACGGCCGAGAGAAGGCGCCAGCCCTGCGGTGCGCGCCAGGCGCGTTCGAGCGCCTCGCGCTCGCCGGCGGGGCGCGGCAGGTCGGAGGGCAGGCGCTCGGATGTCAGCGGGCCGTTCATTTCAGCTCGGCCAGCCAGGTGGCGATCGACTCGATGCTCGCCGCGTCGATTCGGGCCTGCGACGACGGCATGCGCGCGCCGGGTTTCAGTTGCTGCGTGTGCGCGACCCAGTGCGCCAGACCTTCTGCATCGTTGGCCAGCGTGCCCGCGCCCAGGTACAGGCGGCTGCCGACGTGCGTGAGGTCCGGCCCCAGGCGGCTGTGCTCGGCGACGCCGCGCACCGTGTGGCATGCATCGCAGCGGTGGGCCAGGAAGGCGTCGCGGCCGCGCTCGATCGCCATCGCGTTCGATGCCGCCGCGGGCCGTGCCTGCGCCGCGAGCCAGGCATCGAATCCCGCCGGCGCCTCGGCCACCACGTGCAGCGCCATGCGCGCATGCTGCTCGCCGCAGTACTCGGCGCAGGCGCCGCGGAACACGCCCGCGCGGTCGGCCTGCAGCAGCAGGTGCTGCACGCGGCCGGGCAGCATGTCCATCTTGCCGCCGAGGGCGGGCACCCAGAAGCTGTGGATCACGTCGCCGCTCGTCAGGCCCAGGTAGACCGGGCGGCCCACCGGAATGCGAAGCTCGTTGGCCGCGACGATCTCGGCGCCCGTGGCCGGGTCGCGGTAGCGCAGCTCCCACCACCACATGTGGCCGGTGACGCCGATCACCAACGCATCCGGCGGCGGGGCCTCGCGCCACGGCGGCTTCCTGGCTTCGCTGTACATGAACAGGGCGGCCAGCACGACGCTCGGAAAAACCAGCCCGCCACCGAGCACCCACCAGCGCGCATCGACGCGGCCGCTGCGCTTTCGCAGGGCCAGCGCGAGCAGCGCCATCATGCCGACGAAGATCAGCGTGGCGCCCACGGTGATGACGATGCTGACCTGCAGCAGCGATGCGGCCACCGGGCCCGCCGCGTGCCAGATGGACGTGGCCGCGACGCTCATTCGAGCGCCATCAGGTAGGCCGCCATGTCGCGTGCGTCGTCGGGCGAAACGCCCATCGCGGGCATCGTGGTGCCGGGCACCAGCGCATCGGGTGCGACCAGCCACTGCGCCAGCGACCTGGGATTGCTCGGCACCTCGCCGGCGATGTAGCTGCGGCGGCCGAAGGATTCGAGTGCAGGCCCCACGCCGCCGCGCGCCGCCGCCACGCCGGGGATGACATGGCAGCTGCCGCACTGGTACTGGGCGAGCAATGACCGGCCGCGCGCCACCTGCGCGGCAGGCGCGTCGGCATACACCGGTGCGCGCGGGCCCACCATGTCGCAGCCGCCCGCGAGCAAGGCGAGCAGCAGCACCACGCGGCGCGCAGTGGGTGAATGCGCCGGTGGCAGGGGAGCGTCGACCATGCGTTCGATTGTTCCCTGCCGAATGCGCTGCGCGCCGACAGGGCGGCGCTCACGCGCGTCGGACAATGCCGCCAAACATGAGCACCACCCGGACCGTTCTAACGACGCTCGCGGTCCTCGCCCTCGCCGGGCTGGCCGGCGGCGCTGCCTTCGTGTGGGGCGGCTTCTACAACGTGGCGGCGACCGAGCAGCACACGCAGCCGGTGTATTCGGTGCTCGAAGTCGCGATGCGTCAATCGGTGCGCCTGCGCGCCCGCGGCATCGAGCCGCCGCGGCTCGACGACCCCTTGCTCGTGCAACGCGGCGCGGCCTGCTTCGTCGCCAAGTGCCAGCAGTGCCACGGCGGCCCCGGCGTGGCGCAAGGCGACATCGGCAAGAGCATGCAGCCGTTGCCCGGACCGCTGGTCGATGCGCGCCGGCACTGGAACACGCGCGAGCTGTACTGGGTGACCAAGCACGGCATCCGCATGAGCGGTATGCCGGCGTGGGAATACCGCCTGTCCGACCACGACCTGTGGGCGGTGGTCGCATTCCTCGAACGCCTGCCCGATCTCACGCCGGCCGCTTATGCCGAGCACGCACGCAGCGGGGGCAGCTGCGAAGCACGCGAATCGCTTCCAGCCGCGCAGCCGAGCCCCGGCGACGCGCGGCGCGGCGTACGGGCTTTGTACCAGTACGCCTGCAACGCCTGCCACACCATTCCCGGCGTGACGGGCTCCTCGCCCCACGTCGGCCCGCCGCTGAGCGGGATGGCCCGCCGCACGATGATCGGCGGCCACCTGGCCAACACGCCCGACAACATGGAGCGCTGGCTGCGCCACACGCACGAGGTCGATCCGCGCACGGCGATGCCCGCGATGGGGGTGTCGGAACAGGATGCTCGGGATATCGCCGCGTATCTGGCGACGCTGGACTGAGAGCTCCGTCAGCGCGTGTACTCTCCGTTCGCCTCGGGCTGGAAGAGCAGCTGCTCGACACGCGCGCCGACGCTTTCGCCGGCCGGCGTGTGCCAGCGCGCGAGATCGCCCACGCGCAGACCGATCAACGCGAGGCCCACCGGGCTCATCACCGACACGAAGCCTCGGGCAGGATCGGCATCGGCGGGATAGCAGAGCGTGAGCGTCTGCGCCTGTCCTGTGTGCGCATCCACGATCTGCACTTTCGAGTTGATGGTGACCACGTCGGCGGAGACCTCGCGCGACGCCACGACGTCGGTACCGTCGAGCAGGTCGTCGAGTGCCGCTGGTGCGCCCTTGTGCTGCAGCCTGCTCAGGCGTCGATGATCGAGTTCGGTGAGCATGCGCTCGCCGAGAGGGATGGGGGTGCTGGTTGCCTGCATGGCGATCTCCGAAAGAAAGGCGACCGCATCGCTCGAAAGCGGCGGTCGCAGATGCGCGGGCTGTGCGGCCCGGCGATCGATGGTTGCGCTTAAAGGGGGAGGGAGGG
>NZ_LYVO01000123.1 GCF_001984055.1 Variovorax sp. KK3
CACCGCCACCTCCGCCGCCGCCCATCTGCACGAGCGTGAGCGCGGCACCCGCCCCGCACGTCAACGCCGGCCGCGCCGCCATCGGCGGCATGTTCAACCTGCGCGCCATCAGCACGGGCGACCTGCGCGACATCGGCTTCGCGTGGGACTACTTCTTCACCCGCGTGACCCTGCACCAGGGCGAGGGCGGACGCTGGTACGTCCAGGCGCCCGCCGGCTGCGGCTGAATTGCCGCCGCTGCGTCGGTCGCTCAGTCGCCTGCCGGCTGCCCGGCGAGCTGCGCCGGCCGCTCCTCACGCCCGTCGGGATGGCGGGCGAAGCGCGCCGGGTCGCGACCGTGCACCGGCGCATGGTCGTCCCATGGCCAGCCGCCGAACTGCGTGCGGCGGTAATCGCTCATCGCCTGCGCGATCTCGGCCTGCGTGTTCATCACGAAGGGGCCGTACTGCGCGACCGGCTCGCCGAGCGGCCGGCCCTGCAGCACCAGGAACTCGCCGGCTTCGTCGCCGTTGGCCAGCTCCACCGCGGCATCGGCACGCAGCTCGATCGCGGCGTGGCCGTCCACGCGCTGCCCCGCAACCTCCACCGTCGCGCCCTTGAAGAAGTACAGCACGCGCCGCGTGCCCTCGCCGGTGGCGGGTGGCAGGGTCCAGCGCGCACCGGGCGCCATGCGCAGGGTCCAGATCGCGACGTCGCTGCCGGGCTGCGCGGCCCACGAATCGGGTGGCGGTGCCAGCGGGCCGCCGGCGCCGGGCTCGCCGTCCACCGGGCCGATGCGCCCCGCGACGCTGGCGACCTCGGTCTTGAGGCCTGCAGGATCCACTGCGGTGAAGCGCGGGATGTCCTGCGCCCAGAACATGGTGAAGTGCGGCGCCGCCATCTTGTTGCGCGCCGGCAGGTTGAGCCAGATCTGGAACAGCTCCAGCGGATTCGGCGCATCGGCGTCGAGCAGCGGGAACATCTCGGAATGCACGACGCCGCTGCCGGCCGTCAGCCACTGCACGTCGCCACCGCCGAAGCGCGCGCTCGCGCCCAGCGAATCGGAATGGTCGATCAGGCCGCGGCGCACGATGGTCACGGTTTCGAAGCCGCGGTGCGGGTGGCCCGGAAAGCCCGGCACGGTGGTGCCGTGGTACATGCTCCAGCCGTCCTTGCGGCTGAAGTCCTGGCCCAGGTCGCGGCCGTCCAGCGAAGCGGCGGGGCCCATCCGGCCGTCGGCGCGCGGGTAGGCGTCGTCGTGGTAGGCGCAGAACAGGAAGGGGTCGACGGTCTTCCACGGGAAGCCCAGGGCTTCGATGCGGACGATGGGGCTGGCGGCTTGGCTCATGGGGCGCTCTCCTGTGTGGTTGCGATTGTGCGGACGATCAGCAGCGAAGATGGGGCCGCTCGTCGCGCGATGAAGTGCCGCCGGCAGGACGCAGTCGCGCCAGCCATGCAACGATCTGCGTCGCGTTTGCCATGCTGTTCGGGCAATGGCCGGCAAGGGTGTCGCCGCACAATGGTCGGGTCGCGGGTGATGGCCCGGCGACAGCGCAGGTCCGAACCCACCGCCGCGCGAGCCCTCCTTCGATTCCAAGCGACCCCATGGACCAGCCCTTTGCGCCCGACCCTTCCGCACGCGACCCTTCCGCACGCGACCACCGCCCGTCCGAAGGCAGCGAGCCGGCCCGGGCCGCCATGCGCACCGAGCCCTTGCCGCTGACGCCGTATGGCCTGCGGCGCCGGGCCAAGCGTTTCGCGACGCGGCCCTTTCTGGGCGTGCTTGGGTACTACGCGCTGGGCATGGGCTCCTTCGCGGCGATGGCCGCGGTCAACCTGCCCGGCAGTGCGGTGTCGGTCATGGTCTGGCAGGCCGCCATGGTCACCGCGCCGGTCGCACTGGCGATGGCGCTGGCAGCCGGGCGCTGGTGGGTCTGACACGAAGCGCGGACGCGATCCTGCCTGTGGTCCGGTGCCTTCCTACAACTCGCCCATGCGCGCAAGGGCTAATTTGTCGGCAAGGAGTTAAAGACCATGCCCATTGCCACCCCGCCCCCGGACATCGACCCGACCATCGTTCCACCGGCGCACAAGCACCCGACCGATTCGCAAGCCCGGGAAACGGGCGTCGGGTCCAATCCCGCCAAGTCACCTTACCCGATGACGGGCAACGACAAGCACGTCGCCGACCTGGTGAAACTGTGGCCGGAGGATCGTGCTGCATCGTCGTTCTTCCTGGCCTGGCAACTCGGCCACTAGCCAGGCACGTACGCGGTGGAGGACTGCGATGGCGGCGCTTTTCGCGATTCGATACCTCTGGTTGCGCCTGCGCAACGACGAAGACTCGCCGCGTCCGGCGTGATTCAGTGGTGATGCCCATGTTCGCCATGGACGTGGCGGTGGGCGATCTCTTCGGCGGTGGCTTCGCGCACGCCGGTCACCGTCAGCGCGAACTTCAGTGATTTGCCGGCCAGCGGATGGTTGCCGTCGAGCAGCACCTGCGGGCCCTTGATCTTCGTCACGGTGTAGACCTGGGGCTCGCCCTGGTCGTTGCGGCCTTCCAGTTGGCCGCCTACCTTCACGCCGGGCGGGAATTCGGTTTTCGGAATGGTCCGCAGCAGCGACTCGTCCCGCTGTCCGAATGCATCCTCGGGTTGCAAGTGAAGGGTGGCCTGGAAGCCGACGGTCTTGCCCTCCAGCGCCTCTTCGATCTTCGGGAAGGTGTTCTCGTAGCCGCCATGCAGGTAGACCATGGGCGTGCGCCCTTCGTCGATGAGCTGGCCGGTGGTGGCATCCGTGACCTTGAAGCGCAGGGTGACGGCGGTGTCTTTCTGGATGTTCATGGTGCGAAAGGCTGGCTGTAAAGGTGAAAGGCCGGATTCTCGGTCAGGTCCGCCTGTCGTCCGAGCCCCACACGGTCACGGTGCACAGGCCGACGACGGCGTACCGGGGGCCCCCGGATAACGAGTCGACGTTTTGTTCAAAAAGTCTGGAGCTGGCCCATGCCACACGACACCCCTTCTTCCACCGCAGCCGACTACAAGCTTTCCTCGGTCGTGGTGCTGACCGGTGCCTCCAGCGGCATCGGCCGCGCGACCGCGCTGGCTTTCGCCGGCGAGGGCGCGGACCTCGTGCTCGCCGCGCGCGATCGCGAGTCGCTCGACGTGGTGGCGGCCGAATGCAGCGAAGCCGGCGCACGCGTGCTCGTGCAGCCCACGGACGTCACTGACCCCGAGGCCGTCAAGCAGCTCGCCGCCGCGGCGCTCGACCGCTTCGGCCAGATCGACGTGTGGATCAACAACGTGGGCATCGGTGCCGTGGGTTTGTTCGACCAGACGCCCATCGAAGCCCATCGCCGCGTGGTGGAGGCCAACCTGCTGGGCCACATGCACGGCGCCCATGCCGTGCTGCCGCATTTCCGCACGCGCGGCTGCGGCACGCTGATCAACATGATCTCGGTCGGTGGGTGGATTCCTGCGCCCTACGCCGCCGCCTACAGTGCCAGCAAGTTCGGCCTGCGCGGTTTCTCCGAGGCCCTGCGCGCCGAGTTGGTCGACCTGCCCGACGTGCACGTGTGCGAGGTGTACCCCACCTTCGTCGACACGCCGGGCATGACGCACGGCGCCAACTACAGCGATCACCGCCTGACCCCGCCTCCCGGCCTGGTCGATCCGCGGCGCGTGGCGAATGCGCTGCTGTCCCTCTCGCGCAAGCCGCGCGGCGCCACCTACGTCGGCGCCGGCGCGCGCTCGGGCATCTGGGCCCATGCCATGGCGCCCGACCTGGTGACGCGCGCCATGCGGTGGATCACCGAGCGCAGCCTGTCGCGCGCCGAACCTCGGCCGCACACCGACGGCAACCTGTTCCAGCCTTCGGTGGGGAACGCAATCGACGGCGGCTTCGGCTCGTCGAAGCTGGCCGGCAGGCCGAACGCAGTCGCCGGGATGGCGGCCGCGGCGGTCGGGCTCGCTGCGCTGGTGGGGTGGCTGGCGCTGAAGCGGCACCGCGTCTACTGACGGGGCGCCGCCGCCCGCGGCTTCAGAACTCCTGCGACACCGGCCGCAGCACCACTTCGTTGATGTCCACGTCCTTCGGCTGCTCGACCGCGTAGACCACTGCGCGCGCCACCGAATCCGCGGGGATCTGGTTCGCGTCGTAGAAGGCTTTGACGCCCGCTGCCGCTTCGGCGTCGGTGCTGCCGTGCTTCAGTTCGGATTCGACGGCGCCGGGCGAGACGATGGTCACGCGCACGCCGCTGTTCCCGACTTCCACGCGCAGCCCCTCGGAAATGGCACGCACCGCATGCTTGGTGGCGCTGTACACGGTGCCGATGGGCGTGAACACCTTGAGGCCCGCGATCGACGCGACGTTCACGATGTGGCCGCTGCCTTGTGCCTGCATGCGCGGCAGCACGGCGGCGATGCCGTAGAGCACGCCCTTGATGTTGACGTCGATGGTGCGGTCCCACTCGTCGACCTTGAGGCGGGCGATAGGCGACAGCGGCATCACGCCCGCGTTGTTGACCAGCACGTCGATGCGTCCGAAAGCTTCGACGGCCGCATCGGCCAGGCGCTCGAGGTCGGCGCGCTTGGCCACGTCGGTGGCGACCGCGATCGCTTCGCCGCCGGCCTCACGGATCTCGGCGACCACCTTGTCGAGCCGGTCGGTGCGGCGGGCCGCGAGCACGACGCGGGCGCCGCGTGCGGCCAGGTGGCGGGCGGTCGACTCGCCCAGGCCGCTGCTGGCGCCGGTGACGATGGCAACCTTGCCGCGGATGTTGTCTTGAACGTTGGTGGACATGAGAGCTTCCTTTCGAGGAGGGTGGTGAGTGGATGGACGTGAGTGTGGAAAATCCTGGCATTCCCGTAAATGAAACTCTGGCGAGTACAGAATTCCTCGAACCGGAATACCATCGAAGCGCCGCATGTCCAACCGTCTCGAAGCCCTCCGCGTGTTCTGCGCCGCCGCCGACGCGGCCAACTTCCGCGATGCCGCCATCCGCCTGTCGGTGTCGCCGCAGGTCGTCACGCGCGCGGTGCGCGAGCTCGAAGACGAGCTGGGCGAGCCGCTGTTCCACCGCAGCACGCGCGGCGTGCAGCTCACCGACTTCGGGCGCACGCTGGCCGAGCAGGCGCGCGGCGCGGTCGGCGGCGTCGATGCGCTGTTCCATCGCAGCGACCGGCGGGCACTGTCGCAGCATGCCGGCACGGTGCGCCTGAGCGTGCCCAACGTGTTGGGCCGGCGCTTCATCCCGCACGCGCTGGCGCCGGTGCTCGAAGCGCATCCCGGCCTGGTGCTCGACCTGCGCCTGTCGGAGCAGATGGCCGATGCGGTGGGGCAGCACATCGACGTCGGCGTGCGGGTCGGCCGCCAGCCCGACAGCCGCTTCGTCGCACGTTCGGTCGACCGGATGGCGCTCAAGGTGGTGGCGGCGCCGGCGCTGGTCGCGCGCACCGGCGTGCCCGGCAACCTCGACGAGCTGCAGCGCATGCCGCTCACCGCCTTGGTCGATTCCAACTCGGGCCGGCTCTGGTCCTGGGCCTTCAGCCGCAAGCGCCAGATGCCGGTCGCCACGCCCGCCTTCGTCACAGACGACACCGACGCCGAATGCAGCGCCGTGCTGGCCGGCATCGGCTTCGGCCAACTGGTCGCGCCGCTGGCCGACCCGTGGCTCGCGTCGGGCCATCTGGTGTCGGTGCTCGACGCCGACGCGCCCGAGCCCTGGCCGGTGCACGTGTGGCGCGCACAGCGCACGCCGGTGCCGGCACGGGTGCGCGTGGTGTACGACGCACTGGTGCGAATGCTCGCCAGCGGCACCACGCCGCTGCGCTGAGCGGCGACGCGCGGGCGCGAACGCGGCCTACTTCAGATCGCAGGCTTGGCGCATCCGCGCGTGCGGATGAGCGCGGGACAGTGACCTTTCGACCAAGGCCGCCATCATGAAACCGAAGCAACTGTTCGCGCTGTGCCGCCAGGCCGTCAACGCCTGGGTGGACGACTACGCGCCCAGCATGGGCGCTGCCATTTCGTACTACACCATCTTCTCGCTGGCGCCTTTGCTGATCATCGTGATCGCCGTGGCGGGCGCCTTGTTCGGCCGCGAAGCGGCGCAGGGCCAGATCGTCGGGCAGGTGTCGGGCCTGGTGGGGCAGGACGGCGCGAAAGCGATCGAGGCGATGCTCGCCAGCGTGAGCGAGCCGGACAAGGGCCTGATCGCCGGGGCTATCAGCCTGGTGGTGCTGCTGATCGGCTCCACCACCGTGTTCGCGGAGTTGCAGAGCGCGCTCGACCGCATCTGGCACGTGCCGGAGCGCGAGAAGCCTTCGGGCGTGTGGGCGGTGCTGCGCGCGCGCGTGTTGTCCTTCGGCCTGATCATGGGGTTGGCGTTCCTGCTGATCGTGTCGCTCGTCGTGAGCGCGGTGCTGGCCGCCTTCGGTAACTGGTTCGGCGGACTGGTGCCGGGCTGGGAGGCGTTGCTGCAGGTGCTCAACCTGCTGATCTCGCTCGGCATCATGACCTTGCTGTTCGCCATGATCTACAAGCTCATGCCGACGGCGCGCATTGCCTGGCGCGACGTGTGGATCGGTGCGCTGGTCACGGCGGTGCTGTTCGAACTGGGCAAGCTCGGCATCGGCCTCTACCTGGGCAAGAGCGGTGTCGACGAATCCTTCGCCGCGGCCGGCTCGCTGGTGGTGCTGGTGGCCTGGGTGTACTACGCGGCGCAGATCTTCCTGCTCGGTGCGGAGTTCACCAAGGTCTATGCGGACGCGCACGGCTCCACCTCGGGCATGAAGGCCATGGCCGCCACCGACGTGCATGCACAGGAGGCGGCCGAGGGCACCGACCGCGTCAGCGCGGATGGCAGCGCGCCGGTGGGGCCGGCACCGATCCCGGACTATGCGGGCATCGGCCAGACCGCCCGCGTCCAGCACGAGGTCGACCAGCGCGTGCAGGTCGCGCAGGCCGCGCTGTTGCGTCAGCTCATGTGGCTCGGCGCGCTGACGGTGGGCAACCTGGTGGCCGAGCGGTGGTGGCGCCGCGGCAAGCGCCACGAGCGCCAGCTTCGGAAGACCCACAGGGCCAGGCTTCGCTAGGGCGTGCGGGCGTCGGCGTCGGTGTTGTCGCCGCCGGTGGCGGTTGCGCGTGCCGTGCCGCGCTGCTTCGCCGCCTCGACGAAGCCGAGCGCCAGCAGCACGACCGCGTCCTCGACCTCTTGCGCCGACGGGGCCGTGACACTGGCCGCTTGCGTTCGCAGCACGCCGGCCAGCGCATGTGTCAGCACGAAGGCCTGCGCCTCGCTCAGCTGGATCGCATGTTCGCCCGACGACAGCTGTCCATTGGGACCGCAGGCCTGGATCAACGTGGTGTAGAGGGGCGACAGGCGTCCGGTGCCGTAGTGCGTCAGCGCGTACTCGATGAGCCGCCGATGCACCAGCCCGCGACCGCCGTAAGCACCTCGCACCGCCCGCACCACGCCGCGAATGCGGTCGCCCGCAACCACGGGCGGCGTGTTCAACGCCTTCAGCACGTTGTCGGCCAACGCACCGATCTCGCGCGCCGAGAGTGCATCCAGCATGGCCTGCTTGTCCTTGAAGTACTGGTACACCGACCCGATGCTGACGCCCGCCCGCACGGCGACCGCGTTGGTCGTCATCGCATTCGGATCTTCCTGGTCGAGCAGCTGCATGGCAGCTTCGAGCATCAGATCGACCTTGTGCTGCGCCCGGGCTTGGCGGGGGTTGCGGCGTGCGTCGTCCGGATCGGTTGGAACTCTTCGGGGCATCGGGTGTGCTCAGATTGGGGGGGCTGGGGTCGATGAGCGGGCTCATCCTATTTCGCGTCTGCGCGGGGATCAACAGCTGGTCCCGAATCGGGCTGGTGGCGCATGAAGAACTCGGCCAAATTGGCGCACGGGCGCTGAGAATCGTTGTTGCCATGTCCGGCACACCATGCCTCCAGCCGCCGGACCATCGATCGTTCGAATAACGGCGGTATCAGCGCCGCCAAGAGCATGACGGGATACGAGGCCGGCAGCCGAGGACTGTCGACGAAGCCGCGAAGTCGAAAGTATGGGAGCGAGGGACGAAGGTGATGATGGCCGTGATACGCGTGATTGAGTGTCACGAAGGCTTGCATCACGCACCTGTCCTCCCATGAATATCCAGTTGCGACTGGACTCGGCGAGAGATGATCCGACAAGCCCCAGTGCTGGATGTATGTGATCGCCTGCATGGTGAACGCGGTGCCCACGATGACCGTGAGATAGAACAGAACACCGCGCCAGCCTGCAGCGATGGCGAAACAGGCCACGGCAAAGAACGTCACGAGCGCCGTGCCGGCAATCCGGTTGCGCCATGCTGAACGGCCGTGGCGGACCTGGTGCAACCGTTCCCACTCTTGCGCCACCCGGAACGATCGAACGTATCTCCTGAACGCGTAGCCGTAAACGGATTCGTCGAGCTCCGGGCTGTCTCCGTTGTCGAGCCCACCGACGCTCACGTGGTGAGACCAGTGCTCCTCGACCATTTGGAAATAGCCGATGCTGCCGGCGATGAATCGCGCGGCGAGCCGGTGCCTCTTGAAAGGCCGATGCATCAGTTCGTGTGCAACGGTCAGGTTGAGCGATGTGACGACCCAGAACGACAAGCCGAACAAGGCCAGCTGCAAAGCGTCCAGCTGCGCCACGAGCCACATGGTCCAAGGAAGAACCAGCGACCACGACAGAAGGTGCAACCATGGAACGGCGTGCAGCATCATGAATTCCGCCTTCGACATGTCGTCGATTTCCATCGATCGAGCGGCGTCATCCGGCAGCAGCATGCGGACTATCGGAAGCACGACGAAGAAGAACGCGAACACGAACCATGGCGCGCCGACGACGACGCCGGAGACCAACAATGCCATGGGCGATAGTGCGAGCAAATAGCCGAAGGCCCTGGGAGCAATGCGCATGTTCACTCGTCAAGCAATCCGTTGTCATGGGCCAGCTTGGCTGCCAAGGCTCGCGACGTAACGTTCAGCCTCATGGAAAGGCGCGCGAATCGTTGATCGATCGTCGCAGGATGGCTGTCGAGCAACCTGGCAATCTCTTTGGATTTGAATCCTCGATGCGCAAGTTGAAGCAGACGTATGTCGATCGGGCGTAGGGCCAACCGGTGTGCAAGTTCGGCCTTGAGCTTCTGAGTCCACCATTCGAGCAGTTCGACCGCAATGGCGCGAAGCCACACCTTGGCCGATTCGATGGACTCGCTGTTGAAGTAGCTGGCATCGTCACTCGTCAGATAGAGCACACCCATTCGAGAGCGTCCTTGCGCTGTGTGGCAAGGAACGACGGCGATGCTGCTGAATCCGGCCGCCCGTGCGTGCTGACGGAAAGCGCGTTGTCCCTCTGTGCGAAGCGGAATATCGTCCCCAACCGCGACTTTGGAGTTGTGCTGCGCGTAGATGAGGAAGGGATCGATCGCGAACCAGCGTTGCTCGAGGTAGCGCGTGCACCAATTCGCGTGGCAAGCGACGATGTAACGGTAGCTACCGAAGTCCTCGTCGTTCTTGACGAAGGATGCAAACACTGCGCCGTTGCAAGCAAGCAGGCCTGTGATCTCTCTCAGGATCGCAGTGGCTTCCGCAACATGATCAGCCTGGGAGATCTGGCGCAGTGCTTCGTTCAATCGACGAAGAACGACCGGATCGTCAAGCGACGCTGCTAGGCGGCTGGTCATCGCTGTCGTTCGACGTGCCGAACAAGCGTTCGAAGTGGTGCTTGACGAAGGCCATCAAGCCGGGCGCATGGTGTCGAAACTCTTCCGCTTCGATCCATTCCAGGAAAGTGTCTCTGCTCTCGAACAGCACGGTCATCTCAAAACTTCCAACCCCGAAAACCTTTAGCTTCCGAACGATTCCGATCGCCTTCTTGTTCGACACCCGAATGACTTCGAATCCGAGCTCGCCGCCACTGATCGACGCCGCGAGCGATGAGCTACATGCTGTCGCGCGCATCGGAATGCACCTCCAAGTATCCGCAGTTGGCGCAAGGCAAATCGAGAGATGCGGGCCGCGCGTCGACGGGCCATGTCATCGCCTCCTCGAAGTCGCAGCGGATGCAATTCGTGATGAACGCTGCAAATGGTTGAAGACAGGCGACGCAGACGAAGTCGTCATGGAACTCGTTGGGTTCGAAAAGTTCGAAGGCGTCAGCTTCGGCGTGACGACAATAAGGGCAGACGATCTCCATCCTTGTACGGCACACGGTGGAGTCTGTGCCTTCTCCCCGGGGCTATGGCTGTCAGTTCGATGCGGCCCCCCACCCGAGTCGATCGGGCCGCTTCGCCCTGCGGCACGATGCTCGCAGGGCAAGAAATGCTAGCGAATTCCGAACTGTGAATTGGGGTGACTTTTCACCTCAGACCACTCGCGTAGGCTGGCCGCTGCTGTTGCTGTACAGAGCCATGCATCCATCCAGGCAACCGGAGCAGCCGAAGAAGTCGTAGCTGGGATTCCGGTACTTGACGTGATGGACGAGGGCGCCACCGCATTGTTCACAAGGGAACGCCGTCACCGTGCTGCAGTCCGGCAGGACATCGTTCGTCGTGCCCAACTGCTGCAGCGATTGGCTGCTTGCGGCCGCCAACCTGTGTGAGATGTAGTTGACTGTCGTGCAGATGAACTCTTCGAGAAATTGCTCGAACTCCGAACATTCACCATGGACCTCGTAAACCATACCGCTCCTTGCGTAGTGGCGGCGGACGCCGCGCCTCCAGGAACGATAGGAGACAAGCTGCGTTCCGGGCGGTCAGATCTGCCGAGGCAATCTGACATTCGCCCACCTCCTCGACTCACACCGCGCCCACGCTCCCCGTGATCGGCAGCACGATCCCCGTGATGTAGCTCGAGCAGCAAGGCGCCGCCAGGAACACATAGGCCGGCGACAGCTCTTCCGGCTGCGCGGGGCGCTTCATGTCGGTGTGCTTGCCGAAGTCCTGCACATCCTTGCCCGAGCGGTCGGCGGGGTTGAGCGGCGTCCATACCGGCCCGGGTGCGACGGCGTTGACGCGGATGCCCTTGTCCAGCAGGTTGCTGGCCAGCGACTTGGTGAAGGCGTGGATGGCGCCCTTGGTGGTGGAGTAGTCCAGCAGGTGGCTGCTGCCTTCCAGCCCCGTGACCGAGCCAGTGTTGATGATCGAGCCGCCGGCCGGCAGGTGCGGCACGGCGGCGCGCGCCATCTGGAAGTAGCCGTAGATGTTGGTCTTGAAGGTCAGGTCCAGGCGTTCGTCTGTGATGTCCTCGATGCTGGCCGCGTGCAGCTGGAAGGCCGCGTTGTTGACCAGGATGTCGAGCTTGCCGAAGGCTTCGATGGTTTCCTTCACGGCGCGCTGGCAGAAGGCCGGGTCGCGCACGTCGCCGGGGATCAGCACGCAGTGCCGGCCTTCCTCATGGATGCAGCGGCGCGTTTCCTCGGCGTCGACCTGCTCGTCGGCCAGGTAGACGATGGCGACGTCGGCGCCCTCGCGCGCATACAGCAGCGCCACCGCGCGGCCGATGCCGGAATCGCCGCCCGTCACCAGCGCCACCATGCCGTCGAGCTTGCCGCTGCCCAGGTAGCCCGTCGCCTGAAAACGCGGCTGCAAGGCCATGTCGGCTTCGAGGCCGGGCTTTTTCAAGTGCTGCGCCGGCATCGGGTTCTCGGGCTCGGGGCGGTGGCCGGCCTGCACGGGCGCCTGGCTCGGCCTGGCGTCGCCGGCCGCGCGGTCCTTGGCGTCCTGTTCGCGCTGCACCTTGCGATGCTCCGCGCCGACGTCGGCGGTCGGCTTGTTGTCGATCTCGGTGTTGTTGGTGTTCGGCATGACGTTTCCTGCAGGCTGTAGTTGGATGAAGAGGGGGTGACGATCACCGTAGTCAGGCGGCCCTAAGGCCGATGTCGTCCGATGCCGCGTCGCCCTCGCAGACTCGACCAATTCCCACAGCGGGAGCCGGCCGGGGACTGCGCGGCCTCAGGCAAGCGGCATCGACGCTCCACGCAACACCAAACACCTTCATCGATGAGCACTCCTCCCGCCGACATCTCACGCGGTGCCGACTCCGATGAACGCGAGAAGTGGTGGGCCAAGCTCGGCCCAGGCTTGATCACGGGCGCGGCCGACGACGATCCGAGCGGCATCGCCACCTACTCGCAGGCCGGTGCGCAGCTGGGCTACAGCGTGGGCGGCACGCTGCTCTTCACCTATCCGCTGATGGTGGGCATCCAGCTCGCGAGCGCGCGCATCGGCCGCGTGACCGGCAGGAACCTCGTGCTGGCCTTCGCGCGCATCTGCCCGCGCTGGCTGGTGGCGTCGCTGGTGCTGCTGCTGCTCGTGGCCAACGTGATCAACCTGGGCGCCGACCTCAACGCCATGGGCGACGCGGCGGCAATGGTGCTGCACGGGCATGCGGCCTGGTATGCCGTGGGCTTCGGTGTGCTGTCGCTGCTGCTGCAGGTGTTCCTGCCGTACGAGCGCTACGTGCGCGTGCTCAAGTGGCTCACGCTCACGCTCTTCGCCTACGTCGGCGTGGTCTTCGCCGTCGACGTCGACTGGCCCGCGGCGCTCAGGGGCCTGTTGATGCCGTCGTTCGCCTGGAACAAGGACAACGTGACGACGGTGGTCGCGATTCTCGGCACCACCATCAGCCCCTATCTGTTCTTCTGGCAGGCCGCGCAAGAGGTGGAAGAGATCCGCCGCGTGCCGCACGACCAGCCGCTGCGCACGGCGCCCGCCCAGGCGGAGCGCCAGTTCCGGCGTCTGCGCGTCGACACCGCCGTGGGCATGGGCTTCTCGAACCTGATCGCCTTCTTCATGATCACCGCCACCGCGGCGACGCTGCATGCCCACGGCCAGACGGATGTGCAGACCACGGCGCAGGCTGCCGCGGCACTGAAGCCGGTGGCGGGGGACGCGGCCTTCCTGCTCTTCGCGCTCGGCATCGTGGGCACCGGCATGCTGGCCCTGCCGGTGCTCGCCGGCTCGGCGGCCGATGCGGTGGCCAGCTACTTCAACGTGCGCCGCGGCCTCAGCATGCCACTGGCGAGGGCTCGCAGCTTCTACGGCATCCTGGCCGCGGCCATGGCGATCGGCGTGGCGATCAGCGTCTCGGGCATCAACCCGATCTCGGCGCTCTATTGGTCGGCGGTGATCAACGCGGTGATCTCGGCGCCGGTGATGGTGGCGGTGATGATCGCGGCCAGCAGCACCAAGGTGATGGGCAAGATGACCTTGCCGCTCAAGTGGAAGGTGCTGGGCTGGCTCGCGACGGCGGCAATGACGGCGGCGTCGGTGGCGCTGCTCGTGGTGTCGGCCATGTGAGGCGTCGTGAGCTGCCGTGACCTGCGCGCGGGCGCAGGTCGTCAACCCACGAAGCGCCGGTGGTCGTGCGCGATGCGCTCGAGCGCGTAGTCGGCGATGTGCGCGACGGCCGGGGCCGGCTGTCGGACGTGGCGGCGCGCGCTCGCGCCTGTATATTCATCCAGACCGCCGCATGCCCGACCACGC
>NZ_LYVO01000124.1 GCF_001984055.1 Variovorax sp. KK3
GCTCCGGACCTCGTCGTCGAGCACCACCGCCGCACCCGCCGCCCGCGTGATGCGCAGCAGCAGCGAGGCTTCGCGCACCAGGTGCTGCAGCGTCTCGTCGCTGTCGGCGAGCTGCGCGACGATCTCCAGCGTGAGCTTGCGCAGTTCGAGCCGCTCGGCCACCAGGGTGTTGGCGGCCTTCGACTGGATCTGCATCGCCACGAGCTGGCCGAGGTGCTCGCACGCGCGACGGGTCGGAATGCTCAAGTGCCGCGGCGCGTGGTCATGGCAGGAGATCAGGCCCCACAGCCGCCCCTCGATGACGATCGAGGCCGACGCAGAGGCCAGCGTGCCCATGTTGCGCATGTATTCGAGGTGAATGGGCGAGACGCTGCGCAGGTGCGATTGGGACAGGTCGATGTCCTGCGCCCGCAGCGACGCTTCGGCGATGTGCAGCGGCACGGGCTGGTAATTGGCATCCGCGATCAGGCGGAAGCGGTTCAGCAGGTACAGGTCGCGCGCCTGCTGGGGTATGTCGGCAGCCGGGAAATGGTGGCCCGCGTAGCTGTCGTACCCCTCGTCGATGGCCTGGGCCAGCACCTCGCCATGCCCGTTCTCGTCGAAGCGGTAGAGCAGGCAGCGGCCGAAGCCGGTCAAACGCTGCATCTCGGCGACGGCGAGCTGGCTGAGCGCATCGACGGACGCCGCCTCCTGCAACTGGGGCAGGAAGACGCGCATCAAGGAATAGATCGGCGCCTCGTTGCCCTTGGAAGGCAAGGCCGGCTCGAATTCGGCGATCAGGTGGTCGGCGGTGCGATGGGCCGACGCGTCGAAAACAGCTTGCCCGACGTGGGCGGCGCCGAGCGACTGGGCGGAGGCGCCGACGGCGAGGGCGTCGAGCTCACGCTCCCGCAGGAAAGCGGCCGCCTGTTCCATCTCGCCGGATTGCCAATTGGCGCTGAAGGCGACGATTTCGAGGGATTGCGAATCGAGCACCAGGAGCCGGCCGTGCGGCTGGATGGCACCCGGCACCCGGATCGGCTCGCGATCGCAGGCGGCGAGATCTGCCTCGGTGGAGCGGGCGGAGACGGGGCTGGCGTTCGGTGTCGGCATGTCTTGGTGGGCGCCGATCTTGCCAGCGCGCCAGCGCCTGCCGCGTGAGCCGTTTCCTACTGCCCGTGCCAGCCGACTCCGCGCCGGCCGCGGGCCCTCAGGGCTTGCCCAGCTTGTCGCGCCGAATCGCCTCGTCGTCCATCAGCTCGTACCACATCGCATTGAGCACCGCGAAGGTCGCGGCCAGGGGCAGCCCCAGCAGCCAGGCGAAGTACCACATGGTTCGTTTCCTTTGCTTGAAATCGGTCGGGGTCAGTAAGCGTGAGTGCGTTCTTCGCGGATGGCGTCGGCATCGACCTTGCCCCACAGCACCTTGTAGACCCAGCTGGTGTAGGCCACGATGATCGGGATGAAGACCGTGGCGACCACGAGCATGATGAACAGCGTGAGGTGGCTCGACGACGAATCCCACACCATCAGACTGGCGCGCGGGTCCAGCGACGAGGGCAGGATGAAGGGGAACATCGAGGCCCCGACGCTGAGGATGATGCCGGCGATGCCCAGTGCGCTGGCCAGCAGCGCAATGCCTTCGCGCCGCGCACGCATGCCGGCGAAGGCCAGCAGCGGCCCGGCCAGCCCGAGCGCCGGCGCGGCCCACAGCCACGAATGCGCCGTGAAGTTCGCGAACCAGGCGCCGGGCTGGTGGGCCACCGTCTTGAGCAGCGGATTCGACGGCCCGCCGGTCGGCAGCGCGCCGGTCACCTTGTAGCCGTCGATCCAGAACCACAGCACCAGCCCGGCCAGCGCATAGAGCAGCACCGTGAGCAGCGCCGCCGCGCTGCCGTAGCCACGTGCGCGCTCGGCCACCGGCCCCTGCGCCTTGAGCATCAGCCAAGCCGAGCCGTGCATCACGAGCATGGCCAAGGACACCAGCCCGCACAGCAGCGCGAACGGATTGAGCAGCCCGAGGAAGCTGCCCTCGTAGAAGATGCGCATGTCGCTCGCGAGCCGGAAAGGCACGCCCTGCAGCACGTTGCCCATGGCCACGCCGAAGACGATGGCGGGCACCAGGCCGGTGAGGAAGAGCGTGATGTCCCAACGCGAGCGCCAGCCCCGCTCGTCGCGCTTGCTGCGGAACTTGATGGCCACCGGCCGCAGGATCAGCGGCACGAGAATCGCGAACATCGCCAGGTAGAAGCCCGAGAAGGACACGGCATAAAGCTGCGGCCAGGCCGCGAAGATGGCCCCGCCGCCCAGGATCAGCCAGACCTGGTTGCCTTCCCACACCGGGCCCACGCTGTTGAGGATGACGCGCCGCTCCAGGTCGGTGCGGCCGGCGAAGGGCAGCAGGATGTTGGTGCCCAGGTCGAAGCCGTCGGTGACGGCGAAGCCGACCAGCACCACGCCGAGCAGCAGCCACCAGATGAAGCGCAGGACTTCGTAGGAAATGAGTTCGTGCAGGACCATGGTTGTGCGCCTCCTTCAATCTGCAGCGGCCAGCGGCGTGCGCGGCAGCGAACGGGCCAGTTCGGGGTCGGCCTCCGCGCGATAGGCGGCAGGCGGCGGCACCGCGTGTTCCTCGGGGCCCTTGCGTATGGCCTTGAGCATCAGCTTCATCTCGATGACGAAGAGCACGGTGTAGATCAGCGCGAAGACGGCGATGGTGAAGAGCACGGTGGCGGCGCCGAGGTTCGACACGGCCACCGCGGTGGGCAGCACGCCTTCGATGACCCAGGGCTGCCGGCCCACCTCGGCCACGATCCAGCCGCATTCGGCGGCGATCCAGGGCAGCGGGATCGCGAACACGGCCAGCCTGAGCAGCCACGGATGCGCATCGAGCCGGCGCCTGGCCGACAGCACGAAGAAGGTGCCGGTCAGCAGGATGAAGAACATGCCCAGGCCGACCATGATGCGGAAGCTCCAGTAGAGCGGCGCCACCGGCGGAATGGTGTCGAGCGCGGCCTTCGACACCTGGTCGGGCGTGGCCTGCCGCGGGTCGTCGACGTAGCGCTTGAGCAGCAAGGCATAGCCCAGGGCATGGCCGTTGTTCTCGAAGATCTTGCGCGCCGACTCGGGCACCGCGTCGGTGCTGCCGGCCGCGCGGATCTTCTGCAGCGCGTCGTAGGCTGAGATGCCCACGCGGATGTTGAGTTCGGCGCGGTGCACCAGTTCGTCGATGCCGGGGATCTCGGTGTTCAACGAGCGCGTGCCGATGAGGCCCATCACCGCGGGAATGTGGATGGCGAAGTGCGTCTCGCGTGCCGCCTCGTCAGGGAAGCCGAAGGCGGTGAAGGCGGCCGGCGCCGGCTCGGTCTTCCACATCGCCTCGACGGCGGCGAGCTTCATCTTCTGGTGTTCGGTGGAAAGGTAGCCGCTCTCGTCGCCCAGCACCACGACCGACAGCGACGCCGCCAGGCCGAAGGAAGCCGCGACCGTCATCGAGCGCTTGGCCAGCTGCAGGTGCCGTCCCCGCAGCACGTACCAGGCCGAGACGCCTAGCACGAAGATGGCCGCCACCGTGTAGCCGGCCGACACGGTGTGCACGAACTTGGCCTGCGCCACCGGGTTGGTCAGCACGGCGCCGAAGTCGGTGACTTCCATGCGCATGGTCTGCGGGTTGAAGGCGGCACCCACCGGGTTCTGCATCCAGCCGTTGGCGATGAGGATCCACAGCGCCGACAGGTTGGAGCCGATCGCCACCGCCCAGGTCGTGATCAGGTGGCCCAGCTTCGACAGCTTGTCCCAGCCGAAGAAGAACAGCCCGACGAAAGTGGCCTCGAGAAAGAAGGCCATCAGCGCCTCGATGGCCAGCGGCGCACCGAACACGTCGCCCACGTAGTGGCTGTAGTAGCTCCAGTTCATGCCGAACTGGAATTCCATGACGATGCCGGTGGCCACGCCCATCGCGAAGTTGATGCCGAAGAGCAGGCCCCAGAACTTCGTCATGTCGCGCCAGATGGTGCGGCCGGTCATCACGTAGACGGTTTCCATGATGGCCACGATCACGGCCAGGCCGATGGTCAGCGGCACGAACAGGAAGTGGTAGAGCGCGGTCAGCGCGAACTGGAAGCGCGAGAGCGCAACGATGTCGAGGTCCATGGGGTGTGTTCCTTCCGTCCGTTCTTGTGTGGGGGCTAGTCGGGTCGCAATGCGGCCATCGCCGCCTCGAAGGCCGCGGTGCCGCGCCGCAGGTCGGCCACGATGCGGCCGGGCTGCATGACGAGCAGCCGGTCCGCCAGGGCGGCCTCGCGCCGCAGGTGGGTCGCGATCAGCAGGGTCCGGCCGGCGGCCTGCACGCGCAGGCGCTGCAGCACGTCGTGGGCGGTGGCGGTGTCCAGGGCTTCGGTGGGCTCGTCGAGCAGCCACACGGGCGTGTCCCTCAGCAGCAGCCGGGCCAGCGCGACGCGGCGCGACTGGCCGCCCGAGAGGCCGAGGCCGCCTTCGCCGAGCGGTGTGTCGAGCCGCTGCGGCAGCGCCTGCACCTCGCCAGCCAGGCCCGCGGCGGCGAGCACGGCCCACATCTGCCCGTCGTCGGCCGTCGTGTCGGCCAGGCGCAGGTTGTCGCGCAGGCTGTCCTGGAACAGGTCGGTGCGCTGGGTCAGCAGGCAGTTCGCAAGGGTGCGCAGCTCGCCGGCCGAAGCCGACAGTTCGCCGGCGGCAGCGGCGAGCAGCGTGGACTTGCCGGCGCCGCTGGGGCCGACGATGGCCACGCGCTCGCCTTCTTCCACGTCGAGCGTGCCGTGCTGCAGCGCCGGGAGGCGGCTGCCCGGGTGGACCAGGGTCAGGTCGCGCAGCTGCAGTGCCAGGCCCGGCGCGGGCGGGGCCGGCGACGGCGATGGCGCATGTGCCTGGTTCGGCGCCTGGTTCGGCCCCATGTGCGGCGCCAACCGGCGTGCGGCCAGCCAGGCCCGGCCCGCTTCGAGCGCACCGCGGCGCAGCGCCGCGAAGGGTTCGATGGCGCTCAACGCGACCAGCACCGCCAGCGCGGCGGCAGGCGCGCCGATCGCGCCTTCGTCGACCAGCAGCCCCGCGGCCAGCAGCACCAGGGCCAGGGTCAGCGTGCCCGCCATGCCGTAGGCTGCGCCAGCGCCGGCCTCCAGCCGGTTCAGTGCCAGGTCGGCGGCGGCCAGGTGGCGATCGGCCGCGGCCAGTGCGTCCTGCTGTGCCTGGATGCGTCCCGCCATGACCAGCTCGGTCTGGCCGGCCACCAGGTCGACGGCGCGGGCGCGCAGCCCTTCCATGGCCTGGGCGCGCCGCACGGCGGCCGGCTGCGCACGGCGCGCGAGCAGCCAGGCGATGCCCCAGCCGGCGACGAGCAGCCACAGGGCCAGCAACGAGCCCATCCACGGCCGCATGGCGCCGAGCACCAGCCCGGCCAGCAACGCGGCGCCCAGCGCCGCGGCCGCGGGCACCAGCAGGCGCAGGTAGAAGGATTCGAGCGCGTCGATGTCGGCGCTCAGGCGAAAGAGCAGTCGAGACGGCCGCGCGAGCAACCGGCGCGCCGCATCGGGCCGGGCCCAGCCGCGGAACAGCCGCACGCGCAGCGAGGCCAGCGCGGCGAAGGTGCCGTCGTGCGTGGTCAGCCGCTCGCCGTAACGCGAGGCCGTGCGCCCCAGCGCCAGCAGGCGGATGCCGGCCGAGGGCATGAACACGTCGAACATGATGGCGCTGGCGGCCTGCAGGCCCGCCAACGCGGTGGTGGTGATGAACCAGCCCGACAGGCCCAGCAGCCCCATGCCCATCAGCACGGTGAGTGCGGCCAGGCCGGCGCCCAGCGCGAGGCGGCGGGGCTCCGCGGCCAGCAGGGTGCGGGCGACGACACGCAGGTCGCGCCAGGCCTTCATGCGGCCTCCCTCGCGGACACGGCATCGAGGCGGATGGCGCGGTGCATTCGCGCGGCCAGCACGGGGTCGTGGGTCGCGACGATCAAGGTCTTGCCGCGGGCGAGCTCGACCAATGCGTCGACGATGCGCGCGGCCGTTTCGCTGTCGAGGTGTGCGGTGGGCTCGTCCACCAGCAACAGGTCGGCATCCGGATGCGCGGCCAGCCGGGCCAGGGCCAGACGCACCGCCTCGCCGCCCGACAGGCCGCGGCCGCCCTCCCCGAGGTTCGCCCCGGGACGGGCCTGCGCCACATCGTCGAGGCCGGCGAAGCGCATGGCATCGTCGACCTGCGCCGCGTCGATGCCGGACCGGCCGAGCGCGACATTGGCCGCCACCGAGCCGGCGAACACGTGGGGCCTCTGGCCCATCCAGCCCATGCGTCGCCGCAGCAGCGCGGCGGTGCGGTCGGTCATCGCGACGCCGCCGATCACGATGCGGCCCTGCGCCGGCATCAGCCCGGCAATCAGGCTCAGCAGGCAGGTCTTGCCGGCACCGCTCGCGCCCAGCAGCGCCACGTGCTCACCGGGCGCGATGTGGATGTCGCAGCCCGCGAAGGCCGGCGCGCCGGGGGCCTGCACCGGACGCACGCCATGCAGATGCACCGCGGGCGGGCCGGCCTCGCCGCGGTCTGCCGCCACGGGCCCGGGTTGCGCGCCGGTCAAGGTCATGCTGCTTTTGCCGAGGCGGTCGAGCGCGGCCATCGCCGCTTCGCCCGCGGCGCGGTCGTGCCACACGGCCGAGAGTTCGCGCAGCGGCTCGAAGAAGGCCGGCGCCAGCAGCAGCACGAACAGCCCCTCGCCAAGGCTCAGTCGCTGGCCCCAGGTGCCGAACCCGAAATGGCCGAGCAGGTGGAAGCCGATGTAGGCCGCGACCATCGCGACGCCCAGCGCCGAGAACAGCTCCAGAACGGCCGACGAGAGGAAGGCGATGCGCAGCACCGCCATCGTGCGCTGCCGCAGGGACTGCGCGGCCTCGCCCAGCCGCTGCGCCGTGGCTTCGACGGCGCCGAGGGCGCGCAGGCTGGGCAATCCGCGCAGCCGGTCGAGAAGGAAGGCATTCATGCCGCCGGCCTCGACCAGGTGGGCTTCGCTCGCAGCGCGGGCACGCCAGCCGACGATGGCCATGAACAGCGGGATCAGCGGCGCCGCCACGAGCAGGACGGCGGCCGCAACCCAGGAATGCATCGCCACGAGCGGCAGGATCGCCACCGGCACGACCATCGCACGCCAGCGCGCGGGGGCGTAGCGCACGAGGTAGGGAACGACCGCCTCGGCCTGTTCCGCGATGGTGCTGGCGGCCAGGCCGGAGGCCGGCCGTGCGCGGTCGAGCGGGGAATGCGTCGACAGGGCGGCGGCCGCGCGCGCCCGAAGGTCCGACAAGGCCGCACGCGCCCGGGCGAACACCCGGCGCATGCCCCAGGCCTCGCAGCCGGCGCGCAGGGCACCCAGCAGCACGATGCCCAGCGCCGGCCACAGCACGGCAGATACGCCCTCGCCCCGCGCCAGGCCATCCACCGCCCAGGCCAACAGCGCGGCTTGCGGGAGCCACAGCAGCGCGGCGCCGCCCTGCGCGAAGCTCGCCAAGCCAGGCGACGCGAGCGACCGCAACGTCGCGGACGCATCAGCGGAAGCCGCCAGGTCGGCTGGATCGTCTGAACCGGAGAATGAAGGCTCGGGGGCTGGCATTTCTAGTTTCGTGTAATTTCAGTATTTACTGAAATCTCCACAATCATAGATCATGAAGCTGCCGCTGGCAATCGCGCAAGAGGGGCGCAAGGGGGCGCCGTTTCCGAGTGCGCAGCCTGCACCCGCTAAGCTACGGCGCCATGAAGATTCTTTCCATCACGCCGACCTACTTTCCTGAGATCGGCGGCATCGAGTCGATGGTGCGCGAGCTCGCCCTGCGCACACGCGGCAATGGCGTCGAGGTCGACGTGGCGCACGTGTCGGCCCGGCACGCCGAGTTCTCCGAAAGCGACATGGACGGGATTCGCGTATTTCGAGTACCGGTCAAGGGCAACCGGCTCGTCGGCTATGCCAGCGGACTGGGGCGCCTGGCGCGCGGCTACGACCTGCTGCACGTGCACGACCCCCAGTTGATGATGCTCACGGCCAACGTGGTCCTGCAGTGCCGGCAGGTGCCGGCCATCCTCAGCCCGCATGGCGGATTCCGGCATACCAAGCAGCATCGTGCATTCAAGTGGGTGCACGAGCACTTCTTCATGCGGCGATTGCTGCAGCACTACCGTCGCATTCTGCCCGGCAGCAATTCCGACCTCGAATACTTCGGCGCGTTCACGAACAACCTGGTGAAGGCCGAGCCCGGCATCAACATCACCAAGTTCAAAGCGGGCCTGAGCACCGGCACACCCGACCCCACGCGCTGGATCTATTGGGGCCGCTGGTCGCGCAACAAGCGCATCGACGCGGTGATTGACACGGTCGCGATGGCGCGCGACCAGGGCATCGCCATCGACCTGCTGATCGCCGGCCCCGACTTCGACCAGATCGGCGACGCCCTGCGCAACCAGATCACGACGCTGCGCCTGCAGGACTCGGTGCAGCTGCATCCCTACATCGAGGATGAAGCGCTGATGGAAGAACTGCGCCAACGCACGGTGTTCGTGACCGGCAGCGAATACGAGGGCTTCGGCATCGGCATCCTCGAAGCCATGGCCGCCGGCAAGATCGTGCTGTGCCGCGACATCGAGCCGATCAACGGCTTCGTCGACCGCGGCGCGAGCGGTTTCTTTCTCGACTTCGAGCCCGGTGCGCGCGACCTGGGCACGCTGCGCGAACTCACGCGGCTCGATGCCGCGCAGTGCGCGGCCATGTCCGAAGCGGCGCAGGCCAAGGCCCGCCATTACGACTGGGAGTCGGTGGCGCAGCGCTTCTCGGCGCTGTACGTGCAGGCGTTGGCAGGCGACAGCACGGCCGGCGCGCTGCCCACGCCCTGACCCGACTGACCCGACTGACCCGCCTGGTCCGCCTGACCCTCAGGCCGTGATCGCCCCGCAGGCCAGCAGGCCTGCGAACAGCGCCAGCACGCCGCGCCAGGTGGCCGGCCGCGACTCGACCCAGCGGTACAAGGCGACGGCCGCGGCGATCGACAGCACGAAGGTCAACAGCAGCCCGAACAGGTCGACCCACGGCCCGTTGGGCGCCAGGTGATCGACCACGGCGCTCACCAGCAGCAGCACCGGAAAGTGGATCAGGAACAGCGAGTACGAAATGCGCCCCAGGCCCGCCAGCGGCCACCATTCGGCCTGCCACAGGCGCTCTCGGCGCTGCGCGAGCGCCAGCAGCAAGGCCGTGACGAGCGCGATCGCGATCCGGCTGCGCCACTCGAGGGCCAGCGCCGAAGCCCCCACCAGCAGCAACAGCGCCAGCGCAAAACCCCAGGTGCTGCGCCGGGTGGCCTGGCCGATCCAGAAGGTCAGCATGCCCAGGCCGTAGGCACCAAAGAAATAGAGCGCGGTGTCGTCGAGGTCGGCATTGCGGTTGAACACCGCCAGGGAGGCGACGGCCAGCAGCAGCACCAGCGCCACGGCCAGCCAGCGTGCGCGCTCGGGCGCCATGGCCATGTGCCGCTGCAGCAGGCCCGCGAAGCCGATCGCGGCCAGCGCCAGCACGAAGAGCTGGAAGTCGATCGCCACGTACCAGACACCGGTCGACAGCGCTTCGTAGCCGAGCAGGTCCTGCAGCAGCAGGCCGTGCGCCAGCAATTGCGCGAGGCCCGGGGCCGCCGGCACGGCATCGTCATGCAGCCAGGGCCGCACGAGCGCCGCCGCCAGAACGCTGATGCTGAGCGCCGCCAGATATGGCATGACCAGACGCGCGTAGCGGTGGAACACGCGCGCCAGCGGGCGATCGACGCGCAGCCAGCCTTCGGGCGCCATGTTGCAGGCCGCCAGAAAGCCTGCGAGCACCAGGAAGATCTGCACGGCGAGGCGACCGTCGCGGGCCAGCCACTCGAAGAACTGCGGCGCCAGCGGCGATGCGCCCGCCGACAACGGACCGTACCGCGCCAGGTGGTGCCCCACGATCACCAGGCAGGCCAGGCCCTTCACCACGTCGAGCAGCGGCATGCGCGATGCCGAATGCGGGACGGGTGGCGCGAACATGGCCTGGTCGACTGCTGGGGGCTTTCTCAGAGCGCCAGGCGGCGGCGCGCGTCCTCGTACTCGCGCTTCAGCTTCTCGATGTAGGCGGCGGCGCCCGCGACCTCGGTCACCGCGCCGATGCCCTGCCCCGAGCCCCAGATGTCCTTCCAGGCCTTGGCCTTGCTGCCTTCGCCGCCGCCGAAATTCATGGTCTTGAGGTCGCCTTCCGGCAGGTTGGACGGGTCCATGCCCGCGGCCACGATGCTCGGCGCGAGGTAGTTGCCGTGCACGCCGGTGAAGAGGTTGGAGTAGACGATGTCGTCCGAGGTGCCGGCCACGATGGCCTGCTTGTAGTCGTCACTGGCACGCGCTTCCTGCGTGGCGATGAAGGCGGTGCCGATGTAGGCGAAGTCGGCGCCCATGGCCTGCGCCGCCAGCACCGCGCCGCCGGTGGCGATCGAGCCCGACAGCGCCACCGGGCCGTCGAACCACTGGCGGATTTCCTGCACCAGCGCGAACGGACTCTTCACGCCCGCATGGCCGCCGGCGCCGGCCGCCACCGCGATGATGCCGTCGGCGCCCTTCTCGATCGCCTTGCGCGCGAAGGTGTTGTTGATCACGTCGTGCAGCGTCACGCCGCCGTAGCTGTGCACCGCGTCGTTGACGTCGGTGCGCGCGCCCAGCGACGTGATGACGATCGGCACCTTGTACTTCACGACCATCTCCATGTCGTGCTGGAGCCGGTCGTTGCTCTTGTGCACGATCTGGTTGATGGCGAAGGGCGCGGCCGGCTTGTCGGGGTTGGCCTGGTTGTAGGCGGCAAGCTCCTCGGTGATCTCGGCCAGCCAGTCTTCGAGCTGCGAGGCCGGCCGCGCGTTGAGCGCCGGCATCGCACCGACCACGCCCGCCTTGCACTGCGCGATCACCAGCTTCGGATTGCTGATGATGAACAGCGGCGAGCCGATGATCGGCAAGGGAAGATTGGCGAGCACGGGGGGAAGCTTGGACATGAAGTCTCCGGGTTCAGAGGATGATGAATTCGAGCGTTCGCTGGTCGGCCGACTCAGAAGGCCTCGAGCGCGAGCGCCGTCACGCTCTCGGCCCCGTCGACGATGCTGTCGCGCAGGCCCGGTGCCTTGTTGAGGATGTGCTCGGCATAGAAGCGCGCCGTGGCGATCTTCGCGTTCATGAACTCGACGTCGGTGCCCGATGCCGCCTGTTGCTCGGCCGCCAGCAGCGAACGAGCCAGCTGCCAGCCGGCCACCAGGTTGCCCGCCAGCATCAGGTAGGGCACGCTGCCCGCGAACACCGCGTTGGGCGATGCCTTGGTCTGGCCCGCCACGAAGGCCACAACGTCTACGAAGGCCTCGCGCGCGGTCTTGAGGCGCGCCGCCATCGAGGCCGCCGCGGCGCTGCCGCTCTGGCCCAGTTCGGCCTCGGTCTTCTCGATCTGCGCCGCGATGGCCTTGGCCACCTGGCCGCCGTCGCGCGCGGTCTTGCGGCCGACCAGGTCGTTGGCCTGGATCGCCGTCGTGCCTTCGTAGATGGTCAGGATCTTCGCGTCGCGCAGGTACTGCGCCGCACCGGTTTCCTCGATGAAGCCCATGCCGCCGTGCACCTGCACGCCCAGCGATGCGACCTCCAGGCTCATCTCGGTGCTGTAGCCCTTGACCAGCGGCACCATGAATTCGTAGAAGGCCTGGTTCTGCTTGCGCGTTTCGGCTTCGGGATGGTGGTGCATTCCGTCGTAGGCGGCCGCGGCGGTGGTCGCCATGGCGCGACAGCCTTCGACGTAGGCGCGCATCGTCATCAGCATGCGTCTCACGTCGGGGTGGTGGATGATCGCCGCGCTGGCGTTCATCGAGCCATCGACCGGGCGGCTCTGCACCCGATCCTTGGCATAGGCCACCGCATGCTGGTAGGCGCGCTCGGCCAATGCGATGCCCTGCACGCCCACCGCGTAGCGGGCCGAGTTCATCATGATGAACATGTACTCCAGGCCGCGGTTCTCTTCGCCGACGATGTAGCCGACGGCGCCGCCATGGTCACCGTACTGCAGCACGGCAGTGGGCGATGCCTTGATGCCCAGCTTGTGCTCGATGCTCACGCAGTGCACGTCGTTGCGTTCGCCGAGCGCGCCGTCCTGCCCGACCATGAACTTGGGCACCACGAACAGGCTGATGCCTTTCACGCCCTCGGGCGCGCCGGCCACGCGCGCGAGCACCAGGTGCACGATGTTCTCGGCCATGTCGTGCTCGCCGTAGGTGATGAAGATCTTGGTGCCGAAGATCTTGTAGCTGCCGTCGGGCTGCGGCTCGGCGCGGCTGCGCACCAGCGACAGGTCGCTGCCGGCCTGCGGCTCGGTCAGGTTCATGGTGCCGGTCCACTGGCCGCTGACCAGCTTTTCGAGGTAGGTGGCCTTCAGCGCGTCGGAGCCGGCCGTTAGCAGCGCCTCGATGGCGCCGTCGCTCAGCAGCGGGCACAGCGCGAAGCTCAGGTTGGCGGAGTTGAGCATCTCGCCGCAGGCCGCGCCGATGGTCTTCGGCAGGCCCTGGCCGCCGAAATCGGCCGGATGCTGCAGGCCCTGCCAGCCACCGGCCACGTACTGCGCGAAGGCCTCCTTGAAGCCCGGCGTGGTCGACACCTTGCCGTCCTTGAAGGACGAGGGATGCTGGTCACCCGCCACGTTGAGCGGCGCCACCACGTCCTGGTTGAAGCGCGCGCATTCTTCCAGCACGGCCTGGGCGGTTTCGAGGCCGGCGTCTTCGAGGCCCGGCATCTGCGACACCTGCGCGATGTTGGCGAGGTGCTCGATGTCGAACAGCATGTCCTTGAGGGGGGCGGTGTAGCTCATGGTGTCTCCAAATGCCGGGTGGGGCCGGTGGCCGGATGGCCGGATGCAGCGGATGCGAAAAGGGCATCGCGAACGATGCCCTGTCTTCGTCAATGGACGGGGTCAAAGTGCCTTGACCAGCTCCGGCACGGCCGTGAACAGGTCGGCTTCGAGCCCATAGTCGGCCACCGAGAAGATCGGCGCCTCCGGATCCTTGTTGATCGCCACGATCACCTTGGAATCCTTCATGCCGGCCAAATGCTGGATGGCGCCCGAGATGCCCGCGGCGATGTACAGCTGCGGCGCCACGATCTTGCCGGTCTGGCCCACTTGCCAGTCGTTCGGTGCATAGCCCGCGTCGACGGCCGCTCTCGATGCACCGAGGCCCGCGTTGAGCTTGTCGGCCAGCGGGGCCATGAC
>NZ_LYVO01000125.1 GCF_001984055.1 Variovorax sp. KK3
TCTGCCGACGACCTGGTTGCCCCCTGTCGACGCGACGCGCACGATGGCAACGGTCGCGTTGTCGGCAGACGTGAACAGCCCGTCACCGTTGGTGTCGAAAGTAGGCGCCTCGCGCCCGGGCGCACCAGTGAATGGATCGAGCACGAAGGCATAGCCCTGTGGACCGGCGACCTTGCAATCTGCAGAAACACCGCCCGGCACCATGGTGTCGAAGATCACACGGCCCGATCTGATTTGCGCAGGGTCGATCATTCGTTGACCTTTGGCGATGCTCATGCGGATCAGCCAGCCGCGCTTTTTCGCCGAAGCGCCCGAGCCGTAGTCCACCCCCTTGTTGGTGACGGAGAAGAAGCGGCCCGAAGCACCATTGATCGAGATGTCCGCAATGGTCTGTTCCACGAGCGTGTCGTCGTTGCTCAACACATCCGCTTCGGAACCTGAGCCGCTGCGGACCTTGTCCCAGACGCCATAGAGACGCTGCTCCGTCTCGCTGACTGCATCCCCACCCTCGAACAGCCTGCCCGTACCGACCATCACCATGTTGCCACCCAGCGGATGCGGCAGGATCGTGGGCGCCGCCGTAATGGCAAGCGTCTTGTCCACGCCATACCTTGCGGTGAAGAGCGGCTTGCCTCCAAAGGCCACGCGCCATTGGGAGCGCGTAGCAGAAGAAAGATCGAACTTCCAAAGTTGGCCCTGGAGATCCCCCGCGTAGGCCGCGACGACTCGCTTCGTCGCGTCGCGCACGAGCTTCACGCCACCCAAGCCGGCCGGCGAGTCCACCGAGCCTGAGCCGGTGTCCAACGCCGCCAGCCGGGCGCCCGTGAGCGCGTCGATGATGTACAGCGTGCCCCTGTTGTTCGCGCTGCCGAAACCGTTGCCAGCGATGACGACCCACGAGCCGTCCTGCATGATGCCGGCCTCGGGAGCCTGCAGCACGTGCCCCATTTCGCGGTAGTCGGTCTGGTCGCTGCTGATCTCCCAGAGGATGTCTTTGGCGGTTGGCGCCGACGCGGCGGCATCGAGCTTGGTGGGGTCGCCCTTCGCAGGCAAGGTCGGCACCGGTACGTTGATCGCGAAAAGATTCTTCGCACCTGCGCCGCCGCTTCCGACCACGAGGTTCCGCCACTTCACTGCGGTGTTGTCGTGGACGTCGACCTCGGTCAGGGGGCCATCCACAAAATAGCGGTGGTCATAAAGCGGATTGACCAGGTCCTTCAGCCGCCCATGCACACTTCGTGGAATGAAGGCGAAGCTTTCAGCACCGCTGTTCGCATTGAAGGCATGCAGCATCCCGTCGTTGGCCCCAACGAACAGTTGGGCCTCTCGAGACGCCTTGCTGTTGAAGTAGCGCAGATAGCTTGTCTTGCCCGCGATGGAAGGATCGAGGAAGTCGTATTGGCTGTCGACGAGATCCTTCACCAGCACGGGGCTGGAATTGACGATGTCGCCAAGGAGTGATTCTCGTCTTCGATAAGTGTTCTTCTCTTCGGTCTGGTCGCCGCGGATATAGGCGATGAGCTTGGCGGGCTCGGGGAACTGAAGCGCACTTTGTGTGGCACTGCTCAAGTCGGAAACGGTAAAGGCCACTGCCGTCGAATCCTCCGAATTGAGCGTGTAGATTTTTCGATCTTCGAACTTCGGAAACTGCTTGCTGGCCTGCCACAGCACTTTGCCATCGCTGAGGTTTCGGGCTTCGACCTCGCCCGCCCAACTGCCCGATTTGTAGCTGGGAATGTATTTGACCGCCGTCGGCGAATAGGTGCGGCCTGAGACAGCCACGCCGGATTCGCTGCCGCCGGAGCCGATGACGATCGAGTCCACCATCGATTTGAGCGCGCCCGAGTAACTTGCGAGGCTCTGCACAGCGGCTGTACTGCCACGGCTGTTGACGGCGGCATGCCAGAGATCGTCCACCGTCGCCGCGTTGTCTTCCAACGGCGTTCCCCAACCCTTTTTCCCCTCGACCAGCAACGCCCAGTCTTCCGGATTGCGAAGCTCGCCGGTCAGACCCAACCCGATCGTGTGATTCACCAGGTGCTGCCAGAACGCCGGGTCTGAAGAGCCCACCGGCACGTCGTTCTTCAGGTCAGGGCGAAGATCCCTGTTCCAGTAGTACATGGCAACGTCGGCAAGGGAAGGGGCACTTACGCCGCGGTAAGGTGGCTCGGGTTTGTATTTGAACGTTGTCTTGCCATCTGCATGCGTGATCGTGAGGCCGTCGTTGTTGTCGACATCCGCGTTGGCACCTGGCGTCGTGGCCGCCGCGTCGTTCCATCGCCCATCCGTCAAAAGAATGTTGAAGGAGCGCCGGCAGCTCTTGTGATCGGTGGGGGGCTCGCCGTTCGATGGGTCCGTGGCCCACGGCGATTTCTTATCTGCGCGTGAGAAATAGCGTCCGACATCATCCAGCGCTCGACGCAGCGGGGTGAGGTTGTATGTCGAATGGTCCTGCAGCTTCTTGTAGAACGCCGCCTGATCGGGCCCGGAGAACGGCCTTACACCCAGCAAGATGGTCGATGTGGCGACGCCATCGATATTGGTCAACGCCTCCGAGTTGATGGCGGCGAATCCCACACGAACCGACGGCGGCACGGCATTGAGCACCTCGAAGGTACCTGACTTGACCATCTGCAGCCGGTTACGGGCGTACGTGTACCAATTCGAGAAGTTCTGCGCTTCCTCTTCGTAGGTGCAGATGACGCCCGCGCAGTCGGTCCGCTGCACCCCTTTCGGATACTCTTTCCTGTCGGACGTGATGTAGACCTGCGTGAAGTCAGCGACACTGGTTCCTGGCTTGCCGGACTTCAGCTCGTAGTACTGCGCAGGCCAAACTATCTTTGCGGTGCTGGCGGTGTTGCGGTAGTCGGATTCCGACGCTTCTGCAGACCATTTGCGCGTAAGCGATTGCGATGCGACTAGGTTCGCTCGCGGGGTGAGCTTGTTCGGTGCACCGGGTGCTTCCCTTGCGGGATATTCAGGATAGCGCGTCCCGTCAGCTTGCATCCATGGCCGATAACGGACTGCAGGGTTGTAGTAAATCGCATTGGTCGCTGACGACCGCATCCGCACACCGAACAGACTGTCGCTCGCGTATGTCGCCACGAAGCCGTTGTAGCTGGCAGTGACGCCCACCGGATCTGGAATTGCCGCAACGCGATAGCTCGAGGCCCTACCGTAGTAACCGGTGCAGATATCGTCGGGCACACATTCGGCGCTCATGGACCCCGAGTCGTCAATCGTGAACATGAGGTTCGGCGGCACCGCCGAGGCCCCACCCGTCAACGGCAACTGCGACACGTCAGCTCCCGCTTCAACACCTGCCAACATGCAGACCAGCATCCACGCAGGCCAGATTCTTCGCATCGTCATTTGCCTATTTCCTCCTTGCATCCCATTCAACGCTGAAGCGTGAGCGTCGATTGCAGCCACACTTCACTGCCGGTTTCGGGTACGCCGTTGGCATTCAGTCGATAGTCCGGGCTGTAGCCAACAGCGGTGACCAGAAGCGCAACGACTTCCGATCCTGCGTCGTTGCGCATTCGCATGCTTTCCGCCATGCAGCGCGGCAACACGGCATCTGGCAAGGGTCTGGCGCTGGCGTCTGCCGAGTTGGCAAAGGACTTGTCCAACACCTTCGCCTTGCCTGCATCGAGCGCCCAATTCGCCCGCGTTTTCCATTGCTCGGGCGCACCGCCATCGACGGGAAACGGCATGGCCGTCGGTGCGTTCGGGCCGCCTTTCAGGATCTGGTCTTCGCAATAGCGAAGCGCCGTCTCGGCCGCCTGGAAGGCGACTGCCTGCGTCCGCATTCCCTTGGAGACCTGCTCACCGGATATGGCGCGGCGGATGGCGTAAGTCGCCACCAACGAGACGAGGATGAGCAGGACCAGCGACATCACGAGCACGATCCCTCCTTGGCCGCTCGCCCGGCGCACCGTCGATGAAATGATGGGCCTCATGGCGCTGTCGCGGCAATGCCGCCCCGGTTGCGCAGCGCCACGGTAGTGAAGTAAGCGCGTCGGAGAAAGCCGTCGCTTGCGCTCACCTCGCCCCCGTCGCAATCGAGGTAGCGGTCACCCGCGTCGGCCGGGCCGGGTTCCGCGCCTCGCATGAGAAGGCAGAGACGAACGGTCACCACGCGAGACCAGTTCTGGACCTGGTCGGCGCCGAGCGCGTCGACACCCGCTGCGTTGTCGAGGTACTGGACGACGTCGCTGCTCTGGTCATCGCTCGCAACGCCGAAGCGCAGGCGCATTTCCTGGACGTTCTGCACCATCGGTTGCCTCGTCAAAGCCGCATTGCCATTGCCGGCGCACGCCAGATCCGCTGTTCCGCGGGTAGAACCGCTTACCACGAAGAAGCGCGACTCCACCAGCGGATAGGCGACACCCAAACTGCCCATGGTGAACTGATCGTCTTTGACAGCTTGGCTCAGGCAATCTTCATTGAGCGGCAAGAGGTATTGATAGGGATCTTTCCCATCCTGCTTCGCGCCTTCGTACCGTACCGAGAAAGCCGCCGTACCGCTCGTGCCGCTGGCGCAAGCCAGTTCGTCGAACGGAACCGTCGACTTCTCGAAACCTGCATCGCAGGCGCGTATGCCCAAGCCCATGAAGTTCCGGTCTGGCGGCAAGGTCTGCACGCCGTCGACCAACGCGCTCGCTGGCGCTACACCACTGCGGGGCACACTGAAGCCGGCCATGCGCAGTTGCGCGCTGATCAGGTTCAGGGCGACCGCGGCATCCTCGTCCATCCGTGAAATGGCGGTGACCTGTCGGCTGCTCACGCCGGTGGACAGGTAGGTCGCGATGAGCACGCCCATCAGAATCACGCCGAGCGTGATCGCGACCAGCAGTTCGACGAGGGTTCGCCCGCGCATGCGCCGAGCGTGGCGCCGATGGTTCCGGCTCATAGGCTGATCCGGTAGTACATGCAGCGCGGCTTGGGCTCGCTGCTGGCGCGGCCCTTCAACGCGTTGGCCGGGCAATCGTCGTCTCGGGCCACCGACAGATCCGTAGCTTGCTTAGGGTCGATCCAGATCAGCCAAATGTCCGTCGCGAGGGGGTTGACCGTGTCGCGCTGGACGTACGCCCCGCCTTCGGGCAGGCGCCGGAGAACGTCGCCCAGCCACTGCGCCATGTCGATGGACGCTAGTTCGCCGGGTGTGCAGAGGGATTTGTCTGCGCAAGCCTTTGCACTTGGCGCGGCTTTCGAATAGGCCTCGGTCCGGGCGTACAGGCCGCTCTGAAAGCCGGCGATGTTGCCACGCATGCGCTCGCCCAAGTCGGCCGCCAGCGCGACCCCGACGGATTGAAACTGCGCCATCTTGGCGTAGCGCTGGGAACCGGCTGCCAAGCCCGCGAGGCCCAGCATTCCGAAGGACAGCACGAGCGTCGCGATCAGCACTTCGAGCAACGAGCTGCCGCGTTGTCGCGCGTTGGGCGCAGCGAAAGGGGTTTGGCGGCGCATCATGAAGAACATCCCGTTCCGGCCACGACCCGCACGCGACCTCCGGAACTGGAGCAGATGACCTTGACGATCTCGTTCTCGTTGGGCGGTTTGCTGGCAGAAGCCGGTGCAAAGGCGAAAGTGCCGCTGGCCACGGCGCCGATCGTCCCTGTCGGCTTGAAGCTCAAATAAGACTTCGAGTTGCTGATCGAGCCGTTCTTCTCGAAGCTGCCTTGAACGCGAAGCACGGTGTCCGTCGCCGCAAGACTTCCGTCGTTGGAATAGTCCACGAACACGAGCCAGCCCACGCTCCACGCATCGCTGTTTCCGCACGCGACCACACCGGTCTTGGCTGCCTCGCTGGCGCAGATGGTCACCGTCACGCCGCGCTTGATCGCCTCGGCGCGAGCCAGCGAAATGCTGCCCATCAGGCTTTCCACGCTATCGGACACGCTGTTGCTTTCGATCAGATTGCGCATCGTGGGCGCGGCGAGCGCGGTCAGAATGGCGGAGATGGCAAGCACTACCATGGCCTCAATCAGCGTAAAGCCGGCATGCCGATGGCCGGTAGGGCGTGTCGCTTTGGAAAGACGGAACGTTGGCATTGAAATTGGCGGCGAATTAAGCGGATCGAATTCTCTGCAGTTTTTTTGTTTGTCTTTCCGCCCGACCGACAGACGGATTGAATTGGACGACAAACGGGAAATCTCGCCAATTATTAAATTGAATTGAGATTTCAAGGTATTCAAATGGATTTAAACAAAAATCTGAAAAATTCCGCCATCGAAGAGGCATTGGACTTGGCGCGCATCACCAGCTTCGATACGGCACCCAACCCACGTGTGGGATGCGTCATCGTCGACGCGCAGGGTGTCGTCATCGGCCGCGGGGCGACCCAGCCGGTGGGCGGTCCGCACGCCGAGGTAATGGCGTTGCGCGATGCCGCGGTGCACGGCTTTCCGACCCAAGGTGCCACGGCCTTCGTCACGCTCGAACCCTGCTCGCACCATGGCCGGACCGGTCCGTGCTGCGACGCATTAATTGCAGCCGGAATTAACAAAGTTGTCGCATCCATCGCCGATCCCAACCCATTGGTTGCCGGCCAGGGATTCGACCGACTGCGCGCCGCCGGCGTCGAATTGGAAATTGGCCCGGGCGCCGAAATGTCGCGCGATCTCAATATTGGTTTTTTCAGCCGGATGGTGCGAAAAACGCCTTGGGTCCGGCTCAAGGTCGCCGCCTCCCTGGACGGCAAGACCGCCCTGCCCGACGGCACCAGCCAATGGATCACCTCCGAGGCCGCGCGTGCAGACGGCCATGCCTGGCGCGGCCGCGCAGGCGCCGTGCTGACCGGGGTGGGGACGGTGCTCGAAGACGATCCGCGACTCGACGTGCGTCTGGTCGAAGCAACACGGCAACCGACCTTGGTGATCGTCGACAGCCACCTGCAGACACCTGCGCAAGCGCGTCTCTTCGAGCCCGACCGTGACGTGTGGATCTATGCCGCAACCCCGAACCCTGCCGCCCAGGCCACCCTCGAAGCACGCGGCGCGTCGGTGCGTTACCTGCCCAACCCGCAAGGCAAGGTCGACCTGGCCGCGATGCTGCGTGACCTGGCCACGCGCGAAATCAACGATCTCCACGTCGAGTCCGGCCACAAGCTCAACGGCTCCCTGATGCGCGAGGGCCTGGTCGACGAACTGCTGCTCTACATGGCGCCGAAGTTCATCGGCGATGGGCTGGGCATTGCGAGCCAGCCTCATGCCGCCGGCGCGCTGACCCGGCTCGACGGCGCCATCGCGCTGGAGTTCAAGTCGCTGGAAATGATCGGTCCCGACGCGCGGATCATCGCCCGCGTTTCCGGCCGCGACCGGTTCTAGCCGGCACCCTGCCGGCCCCTCTGCGCATCTCTGCGAAAATGCCGCGATGTTCACCGGAATCATCACCGGCGTGGGGCGCATCGCCGCCGTCCACGACCTCGGCAGCTCTTCATCCCACGGCAAACGGCTCAGCATCGCGGCGCCGGCCGGCTATCTCGACGACGTGGGCCTCGGCGACAGCATCGCGCTCAACGGCGCGTGCATGACGGTCACCACCCTCGATCCCACGCAGCACCAGTTCACCATCGACATCTCGGCCGAATCGCTCGACAAGACCGCGGGTCTTTCCGAACCCGACATGCGCATCAACCTCGAAAAGGCCTTGCGCGCCAACGACCGGCTGGGCGGCCACATCGTTTCCGGCCATGTCGACGGCATCGGCACCGTCGCGCGGTTCGCGCCGGTGGGCGAAAGCTGGGAACTGCGCGTACTGGCGCCGCCGGCACTGGCCCGCTTTCTGGCCTACAAGGGCTCGATCACCATCAACGGAGTGAGCCTCACGGTCAACAGCGTCACCGACGGCGCCGAAGGCAGCGAGATCAGCATCAACCTCATCCCCCACACGGTCGAAAACACCGCGCTGGGCAGTCTCCAGGCCGGCAGCCGCGTCAACCTCGAAATCGACACGGTCGCGCGCTACGTCGAGCGAATGCTCCAGGCCGGTGCCCTGCCCTCCACCCCCAAGGACCCCAACCCATGAACGCCGCCGTCACACCCATCAATGCCCCGCGCAGCGGCTTGGCGCCAGCACCGGTTTCGCCGGTGGAGGACATCGTCGAAGAACTCCGCGCCGGCCGCATGGTGATCCTGGTCGACGAGGAAGACCGCGAGAACGAAGGCGACATCGTCATCGCGGCCGACCACATCACCGCCGAGTCGATCAACTTTATGGCGCGCCATGCCCGCGGGCTGATCTGCCTGACGCTGTCGCGCGAGATGTGCGAGCGGCTGCAGCTGCCGCCGATGGTGGCGCGCAACGGCGCCAAGCACTCGACCGCCTTCACGGTGTCGATCGAGGCCGCCGAGGGCGTGACCACCGGCATTTCGGCCGCCGACCGGGCGCGCACCGTGCAGGCCGCCGTGGCGCCCAACGCCGTGGCCGCCGACCTCGTGCAGCCCGGCCACATCTTCCCGCTGCAGGCCGTCGATGGCGGCGTGCTGATGCGTGCCGGCCACACCGAAGCCGGCTGCGACCTGGCCTCGATGGCCGGCTGCTCGCCGGCGTCCGTCATCTGCGAAGTGATGAACGAAGACGGCACGATGGCGCGCCTGCCCGACCTTCAGCTCTTCGCCGCGGAGCACGGACTCAAGATCGGCACCATCGCCGCACTCATCGAGCACCGCAGCCGCACCGAATCGCTGGTCCAAAAGATGGGCTGCCGCGAGATCCACACTGCCTGGGGCGGCTTCACGGCCCACGCCTTCCAGGACAAGCCCAGCAACGGCGTGCACCTGGCGCTGGTACGCGGCAAGTGGGACCCCGAAGACACGGTCGACGTGCGCGTGCACGAGCCGCTGTCGGTGCTCGACGCACTCGAAGTCAACCGTTCGCTGCACTCGTGGAGCCTGGACGCCAGCCTGGCCCATATCGCGGCACAGGGCAAGGGTGTCGCCGTGTTCCTGAACTGCGGCGAGACCGGCGCCGACCTGCTCGCGCAGTTCGACGGCACCGCCCGGCCGGCCCAGGCGCCCGAACGCGGGCGCATGGACCTGCGCAGCTACGGCATCGGCGCGCAAATCCTGCGCGCCTGCGGCGTGCACCGCATGCAATTGATGGGCACACCGCGCCGCATGCCCAGCATGGCCGCAGGCTTCGGCCTCGAGATCGCGGGCTACATCACCAAGGAAGAACGATGAAAGACGCGAACAAAGGCAGCGCCGCCACCCTCGACGGCAAGGGGCTGCGCATCGGCATCGTGCAGGCGCGCTTCAACGAGGACATCACCGATGCGCTCGCCAAGGCGTGCCTGGGCGAACTCGAAACGCTGGGCGTGGCCGCCGAAGACATCGACCACCTGGACGTGCCGGGCGCCCTCGAGGTGCCGGTCGCCTTGCAGGCGCTGGCCGAGCGCAACCGCTACCACGCGCTGATCGCGCTGGGCTGCATCATCCGCGGCGAGACCTACCACTTCGAGCTGGTGGCCAACGAGTCGGGCGCCGGCGTGAGCCGCGTCGCGCTCGACTACCGCCTTCCGGTCGCCAATGCCATCCTCACCACCGAGAACCTCGAGCAGGCCGTCGCCCGCCAGACCGACAAGGGCCGCGATGCAGCCCGCGTGGCGGTCGAAATGGCGCGGTTGCTCGCACCGACCGGCAGGCCCTGACTTTCCCCTTCATGACCGACGACACCAAGACCGACGGCGCGCGCCCGCGCCAGTCCCGCACCGGGCTCACCAGCACCGGGGCGCGCAAGGCCTCTGCCAAATCCACGCGCAGCCGTGCACGCGAATTCGCGCTGCAGGCGCTCTACCAGCACCTCGTCGGCCGCAACGATGCGACCTCCATCGACGAGTTCACGCGTGACCTCTCGGGCTTCCACAAGGCCGATGCCGCCCATTACGACGCGCTGCTGCACGGCGCCATCGCCACCGCATCGGAACTCGACGCGCTGATCGTGCCGCTGCTCGACCGCAAGCTGGAAGAGATCTCGCCGATCGAACATGCCGTGATGTGGATCGGCGTGTACGAGTTCCAGAACTGCCTCGACGTGCCATGGCGCGTGGTGCTCAACGAATGCATCGAACTCGCCAAGGAGTTCGGCGGCACCGACGGCCACAAGTACGTGAACGCGGTGCTGAACGGCCTTGCGCCCCAGCTGCGTCCGGTGGAGGTCGAGGCCGACCGGGCCAGCGGCAAGGCGCGACCATGAGCGCAGCGCCGGGCGGCAGCGAACACACGCCGGTGCCGAGCGTGGAGGCCTCATGAGGATCGCGCAGCGCGCAGAGCGCATCGAGCCCTTCTACGTGATGGAGATCGCCAAGGCGGCCTCCGCGCTCGCGCGCGAGGTTGCCCACACCGACCGGCCGATGATCTTCCTGAACATCGGCGAGCCCGACTTCACCGCGCCACCCTTGGTACAGGAAGCCGCGATGCGCGCCGTCCGCGCCGGTGCCACGCAATACACGCACGCCACCGGCCTCGACATGCTGCGCGAGCGCATCAGTGGCTGGTATGCCGAGCGCTTCCATGTCGACGTGCCCGCGCGCCGCATCGTCGTCACCGCCGGCGCCTCGGCCGCGCTGCAGTTGGCCTGCCTGGCGCTCATCGAAGCCGGCGACGAGATCCTGATGCCCGACCCCAGCTACCCATGCAACCGCCACTTCGTGAGCGCTGCGGAGGGCCGAGCGGTGCTGATCCCCACCACCGCGGCCGAGCGCTATCAGCTCAGCGCCGCCAAGGTCGAAGCCGCATGGACCGACCGCACCCGCGGCGTGCTGCTGGCATCGCCCTCCAACCCGACCGGCACCTCCATCGAACCCGGTGAGCTGCGCCGCATCCACGAGGTGGTGATGCGGCGCGGCGGCATCACGCTCATCGACGAGATCTACCTCGGCCTTTCGCACGACGACGCGTTCGGGCAGAGCGCGCTGGGCATCGACGACCAGGTCATCAGCATCAACAGCTTCAGCAAGTACTTCAGCATGACCGGCTGGCGCCTGGGCTGGCTGGTGGTGCCCGAGGCGCTGGTGCCGGTGGTCGAGCGCCTGGCGCAAAACCTCTTCATCTGCGCGAGCACGGTGGCGCAGCATGCGGCGCTGGCCTGCTTCGAGCCTGCGAGCATCGCCGAATACGAGCGCCGCCGCGCGGAATTCAAAGCGCGTCGCGACTGGTTCATCCCGCAGCTGCAAGCCCTGGGTTTCGACGTGCCCGTGGTCCCCGATGGCGCCTTCTACGCCTGGGCCGACTGCTCGGCCTTCGCGGAAAAGCTCGGCATCGCCAACAGCTGGGACTTCGCCTTCGAGGCGATGAGGAAGGCGCACCTCGCCATCACCCCTGGCCGCGACTTCGGCACGGCAGAGACCGCACGCTTCGTACGCTTCTCGACCGCCAGCTCGATGGCGCATCTGCAGGAATCGGTGGAGCGCCTGCGGGCCTGGGGCGCAACGACGGCATGAGCTTTGCATTCCCCATTCGCGTCTACTGGGAAGACACCGATGCCGGTGGCATCGTTTTCTACGCCAACTACCTCAAGTACATGGAACGCGCCCGCACCGAATGGCTCCGCTCGCTCGGCATCGCGCAGGGCAAGCTGCGCGAAGAAACCGGCGGCATCTTCGTGGTGAGCGAAACCCAGCTCAAATACCATCGCCCGGCCCGGCTCGACGACGAGCTGATGGTCACCGCCGAGCTGCGCCAGGTCGGCTCCGCGTCCCTCATAATCGCCCAGCGTGTGCTGGCCCGCCTCGCACACGCCCCCGCAGAAGATCCCCTGGCCGATGCCCCGTTGCTGTGTGAAGGCACCATCCGCATCGGCTGGGTCCACGCAGACACGCTGCGCCCCGCGCGCATCCCGCCGCAGGTTTCGGGAACCCTCGCGTCCTACGCCGGCTCCATGTCTCAACCTCAGACACCATGAATCAAGACCTTTCGATCATTTCCCTATTGCTCCATGCCAGCCTTCCCGTGCAGCTCGTGGTGCTGCTGCTGGTGGTGGTGTCGGTCGTCAGCTGGGCGGCCATCTTCCGCAAATACTTCGCGCTCAAGCGCACGCGCACGCTCAACGAAGACTTCGAACGCGAGTTCTGGTCGGGCACCAGCCTGAACGAGCTGTTCTCCTCGGCCGCGCAGCACGCCAAGTTCGCCGGCCCCATGGAACGCATCTTCGCGTCGGGCATGCGTGAATACCAGAAGCTGCGCGAGCGCCACGTGACCGATGCCGGCACCCTGCTCGACGGGTCGCGCCGCGCGATGCGCGCAAGCTTCCAGCGCGAGCTCGACGCGGTCGAACAGAACCTGTCCTTCCTCGCCACCGTCGGGTCCGTGTCACCCTATGTCGGCCTGTTCGGCACCGTGTGGGGGATCATGCATGCCTTCACCGGCCTGGCTGCGTTGGCGCAGGTCACGCTGTCCACCGTGGCGCCCGGCATCGCCGAGGCCCTGGTCGCCACCGCCATCGGCCTGTTCGCCGCCATCCCGGCCGTGGTGGCCTACAACCGCTTCGCCCGCGAGATCGACAAGATCGCGATCGGCCTGGAGACCTTCATCGAAGAGTTCTCCAACATCCTGCAGCGCAACCTGAGCGCGCACGTGGCCAACCCGACCTCGATGGGTCCGGCCACGGTGCGCTGAGCCAGAGGAAAGCCCATGCCAGCCATGTCCTCCCGCGGCCGCGGCCGCCGAACGATCAACGAGATCAACATGGTCCCGTTCATCGACGTGATGCTGGTGCTGCTGATCATCTTCATGGTCACCGCACCGCTGATCACGCCGAGCGTGATCAACCTGCCGACGGTCGACCGCGCCAACAAGCAACCCGACCGGCCGGTCGAGATCGTCATCAAGAGCGACGACGAGGTGCAGATCAAGAAAGACCCGTCCACCGGCAGCGGCGCGCTGTCGATCCCCATGACGCAAATCGGCACGGCAGCGCGCACCGCGCAGAGCGGCGACGCCCAGCGCCCCGTGGTCATCAGCGCCGACAAGTCGGTCAAGTACGAAACCGTGGTCAAGGCGATGAACCAGCTCAAGCAGAGCGGCATCGAGCGCGTCGGCCTCTCGGTGACCACCACGGGCGGCCGCTAAGCCATGTCCCTGGCCGCCGACCGCCCCGAGTTCGCACCGCCGCCGCAGCGCGGCACCTTCCGCGCGCTGCTGCTGGCGCTGTTCGCCCATGCGCTGCTGATCATCGCGCTGACCTGGGGCGTGAGCTGGAAGCGCGAGTCCGAAGACGCCGCGGTCGAAGCCGAGCTCTGGTCATCGAC
>NZ_LYVO01000126.1 GCF_001984055.1 Variovorax sp. KK3
CTCCCTGTTCGACAGCCCCGCGGGGCCGTCGAACAGGGAGTCTTGCATGGCGAGTTGGATCGGTGCGCGATTCTCGCCTTGCGGCCCGGCGCTTCTACTCGCCCAGCAGCGTCATGCTCGTTCGCAGCCCGCCGGTGGCCGACGGTCCGATCCAGACGTCGAACTGGCCGGGCTCCACGGTCGGCGTCATGTCCTGGCCGATGAACATCAGGTCGGCGCGCGTGAGCGTGAATTCCACCGTCGCGGTCTGCCCGGCCGCGATCTTGACCTTGCGAAAGCCCTTGAGCTCGCGCACCGGCCGCGTGACGCTGGCCGCGCGGTTGGCGATGTAGAGCTGCGCCACCTCGTCGGCCTCGCGGCGTCCGGTGTTGGTGATGTGTGCACGCACGGTCATCGCGCCGTCCCAGCTCATGCGCGCTGCGCCGGGTTCGATGGCGTCGTAGCGCACGCGGGCATAGCCCAGGCCGTGGCCGAAGGAGAAGGCCGGGTCGTTGCTCGCATCGAGGTAGCGCGCCTTGTAGAAGGCCGCGGGCGAATCCGCCAGCTGCGGCCGGCCGGTGCGCTTGTGGGCGTAGTAGTAGGGCACCTGGCCCGGTGTCTGCGGAAAACTCACCGGCAGCCGGCCCGAGGGATTGACGTCGCCGAACAGCACGTCGGCGATGGCGGGCCCGGTCTGCGAGCCGAGGAACCAGGTCACCAGGATCGCGTTGGCGTTGCGCACCGCCCCGCGCAAGGCCAGCGCACGGCCGTTGCGCAGCAGCACGACCACCGGCTTGCCGGTGGCGGCCACGGCCTCGGCCAGCGCCTGCTGCGCGCGCGGAATCTCGATGTCGCTGCGCGAGCGGGCCTCGCCGGACATCTGCTCGTTCTCGCCGATGGAGAGCACCACCACGTCGGCGTCGCGCGCTGCGGCGACCGCAGCGTCGATGCCGCCCGCGATGGGCGTCTCGACGTTGCTGCCGCGCACCACCGTCAGCGCTTCGGGCGAATCGAGAAACTGCCGCAGCGACTGGTCGATGCCCATCGGCGCAGCCTGGCCCGGGAAGATGCGCCAGGGGCCGAACAGGTCTTCAGTGCCCGCGAAAGGGCCGATGAGCGCGATGCGCTTGCCCGAGCGAGGCAGCGGCAGCACGTCGCGTTCGTTCTTGAGCATCACGATCGAGCGGCCCGCGGCCTCGCGCGCCAGGCCTTGGTGAGCGGCTGCATCGAAGCGCGGGCCCGCCGTGTCTTGCAGCCCGCGGAAAGGATGGTCGAACAGACCGAGCCGCTGCTTGACCCGCAGCACGCGGCGCACCGCATCGTCGAGCCGCGACATCGGCACCTCGCCGGTGGCCACCAGCTCGGGCAGGTACTTCATGTACAGCCCGCTTTGCATGCTGACGTCGGTGCCGGCGATGAAGGCGCGCTTGGCCGCGTCGCGGCCGTCGGCCGCGAAGCCGTGCGCGATCAGCTCCTCGTCGGCCGTGTAGTCGGACACCACGAAGCCCTGGAAGCCCCACTCGCCGCGCAGGATGCCGGTGAGCAGCGCGCGGTTGGCGTTGGAGGGAATGCCGCCGATCTCGTTGAAGGCGCTCATGACCGACAACGCACCGGCATCGATGGCCGAACGAAAAGGCGGCAGGTAGACCTCGCGCAGCGTGCGCTCCGACAGGTCGACCGCGTTGTAGTCGAGCCCGCCCTCGGCCGCGCCGTAGCCGGCGAAGTGCTTGGGCGTGGCCAGCATCGCGTTGGCGTTGCCGAGTTCGTTGCCCTGGAAGCCGCGCACGCGCGCGGCGGCGAACTGCTGGCCCAGGAACACGTCTTCGCCCGCGCCTTCGATGCCGCGGCCCCAGCGCGCGTCTCGGGCGATGTCGACCATGGGCGCGAAGGTCCAGCGAAAGCCGTCGGCCGTGGCCTCGACCGCCGATGCATGCGCGGTGCGCTCGGCAAGCCCCGGCTCCCAGCTCGCGGACTCCGCCAGCGGCACCGGGAACACGGTGCGAAAGCCGTGGATGATGTCGGCGCCGAAGAGCAGCGGAATGCCCAGGCGCGACTGGTTCACCGCCGCCTGTTGCGCGCGTCGCTTGCCTTCCAGGCCTTCGTTGTTGAAGAGGCCCGTGACGCGGCCCGCGCGGATCTGCGCGAGCTGCTCTTCTTCGCTCAGCCGCGCGCCCTGCGGGTTGGCGACCGTGTCGACGGCGGCGGGCGCGTAGAGGCTCAACTGGCCCACCTTTTCTTCGACCGTCATGCGCCCGATCAACGATTCGATGCGCGCCGCTGCGAGCGGGTCGAGCCCGCCAGGTGAAAGGCGGGTGGCGCAGGCACTCAACAAGGCGCTGAGAAGAAGGGCGAGGAGGGTGGGACGAAGAGGCGGGGGGAGGCGGAGCCGTGGGAATCTGCTGCGGACGCTCATCGGCGGAATTGTCGCCGCTCGTCAAAGTCTCGGGAAATTGTCGGGGTTCCGGGCCGATGCTGGCCGTTGGGTACATCAAGGGGTGCATCGCCACGCGGGTACGATCCGCGCCATGAAGCATTGGTGGCGCGTGGGCAGTGGATGGTGGCTGGCATGGCTGCTGCTCGCGGGTGCCGGTGCGGCATGGATCGCGCGAGCCGAGCTGATCCAGCTGCAAGAGGACTTCGACACCAACGGGCGCATCGTGCATCGTTTATTGAGCCAGCAGGTGGTGCAGTACGACGCGGTGCTCGCCACGCTGGCCCTTCTGCAGACGGCGCCCGATGCGGGGCGGCCCGAGCAGCGGCTGCCTGCCGTGTACCCGTCGATCCTCGCGGTCGAGCGGCGCGATGCCGGGGGCGAATGGTCCGACCCGGCGTTGGCCAAGGCCGAAGCTCGGTCGCGTGAACTGCGTCGCCCCGAGCTCGCGATGCAGGACCTGCCGCGCGGCCGCTACCGGCTCGTGATCGGCGCCACGCCCACCAGCTACGCACTGGACATCGACCTGGCCGCCACCGTGCCCTGGCGCGATTGGCCGATGGACCCGAAGGCCAGCCCGGTGCGCGTGCTGGTCGAGCGCGCGGGCCAGCAGTTCGTGGTGCAAGCCGGGCGCGAGCCGGGTGCACGGGGCTGGTCCTTCGACTTCCGCAAGGTGCTGGCGTCGGAGAGCCAGTCCTTCGACGTGGTGGCGCAACGCCACGTGGGCTGGAGCGAACTGCCATGGGCTCGGATGGCCGCCTGGGCGCTGGCCATGGCCGTGGTGCTGGGTGGCGCGGTCGCGCTGCGGCGCCAGCGCATCGAGCGTCGGCGGGCCGAAGAGTTGTTGCGGCTCGGCCAGGTCGCGCGTCTCAATGCGCTGGGCGAACTGGCCGCCGGCATGGCGCACGAACTCAATCAGCCGCTGACGGCGGTGCTGGCCAACACCCAGGCGGCGCGGCGGTTGCTCGACGACGACCCGCCCGAGATCGACACCGCGCGCGGGGCGATGCAGCAGGCGGCCGAGCAGGCACGCCGCGCGGCCGACGTGGTAGGTCGGCTGCGGCGCGCGATCGAACGACCGGGCCAAGCCGGCGCCGCCAGGTCGGTGCCGTTGCAGGACACGGTGCGCAGTGCGCTGCACCTGCTGGCGCCCGAGTTCGACCGGCGCGCCATCGCGCCGGTGCTCGAAGCCCATTCGCCGACGCCGGTCAACGTGCAGGCCGAGCCGGTGGCGCTGGAGCAGATCGTGCACAACCTGCTGATGAATGCGATGCAGGCGCTCGACGAGCTGCCCGCCAGTGAGCGGCAGCTGCGGCTCGCGGTGGAGCGCGAGGGCGGGCAGGGCGTGCTGAGCGTGAGCGACAACGGCCGCGGCATCGCACCCGACCTGCTGCCCCGCATCTTCGAGCCCTTCTTCACCACCCGCGAAGGCGGCCTGGGCCTGGGGCTGAGCCTGTGCGAGACGTTGGCTGGCGCCATGGGCGGCACGCTCGCGGCGGAGGCCGCCTCGCCGCGCGGCGCACGCTTTACGCTGCGGCTGCCACTGGCCACGCAGGAGGGCCCGGCATGACGCGCAGCGAGCCGCAATCGCCGCTGATCCACCTGATCGACGACGACGATGCGGTGCGCGCCAGCCTGTCGCTGCTGATCGGCACCGTCGGCCTGCGCACGCAGGGCTGGGCCGACCCGCAGGCCTTCGTCGCCGGCTTCGACCGCAGCGGCATCGGCGCCATCGTGCTCGACGTGCGCATGCCGGGCATCAGCGGCCTCACGGTGCTGGACACGCTGGTGGCGCAGGGGGTCGACCAGCCCGTGATCATGCTCACCGGCCACGGCACGGTCGAGATGTGCCGGCGCGCCTTTAAGGCCGGGGCAGCGGAGTTCCTCGAGAAACCGGTGGACGACGAGCAACTGCTCGAAGCCCTGCAGCAGGCGGTGCGCCAGCACGTGGGTTCGCGCGAGCGCACGCAGGCCGACCAGGCGGCGCGTGAACGCCATGCGCAGCTGTCGGAGCGCGAGCGCGAGGTGCTGCGCTTCATCGTCGAAGGGCTCACCAACAAGGAGATCGCGCGCACGCTGGGGCTGTCGCCGCGCACGGTCGAGACCCACCGCGCCAACCTGTTCGCGAAGCTGGGCTGCGAATCGCTGGCGCAGCTGATCCGCCGCTATGCGTCGCTGGTCGACGCCGCTCCGTAGTTCTACGGAGGGGCCGGCGTAGCCGTACGAATGGTGGCGACGGCGCGTGGTTTCTACAGTGGCGCTGCGGCCTGCACACACACGGTGATGCGGGCGCGACAGAACCATCCACTGGAGAGAAATCCATGAACAAGACCCTTCGCCGCGGCGCGCTCGCCGTCTCTTTCGCAGCCTTCGCGATCGGCGCCCATGCCCAGGCCCAACCGGCTCCGTTGGCAGCCGGCCCCGCCGTGCGCAGCGAAAAGAACATCTCGCTCGAGCTCGCGAACCAGCTCGCCGCCGCCACCGTCGCCGCCTGTGCGGCCAACGGCTACTCGGTGGCCGCGACGGTGGTCGACCGCGCCGGCGTGGTGCGTGCGGTGCAGCGTGCGGACAACGCGGGTTCGCACACCGTGGCCGCCAGCGAGCGCAAGGCCTGGACCTCGGCGTCGGCCAAGACGCCCACGCTGGCCATGATGGAGAACGCGCAGAAGAACCCCGGCGCAGCCAACCTCGTGAACATCCCCGGCTTCCTGCTGCTGGGCGGCGGCGTGCCGGTGAAGTCGGGCAACGACGTCATCGGCGCCGTGGGCGTCGGCGGCGCGCCGGGCGGTCACCTGGACGAGCAGTGCGCCAACGCCGGCATCGAGAAGATCAAGGCGCAACTGGGCTGAACGCGATGAAGGCCATGCAACGCCGTCTCTCGTGGCTCGCGCTGCTGGCCGCTCTGGCCTTCGGAGCGGCCGCGCCCGCGGGCGCCCAGGTGCCGCCGTCGGCTGCCGAAGTGCTGGCCTACGAAGGCGTGCACCAGGCGGCGTGGCGCGGAGACGTGGCGCGGCTCAAGACACTGATCGCGAGCAACGCCGACCTGGAGGCCCGCGATGGCCGCGGCCGCACCGCCCTGCACGTGGCGACGCATGCGCGCCAGCGCGAAGCGATCCGCCTGCTGGCGCAGGCCGGCGCCAAGCTCGACGTGCTGGAGGACGACCGCTACGACGCGGTGACGATCGCCTCCGTGGCCGACGACCCGGCCACGCTGGCGCTGCTGCTGTCGCTGGGCGCGAGCCCACGCCAGACCACCAGCCGCTACGACGGCACCGCGTTGATCGCGGCCGCCCACCTGGGCCACGACGAAGTGGTGCGCCGCCTGATCGCTGCCGGTGCGCCGCTGGACCATGTGAACAACCTGCACTGGACCGCGTTGATCGAGTCGATCGTCCTCGGCGACGGCGGGCCGCGGCACCAGCGCACGCTGGTCGCACTGGTCGATGCGGGCGCGAGCCTGCGGCTGGCCGACCGGCAGGGCAACACGCCGCTGCAGCTCGCCAAGGCGCGCGGCTACACGGCGATGATCGACAAGCTGAAGGCGGCAGGCGCGAAGTAGAGCGCCAGGCATTCGGCTCGGGGACAATCGGGCACCCTTTCGAGGACCCACGAGGAGCCGTCCCATGTACATGCCGCCCCAGTTCGACAGCAAGGACCGCGCGATCGCCGCGCAGCTGATGCGCGAACACGCCTTCGCCAGCCTGATCTCCGTCGACGACGACGGCCAGCCCTTCGTCACGCACCTGCCGCTGGTGCTCGACGACCGCGGCGAGGAGGGCGGCTTCGCGCTCCTGGGCCACTGCGCCAAGCCCAATCCGCTGTGGCGCCACCTGCAGGCGCGGCCGCAGGCGGTGGCCACCTTCCTCGGGCCGCACGCCTACATGTCGCCCTCGGTCTATCCGGACCTGGCGCGCGTGCCCACCTGGAACTACCTGGCCGTGCACTGCACCGTCGAGGCGCGGCTGATCGAAACGCCCGTCGAGAAAGACGCGCTGCTCAAGCGCCTGATCGGTGAGCACGAGCCTGCCTATGCGCAGCAGTGGCGCGACCTGGGCGAGGAATTCCAGCACAAGCTCTTGAACGGCATCGTCGGCTTCGAGCTGCAGGTGACGGCCTTGCAGTGCAAGCTCAAGCTCAACCAGCACCGGCGCGAATCGCATGCGGCCATGTATGCGCAATACAGCATCGGCTCGCCCGACGAGCAGGCGCTGGCGGTCTGGATGCAGCGCCTCGGCATGAAGACGGAAGCCGCGCCGGCGGAGGAGCGCTGACATGCGCGTGCTCGGGCTGCTCGGCGTCGTGCTCGCGCTGGTGATCGTCGGGCTGCTGGTCAAGAAGCAGCTGGGCATGGTTGCGGCGCCCGCTGCGCCGGCCGTGGCGCCGGGCCAACCCGCGGCCGCACAGCCGAGGCAGGCCGAGCAGCAGTTCAAGCAGGCGCTCGACGCCGCCATGCAGCAGCCGCGGCCGGTGCCCGACGAGGCCAGATGACGCTCGCCGACGCGCACTGGATGCGACTCGCGCTCGACGAGGCGGCACGGGCGGCAGCGGCCGGCGAGGTGCCGGTCGGCGCGGTGCTCGTGCGCGACGGCCGCCTGCTCGCCAGTGGACGCAACGCGCCGGTCGGTTTGCACGACCCGAGCGCCCATGCCGAGATCAATGCGTTGCGCGCGGGCGGTGAAGCACTGGGCAACTACCGGCTCGACGGCTGCGAGCTCTACGTCACGCTGGAGCCCTGCGCCATGTGCGCGGGCGCCATGCTCCACGCGCGCCTGGCGCGGGTTGTGTTCGGCGCGGCGGACCCGAAGACCGGCGCGGCCGGATCGGTGCTCGACCTGTTCGCCGATGGCCGGCTCAACCACCGCACCCAGGTGCAAGGGGGCGTGCTCGCCGACGAATGCCAGCAGATGCTGCAGGACTTCTTCAAGGGCCGGCGCAGTGCAGCGCGCGAGGCGGCCGAGCCGCTGCGCGACGATGCGTTGCGAACGCCGGCAGAGCGCTTCGACGCGCTGCCCGAGTACGGATTTGCGCCGCGCTACGTCAGCGACCTGACGCAGCAGCGCGGCTGGCGCATGCACTACCTGGACGAAGGCCCGTCCGACGTTGCCTGGGCCTGCCTGTGCCTGCACGGCCCGGGGGAGTGGAGCTACTTTTTCCGCCATCTCGCGCGCGTGCCGGGCCTGCGGGTGCTGGCGCCGGACCTGATCGGCTTCGGCCGCAGCGACAAGCCCAAGCGTGAAGCCGTGCATGCGTGGCCGTGGCACCGCGACCTGCTGCTCGAGTGGCTGGAGCGCCTGCAACCGGGCCCGCTGGCCTTGGTGTACAGCGCGGGTGCATCGGAGCTGGCGGCGATGCTGAGCGCGGCCGCGCCCGAACGGTTCATGCTCGCGATGGCCGCGCCCGACGGCGGCGCGGGCGCGGGTGCAGCGTGGCGCGCGCCTTTTCCCGATCGCGGCTACGAGGCCGCGCTGCGCGCCCTGGGCCCGGTGCCGGAAGGGGTTTCCGGGCCGACGGGGCAGCAGGCCGAGCTGATCGCCCGGGAGGCGATGGGATACTTCGGCCCGTGAAAAAGAAGCACATCTACATCTATTCGCCCTCCAGCGCCGTGCGCGACAAGGCGGCTTTCAGGCGCGGCCTCAAGCGGCTGCAGGCGCTGGGTCACGAGGTCGAAGTCGACGAGGCCGCGCTGGCCACGCACCAGCGCTTCGCCGGCGACGACGCGACCCGCCTGGCCGCCATCGCTCGCGCCGCGGCGAGCAAGGCCGACGTGGCCCTGATCTCGCGCGGCGGCTACGGGCTGACCCGCATCCTCGATGCGATTCCGTACAAGGCCGTCGCCAAAGCCGTCGAGCGAGGCACCGAGTTCGTCGGGCTCAGCGACTTCACCGCGCTGCAGTGCGCACTGCTTGCGAAGACCGGCGCGGTGACCTGGCAGGGGCCGGCGCTGGGCGAGGACTTCGGCGCCGAGCATGGGCCCGACGACATCATGGAAGCCTGCTTCGACGACCTGCTGCACGGGCAGGGCGAAGGCACCGGCTGGCGTGTGCCGGCGCGCGATGCCGGCGCACTCGAAGGCTTCCGGGCGCTGCACGGGGCCACGCTGTGGGGCGGCAACCTCTGCGTGCTCACCAGCCTGCTGGGCACGCCGTACTTTCCGGGCGTCGACAAGGGCGTGCTGTTCCTCGAGGACGTGAACGAGCATCCCTACCGCATCGAGCGCATGCTCGACCAGCTGCGGCATGCCGGCGTGCTGGCGCGCCAGAAGGCGGTGGTGTTCGGACACTTCACCGGCACGCGCAAGGTGCCGCACGATCGCGGCTTCGACATGAAGACGGTGGCCGCGCGGCTGCGCGGACTCATCAAGGCCCCGGTGCTCACGGGCTTGCCCTTCGGCCATGTGCAGACCAAGGTGCTGCTGCCGGTGGGAGCGAAGGTCGAGGTGGCCGCCGATGGGCGCGATGTGTTCCTGGTGTGGGGGCATCGTGGTGCAGGGCATGGTCACGGGCATGCGCACGGCGGCGGCCAGCACCACCACGACCACGATCACTGAAGCCCCGACCGGCGGAAATGAAAAAAGCCGCTGCGGGGCAGCGGCTTTTTATTGATCGATCGCAGCGTCAGGTCGTGATGCGCTGATGTGCTCTCGGCACCATCGCGCCGGGCAATCCACCTTTGAACAACCGGTTTATGTCGCGCATCTGCTTCCGCGCAGCGGCTTCACCGTCGACCGCGCTGAGGGCGGTCAGCACGTCCTGGCGCAGATACCAAAGCGCTTCCATGTCGCCGGCGAAGCGCACGCGCTGCGCCACGCGCTGGGTGGAATGACCACCGTGGCTCTGCAGCAGGGTCAGCATGGCGTTGCGGATCTGGCCCATCTGGCGATCGGTGGAGCGGCGGACGCCGACGACCGGAGACGACAGAAAGCGGAGAAGACTACTGAATGACGCCATGAAGTGAGGGGCTGGTGCCTGAAGCGCTGATGAGTGCAACGTTAATTCTCAAAGGATTAATCCACAAGGGAGCTAACGTCATTTCTCGTTGGAAAACAACATACTTCACGGTTTTGTTCATGCTCTGGACGAGCAATTGATACCTAAGTTGTACCCACAGTGGTTAAGCTGTGACTGAATGAAAAAGCAACAGCTTCAGGCCCGAACTTTGCTGATTTGATAGTACGAAGGGGTGTTGCTGCTCTGCTTTGCCATAATCCTTTCGCGCTAGCCACCAACATTTGCACAAATGACCGGTCATCCCACTGTTGTTTTCGCTGACCTCACTGGGAGCACCCGAGTTTTCGAAGCCATCGGCAACGCCCGGGCCACCGAGACCGTCACGCGGCTCATCCAGTGGATCGGCGCGGTGTGCGAGTCGCACAGCGGCCGTGTCGTCAAATCGTTAGGCGATGGCGTGTTCGCGATATTCACGAGCGGTGCCAACGCCACCCGTGCCGTGCTCGAAATGCAACGCAACCATCAAAAGCGCCTCCAGACCTGGCCTGCGCCGTTGCGCATGGAGTTGCAGATCGGCGTGGCCAGCGGCGAGGTGGTCGAGGTCGACGGCGACTGCTACGGCGACGCCGTCAACCTGGCATCCCGGCTCAGCGACCTGGCCGGCCCGGGCCAGATCTGGGCGACCGAATCGGTCATCGACCAACTCCAGGGCGGCGAGGCGCGGCACCGCAGCCTGGGCCCCATCAACATCCGCGGCAAGAGCGAGATGCCGGTGGTGCACCGCATCGATTGGCAGGACGAGGTCACCGAGTTCCTCACCATGCCGGCTTCGCTCGCCTCGACGGCGCGCAGCACGGATTCTTCGTTCGGGCAGATCGAGCTGGCCTGGCTCGACGTGCGCTCCATGTTCCGGGCGGCCGAGCTGCCGATTCACCTGGGCCGCGTCGACGAGGCCCAGTTCGTGGTCAACGACCCGCGCGTGTCGCGGCTTCATGCGCGCATCGAGGCGCGGCAGGGCAGCTGCGTGCTGGTCGACATCAGCACCTACGGCACCTGGGTGCGCTTTCACGGAACGGCCGGCGCGAGCGGCGAGATCGCGCTGCGGCGCGACGAGTGCGTGCTGCACGGCAGCGGCGAAATCGGCCTGGGTGCGCCGCTGAGCGATTTCAGCGCGCCGACCATCTCGTTCAACACGACCGGCAACAACGTGCTGCTCTCGCGGCGCGACGCACGGGCTTAGGCGCCCGAGCGGCGCCAAGCCGGCCCCCTCAGCGCAGCTGCCGGCCCGCCAGGGGGCGCGCCGTTCGAACGCCTTTCGTCATCGCTGGAATGGGTTGGCAAGCCGTGCGGCAGCGTCCACCATGGCGGGTTTCGCCGTTCGCCGCGCTGCCATGCTGCCGCCCTTCGACCCCTGGCTGACCCAAGGCTTCGCCATCGACGCGGCAGCGGCCGTGCACGCGGGCGCGCAGGGCCTGGCCGAGCGGCAGTCCCGGCGGCTGTTCGAACTGCTGCGCGCCGCGGCCGGCGGCTCGGCCTTCTACCGCCGCCGCTTCGAGGGCCGAGACCCGGCGAGCATCCGGCTCGACAGCCTGCAGCCGGTGCGCAAGCCCGAGCTGATGCGCGCCTTCGACGACTGGGTGGCCGACCCGGTGTTGCGGCTCGATGCACTGCGCGGCTTCGTCGCCGACCGCAGCCGCATTGCCGACGCCTTCGCCGGCCGCTACCTCGTGTGGGAGAGCTCGGGCAGCAGCGGGGAACCGGGCATCTTCGTACAGGATGCGCGGGCGATGGCCGTGTATGACGCGCTGGAGTACGTGCGCCGGCCGGCTGCGCGCACGCTCGAACGGCTGATGAACCCGTGGGGCCTGGGCGAGCGCATCGTTTTCGTCGGCGCCACCAGCGGCCACTTCGCAAGCACCGTGTCCATCGAGCGGCTGCGTCGGCTGAACCCGGCGCTGGCGTTCGGCATGCGGAGCATCTCGTTTCTGCAAGCGCCCGAGGCGCTGGCCGCGCAGCTCGATGCGTCGAGGCCCACGGTGATCGCCACCTACCCGAGCGTCGCGCTGCTGCTGGCCGAGGAACGCGAGGCGGGGCGCCTGCAAGCAGCGCCGCGCGAAGTGTGGACCGGGGGAGAACACCTGTCGCACGCCTGCCGCGGCCGTGTGCAGCGGGCACTGGGCGCCTCGATCGTCAACAACTACGGCGCCTCCGAATTCCTGACGCTGGCCAGCGAGTGTCGCCACGGCCGCCTGCATTTCAACAGCGACTGGGCCATCCTCGAATCGGTGGACGCGCAGGGCCGCGTGGCCGCGCCCGGCGAGCAAGGGGCCGGCACGCTGTTGACCAACCTCGCCAACCACGTGCAGCCCTTGATCCGCTACGCGCTGGGCGACCGTGTGCGGAACGACCCCGCACCGTGCCCTTGCGGCAGCGCCCTGCCCGTGATCGAGGTCGAAGGCCGCAACGACGACGCGTTGCGCCTGGGCCGGCTCGGCGGCCGTGGCGTGAGCGTGTCGCCGCTGGCGGTGAGCACGGTGCTCGAGGAGGAGGCTGCCCTGTTCGACTTCCAACTGGTCCAGCGAAGCCGGTGCGACCTGCAATTGACGACGGGCTTGCAGGGCAGGGCGGCGGACGCGCTCCTGCGACGCGCCCGCAGCGCACTGGCGGCCTTCCTGGCGGGCCAGGGTGCCGTGGGCGTGCACATCCACTGCAGGAGCGGCGAGCCGGAACGCCGAGGGGCCAGCGGCAAGGTGCAGCGCGTGCTCGTCGCACTCGACGAGCCGTGAAGCCGCGGCGGTCGTTCGCCGGGCGTGATCAAGCGATCACGCGATGGCCGCGGCAGCCGCCGATACAGGGTTTCCACCGAACTTCGTACCCTCAAGATTCAGCGGGCCGCTGCCGATATGCCTAGCGACGCGGCCCGGCATCGGCGGCCGCGAGGAACTTTCATGCGCAATATGAAGATCGCGACCCGCCTCGGATGGGGTTTCGGGGTCGTGCTCCTGTCGATGGCGGCAGCCCTCGCCGTGGGCATCGTGCACCTTCGCGGCATCGCCGCGGTCCACGACGAGGCGAGCGCTGCGCAGCTCGCGGCGTCCGCCAACGGTGCGGTCCTGTGGATGCTCGGCCTGGGCCTGTTCGCCCTGGCCACGGGCATCGTCTGGACCATCGGCATGGTGCGCGCCATCGTGCGGCCGCTCGACGAGGCCATCCTGATCGCCGAGACGGTGGCTTCGGGCGACCTCAGCAAGGAATTCGAGACCGCGCGCGGCGGCGAATTCGGTCGCCTGTTGCGCGGCATGGGCGAGATGGAAGACACGCTGACCGACGTGGTGACACGCATCAAGGCGTCCACCGATTCGATCGTCAGCGCATCGAGCCAGATCGCTTCGGGCAACCATGACCTGTCGTCGCGCACCGAAGAACAGGCCAGTTCGCTGCAGCAGACGGCGGCCGCGATGGAGGAACTCACCGGCACGGTCAAGCAGAACGCCGACAACGCGCGCCAGGCGAACCAGCTCGCGCGTTCGGCATCGGATGTGGCCGTGAAGGGGGGTGAAGTGGTCAGCCAGGTGGTGGACACCATGGCTTCGATCCATGCGTCGTCGAAGAAAGTCGTCGACATCATCGGCGTGATCGACGGCATCGCGTTCCAGACCAACATCCTG
>NZ_LYVO01000127.1 GCF_001984055.1 Variovorax sp. KK3
GACAACGATGGTGCGCCGACGCTGTCGATCGACAGTCCGCCGGCGGTCAGCGAGGCGGGTGGGTTCGTCGAGTTCACGGTGACGCTGACGGGGCAGTCGAGCCAGCCGATCAGCGTGACGTACGGCACGGCCAATGGAGCGGGCCCCAACGCGGCCATTGCCGGGCAGGACTACACGGCCATGACCGGGGTGCTGACCTTCCAGCCCAGCGCGCAAGGCACGCAGACGATCAAGGTGCAGGTACCGATCACCAATGACACGCAGTACGAAGGTCCGGAGACCTTCCAGATGGTGCTGAGCAATCCGACCGCAGGCGCCATCATCGGCCAGAACGCGGGCACGGGCGTGGGCACGATCGTGGACGATGGCACGGGTGTCGTGCCGCCGGGAGGCAGCTCGGACGATGACCGGCCGAGCCTGGTCATCAGCAACCCGACGGTGAACGAAGGTGCGGGCTTTGCGGTGTTCACGCTCACGCTGAGCAACACGAGCAAGCAGGACACCACGGTCAGCCTGGCGTTGACCGATGGCACCGCCACCGGTGGCGCAGTCGACTACGGCACCGTGGCGGGTAACGTGGCGAACCTGCAGGTGTCCAACGACAACGGCCAAACCTGGACGAGCGCCACGACGGCGATCATTGGTGCCGGGCAGACGCAGGTGCAGGTGCGCACGCCGATCACCGACGACCAGATCGACGAGGTGGACGAGACCTTCAAGCTGACGGCGACGGTCACGGGCGGTGTGGTGACGCCGGCCACCACCAGGGTGGAGGGCGAGGCCACGATCGCGGACAACGATGGTGCGCCGAGCCTGGGCATCTCGGACTTAACAGTGGCAGAAGACGGTGGCCATGCAGAGTTCACCGTCACCCTGACCAACCCGAGCTCGCAGGACATCAGCCTCGCTCTGACTCTGGCTGACGGTACGGCGCTTGGATCCGGCACCGATTACGGCAGTGTGGGCGTCACCAACCTGGAAGTCTCCACGGACGGGGGCACGACTTGGGTGGCCGCTGCGACGGCGACCATCGCAGCAGGTAGTACCTCGTTGCTGGTGCGCACGCCAATCGTCGATGATCAGATCAGCGAACGCAACGAGCAGTTCACGTTGAGGGTCGATGCGGCGCCCGGCACCACGGCAAATGGCACGGTCACCGGCACTGGCACCATCACGGACAACGACCCGCCGGAGTTGCGCGTGACTGGCGAATCGGTCAACGAAAACGATGCGTTCGGCCACGCGGTGTTCACCGTGAGCCTTAGCAACGCGGTCGCGCAACCGGTGGTCGTCACGCTTACGCTTGGGCAGTCCGGGCCGGGCGGCGATACGGCGACAAAGGTCGCCGATTACGGCAACGAGGCGGCGCTGGAGTACTTCGACCCCAACGCCAACGGCGGCATGGGCGCCTGGGTGGCCATCGCCGCGGGCGGACAGCTGACTATTCCGGCGAATACCTTGGCGGTGCAAGTACGCACGCCGATCGTCAACGACGTCATCGACGAGGGCGATGAGACCTTCACACTGACCGCCACCCCCGTCGTGCCGAATGTGACGACCAACGCCTCGGCCAGCGACTTCTCGACGATCAACGACAACGACACGCAACTTGTGTCCACGACCACGGTGGCCGTCACCGGCCTGCGCGGCGAGTACTACGGGTACAACACCGCCGCCGCCATGCCCGCGGGATACAACTCACAGGCTTTCGACGGACTGGTGCCAGGGGGCGGCAATATCGACACAGCTGCCAAGGCAATTGCCTTGATCAATGGACGACAGGGCTCATCGATCGTCGGCACAGGGATCTTTGCTTCGGCAGCGGCCACCGATGCGATCTTCAACTCCACCAACGTTTTCTACGACCGAAATCCCCCGACGCATGCCGTCAACAATGCCGAGGGCCTTGGCGGCTCGAACCCGACTTCGTCAGCGAACCAGCAGGTCACGTCGGGGAGCGTCTACGATTTCCTCAATGCGAATGGAGCCACTGGCGACGGGTCGAGCTTGACCGCCACCAGTACGTTCGGTCGTACGCAAAACGGGGTCATGCGTATCGTCGGACAGGTCTTGATCACGGAGACCGGTGACTATCGACTTAACGGGTTCTCCGACGATGGCTTTGCGGTCTACATCGACGGCGTCCAAAGATTGGATCTGCGAGGTGCTGGTGCTACCACGCCCAACCCTCCGATCGTGAATCTGACAGAGGGGTACCACAACGTCGAGATCATCTACTACGAGTGGGCTACCAATGCCGCACTCGAGGTCAGCTTGACGCCAGTGGACAGCCCGGCCACGCAGATTCTCGGCCTGAGCAACTACGCGATGTTCCAACAGACGCCGGTGCTGACCGACTTGCAGGACATCATCGAGAACCCGACAGTGGATGGTCAGTACCTCATTCGCACGGGCCAGGAGAACTCTGGCACTGCCGGAGACGACACGATCTTCGGCAGCGACGGGCGCGACAAGATTCATGGCCTGGGTGGCAACGACACGCTGACCGGTGGCGGAGGCGCTGACCAGATCGACGGGGGCGATGGCAATGACGTCATCGACGGAGGTGCGGGCGACGATCAGCTCAATGGCGATGCCGGCAATGACACGCTGATCAGCGGCGCGGGCCGCGACACGCTCAACGGTGGGGATGGCGACGACCTTCTGCGGGACACGGGTGCGACCCAGATCAAGGGGCGTTACATCCGCATTTACCACACCTACGCTTCCAGCGCAGCGCAGTCCGCCTTGGCTCTGACCGAACTCGAGGTGTGGGCTACCAAGAATGGCGTCTCCACCAACGTTGCCGCAGGCCTCGGTGCGACCGGGGGAGTCGGGTTCGGCTCCGACACTGCTCCGCAGAACGTCAACTTCGACGGTGCCAACCGATTTGCCGCCCTGACCGACGGTCAAGGGCAAGGCCTCAACTACAACGGCGGCAACAGCGCAACCTCGAACATCGCGTACCTTCGCGATGGAAATACGGGCAACCATGCGTATTTCACCGTGGATCTCGGGAGCTCCTACGACATCGAGCAATTGCTGGCCTGGGGTCGGGGAGACCAGATCAGCCAGTCGCAGAGCCTGCGCTTCGTGATCAGCGACACGCCGTTCTCCGCAACGGACACCTACGCCAGCTTGTCGGCGAACCCCAATGTGACCATCCTGGACACCCTCGGCCCGACGGCCGGCGCGACCGGCCAGGCAACACTGATGGACCCGCCGCAGGCAGACACCTTCAACGGTGGCAACGGCATCGACACGCTGGACTACAGCGACTCTGCGGCTGCCCTGCGGGCCACGGTGAGCAAGGGCGTGAACGTCGACCTCGCCGCGGGCACGGCCGACAAATGGTATGGCAGTGGCTCGAGCACGATCATCGATACGCTCATCAGCATCGAGAACGTCACCGGTACGGCCCAGGCCGATCGACTCAGCGGCGATACCGGCAGCAACGTGTTGAACGGCGGGCGCGGCAACGACGTCCTGCTGGGCCAGGGCGGCAACGACACGCTCATCGGCGGCGCTGGAAACGACACGCTGACTGGCGGCATCGGTGCGGACACTTTCCGCTGGGAGCTCGCTGATCGCGGCACGGGCGGCGCACCGGCCGTGGACACGATCTCGGACTTCAATACCGCCGACTATGCCAACGGCACGGGGGGCGACCGTCTTGATCTTCGCGACTTGCTGCAAGGCGAAAGCGCGACGGCCGTCTCGCTGGACAACTATCTGTCCTTCCAGCGGTCTGGCAGCGACACCGTCATTCGCATCTCGAGCACCGGTCAGTTCCCTGACGGCGGCTACAGCGCAGGCGTACACGACCAGACCATCACGCTGCAGAACGTGGACCTCACGGCCAACTCGTCGCTGACCGCGCAACAAATCATCCAGAGCCTTCTTGATCAGCAAAAGCTCCTGGCCGGTTGATGGATCAAGCTCGACTGGCTCCGTTCTCTTCCATCCAACATCACTAAAGACTTAGCAACCATGTACCACCACAAATCCATCGCCGGTATCGGCCTCACCTTCCTGGCACTCTTCTGCAGCACCGCCTTCGCGCAAGGTGCACCCACGCCGGCTGCCGCCGCGCAGCAAGCCCTGCAGACCAACCCGGAGGTCGCTGCGAAGTTCAATGCGCTTCGCGCATCGGTCGACGAGATCGACGCGGCACGGGGTGCTTACCTGCCTCGCGTGGACGTCGCTGCCGAAGTGGGGCGCACGCAAGACCGCATCGACAACCGAAATCCCGCCGATCAGAGCCTGAGCCGCAACGGTGCGTCCGTCACCGTGACGCAGATGCTGTGGGACGGCCTGGCCACGCGCAGCGAGGTGAGCCGCGCGTCGCACAACCGCATGGCACGCTACTTCGAGTTCGTGGACGCGACCGAGCAAACCTCGCTCGAGGCGGGGCGTGCCTTCTACGACGTGCTGCGTTATCGCAAGCTGGTTGCGCTGGCCGAAGACAACTACGTGCAGCACAAGTCGGTGTCCGACCAGATCCAAAGCCGGGTGCGGGCGGGGGTGACGCGCGGCGTCGATCTGGAGCAGTCGAGCGCACGCCTGGCCTTGGCCGAGTCGAACCTCATCACCGAAAAGACCAATCTGCACGACGTGACGGAGCGCTACCGTCGCGTGGTGGGCGAACTGCCTCCGCGCTATGTCGATGGCGTGCCTCCGCTGGGCCGAACGCTGCCGGCCAGCACCCAGGCCGCACTCGAGGCAGCGGTTCAAAAGAGCCCGGTGATCGCCGGTGCCATCGAGACCCTGCGTGGCGTGCGTGCGCAGTCCGGCGCGTGGCGCAGCACCTTCCAGCCGCGGGTCGAGGCGCGTCTTCGTTCGGGCGCGGGCCGCAACTACGATGGCCTCGAAAACCAACGGCGTGAGACCTCGGCTTCGCTGGTGATGAACTGGAACGTGTTCAACGGCGGCACGGATGCTGCCCGCCTTCGCCAGCAGGGCCACCTTCTGACCCAGGCCGGTGACCTGCGCGACAAGGCCTGCCGAGACACGCGGCAAAACACGGCGATCGCGTTCAACGAAGTCCGTCGGCTCGAAGAGCAACTGGTGTTCCTGAAGCTGAACACCGAGGCGATCGAGAAGGCGCGCGACGCCTATCGCCAGCAGTTCAACATCGGCCAGCGCAGCCTGCTCGACGTGCTGAACGCGGAGAACGAGCTCTACACCGCCAAGCGTGCGCTGGCGCAGGCCCAGACCGATCGCGAGATCGCGATTTTGCGCACCCATGCGGCCATCGGCACGCTGGGCGTGGCCTTCGGCCTGGCGCAGCAGTCCGACGCCAAGGACTTGGCGCCGGACTCGAACGGTTGGGAAGCGGGCGAAGACGCGGCCGGACGTTGCCCTGTCGATCCGACGGAGCTGGACGGCTTGCCGCGGGCTGAGCTGGACAACCGAGTGCGGGCCCAACAGGCGGCCGCGGCGCGCGGCCTGCCCGCCTCGGTGTCGCCGCGGATGATGGTCGGCGACGCCGCAACCCGCTGACGCTTGCGCCGTGCAGCCCCTGCCAACGTCCACCCAAGCCGGCCAAGCGATGCCCAGCCGGTGACTGCGCCATGACCGATATCTCCGTTCCTCCGTCATCCGTCCTTGCGCCGGAGCCGAGTGCCGTCGAGCGCCTTCGGCAGGATCTTCTGCAACCCGATGCGCTGCTCGACTGCCTGGTAGAGATCTGCCGCCTCCACGGCCACAACGCAACCAGGGCCTCGCTCGCAGCAGGCCTGCCGCTGGGCCCCGAAGGGCGGTTGACGCTCGAACTTGCAGAGCGTGCCGCTGCGCGCGCCGGCATGGTGACCAAGCTGGAACGTGCGACGGCCGCCGCGGTCGATCGTGCGGCGCTGCCCGCGATTCTTCTGCTGAAGGACAACAAGGCGTGCGTGCTCCTGGGCCGTGAAGAAGGCATGGTGCGCGTCCTGCTGCCCGAGACGGGCCAGGGCGCGGTGATGCTGTCCGCGGAGGAGGTGGCGCGACGCAGCACGGGCTATGTGTTGCACGTGCACCCGCACTTTCGTTTCGACGAGCGCACGCCGGAGGTTCGCCCGTCGCGCGAAGGGCATTGGTTCTGGAGCACCTTGCTGGCGCAGCGCGCCGTCTACCGCGACATCCTCGGCGCCGCAGCGCTGATCAATCTGTTTGCCATCGCCAGCCCGATCTTCACGATGAACGTGTACGACCGGGTCGTGCCGAACTCGGCGATGGAAACGCTGTGGACGCTGGCGATCGGCATGGTCATCGTGCTGGGCGCCGACCTGTTGCTGCGCAAGCTGCGCAGCCGCTTCGTCGACGAGGCGAGCGCGCGTGTCGATGTGCAGATTTCGGCGCGCCTGATGGAGCGAGTGCTCGGCATGCGCCTGGAACACAGGCCCGAGTCGGTGGGGTCTTTCGCTTCGAACATGCGCAGTTTCGAGCAGGTACGGGAGTTGATCGCCTCCACCACGGTCACGGCGCTGATCGATCTGCCTTTTGCATTGTTGTTTCTCCTGGTGATCATCGTCATCTCGCCATGGCTGGCCATTCCGGTGGTGGTCGCGTTCGCCGCCGTTCTCGGCTTCGGCTGGATGATTCAAGGCAAGCTGCACACGCTGTCCGAGACGACGTACCGTGCCTCGGCAACCCGAAACGCCACGCTGATCGAGTCGCTGACCGGCATCGAAACCATCAAGACCCAGGGCGCCGAAGGCACGATCCAGGCCCGCTGGGAGCGGGCGAACGTGTTCCTGTCCGCCACCAACGTGAAGATGCGTGCCTTGTCCAACGGCGCCAACTACCTGACGTCCACGACGTTGCAGATGGTGACGGTGGTCATGGTGGTGGCGGGGGTGTATCTGATCGGCGGGCGAATGCTCACGATGGGCGGACTCATCGCGTGCAGCATGCTGGCTTCACGCGCGCTGGCGCCGGCGGGCCAGCTCGTGGGCCTGCTGATGCAGTACCAGGGCGCGCGTACGGCGCTGCAGGGCTTGGAAAACTTCATGGCCAAGCCGGTGGAACGCGATGTGCGTGCAGACGGCGCAGCCTACATCCATCGCGCCTCGGTGCGGGGGGACATCGAGTTTCGCGAAGTGAGCTTTCAGTACCCGAACCGCAGCGACGCTGCAGTCGACAAGCTGTCGTTCAAGATCCGCGCCGGCGAGCGCGTGGCCTTGATCGGCCGCGTGGGCTCGGGCAAGAGCACGCTGCAGCGACTGTTGATGGGGTTGTACAAGGCGACCTCGGGCGGCGTCATGCTGGACGGCATCGACCTGAATCAGCTGGACCCGGCCGACCTGCGCAAGAACGTGGGCTGCGTGTCGCAGGACGTGATGCTGTTCTACGGCAGCCTGCGCGACAACATCGCCTTCGGGCTGCCGTACGCGGACGACGCGTCGGTGATCGCTGCTGCCGACGTGGCGGGATTGTCCGAGTTCATCAACCGCCATCCCCAGGGTTTCGACATGAACGTCGGCGAGCGCGGCGAGTTCCTGTCCGGCGGGCAGCGCCAGGCGGTGGGCCTGGCGCGAGCGGTGTTGCACAACACGCCGGTACTGCTGCTGGACGAGCCCACCAGTGCGATGGACTTTTCCACCGAGGCCGCCGTCACGCGGCGCCTGGCCGAATTCGGGGCGGGCAAGACGATGGTGGTGGCGACGCATCGGACGTCGCTGCTGTCGATGGTCGATCGCGTCATCGTGATCGACGGCGGAAAGATCGTGGCCGACGGACCGCGTGACGCCATGATGGAAGCGCTGCAGGATGGGCGCATCACGAGGGCGGCATGAAAGCAGTCGCAAAACCCAATGTGCCTCAGCAGCAGCCGATTCCCGGCATGGCGAGCTTCGAGGGAGCCGTCGATGCCGTGATGTCGAGGCAGTCCACCCGGCGCGCGCAGGACATCGTGCGAGCCGCGCTGGCGGTGGTCGCCGTCTTGCTGGTATGGGCGGCGCTGGCGTCGGTCGACGAAGTCACGCGCGGCGAGGGGCGGGTGGTTCCGTCGCGTCAGCTGCAGGTATTGCAGTCGCTGGATGGCGGCGTCGTCGCCGAGATTCTGGTGCGCGAGGGCCAGCAGGTCGAAGAAGGCCAACTGCTGCTGCGCATCGATGAAACACGTGCCACCTCGGGCGTGCGCGAAAGCGCCGCGCAGGGCTTCGCGCTGCGCGCCCGGGTCGCGCGGCTGCGGGCGCTGGGTGACGGCTCTGCTTTCAAGGCGCCCGCACCGACCGATGACGATGAGCGCCGCACCCTCGACGAAGAAGTGCAACTGTACGAGGCGAAGCAGACCGAGCTGAGCACACTGCTGTCGATCAATCGTCAGCAACTGGTGCAGCGCGAGCGCGAGCTGAGCGAAGTACAGGCCAAGCGTAGCGCGGCAGCGCGCGGGCTGGAGCTGTCGCGGCAGGAGTTGAACCAGACCCGGCCCTTGCTTGCCACCGGCGCGGTTTCGGAAGTGGAAGTGCTGCGCCTCGAGCGCGACATCACGCGCAACAAGGGTGAAGTCGAACAGGCCGACGCGCAGATCGCACGCGTTCGAGCGTCCATCAACGAGGCGACGCGGAAGATCCAGGAGACCGAGATCGCGTTCCGCAACGATGCTCGCAAGGACCTGGCGGAGTCGATGAGCAAGCTCAATGCACTGAGCGAAGGTTCTGTGGCGTTGGTGGACAAGGTCAGCAAGACGCAGGTCAAGTCGCCCGTACGAGGTCGTGTGCAAAGGCTCATGGCCAATACCGTGGGTGGGGTGGTGCAGCCGGGCAAGGACATCGTCGAGGTCGTGCCACTGGATGACGCGCTCGTGCTGGAGGCCCGAGTGCTGCCGAAGGACATCGCCTTCATCCGACCCGGCCAGGACGCGATGGTCAAGTTCACCGCCTACGATTTTTCGATCTATGGCGGCCTGGAGGCGAAGGTCGAGAACATCAGTCCCGACACGGTGGTGGACGAGAAAGGCAATGCGTACTACGTGGTGCGCGTGGTGACCAACCGACCGAACTTCGACGAAAAGCGGCCGATCATTCCCGGCATGACGGCCGAGGTGGATGTGTTGACCGGACAGAAGACGGTGCTGTCTTATCTGCTGAAGCCCGTGCTCAAGGCCAAGGCCTACGCGCTAAGAGAGCGTTGAGGGAGCGGTGAGGGAGCGGTGCGGGAGCACTGAAGCATCCACCGAAGCTACATGCCCTGGCCTTGCGGGCTATGAGTTGCCTGGCGCAGGTCCAGGTCCCACAGCACATCCGCGCCCAGGCGGAACACGCCGGCAGCAGGGCGAGGGCATTCGCGCATGACCGCCCTGCCGGGCAACGACAGCCCGGGCCTGCCGGCGCCGATCAACACGGGTGCGATGCTGAGATGGAGCCGGTCCATGCAGTCCTGCTCGACGAAGCGTGTCACCGTGACGCCACCTCCTTCGACGAAGAGCACCCGCAAGCCGCGGTGCCTCAGGGCCGACAGCATGGGCCGTACGTCCATGCTGCCGTCTTGCCGAGTGAGGCCGGGAACGGCGAGCACCTGGTCGGCACCCACACGGTCATTCGCTTCCGCAGCGCGCGTCGCATCGCACACCAGCAAGGTCGGCGCCTGCTTGTCCGTGAAAGCGCGGAGTGTCGGTGGAAGTTGCAGGCCCGGGTCGATGAGTACGCGCACCGGGTTGGCGCCCTCCACGCGCCGCGTCGTGAGTTGGGGGTTGTCGATGGCGGCCGTGGCAGCGCCGATGATGATCGCGTCGCACAGCGCTCGGAGCCGGTGCAGGTGCAGCAGCACTTCAGGCCCATTGACGAAATTGGCGTCGCCGGTGCGGGTGGCGATGCAGCCATCGAGGCTCTGACCCAGCTGCCCGACGACCCACGTCGGGCCTTCAGGCGGCCGGTCGAGGAGCGGCTTCAGCATGGAAAAAACATCCTGTGCGGCTGGCGTCCAGGCCCCTTCGTCGAGCATCAGGCCATGGGTCGGATGGTGCCGAAAGCGGCGGACCTCATCGGGCGACAGCGCGGGCCCCGTGCCTCGCCGATGGCTCGCGATGGCCAGGCACAGTGGCCAGAGTGATTCGACGCCGGGCAACGCGCATTCGGTTTCATTCATGAGGGGATGCAAAGGCTTGGCGATTCACCACTTGGGCTTGTAGTACGGATCGTCCGCGGCGCTCGGCATTTCCGAGGCGCCCCAGACGGCAAATGCCAGCGCGGCTGCGGTCCAGGCAGCGGCGACCAGGGCCACGATCAGCGGCTCGACCCAGGTCCGGGCGCGACCGCCGGGCGGTGGAGCTCGGCGCTGCAAGCGTCCGCGCCCCCATCGCACCAAAGGCCCGGACGTGAAGGCGCCTGAGAGCAGCAACAGCGTGAGCAGGCGGACGTCCGTGAGCCTGATCGTCGCGAGCATCAAGGCCAGCCAGCTCAGCGATGCTGCGACGACACCGCTGGCGCCGAACGCGATGCGCACGATGGGCCAGAGCCACAGCGCGCAGCCCGCGACCGAAGCGGCCAATGCGAGCGACAACTCGAAGAGGAGGGCCGATCCTGCCAGCATCGCCGCGGCGGCCAGCCCGAGGCTCACGACGACCAGCACTGCGGCCGCATCGGCACGCGCCGCATGCTCGCGAAGCACGGCGCGCATCACGGCCAGGCCGAGCAGCAACATGCCGACCAGGAGCGGGAACGCGCGCGTCGCGACGACAGCCAGGATGAGCGCCCACAGCACGCCGGCAGCCAGCCACTCGGCGCGCCGGCTGGCGCGCATGAGCTCCAGAACGAAGCCCAGCAGCGCGGCCGCAGCGAAGATCCATGGCAGGCGCTCGGTCAATGTGCCGGGTGGAAGTCGCCAACCGAGCTGCCAGGCCGCGGTGCCGACGATGGCCAAGGCCGCACCTGCCGACGCCCAGCGCCGTCCTTGCACCGGGCCGAGCGCGCCGCGCAGCATGCCGGTCACCATGAAGGAGACGACGAGGGGGAGCAGCAGGCTCTGGACGAGCGGATGGTGCAGATCCATGGCCGCACTCTACCGGCTGCCGCGCATCGCGCCCCAGGGTCAGACCCCAGGCCGTGCCCATCGAGGGGGACAGGCGCACGACACCCGTGAGGGACAATCCACGCCATGACTTCAAGCCAAGACATCGTGATCATCGGCGGCGGGCATGCCGCCGCCCAACTTTGTGCCGGCCTGGCCGAAGCCGGGCAGGGCGCGCGGGTGCACCTGGTGTGCGAAGAGGACTCCATGCCCTACCACCGTCCTCCGCTGTCGAAGACTTTTCTCAAGAGCCCCGATGAGCCGCCGCAACTCCATCGCCCCGAGGCCTGGTACGCCGAGGCCGGTATCACCCTGCATCTGGGCGACCCGGCCTCGGCAATCGATCGGGCGGCACACACGGTCACGCTGCGCTCCGGTGCGGTGCTGGGATGGGAGCGGCTGGTGCTCGCCACCGGCACTCGTGCTCGAAGGTTGCCGGCGTTGGTCGGCCTGTCGAATGTGGCGCTGCTGCGCGCGGCCGATGAAGCGGCGCAGTTGCGCTCGATGCTGGCTGCAGCGCAACACGTCGTGGTGCTGGGCGGTGGCTTCATCGGGCTCGAAGTCGCTGCGACCGCGGTGGCACTGGGCAAGCGCGTGACGGTGCTCGAAGCGGCGCCCCGGCTGTTGAGCCGCGCCGTGTCGCCCGAGTTGTCGGAGCACGTGCTCGCCGTTCATCGCGCCGCCGGGATCGACATCCGTGTCGGTGCATTGATCGGCAAATGGCACACCGAGGGTCAGCGGCTCGCGTCGATCGATGTGGATGGCGAGTCGCTGCCCGTCGACTTGCTGATGGTGGGCATCGGCGCTGTGCCCGAAACCGCGCTCGCCCAGGCGGCCGGGCTGGAATGCGCGGACGGCATCGTGGTCGACGAATACATGCAGACCAGCGACGAGGCCGTGCTTGCGGTGGGCGATTGCACGCGCTTCCCGGACCGGCGCGCCGGGCAGGCGATGCGGCTCGAGTCTGTACAAAACGCCAACGACCAGGCGCGAACGGCAGTCGCCACCTTGACCGGTGCGGCGCGTCCGCACGATTCGGTGCCATGGTTCTGGTCGGACCAGGGCGGTTTGCGCTTGCAAATGGCGGGACTGGTTCCCGCGCCCGGCACCCCCGGTGAGCACACGGTGCGGCGTCCGGGCGCCAACGCAGCGTCCTTCTCGCTGCTGCACTACGTCGATGGCGTGCTGCGTTGCGTCGAGTCGGTCAATGCGGCGCTGGACCACATGATGAGCCGCAAGCTGCTGGAAGCAGGCCGCAGCCCCGACGCGGCGGTGGCCGCCGACCCCGCCGTGCCGCTGAAGACGCACCTCGCCTAGAACTCAGGCGGTGGCGCGCTTGCGCTGATCGGTGGCTGCGCTCCTGCGCAACTCGGCATCCATCGCTCGGGTGCCGGCCGCCAAGGCGGCTTCGTAGGAGTCGTAGACGTCTTCGGCCGCTTTGACGACCTTTTGCGGCGCGCCGCTGTCGTCCGTCTGGAGCAGCGTCCAGACAAAGGCGCCGGGCGCCGATTCGTCGATGGTGAGCTTGATCGGAAGATGTTTCATGGCCCATTCATGGTGGGCGTCGGCACCGGCGTTTTCTGTAGGCCAAGTTCGATCGTCGCAGGCGTTACATCGTGCGGCGCGTGCCCTGTCGACTCGGCCGACTTGACGCCAAGGCCGGGCCTGATGCCGATCAATAGCGGTACGGATTGTTCGGGCGCCGGTCGTAGTAGTTGGGCACCCCGTCGCCGTCGCGATCGCGGTCGTAGCGGTTCGGGATGCCGTCGCGGTCGCGGTCCCAGCCGCGGCGGTGGTAGTGCCCATGGTCATGGCCGTGCCAGCGCGGCGGGGGCGGAGGGGCGTAGTACACGCGCGGC
>NZ_LYVO01000128.1 GCF_001984055.1 Variovorax sp. KK3
CCCCCACCGCCGCCGCACGCAGCGAGGAGCAGTGCCAGGCACAGTGGGACGACCTGGATCGCGGACGTTGGACGGCTGAAACGGGGGAACGGCATTGAACTTGTCTCCGGGCAAACGAGGCAAAAGGGAGGCGAACGGGGCAGAAGGCTGATCGGGCGATCGAGGTTTCGAGGGACCTCTTGGTGAAGCTGCGAAGATGAATCAGCAGTGACTTAGGGTCAAATTAAATAAACAGCCCACTTCGATATGAACAACGTATGGACTTGAGAGCACTGCGCTACTTCGCCGCCGTGGCCGAGACCGGCCACATGACGCGTGCCGCCGAGCAGTTGGGCATCCAACAGCCGCCGCTGAGCCAGCAGATCAAGGCTCTGGAGCGCGAGCTGGGCCTGGCGCTGTTCAAGCGCCATCCACGCGGCATGGCGCTCACCGATGCGGGACGCCGCTTCCAGACCGAGGCGCTGCGGATGCTGCAGGACATGGAGGCGATGAAACAGCGCATGGCGCGCGTCGCGCGCGGGCAGGAAGGTGAACTGTCCATCGGCTTCACCAGCTCGGCGGCAGCACACCGCTTTCTGCCCGACGCGCTGCGGGACTTTCGTCAAAGCCACCCGGGCGTTGCACTCAAGCTGAGCGAAAGCAATGCCGCCGAGCTGACCGAAGCGCTGGCAGCCGGGCGCCTGCATTGCGGGCTGTTGCGCATGCCGGTGGCCCGGCCGGAGGGATTGCACTTCGAGACGCTGCTGCGAGAGCCGGTGCTGGTGGCAATGCATCGCGACCATCGCTTTGCCGGAGAGGCCGGCCCGGCAAGGCGGCTCGCCCCGTTGTCGCTCGCCCGGCTTTGCGAGGAGGGACTGATCCTCGTCAGGCGCCCCGGCGCACCTGGCCTGTACGCCGATCTGCTGACGCTGTGCCAGGCGCAGGGATTGCAGCCGCGGGTGGTGGCCGAGGTGGATCGCATGATGACCAACCTGAACCTGGTGGCGGCAGGCGTCGGGCTGTCGGTGGTGCCGGCCTCCATGGGCGGCGTGCATCCCCACGCGATCCGCTATATCGCGCTGGCGGACAGCGCGGCACTCGACGCGCCGCTCACGCTCGTGTCGCGCGAGGGAGAGGACAACCTGCCGGCCCTGCATTTCGCGACGCTGCTGCGCGTGCGCGCCGCGGCCGGATGACGATGCGGCGCCGCACGGTCGTTCGATGGGGCCTGGCGGCCTGCGCGTCGCAAGCCGCTTGGTGCGCGCCGCGCAGGGCAATGGCGGCGCCTGCTCCGTGGCCGGATCGGCCGGTGCGCCTGCTGGTCGTGTACCCACCAGGCGGCGTCAGCGACGGCATGGCCCGGGTACTGGCCCAGCCCTTGTCGCAGGCACTTGGCGTGCCGGTGCTCGTGGAACATCGCGCCGGCGCCGGCGGCAGCGTCGGCATGGCCGCGCTCGCGCGCGCTGCGCCCGATGGCTGCACGCTTGCCTTCTCGGCGATCAGCCCGCTCACGCTGCAGCCGCTCCTCACGCGGGTGCGCTACGACCCTGTGCGAGCCTTCGTGCCTGTGGCCAGCGTGATGCGAACCCCGGTGCTGGTGGTGGGCACCCCGGCCTTCGCGGGACGCGGCTTCGGCGCGCTGGTTGCACTGGCACGGTCGCAGCCGGCCGCCGTGCGTTGGGCCAGTTCGGGGGTGGCGACGCTCGGCCACATGGTGCTGGTGCAAGTGCGCGCGCAGAGCGGCGCGGTCATCACGCACATTCCTTACCAGGGTGGCGGCCCGCAGCTCAAGGATGCGCTGGCCGGACACTTCGAGGTCCTGTCGACCAACGTGGCGGCGCAGCAGCTTCAGTACATCGAGAACGGCCGGCTGCAGCCGCTGGCGGTCGGCGCACCCGCCCGCCTCGACGTGCTGCCCGACGTGCCGACGCTGGAGGAGCTGGGCTTTCCGCAAGCCAACCTGGTGTCGCTCTTCGGCATCTTCGCGCCCGCTCGAACACCCGTCGGCGTGGTGCAGCGGCTCAATGCCGAGATCAACCGCATCCTGAACACGGAGGCGCTCAGGCAGTGGCTGCGCGAGGCGCACAACCTGCCGGCTGCCGGCAGCGTCGAATCGTTCGCGCGCGAGATCACGCTCGACCGTGTGCGTAACCGAACCCTGGTCGCCGGGCATGCGGCGCTGTTCGACTGATCCACGCGGGCGACCGGGGCAAGGCGCCGGCCGACAGCCGCATCGATTGCTGCGGCGCAGAATGAGTCACGCCATAACAACATGAGCCGATACGGCTCCAGACGCGATCATGAGCGCAGTCACGCCCGCTGCATCCGCCAGCACGCCCTCCGCGGTCCCGCACTACACCGCGGAAGAAAAACGACGTCGCATCTTCGCCATCGTGGGTGCCTCGTCCGGCAACCTGGTCGAGTGGTTCGACTTCTACGTGTACGCGTTCTCGGCCATCTATTTCGCGGCCTCGTTCTTTCCCAAGTCCGATCCGACGGCGCAGTTGCTCAACACGGCAGGCGTGTTCGCGGCTGGATTTCTGATGCGGCCGATCGGCGGCTGGTTGTTCGGCCGCATCGCCGACCGCAAGGGCCGCAAGTATTCGATGGTGGTGTCCGTCACGATGATGTGCGCGGGCTCGCTCGCCATTGCCTGCATGCCGACCTACGCGAGTATCGGCGCCTGGGCGCCGGTGCTGTTGCTGCTGGCTCGGCTCTTCCAGGGCTTGTCGGTGGGCGGCGAGTACGGCACCACCGCCACCTACATGAGCGAAGTGGCGCTGAAGGGACAACGCGGTTTCTTCTCGTCGTTCCAGTACGTCACGCTGATCGGCGGGCAGTTGCTGGCGGTGCTGGTGATCGTGGTGCTCGAGCAATTGCTGAGCGAGGCCGAGCTGAAGGCCTGGGGCTGGCGCATTCCCTTCGTCATCGGTGCGCTGACTGCGGTGGTGGCGATGCAACTGCGCCGCCAGCTGCATGAGACGTCGAGCGCCGAGAGCCGCGACAACAAGGACGCGGGCACGCTCGCCGGCCTGTTCCGGCATCACAAGGCGGCGTTCTTCACGGTGCTGGGCTTCACCGCGGGTGGGTCGCTGATCTTCTACACGTTCACCACCTACATGCAGAAGTACCTGGTCAACACGGTGGGCCTTCCGATCAAAACGACCAGCTACGTGATGACCTGCGCGCTGTTCGTCTACATGTGCCTGCAGCCGGTGTTCGGTGCCTTGTCGGATCGCATCGGGCGGCGCAACAACATGCTGCTCTTCGGTGCCCTGGGCGCGCTGGCGACCGTGCCGATCCTGACCGCGCTGCAGCATGTGACCAGCCCGGTGGCCGCCTTCGCGCTCATCATCGTGGCGCTGGCGATCGTGAGCTTCTACACATCGATCAGCGGGATCGTGAAGGCTGAGATGTTTCCGCCCGAGGTGCGTGCGCTCGGCGTCGGACTTGCCTACGCCGTGGCCAACGCGATCTTCGGCGGCTCGGCCGAGTACGTGGCGCTGGGTCTCAAATCCCTTGGCCACGAGTCGGCGTTCTTCTGGTACGTGACGGCGATGATGGCGATCGCCTTCGTGGTGAGCTGGAGGCTGCCGCGGCAGGCCAGCTATCTGCATCACGAGCATTGAACGCCGCACGCGGCGCAGGGGCGTCAGCCCTCGGACTGCCAGAGCTTCGGGTAGTCCGTGACGAAACCGTCAGGGGTGACGACCAGCAGCGCCTCGTAGTCGAAGCGTGCGGCTTGATACCAGTAATCGGATTCGGTGCGGCGTTCGTAGGTCTGCACCAGTGCGCTGAGTCCTTCGTCGTCGAGGTCGAGCCAGGCTGCGGGCGACTCGGCGCTTTCACCGACGCTCAGGTTCAGTCGGCGCAATGCCAGAAGGTTGGTGGCAGGTGTGAATCCCAGGTCGAGGTCGGTGCAGTGAGCAAGTCCCTGTGCCGGCTGGTCGTTGAGAGTCCAGGCACCGTTACTGGCGCGGGCGATCGCGTAGTCGACTGCCAGCGAGCCGACCCATCCGCGCACGCGGCCCCATTTCGCATGCCAGGCCTTGTCGCAATGCACGCGATAGTCCAGGCGGGCCGGCTGTCCGTTCTCGCTGCGGAACACAGCCGCCCCGTCGAGTTGCCATCCGTCGCCGTGCTTTTCGAGGCGGCAGGCATCGTGGCCGGGCAGGTCGAGCCGGCGCCAGAACATGGTGGCAACGATTTGCATGATGGCCGACATGATGGCATCGATGCCCCCTGCGCACCAGTGCCAGCCCGCCAGCGTTCAGAATCCGTGACGTGACAGTTGCTCCGATTCGCCGCATCGCTCACCTCGACATGGACGCGTTCTATGCCTCGGTGGAACTGTTGCGCTACCCGCAGCTCAAGGGCTTGCCGGTCGTCATCGGCGGCGGCCGGCGCAGGCTGGACGAGGCGCTTCGTCACGTGCCGGAGGGCGGCGCGCTGGCCGACATTCCCGTCGCAGCCTTTCCTCTGCTGCGGGACTACGTGGGCCGCGGCGTGATCACCACGGCAACCTACCCCGCCCGGCCTTTCGGCGTCGGCTCGGCCATGGGGATGATGAAGGCGGCCAAGCTGTGTCCGCAGGCGATCGTCCTGCCGGTCGACTTCGATGAGTACCGGCGCTTCTCGCGCACCTTCAAGAAGATCATCACCGACACCGCTCCATTGATGGAGGATCGCGGTGTGGACGAGGTGTACATCGACTTCACCGACGTGCCCGAGGGTCAGATCGAAGGCGGGCGGATGCTGGCTCGACGGCTCCAGCGCTCCATCTACGACGCCACCGGGTTGACTTGCTCGATCGGCGTCGCTCCCAACAAGCTGCTAGCCAAGATGGCCAGCGAGTTCGAAAAGCCCAACGGCATCTCCGTCGTTTTCGAAAGCGACCTCCAGACGCGCATCTGGCCGCTGCCATGCCGCAAGGTCAACGGCATCGGACCCAAGGGCGACGAGAAGCTCCAGCGCCTCGGTATCCGTACCATCGGTGAGCTTGCGGCGCGCGATCGCGCGTGGCTGGTCGAGAACTTCGGCAAAGCCACCGGTGCCTGGATGCATGAAGTGGCTTGGGGGCGTGACGATCGTCCGGTGGTGACCGAGAGCGAACCTGTCTCGATGAGCCGCGAAACCACCTTCGATCGCGACCTGCACGCCGTGCGTGACCGGGCCGAACTGGGCGCGATCTTCACGCACCTCTGCGAAAAGGTGGCGGAGGATCTGCAGCGCAAGGGATATGTCGGCAAGACCATCGGCATCAAGTTGCGCTACGACGATTTCAAGATCGCGACCCGTGACCAGACCATCCAGCGCTTCACCGCCGATGCAAAGATCATCCGGACGACAGCGGGACGTTGCCTCAAGCGCGTGCCGCTGGAGAAGCCCCTGAGGCTGCTCGGGGTGCGAGTAGGTGCGCTGGTAAAGGCGGAGAGCGCTGAAGCGAGGGTTGAGCCGTTCGGGTCGATACGGTCAGGCATGGAAACCACCGCTTCGCTTTTTTGAGGCATCAGTTGCAAGCGGCCGCGCACTTGCGGCAAGTACGGTGTCCTACAGAGCATTTCGTCGCGCGCCATCTCGCGGAGTTGGCTCGCCGAGTGCACTCTGTCACTCAAACTTCGAGCCACCTTCATGTCAGCCAACGCGAGCGCGCATCCCACCGAACTTGCCAACGGCCTTGTCTACGTGGAACCAGGCATGGCCGGACTGAGCCGCGTCAAACACGGAGCACATTTCCGCTATCGCGACTCTCAAGGCCGCTGGTTGCGCAACGCGGAGGACATTTCACGCATCAGGAGGTTGGCCATTCCGCCCGCTTACACCGATGTCTGGATCTGCCCGCTGGCGAATGGGCACCTGCAGGCGACAGGCATGGACGCCCGTGGCCGCAAGCAATACAGGTATCACGCCGAGTGGCGGCTGATGAAAGACGAGACGAAGTTCGAGCGTCTCGAACTCTTCGGCCGGGCCCTGCCGAAGATCCGGGCACGTGTCGTGCGTGACTTGCAAGCCGGCAGCAAAGAGACGTCACCGCATCGAACGACCGTGCTTGCCACGCTCGTGCGTTTGCTGGACATCACCTTTTTGCGCGTCGGCAATGAAGAGTACGCGACCAGCAATCGCTCGTACGGACTTACCACTTTGCGCAACAGGCATGTGAGCGTGCGCGGAGCTTCGTTGGAGCTACGGTTTCGAGGCAAGAGCGGGATTCTTCACGCCGCGAAAGTCGATGACCCCAGCGTGGCTCGCATCGTACGCCGCTGCCAGCAGTTGCCGGGACAGGAATTGTTCCAGTTCGAAGACGAAGACGGTGAAGTTCGGAGCGTGTCTTCCAGCGACGTCAACGACTACCTCCGGGATGCCGCGGGCGACAACTTCACGGCCAAGGACTTTCGCACGTGGCACGGCACCGTCCAGGCGCTGGAACTTACGCGTTTGGCTTGCAGCACAGAGAACCAACCCTGCGACGACAGCGTCTCTCGCTCGTCACGCTTCAGCGCGAAAGAGATCCTCGCCGCGGTTGCGAAGCAGCTCGGAAACACACCGGCCGTTTGCAAAAAGGCATACATACACCCGGCAGTTCTAGCGCTAGGCGCCAAGCTTGCCAGCGATTCGGGGCAAATGACGGAAATTTGGGACGAGCTTGCAGGGAAGAAGAAAAGCGTTCGCCGGCTTTATTCCGCCGAGGCGAGATTGCTGGCGTTCTTGCGGCAATCGAGAATGGATGCGAAGCGGGCGCAGCGCACGCTGGTCCCCAAAGCTGGCAAGGGTTGACGGGTTGACGGTCCTAGTGCATTGACCCTGGGCATTTGCTTCTGCCAAGAGCAGTTGACTGGGTACAAGAGGCCGAAGCAGATTGAATTTCGGGAGAGTCTTCCGAAGACGAATGTTGGGAAGATACTGAGGCGGCAGCTGCGGCCGGGGGCTAGTGCGTAGGAATGGCGGCTAGGGTGGCTGCGGGTGGGTTGGGCCACCGAGGCGTGGTCGCGCACTTGAATAGCCACGACGGTTGCTGCTCGGCATCTGCACGAGATTGAGTTGGGTGAAACGCAAAAAGCCCAACCTTGTGGGGTTGGGCTTTTTGGGGCTGTAAGAGCCTGACGATGACCTACTTTCACACGGGAACCCGCACTATCATCGGCGCTGAGGCGTTTCACTGTCCTGTTCGGGATGGGAAGGAGTGGGACCACCTCGCTATGGTCATCAGGCATAAAGGGTTGCTGTCCTGGTTTTGCGCCAGGACGGCGAATTCATAGAGTGGAATCAGTGGTATTTGACTGCGTCACTTGGCATAACTTCTTTGATTTGCTGATCAAAGTTATAGGGTCAAGCCGCACGAGCAATTAGTATCGGTTAGCTTAACGCATTACTGCGCTTCCACACCCGACCTATCAACGTCCTGGTCTAGAACGACTCTTCAGGGGGCTCGAGGCCCCGGCAGATCTCATCTTGAAACGAGTTTCCCGCTTAGATGCTTTCAGCGGTTATCTCTTCCACACTTAGCTACTCGGCAATGCCACTGGCGTGACAACCGATACACCAGAGGTGTGTCCACTCCGGTCCTCTCGTACTAGGAGCAGGCTTCCTCAAATCTGCAGCGCCCACGGAAGATAGGGACCAAACTGTCTCACGACGTTTTAAACCCAGCTCACGTACCTCTTTAAATGGCGAACAGCCATACCCTTGGGACCGGCTACAGCCCCAGGATGAGATGAGCCGACATCGAGGTGCCAAACACCGCCGTCGATATGAACTCTTGGGCGGTATCAGCCTGTTATCCCCAGAGTACCTTTTATCCGTTGAGCGATGGCCCTTCCATACAGAACCACCGGATCACTATGTCCTGCTTTCGCATCTGCTCGACTTGTCAGTCTCGCAGTTAAGCACGCTTATGCCATTGCACTATCGTCACGATGTCCGACCGTAACTAGCGTACCTTCGAACTCCTCCGTTACGCTTTGGGAGGAGACCGCCCCAGTCAAACTGCCTACCATGCACTGTCCCCGATCCAGATAATGGACCAAGGTTAGAACCTCAAACGCACCAGGGTGGTATTTCAACGTTGGCTCCATGCGATCTAGCGACCGCACTTCAAAGCCTCCCACCTATCCTACACAGATCCGTTCAAAGTCCAATACAAAGCTACAGTAAAGGTTCATGGGGTCTTTCCGTCTTTCCGCGGGGAGATTGCATCATCACAAACATTTCAACTTCGCTGAGTCTCAGGAGGAGACAGTGTGGCCATCGTTACGCCATTCGTGCAGGTCGGAACTTACCCGACAAGGAATTTCGCTACCTTAGGACCGTTATAGTTACGGCCGCCGTTTACTGGGACTTCAATCAAGAGCTTGCACCCCATCATTTAATCTTCCAGCACCGGGCAGGCGTCACACCCTATACGTCCACTTTCGTGTTTGCAGAGTGCTGTGTTTTTAATAAACAGTCGCAGCCACCGATTTTTTGCAACCCTTTCATGCTCCGTTGTTCACTTCACACTAATAGGGCACACCTTCTTCCGAAGTTACGGTGTCAATTTGCCGAGTTCCTTCTCCTGAGTTCTCTCAAGCGCCTTAGAATACTCATCTCGCGCACCAGTGTCGGTTTGCGGTACGGTCGTGTGCAGCTGAAGCTTAGTGGCTTTTCCTGGAACCTCGTTCATTCACTTCACGAGCAAGCTCGCTCGATCGCTGGCCTCGGTATATGTCAGGCGGATTTGCCTACCTGACGCCTACATCCAGCTAAACCGGGACATCCAACACCCGGATGAACTATTAAGATCCGTCCCCACATCGCACTACACATCGGTACAGGAATATTGACCTGTTTCCCATCAGCTACGCATCTCTGCCTCGCCTTAGGGGCCGACTCACTCTACGCCGATGAACGTTGCGTAGAAAACCTTGCGCTTACGGCGAGGGGGCTTTTCACCCCCTTTAACGCTACTCATGTCAGCATTCGCACTTCTGATACCTCCAGCACGCTTTACAACGCACCTTCACAGGCTTACAGAACGCTCTCCTACCACGCACAGTAAACTGTGCATCCGCAGCTTCGGTAACTGGCTTAGCCCCGTTACATCTTCCGCGCAGGACGACTCGATCAGTGAGCTATTACGCTTTCTTTAAATGATGGCTGCTTCTAAGCCAACATCCTGACTGTTTTAGCCTTCCCACTTCGTTTCCCACTTAGCCAATTTTAGGGACCTTAGCTGGCGGTCTGGGTTGTTTCCCTCTTGAGTCCGGACGTTAGCACCCGGTGCTCTGTCTCCCAAGCTGTACTCTTCGGTATTCGGAGTTTGCCTTGGTTTGGTAAGTCGCCATGACCCCCTAGCCAAAACAGTGCTCTACCCCCGAAGGTAATACTTGAGGCACTACCTAAATAGTTTTCGGAGAGAACCAGCTATTTCCAAGTTTGTTTAGCCTTTCACCCCTATCCACAGCTCATCCGCTAGTTTTGCAACACTAGTCGGTTCGGACCTCCAGTACCTGTTACGGCACCTTCATCCTGGCCATGGATAGATCACTTGGTTTCGGGTCTACACCCAGCGACTAGACGCCCTATTCGGACTCGATTTCTCTACGGCTTCCCTATTCGGTTAACCTTGCCACTGAATGTAAGTCGCTGACCCATTATACAAAAGGTACGCCGTCACCCTTGCGGGCTCCGACTTTTTGTAAGCATGCGGTTTCAGGATCTATTTCACTCCCCTCCCGGGGTTCTTTTCGCCTTTCCCTCACGGTACTAGTTCACTATCGGTCGATGATGAGTATTTAGCCTTGGAGGATGGTCCCCCCATATTCAGACAGGATTTCACGTGTCCCGCCCTACTTGTCGCTAGCTCAGTACCACACAAGTCTTTTCACGTACGGGGCTATCACCCACTATGGCCGGCCTTTCCAAGCCGTTCCGTTAAGTCTTGTGCTATCACTAGCAGGCTTCTCCGATTTCGCTCGCCACTACTTTCGGAATCTCGGTTGATGTCTTTTCCTCGAGCTACTGAGATGTTTCAGTTCACCCGGTTCGCCTCGTTACCCTATGTATTCAGATAACGATACCTTTCGGTGGGTTTCCCCATTCGGAAATCTCCGGATCAAAGCTAATTTGCCAGCTCCCCGAAGCTTATCGCAGGCTATCACGTCCTTCGTCGCCTATCATCGCCAAGGCATCCACCACATGCTCTTATTCACTTGACCCTATAACTTTGACGTCTCTTCACAGAGATCCAAAGCTCATCAAGGAATGTGTCAGGTCTTTCACCTGACGCGTTATGCCGTCTTCAACTCTCGAATTGCTTCGAAGTGAAGTTCATTTGACGCAATCAAAATTCATGTTGCCGACGGCACAGTGGGCTCTCGCCCTTTCCGTCGACAACGCTGATTCGACTCTATGAATTTTTAAAGAACAGCCGATTGATCGAACAATTTCGATCAACAACAAAGAAGCCTCGCGTTTGACGCCAAGCCTCTTTGGTGTTGAAGAAATAAAACCAGGATGATGGTGGAGGATGACGGGATCGAACCGACGACCCCCTGCTTGCAAAGCAGGTGCTCTCCCAGCTGAGCTAATCCCCCGATGTCCTCTCGCATGGATATCAGAAGATGGTGGGTCTAGTTGGGCTCGAACCAACGACCCCCGCCTTATCAAGACGGTGCTCTAACCAGCTGAGCTACAGACCCATAAGTCGATCACTCGACCTCTTCCAACAACCGATAAGTGTGGGCGTTCAATTTGAACGACTGTTTTCCAGAAAGGAGGTGATCCAGCCGCACCTTCCGATACGGCTACCTTGTTACGACTTCACCCCAGTCACGAACCCTGCCGTGGTAATCGCCCTCCTTGCGGTTAGGCTAACTACTTCTGGCAGAACCCGCTCCCATGGTGTGACGGGCGGTGTGTACAAGACCCGGGAACGTATTCACCGTGACATTCTGATCCACGATTACTAGCGATTCCGACTTCACGCAGTCGAGTTGCAGACTGCGATCCGGACTACGACTGGTTTTATGGGATTAGCTCCCCCTCGCGGGTTGGCAACCCTTTGTACCAGCCATTGTATGACGTGTGTAGCCCCACCTATAAGGGCCATGAGGACTTGACGTCATCCCCACCTTCCTCCGGTTTGTCACCGGCAGTCTCATTAGAGTGCCCAACCAAATGTAGCAACTAATGACAAGGGTTGCGCTCGTTGCGGGACTTAACCCAACATCTCACGACACGAGCTGACGACAGCCATGCAGCACCTGTGTTACGGTTCTCTTTCGAGCACTAAGCCATCTCTGGCGAATTCCGTACATGTCAAAGGTGGGTAAGGTTTTTCGCGTTGCATCGAATTAAACCACATCATCCACCGCTTGTGCGGGTCCCCGTCAATTCCTTTGAGTTTCAACCTTGCGGCCGTACTCCCCAGGCGGTCAACTTCACGCGTTAGCTTCGTTACTGAGTCAGTGAAGACCCAACAACCAGTTGACATCGTTTAGGGCGTGGACTACCAGGGTATCTAATCCTGTTTGCTCCCCACGCTTTCGTGCATGAGCGTCAGTGCAGGCCCAGGGGATTGCCTTCGCCATCGGTGTTCCTCCGCATATCTACGCATTTCACTGCTACACGCGGAATTCCATCCCCCTCTGCCGCACTCCAGCGATGCAGTCACAGATGCAGTTCCCAGGTTGAGCCCGGGGATTTCACAACTGTCTTACATCACCGCCTGCGCACGCTTTACGCCCAGTAATTCCGATTAACGCTTGCACCCTACGTATTACCGCGGCTGCTGGCACGTAGTTAGCCGGTGCTTATTCTTACGGTACCGTCATGAGCTCTCTTTATTAGAAAGAACCTTTTCGTTCCGTACAAAAGCAGTTTACAACCCGAAGGCCTTCATCCTGCACGCGGCATGGCTGGATCAGGCTTGCGCCCATTGTCCAAAATTCCCCACTGCTGCCTCCCGTAGGAGTCTGGGCCGTGTCTCAGTCCCAGTGTGGCTGGTCGTCCTCTCAGACCAGCTACAGATCGCAGGCTTGGTAGGCCTTTACCCCACCAACTACCTAATCTGCCATCGGCCGCTCCATTCGCGCAAGGCCTTGCGGTCCCCTGCTTTCATCCGTAGATCTCATGCGGTATTAGCACAGCTTTCGCTGCGTTATCCCCCACGATTGGGCACGTTCCGATGTATTACTCACCCGTTCGCCACTCGCCACCAGGATTGCTCCCGTGCTGCCGTTCGACTTGCATGTGTAAGGCATGCCGCCAGCGTTCAATCTGAGCCAGGATCAAACTCTATAGTTCGATCTTGAATTTAACGTCTCTCTCGAGACAAACTCATAAAAACGGAATTGAAGTGAACTTCACTTCTATTCTCATGAGCATTTGAAAGCCTAAAAGGCTTCAGTTCCGAAGAACTTGGCCATTCGCCTCAAACGCCCACGCTTATCGGCTGTGTATTTTTAACGATCCCCACAAGTCCAAGCTCAAAATCTCTCGATCTCTTCGCTCTTCTTGTCTGCTTCGCTGCGATCAGCGGAGCCTTCGATTATCACACGG
>NZ_LYVO01000129.1 GCF_001984055.1 Variovorax sp. KK3
TAGCGGGGGGCGTCGGTCGGGGCGTCGGGGGTCAGGGTGGCGTTTTGCATGTCGGTTACCTTGGGTTGATTCCGTCTTGTCGACGTGAGCCCATGATTCCGCCATGCGCTGAAACGCACGATGGGACGCGCGTCACGAACGAGCCGGCAAGGCCCGATCGGGCCGGGACGTCAGTCCCGGGTCGGGGCCGGCGCAGGCCGCGTTCGACGCGTTGGAGGCGTAGCCCCGGAAACCTCGGCGCGCTGGCGCGGGCCGATGGCCCGCGGCTAGATCTGGCTCTGCGCGAAGTGCTCGGGACCCGCGACGACGGCAGCCAGGAACAGGTCGATCGAGAACTCGATCATGCGCTGCGTGTCGAGATTGCTGTCGGTGCGTGGAATACGTCCACCCAGGACGAGCGCCGCGACGCCGTGCTCCATCGACCACGCCGCATGCGAAAGGTAGTGAAGCTGCTGGCGGTCCCAGCCACTCTCTAGCGCGAGCTCGAAGACCGAGTCCGAGAAGTAGGAGTACGAGATGTTGCTCGTCGCCTCGACGTCGCCGCGCACGAACTCCTGCAGCAGCCGGGGGCCGGTCATCAGGTCGAACAGTCCGGCGTGCGTCTGTGCATAGCGCACGTAGCTCAGCATCATTTCGCGGGCCTTGGGCAGGGCGGGCAGGTGCTTCGCGGATATGTGCATGCGCTGCTCGGCCAGCTGCTTGAAGCCGCTGATGGCGATGGCTGCGAGCAACTCTTCCTTGCCCTTGAAGTGGCGCGACGGGGCCGCTTCGGAAACGCCGAGCCTTCGCGCCAATGCGCGCAAGCTCAACTCGCTGGCGCCGTTCTCTTCGAACATCCTGCGGCCTTCCTCCACCAGCGCATTCCGCAGCCCGCCGCGCTCGTAGGTCGGCTCGCGCAGCTGCGGCGGCAATGCCCGCGGCGTCTTGGAAGCGGCTCGCGACGCACTGCGAACGGGTGTCTGTGATGCCTTGATGGTCATCGTTGGAGGGCTCCTTGCAACTCGGGCTGATCACTCGGGCTGATCTTACAAGCGCAGGTCGCAAGCACGTGGCTTCGCGCCATCGGGTTAACACCGATAACAGATACTGTTAACACCGTTATCATTCGCCGCAACGGTGCGATGGCCATCCCGGCAATGTCACTTCGAAGGAGAAGACTGATGAGCTCGATTTCGTACGAGAAGGACGGTGCCGTCGGCATCGTCAGCATGGCGAAGCCCCCCCACAACCTGATCGACAACGAGATGCTCCAGGAACTCGCGTCGACCTACGCGAGGGCGGTGGAGGAGGGATGCCGCGCGATCCTGCTGCGAAGCGCGATGCGTCACTTCTGCGCCGGTGCCGACCTCAACGTGCTCGCGTCGGAGCGTTGGGACCAGAAGGCGCTGGCCCGGCTCTGGGCATCGCTCGAAGACGTGCCGATCCCGACCGTCGCGGCCGTTCACGGTGCGGCACTGGGCGGCGGCTTCGAGCTGGCCTTGATGTGCGACATGATCATCGCGGCGGACACTGCATCGTTCGGCATGGCGGAGGCCTCGCTGGGGCTGCTGCCGCTGCTCGGCGGCGTCCAGCGCGTCGTGCAGCGCGCGGGCCTGGCGCGTGGAAAAGAGATGGCCATGTTCGGCCGCCGTCACGATCCGCGGGCGCTCGAGCGCTGGGGCGTCGTCAACCTGGTGGCGGCGGAAGCCGAACTTCCCGGTGTCGCGATCTCGTGGGCCCGGCAGCTCGCGGCCGGCGCGACGGTGGCCCTGCGCGGCATCAAGACCGTCGCGAACCTGTCGGCTCGCAGCGGCATCTCGGCGGCCGATGCGCGCCAGGAAGAGGTCAACACGTCGATGTGGAACAGCGCCGATCAGGCACGCGGCCTCGCAGCCTTCGCGGCCACCGGCCCGGGCTCCGCGGTCTTCGAAGGAGATTGAACATGAACGCACCGTTGCAAGGGTTGCGGGTCGTCGACTTCACCCGCGTGCTGTCCGGTCCGGGCTGCACCAAGGCGCTGCGCGACCTGGGCGCCGACGTCACCAAGATCGAGCCGCCTGCGGGCGACGTGGGCCGCGCGGGCGTGCCCCACGTCGGATCCATGTCGACCTACTACACGCAGCAGAACGCCGGCAAGCGCAACATCAGCCTCGACCTGAACTGGCCCGAGGCGCGCGACATCGTCGCGAAGCTCTGCGCGGATGCCGACGTGATCGTGGAAAACTTTCGTCCCGGAACGCTGGCGCGCTTCGGCTTCGGATACGACGACGTTGCGAAGTTCAATCCGAAGATCGTCTACGTGTCGATCAGCGGCTACGGTCAGACCGGCCCGTGGCGCAATCGCCCGGCATTCGCGCCCACGGTTCATGCCGAGACCGGCCTGACGGACATCCTCCAGAAGCACTACCAAGGCGCGGTGGTCGAGATGCGCAACGACGCATGCAGCCACGCCGACGTGTACACCGGGCTCCACGGCGTCATCGCGGTGCTGGCCGCATTGCAGCATCGGTCGCGCACGGGAGAGGGCCAGTACGTCGATGTCTCGATGGCGGCGACCATGCTCTCGGCCAACGAACGCGCCGGCGCGCTCTTGTCGGGGTTGGACGTGAACGACGAGCCGTACGCCCTGAGCGCCAACGAGTCGCCGATCTTCGAACTGCCGGACGGCCGGCGCCTGACGATCGCGACCAGCCCGGTGTTCTCGCCGATGTTCGTCCGGTACTGCTCGATGATGCGCCGCACGGATCTGCTGAAGGACCCGCGCTTCGCCACGGCCACTTTGCGAAAGCTGAACCTCCCGGCCCTGATGGCCGAGGTGAAGGCCTGGATCCTGACCTTCACCGACCTGGACCAGCTCCAGGCCCAGGTCAGCGAAGCGGGCTTGGCGATCGGCGTCGTGCGCAGCACCCAGGATCTCGCGGACTCCGAGTGGGCGAAGGACTGGGGTGCGGTCGTCGACGTCGACGACCGTGAAGGCGGCACGGTGCGCATGCCTGGTCCCCCCTGGCGCTTCGGCCGATCTCGACTGCCGGCGCCGGGCTTGCCCTACTTCCAGGGAGAGAGCAACGAAGAAGTGCTCGGCGAACTCGGAATGTCCGCCGCGCAGATCGACGCACTGCGCAAGCGAGGCGTTCTGCGGAGCCGTCGCAGTCCGGCCGGTGCGTTCGACTGAACGAAGTTCGAGGCGAACGCATGCGCACGATCGATCGAACCCACGATGCCGCAGCCACAAGCTGGCTGGCGAGCGCGAACACCGTTGGCACGGACTTTCCCATCCAGAACCTGCCCTTCTCCGTATTTCGAAGAGCAGTGAGCCGCGAGGCCCTGCGCGGCGGTGTTGCCATCGGCGGCGAAGTCCTCGACCTGGCTGCGCTGGGCAGAACGCAGTGCCTGGACGGGCTGGCGCTGCAAGCCGCACGGGCCTGCGCCGCGCCGGTGCTCAACGACTTTTTCGCATTGGGCCCGGCGGCATGGCGCACCTTGCGTGGCGCACTCTTCGACCTTCTTCATGAGGGCGCAGTCGCCCGCTCGCCGTCGAACGTCGAAGCGGTCCGGGACTGCCTGGTTCCGCAATCGGATGTCGAGCACGCGCTCCCGGTTCGGATCGGCGACTACACGGACTTCTACACGTCGATTCATCACGCACGAACCATCAGCCGCCTGTTGAGTCCGAACGGCGAAGTGCCGCGAAACTTCCAATGGGTGCCCACTGCGTACCACGGGCGGGTGTCGTCCATCGGTGTGGCCGGGCAGCAGTTTCGGCGGCCGTATGGGCAGGCGCTGCGCGACGGCAGCAGCACACCCGAGTACGGGCCTTGCAGGCAGCTCGACTACGAACTCGAGCTCGGCATCTATGTCGGCGCAGGCAATGCGCTCGGCGAGCGGATCGCACTCTCGCGCGCCGAAGACCACGTCTTCGGCATCTCGTTGCTCAACGACTGGTCTGCGCGGGACATCCAGGCATGGGAGATGGCGCCGCTCGGGCCGTTCCATGCCAAGAACTTCGCGACCACCGTGTCGCCCTGGATCGTCACGATGGATGCACTCGCCCCCTACAGGCAGCCATGGAGCCGTCCAGCGGCGGATCCACAGCCGTTGCCTTACCTGGAAAGCGAGTCTCATCGCGCGGAGGGGGCCCTCGACATCCGTCTCGAGGTGTCGATCGAGACCCGACGCATGCGCGATGCGCGGGTTCCGCCGGAGCCGATGTCACGCACTACGTTCCATCACCACTATTGGTCCATCGCGCAGATGGTCACGCACCACACTGCAGGCGGCTGCAATCTGCAGCCGGGCGACTTGCTGGGCAGCGGCACGATCTCCGGGCCCGAGCCCGCCGAAGCAGGCGCATTGATGGAACTGGCGCTCGCCGGCAGGAAGCCGGTGCAACTCGGCAACGGCGAGCGTCGCAGCTTCCTGGAGGACGGCGACGCCATCTTCTTCCGGGGCTGGTGCGAGCGAGAGGGATTCCGTCGCATCGGCTTCGGCGTCAACCACGGCATGGTCCTCCCGGCCCTGTCGGAGGCCGAGGCATAGCTTCGTGCCTGCCCTTCCGCTTTCCGGCATCTCGTCCACTGGCAACCCATCGGAGCTCATCATGAAGACTGGCAATCCAGCGACCGGCCGCCTTGTCGGCTGGGTCATCGCGGCCGCAGCCGCAGCCGCGGCCCTGCAGCCCATCGGCGCCGCCCAGGCGCAGACGCCTTCCACCAAGCCGGTGGTGCTGCGCGTCGCCTATCCCGCGGGTGGCCCTGCGGACGTCGCGGCGCGCAAGGTCCAGGTGCCGCTGCAGTCGGCACTCGGGCAGACGGTCATCGTCGAAAACCTGCCCGGCGCGGGCGGATCGATCGCCGCGGCCAACGTGCTGAACGCGCCGCCCGACAGCCAGACCTTGCTCGTGACGACCGGCAACGACATGATTCTTTCGCCGCTCGCGATGTCGCAGGTGAAGTACAAGCCGGAAAACTACAGGCTGCTGGCCACCATCCTGCCGACCGACTTCACGTTGGTGACGAGTGCCGAGCACGCCTTCGCCAACGTCGACGAGCTCATCGAACATTCGAAGAAGGCCGGCATCAAGGAAATGACGGTCGGCAGCTGGGGCTACGGCTCGGCGCCCTATCTGGTGGCGGCCGACTTCGGTGCCGCCACGGGCGCACGCCTGATGGATGTGCCTTACAAGGGCGCCGCGCCAGTCGTGCAGGCGCTGCTCAGCCGCGAGATCGACATGGCCTTCGTGCCGCTGGCGCCCAACGTGCTCGAACTGGTGCGCACGGGCAAGATCAAGGCGATCGGCGTCGCGAACACCAAGCGCAACCCCTTCCTGGCCCAGGTCCCGACGCTGAGCGAGGGCAAGTACCTGAAGAACTTCGTCTACAGCGCATGGGCGGCCGTGTTCATACCGGCGGCGGCGCCGCCCGCAGTCACCGACAGGCTCAGCAAGGAACTGGCAGAGATCGTGAAGGGCGACGAGTTCCAGCGCTTTCTTCGCGACGCTGCCGCGCTGCCCGTCGAACCCATGACGCTCGCGCAGGCCGACGCCTTCTACAAGCAGGAGGTCGAGAAGTTCCGCCGCATCGCCAAGCTCGTCAAGCTCGAACCACAGTAGCAGGAGTTTCCATGACCCAAGCCCGCCACGTACCCGACATCTCGGTGACGACCACCGACCTTCCCGTGGAACACGTGAAGATCGTCACGCCGAAGCCCTATGCCGAAGTCAAGGCAGCGCTCGAATCCCGGCTGGGCCGGCTCGACGACGCGATTCGGGATCTGTTGAAGAGGAACGAGATCGAAGCCGTGCGCGCCGCCTTGCAGAAGGCGGCCGGCGAGGATGGCCTGGCCATCCACTACATCGGCCCGCATGGAGACTGGCTCGCCCTGAAGGGCGAGCGCAGAAAGGCAACGGCCTACCTGATCGGCAACGTGCTGTACGCCGTGCAGATGACGAGCATCGATCTGGCGGCCGGGCTCTATGCACCGCTGCGGGTCGTCCTGTACGAAAGCGCGGACGGCGGCTCGATCTTCGAGTACGACAAGCCGTCCACGCAGTTCGGCCAGTTCGGCCAACCGGAGATCGACGAGGTCGCGGCCATCCTCGACGAGCGTCTTCATGCCGTGCTGATCAAGGTGGGTACGCCATGACGAGCGCGAGCCTCAAGCGCATCGGCTGGATCGGCGTCGCGAGCCTCATGGTGCTCGCCTCGTCGCTCTCGCGCGCAGAGAACTATCCTTCGCGGCCCGTCAAGATCGTCGTGCCTTACACCGCAGGCGGCCCGGTGGATCAGCTGGCGCGGGGGCTCGCGGAGCGGCTCGGCAAATCGTCGGGGCAGCCGTTCATCGTGGAAAACAAGCCCGGCGGCAACACCATCGTCGCGGCCTCGATGGTCGCCAAGGCGCCCGCGGACGGCTACACGCTGTTCATGGCATCGTCCGCCAGCCTGGCCGTGAATCCCCTGGTCTACCGGAAGCTCGCCTACGACCCCGACCGCGACTTCGCAGCCGTGTCACTGGTCGCCTCCGCGCCGCTCGTGATGGTGGTCGGCGCCTCCACGCCGGCGACGCGATTGAAAGACCTCATTCCCTACATCCGCAGCCGCGAAGGCAGCTTCGCCTATGCCTCGAACGGCAACGGCAATCCGCTGCACCTGGCCTGTGCGCTCTTCGGATCGATGGCCAACGTGGACATGCTCCACGTGCCGTACAACGGCACCGCGCCGGCCCTCGCGAGCGTGCTGGCCGGCGACACCCAGATGACCTGCGACATCGTGCTCAGTTCGATGCCGCAGATCAAGGCGGGCAAGCTCCGTCCGATCGGCATCGTCGGCCCGCGGCGTGTCGCTGCGCTTCCCGACGTACCGACGCTGGCGGAAGAAGGGCTTCTCGGCATCGATGCGGCCGTCTGGTTCGCGCTGGTGGCGCCGGCCGCCACGCCGCCCGAGGTCGTGGCCAGGCTGAACAAGGAAGTGGCCAAGGCCATCGACGATCCGGCCATGAAGGCGCGCTTCAGCGCCATGGCGATGGAGCTCGGCAGCAGCTCGCCGCAGGGCGTCGTCGACCTGACGAACCGTGAACGCAGCAAGTGGGCCAGCGTCGTGCGCAAGTACGACATCAAGGTCGAATGAGGCCCGGGCCATGACCCCGGGCGCATTCGACATGAAAGCCTTGGAAGAGTGCGTGATCGTCGGCGGGTGCCACGGCCTGCACTGCATTCCAGTGGCGCAGCAAGCCGACTACTACCGCGCGCAGAGACTCATGGCGATGCTGGGCCTCGCCTGCCTGCCGGTGCTTGTCTTCTTGTTGTGCTGACACGACCTTGAGGTCACGCGAACCTTCGTCGTGTACTTGCAGTGCGGCGGCAGTGCGGCAGGCTGCGTTACGATCGCGCCGATCCACCTCGTCCGGCATGACGCTCAAGCAAACGATTCGTTTCGCTCCCGCCCACGATGGCGTGCGCCTCGCGTACGCACTCAGCGGCAACGGCCCGCCCCTGGTCAAGGTCGGCAACTGGCTGACCCACCTCGAATTCGACCTCCAGAGCCCCGTCTGGGGCTACCTCGTCGAGGCACTGTCGCGCGAGCACCGCCTGCTGCGCTACGACCAGCGCGGCACCGGCCTATCGGACCGGGAGGTCGTCAACTGGGACTTCGAAGACCAGGTGCGCGATCTCGAAACCGTCATCGATGCGGCGGGCTTCGATCGCTTCGCACTGCTCTGCATCTCGCAGGGCACGCCGGTCGGCATCACCTACGCCGCGCGGCATCCTGACCGAGTCACCCACCTGGTGCTGCATGGCGGATACGCACGGGGACGGCGTCGCCGCAGCACCGATCCGGCCGATCTCGAGGAAGCCGACATGATGACCAAGCTCATGGCGCTGGGCTGGGGCCGCAACGACCCCGCATGGCGCCAGTTCTTCACGAGCCAGTTCATCCCGCGAGGCACGTCGGTCCAGCACGACGGGCTCAACGAACTGCAGCGCGTGTCGACCTCGCCGGCGAACGCGGTGAGCATGCTGCGTGCCTTCGAGCAAAGCGACGTCACGCCGCTCCTGTCCGAGGTCCGATGCCCGACGCTCGTGCTGCATGCCACCCACGACCTGCGCGTGCCGTTCGAGGAAAGCCGACGCATCGCGGGCGGCATTCCGCAGGCGCGCTTCGTGCCCCTCGACAGCGCGAACCACCTGATGGTCGCCGACGATCCGGCGTGGCCGCGCTGGCAGGCGGAAGTGGCCGACTTCCTCGGTACGCGCAGCGGCGAAGGCGATTCGCGCTTCGGCGGGCTGACACCGCGCGAGCGCGAACTCGTCGAGCTGCTGGCGCAGGGCCGGGACAACGCACAGATCGCCGCGGTGCTCGGGCTCAGCGACAAGACCGTGCGCAATCACATCAGCAGCATCTTTCACAAGTTGCAGGTCGAGAACCGCGGGCAGGCGATCGTGCTGGCGCGCACCGCCGGCTTCGGCACCGATACCTCGGGTTCCTGGCGCCCGGCCCCATGACGCCCCAGGCATTCGCTGCCGATCACACCGCCGCGCAGGTCTATGAAGACGTCCTCGTGCCGAACCTGTTTCTGCCCTCGACGCAGCGCGCGCTCGAAAAGGCCGCCATCGCACGCGGCGAGACCGTTCTCGACATGGCCAGCGGCACCGGGATCGGCGCACGGCTTGCAGCGGACGCCACGGGTTCCGCGGGGCGTGTCGTAGGCGTCGACAGCGACGCCGGCATGCTCGCTGTGGCCCGGCGCGCCGGTGCCGCGGACGGGGCGGGTGCGCTGCACTGGCTGCGCGCCGACGCGCAGTCGGTGCCGCTGTCGTCCTCGCGCTTCGATGCCGCGCTGTGCCTGCAAGGGCTCCAGTTCTTCGCAGCGCCCGATGTTGCGCTGGCGGAGCTGCGGCGCGTGTTGCGGCCGGGCGGAAGGCTGGTCGTCAGTACGTGGGGGCCGTTGACGAGCATGCCGGGCCACGCAGCCGTCTATGCCGCGCTCGACGCGCTGGGCATCGACACGGCCTCGCCGCGCCGCGGCTTCCAGTTGCATGCGACGACCTTGGCCGAATGGCTGGGCGATGCCGGGTTCGGCGACATCGACATCTCGCCTTGCCCGCACACCTTGAACTTCCCTTCGGCCGCAGACTTTGTCGACGGGCTGTTGCAAGGCGCGCCGTACACCCGCCGCGCGCTCGCGCCCTTCTCGCCGGCGTCGAGGGAGGCCTGCCGCGCCGATGCGCTGCGCCGCCTCTCGTCGTATGAAGCCGCTGCGGGTCTCCAATTGCCCGCGTTCGTCCATCTGGCCTACGCACGCCGTTCGCGTTAGCCGCGGTCGGAGGGTTTCTAGGAGGCCGGCGCCTCCTGCGCCGCCGTGCTGCGGATCTCGACCTGCATCTGGGTCTCGACCCAGAGCACCAGCTCGCTCACGCTGACCCCCGGACCGCGCGCGAGGCTCGCGGCCTGCCACAGTTGCTGGCCGGCGCTGCTGATCGGCGCCGGCACACCCTGCTCGCGCGCCAGGTCGATCGCGATGCCCATGTCCTTCAGCATCAGTTCGAGCTTGAAGGGATCGTCGAAGCTGCGGTTCAGCACGCGCTGGTGGATGTGCGTGCGCGTGATCCACGAGCCGGCGGTGCTCTCGTTCATCACATCCGTCATCACGGCCGGATCGAGACCGGCGCGCGTGCCGATCGCCAGGCCCTCGGCCGTGGCGGTGAGCGTGATCGCGGTGACCAGGTTGTTCAGGCATTTCATCGTGTGGCCGGCGCCGAGCGGGCCGAGGTGGAAGGCCGCACGGCCCATCACGTCGAGCAGCGGGCGCACGCGGTCGACTGCTGCCTCGGCACCGCCGACCATGAAGACCAGCTCTGCCGCCTGTGCGCCCCAGGCCGCGCCCGAGACTGGCGCATCGACCATCGCGATGCCGTGGCCCTCGAGCCGCGCCGCGGTCTCGCGCGTGATCCAGGGCTCCGCGGACGAGGTGTCGAGCAACAGCGCGCCCGACTGCCAGCCGCTCAGCAGGCCGTCGCTCGCGAACACCACGTCGCGCACCACGCGGCCATTGGGGAGCATGGTGACCACGATGTCGCTGTGGCGCGCGACCTCCGCCAAGGTTGCACGCGCGCTGATGCCGGCGTGCGCATCGGCGAGCGCCTGCGAAACGCTCGGCAGTGTGTCGAACACGGAGACCGCGTATCCGGCCTTGGCGAGGTGTCCGGCCATCGGGCCGCCCATCACGCCGAGGCCGATGAATCCGATGCGCGGGAGCGTCGATTGGGAAGTCATCGGTACCGCACCTTCCTCAGTCGAGCCGAACGCCGGACGTCTTGATGACTTCGCCCCAATGCGCGCTTTCGCTGCGTGCCAGGTCGCGGAATTCCTTCGGCGTGCCGGGCAGCGGCTCGAATCCGAACTCGGCGAACACCTGCTGGATGCGCGGTGTCTGCATCGCCTTGCGCAGCTCGGCATTGAGCCGGTCGACCACGTCGGCGGGCATGCCGGCGGGTCCGATCAGTCCGTGGAAGGCGAAGGCGTTGACCTGCGGATAGCCGAGCTCGGCGAAAGTGGGCACGTCCGGCAGCGACTTGGCACGCTGCGGCAGCGCGATCGCCAACGCGCGCAGCTTGCCCGCCTTGAGGTAGGGCAGGGCGGCCGTGAGGTCGAGCATCATGGCCTGCACCTGGCCGCCCATCATGTCCTGCAGCGCGGGCGCGCCGCCCTTGTAGGCGACGTGGGTCAGGTCGAGCGCCGACTTCTGCTTGAACAGCTCCATCGCCATGTGGTGCGGTGTGCCGATGCCGGGCGAGGCGTAGTTGAGCTTGCCGGGGTTGGCCTTGGCGTAGCTCACGAACTGCGCCAGTTTTTCCCCGCCCGGAAAGTCGGGCCGCACCACGAGCGCGACCGGGATGCGGCCGATGGCGCCGATGTAGGTGAAGTCGCTGGCCGGCTTGTATGGGAGCTTGCCGAACATGTGCTCGTTGAACAGCAGCGCGGCGTTCTCGGCCTGCATGATCGTGTAGCCGTCGGGCTTGGCCTGCATGAGGGCCGCGACCGCGATGTTGGTCGAGGCGCCCGGCCGGTTGTCGATCACGATCGGCTGGCCCAGCGACTGCTGCATCGCCTCGCCGAGCTGGCGGGCGATGCTGTCGGTGCCGCCGCCGGCGGCATAGGGCACCAGCCATTTGACGGGTTGGTTGGGGTAGGTGCCCTGCGCCAGGACGCAGGTGGCGGCGGCGGAAAGCAGCAGGCCCGAGGCCAGCGCGCGGATCAGTTTCTTCATGGGTTCTTGTCTCTGGTGGGTGAAATAAATGAATCGATGAATCGATGAATCGATGAATCTATGGATCGATGGGTCGGTGCCGGTGGCCTGCCTCGTCAGCCGCGCAGCACCTGCCAAAGCTCGCGGTCGCGTTCCGCGGTCCAGACCACGGGATGTTCGATGCCGCTGAGCTCGTCGTAGGCGCGCGAGACGTCGAAGGGCAGCACGTGCTGGAACACGGGCCAGTCGCCGAAGCGTGGCGTCATCGCCGCCTCGGCGCGCTCGAAGCAGGCGCGCAGGCCTTCGCCGCGGTCGACGCCGGCCTTGACGCTGTCGAGCAGCGTCGTGATGAATTCCTTGGTCAGCCCGATCGCCTCGGCGCAGGCGGCCTCGGTGCGCAGCACCGCGCCACGGCCCGGCACCAGCGTGCGCGGCCGCAGCGCGAGCGTGGCGTCGAGCGTCTTGCGCCAGTCGTGCAGGTAGGCGTCGCCGGCGTACACGCCGCAGTGGTTCTCGACCACGTCGCCGGAGAACAGCACGCCACAGTCGGGCAGCCAGGCCACCGTGTCGCCGCCCGAGTGGCCGCGGCCGAGGCCCATCAGGCGCAGTTCGCGCCCGCCGCCCAGCCACAGGCTCATCTCGTTGTCGAAGGTCAGGGTCGGCACGGTGAGGCCCGGGACTTCCTCGACCCCCGCGAACAGGCGTGGAAAGCGGCCGACCTCGGAATCGAAGTCCGCCTGCCCGCGCTCGCGCACCCAGCCGGCCGTGCCGTTGCTGGCAATGATGGCCTGCGCGTCGGTGAAGGCGCTGGCGCCCATCACGCGCACCGCGTGGTAGTGGGTCAGCACGATGAAGCGGACCGGCTTGTCGGTCACGCTGCGGATGTCGGCGATGAAGTCGCGCGCCATGCGCGGGGTAGGCCGGGTGTCGATCACGACGACGTGGTCGTCGGCGACCACGAAGCCGCAGTTGGGATCGAATTCGCTGATGTAGCCGAAGACGCCGTCGGCAAGCACCTGCACCTGCGGCTTCTGCGCGCGGTTGTCGGAAGCGGAGGCGAAGGACGTCGTCGTCGTCGGGGCGGTGGCTGTCGTGGGGGTGGTCGTCATGGTCATGGGTTTTGTGTGGGGC
>NZ_LYVO01000130.1 GCF_001984055.1 Variovorax sp. KK3
ATCATCCGCTCGTTCCAGATCTCGGCCGTGTTCCCGCACCTCACGCTGCTTGAGAACGTGCGGCTGGGCCTGCAGCGCGCGCTCGGCACGTCCTACCACTTCTGGAAGAGCGAGAAGACGCTGAAGCCGCTGGACGCACGCGCGCGTGCGCTGCTGGCCGAAGTCGGCCTCGACGACCTGGCCGACGAGCTGACGGTGAACCTGCCCTACGGCCGCAAGCGCGCGCTCGAGATCGCGACCACGCTGGCCATGGAGCCCGAGTTGATGCTGCTCGACGAGCCCACGCAAGGCATGGGCCACGAGGACGTGCACCGCGTGGCCGAGCTCATCAAGCGCGTGTCGAAGGGCCGCACCATCTTGATGGTGGAGCACAACATGAGCGTGGTGTCGACCATCGCCGACACCATCACGGTGCTGCAACGTGGGGCGGTGCTGGCCGAAGGGCCGTATTCGGTGGTGTCGAACAACCCGCAGGTGATGGAGGCCTACATGGGCACCACCGAAGGGCAACTGCAGGGCGCGCACTGATGGCCACTCCCGCACTCGAAATCAAGGGTCTCCACGCCTGGTACGGCGAGTCGCACGTGCTGCACGGCGTCGACATGGTCGTACAGCCCGGCGAGGTGGTCACGCTGCTGGGCCGCAACGGGGCAGGGCGCACCACGACCATGCGCGCCATCCTGGGCCTGACCGGCGCGCGCAAGGGCAGCATCAAGGTGCACGGCGTCGAGACCATCGGCATGCCCACGCACCGCATCGCGCACCACGGCATCGGCTACTGCCCCGAAGAGCGCGGCATCTTCGCCAGCCTGTCGGCCGAAGAGAACCTGCTGCTGCCGCCGGCCTTGAAGGGCGCGGACAAGGGCATGTCGGTGGACGAGATCTACGCCATGTTCCCCAACCTGGCCGAGCGCCGCCACAGCCAGGGCACGCGCCTGTCGGGCGGCGAGCAGCAGATGCTGGCGGTGGCGCGCATCCTGCGCACCGGCGCGCGGATGCTGCTGCTCGACGAGATTTCGGAAGGGCTGGCGCCGGTCATCGTGCAGGCCCTGGCCCGCATGATCCACACCCTGCGCGGCAAGGGCTACACGGTGGTCATGGTGGAGCAGAACTTCCGCTTTGCCGCGCCGCTGGCAGACCGTTTCTACGTGATGGAGCACGGCCGCATCGCGCTGGCCTTCGGCGCGGCCGAGCTCGACGCCAAGATGCCGGTGCTCAACGAGCTGCTCGGCGTCTGACCCCCCGCTTTCTTCCTCATTCCACCCTGCTCGAAGGAGACGACACCATGAAGACTGCATTCACCGCGATCGCGCTGGCCATCGGCGCCCTGGCAATGGCTTCCGGCGCGCAGGCGCAGGAGAAGGTCAAGATCGGCTTCGTCACCGACATGTCCAGCCTGTATTCCGACGTGGAAGGCAAGGGCGGGTCGTCCGCCATCGAAATGGCCATCGCCGACTTCGGCGGCAAGGCCCTTGGCCAGCCGATCGAGCTGCTCACGGCCGACCACCAGAACAAGGCCGACATCGCCGCGTCGAAGGCGCGCGAGTGGATCGACACCGCCGGCGTCACCATGATCTTCGGCGGCACCAACTCGGGAACGGCGCTGGCCACCGCCAAGGTGGCGCAAGAGAAGAAGCGCGTGTACTTCAACAACGGCGCGGCCAGCTCGGCACTGACCAACGAGCAGTGCAGCCCCTACACCGTGCACTACGCCTACGACACCGTCGCGCTGGCCAAGGGCACCGGCGGTGCGGTGGTGGCGCAGGGCGGCAAGAACTGGTTCTTCCTGACCGCCGACTACGCTTTCGGCGCCGCGCTCGAAGCCGACACCGCCAAGGTGGTGAAGGAGAAGGGCGGCACCGTGGTGGGCGGCGTCAAGCACCCGCTCAATGCGTCGGACTTCAGCTCCTTCCTGCTGCAGGCGCAGAACTCCAAGGCGCAGATCCTGGGCCTGGCCAATGCGGGCGGCGACACCATCAACGCCATCAAGGCCGCCAAGGAATTCGGCATCACCAAGTCGATGAAGATGGCCGGCCTGCTGGTCTTCATCACCGACATCCACAGCCTGGGCCTGAAGAACACCGAAGGCCTGCTGCTCACCACCAGCTGGGACTGGAACATCGACGACAAAACGCGCGCCTTCGGCAAGAAGTTCTTCGACAAGACCAAGCGCATGCCCACCGACATCCAGGCCGCCGACTACTCGGCCACCATGACCTACCTGAAGGCGGTGCAAGCGGCCGGCACGAGCGATGCCGACAAGGTGATGGCGCAGCTCAAGAAGACGCCCATCGACGACTTCTACGCCAAGGGCGTCATTCGCGAGGACGGCCGCTTCGTGCACGACATGTACCTCGTGCAGGTGAAGAGCCCGGCCGAATCGAAGCAGCCCTGGGACTACTACAAGGTCGTCAGCAAGCTCCCGGGCGACCAGGTGTTCACCACCAAGGCCGAGAGCAAGTGCGCCCTCTGGAAGTAATGCCGGCCGGGCGGCCCGGCGCGGCCGCCCCCTGAAAAAGACCCATGAACATCTCCCTTCCCGCACTGCTGAGCCAGCTCCTCCTGGGGCTGGTCAACGGGTCGTTCTACGCGATCCTGAGCCTGGGGCTCGCAGTGATCTTCGGCCTGCTCAACGTCATCAATTTCGCGCACGGTGCCCTGTTCATGCTGGGTGCCGTGCTGACGTGGATGGCGATGAACTACCTCGGGATCAACTACTGGGTGATGCTCCTGGCGGCGCCGATCGTCGTGGGCCTGTTCGGCATGCTGATCGAGCGGCTGCTGCTGCGCTGGATCTACAAGCTCGACCATCTGTACGGCCTGCTGCTCACGCTGGGCATCACGCTGCTCATCGAAGGCGTGTTCCGCTCGGTCTACGGCGTGTCGGGCCTGCCCTACGACACGCCCGATGCGCTGGCCAGCGCCACCGACCTCGGCTTCATGATCCTGCCCAACTACCGGGCCTGGGTGGTGGTGGCCTCGCTGGTCGTCTGCTTCGCGACATGGTTCGTCATCGAGAAGACCCGTCTCGGCGCCTACCTGCGCGCCAGCACCGAGAACCCGCGCTTGGTCGAGGCCTTCGGTGTCAACGTGCCGCTGATGGTCACGCTGACCTACGGCTTCGGCGTGGCGCTCGCCGCCTTCGCCGGCGTGCTGGCCGCGCCGGTCATCCAGGTGTCGCCGCTCATGGGGCAGAACCTCATCATCGTCGTCTTCGCGGTGGTGGTGATCGGCGGCATGGGCTCGATCATGGGAGCCATCCTCACCGGCCTGGGACTGGGCGTCATCGAGGGCCTGACCAAGGTCTTCTACCCCGAGGCCTCGTCCACCGTCGTTTTCGTGATCATGGTCATCGTGCTGCTGATCCGTCCGGCCGGCCTGTTCGGCAAGGAAAAGTGAGGCGCAGCGCACCATGAACAACAACAAGATCACCAACGTCCTCTACGGCCTGCTGCTGCTCGGCCTGATCGTCGCGCCCTTCGCGGGCGCCTACCCGGTGTTCGTGATGAAGCTCATGTGCTTCGCACTGTTCGCCTCGGCTTTCAATCTGCTGCTGGGCTTTACCGGCCTGCTGTCCTTCGGCCACGCGGCATTCCTCGGCGGCTCGGCCTACGTCGCCGGACAGGCCATGAAGGTGTGGGGCTTCACGCCCGAGGTCGGCCTGGTCCTGGGCACGCTCACCGGCGCGTTCCTGGGCTGGATCTTCGGCGTGCTCGCCATCCGCCGGCAGGGCATCTACTTCGCGATGATCACGCTCGCGCTCGCGCAGATGGTCTTCTTCATCTGCCTGCAGGCCAAGTTCACCGGCGGCGAAGACGGCCTGCAGGGCGTGCCGCGCGGCAAGCTCTTCGGCATGCTCGACCTGCAGAACGACCTGACCATGTACTACGTGTCGCTGGTCGTCGTCGTCCTCGCCTTCCTGCTCATCGTGCGCACCATCCACTCGCCCTTCGGCCAGGTGCTCAAAGGCATCAAGGAGAACGAGCCGCGCGCCTTGTCGCTGGGCTACGACGTGGCCCGCTTCAAGCTGCTGGCCTTCGTCATCTCGGCCGCGCTCTCGGGCCTGGCCGGTTCGCTGAAGACCCTGGTGCTCGGCTTCGCCACGCTGTCCGACGTGCACTGGACCGCATCGGGCCAAGTCATTCTGATGACCCTGGTCGGCGGCCTCGGCACACTCTCGGGCCCCCTCGTCGGCTCGGCCGTCGTCGTGCTGCTGGAAAACAAGATCGGCGAGTTCGGCAACCTGCTGGCCAGGATCACGACCGTCGACTGGTTCAACACGCTGGGCGAGTCGGTCACCATGGTCACGGGGCTGATCTTCGTGATCTGCGTGCTGGCGTTTCGGCGGGGGATCATGGGGGAGATCATTGCGCTGGTGGGAAGGCGGAGGTAGGCGATGGCCTTGTGGCATCCCGCGGAGCGCTACCCCGACCCCGCCATCGAAATCCTCGACCCGCGCTTCGCCAAGTACCGCATCACCAGCGCCGCGGTCGAGCGTCTCGCCACCGGCTTTCGCTGGGCCGAGGGTCCGGTGTGGTTCGGGGATGGGCGCTATCTGCTGTGGAGCGACATCCCCAACAATCGCGTGATGCGCTGGGATGAAGAAACAGGCGGGGTCAGCCACTTCCGCAAGCCCTCCAGCTTCGCCAACGGCCACACGCGCGACCGGCAGGGCCGGCTGCTGTCGTGCGAGCACGGCACGCGGCGCGTGACGCGCACGGAGTACGACGGGTCGATCACGGTCATCCTCGACGGCTTCGACGGGAAGCGCCTCAACTCGCCCAACGACATCGTGGTGAAGTCGGACGATTCGATCTGGTTCACCGACCCGCCGTTCGGCATCCTGGGGCATTACGAAGGCTACGCGGCCGAGGCCGAGTTGCCCACGAACGTCTACCGCGTCGATGGGCAGACGGGCCAGGCGACGGTCGTCACCAGCGACATCGCCCGGCCGAACGGCCTGTGCTTTTCACCCGACGAGCGCAGGCTGTACGTCGTCGAATCGGGCCTCGTGCCGCGGCGCATCCGCGTGTTCGACCTGAGCGCCGACGGTCAGCGCCTCGAGAACGATCGCGTGTTCCTGCAGACCGACCCCGAAGGTTCGCCCGATGGATTTCGGTGCGACGTGGACGGCAACCTGTGGGCCGGGTGGGGCACGGGCGAGGGCCGCGATGGCGTGATGGTGTTCGCGCCTGACGCCACGCCGATCGGCCGCATCGCGCTGCCGGAGCGCTGCGCCAACCTGTGCTTCGGCGGGCCGGCGCGCAACCGGCTCTTCATGGCGGCGAGCCAGTCGCTCTACGCGCTGTACGTCAACACGCAGGGCGCGCGCGGGGGCTGAATTGCACCGCGGTTTCGGCGCCGTTCAAGGGTTGAAGCGCCGCGCCAATGCATCCGGCAAGCCGATCACCGGCTTGGGAGCCGGCCGCCGGAAGGTTCCGGCCGTGGCCTTGCGCACATTCAGGGTCGCGAGCGCCTCGGCCTGCTTCACGGCCGCGGCCATCTGGTCGACCACCGGCACCGGTATGCGGTGCTTGACCTTGTCGGCCAGCCCGGCCAGCGGCGCGCCGGCGAGGATGACGACGTCGGCTTCGTTCTCCTCCACGGCCTTGTTCGCCAGGTCCACCAGCAAGTCTTCCTTCTCGTCCTGCACGTCGGACACCGACGCGAAGCGGCCGTCGAGCATGCGGATGCCGGCCAGCCGGCCGGTGAGGCCGTGCGACTCCACGCATTCCTGGTACCACGGGCCCAGGGCCTGCGCAAAGGTCACGATGGCGAAGCGGCGGCCGAGCATGCAGGCGGTGAGCATCGCGGCCTCCGCCATGCCGACGACCGGCATGTCGAAGAGCTCGCGCGCGCCGAAGAGGCCCGGGTCGCCGAAGGCCGCGATGATGGCTGCGTCGAAGCCCGCATGGTGCTCGGCCAGCATCTCCAATGCCACGGCGCCGCCGATCTGGGCTTCTGCCCGGGTCGCGATGTAGGGAAAGCCGCGCGGCGCGGTCAGCGCCACCAGCTCGGTGCCGGCGGCCGCGGCGGGCAGGGCGGCGCCCATCAGGCGGTCGGTGATGCCCTGGCTGGTGTTGGGGTTGAGGACGAGGATGCGCATGGCTTGTGTCTTATGAAGAACAAGGAACGAGGGGCCAGGTGACTATGCCTGCGTGCAGCCCGCTTCGGCGAGCAGGGTTTCGATGGACTGCGCGGCGGCGAGCAGCTGCCGGTCGCGCCCGCGCGCGGCGATCACTTGCAGGCCGACCGGCAGGCCGTCGCGTCCGCTGCCGCAAGGAATGGAAATGGCGGCCGCCATCGCGTGGTTGATGAAGGGGGTGAAGACCGCGTGCGCGCGCGGCTCGACCGCGTGGCCGCCGATGTGCGAAGGCCCGAGCCGGTCGGCCGGCCATGCCACGCATGGCGTGGTGGGACACAGCAGCAGGTCGTGCCGTGCCAGGAATTCAGCCAGCGTCGACGCGATGGTGGCGCCGGCCGCCCGCGCGCGCGACACGTCGGCGCCGGTCCACTGAAGGCCACGCTCGATCTGGCGCGCGACGTCCGGATCGAAGCGGCCGGGGTCGCGCCGCCATTCGTCACCGAACAGATGGGCCAGTCCGGTGTGCTGCAGCGGCATCAGCGCGTCTTCGTTGGCACCGGCGGGCCAGGCGGGGTCTTCATGCTCGATCGACAGGCCGGCGCTGCGCAGCGCGGCCACCGCGCGATCGATGCACGTCTGCACGTCCTCGTCGACCGGCACGTCCAGGCCGAGGCGCGGGCTGAAGGCGATCCGCAATTGCTGGGCGGACTTCGGCGACGCAGCTTCGGGCAGCAACAGAGACGCAGGGTCGCGCGCATCGGGCCCCGCCATGGCTTCGAACATCAGCGCCGTATCGGCCACGTTGCGCGCGATCGGCGCCATCGTCTGCAGGCCGATGAAGGCATGCGGAAAGCCGAAGGGGTCGGGCACCGCGCCGAAGGAGGGCTTGAAGCCCACCACGCCCACGTGTGCGGGCGGGCGCCGACTGGAGCCGCCGCCATCGGTGCCCAGCGCAAGCGGCGCCATGCGCGCGGCCACGGCGCTCGCGCATCCGCCGGATGAGCCGCCGGGTGTCAGCGCCGGATCCATGGGATGCCGCGTGAGCCCGTAGACCTTGTTGGTGGTCAGGCCCTTGCACGCGAACTCGGAACTGTTCGCCATGCCGATGACGATGGCGCCCGCGGCGCGCAGCCGCTCGACCGCCAGTGCGTCGCACGGTGCGATGAAATCCTTGAAGAGCAGCGAGCCCTGGGTCACGCGCTGGCCCGCGACCCAGACCACGTCTTTCACCAGCACCGGCACGCCGGCCAGGGGAAGGGCCTCGCCGCGGCGCAGGTGTGTACGCAACGCGTCCAGATCGGCATCGAGCGATGCGGGCGCCTCGCCCACCACGGCATTGAGCTCGCCGTTGCGCGCCTCGATGCGCTGGCGGAAAGCCGCGACGACCTCGGCCGGGTCGAGCCTGCCGGCGTTCACATCGCGGGCGATCTGCGCCGCAGTCAGCTCATCCAGCATGCGAGGCCGCCTTCGAAAGCTTCGCGAGCGCGTCGGGCAGGTTTCCGACGTAGTGGCCGTTCGGCGTCTCCTGCGCGCGGGGTCGCGCCATCTCGGGTTTGCCGCAGGGCAGGAACTCGCCGTGCCCCGAGGGCGCGCAGAACTGTCCGCCGTCCCACACGCGTTCGCCGCGCACCAGCGTCGTCACCGGCCAGCCGGTGACCTGCATGCCCTCGTAGGGCGTGTAATCCACGTCGTGGTGCAGCATGCCGTTCTCGATGGTGACCTGTTTGTCCGGGTCCCAGATGGCGATGTCGGCGTCGGAGCCGATCGCGATCGTGCCCTTGCGCGGGTGCAGGCCGTACAACCGTGCCGGGTTGGTGGCTGTCAGGCTCACGAACTGATTGAGGCTGATGCGCCCCGTGCGCACACCTTCGGAGAACAGCAGCGGCAGCCGCGTCTCCAGCCCCGGAATGCCGTTGGGGATATGGCGGAACGACACCTCCTTGCCGCCCGGCTTCTTGCCCTGCGGGTCGTCGAAGCGAAAGGGCGCATGGTCCGACGAGACGATGGTGAACAGGCCGTTCGACAGCCCTTCCCACACCACGCGCTGGTTGGCGCGGTCACGTGGCGGCGGGCTGCACACGCACTTGGCGCCCTCGTAGCCGCCGCCCAGGTTGTCGGCGGTCAGGAACAGGTATTGCGGGCATGTTTCGGCGTAGATGCGCAGGCCGCGTCCGTGCGCCCAGTGGATCTGGTCGATCGCCTCGCGGCCCGACACGTGGACGATGAGGATCGGCACGTCGACCAGTTCCGACAGCGTGATGGCGCGGTGCGTGGCCTCGCGCTCGATCGCCATCGGGCGCGACGTGGCGTGGAAGGCCGGTGCGGTGTGGCCCGCTTCCTCCAGCGTCTCGGTCAGCCAGGCGATGCAGTCGGCGTTCTCGGCATGGATCATGGCCAGCGCGCCATGCTTGCGCGCGACCGCCAGCGTCCGCAGGATCTGGCGATCGTCGAGCTTCATGTCGTCGTAAGTCATGTAGATCTTGAACGAGGTGTAGCCCTCCGCGATCAGCGCCGGCAGCTCTTCGCGCAGCACCGTGTCGGTGGGGTCGGTCACGATCATGTGAAAGGCATAGTCCACCGACGACTTGGTGCCGGCGCGGCGATGGTAGTCCTCCACCGCCGCGCGCAGCGACTGGCCCTTGATCTGCGCCGCGAACGGAATCACCGTGGTGGTGCCGCCGCAGGCCGCCGAGCGCGTGCCGGTCAAGAAGTCGTCGGCCATGCGCAGGCCGTCGTCCATCGGCTGGTCGAGGTGGCAGTGCGCATCGACGCCGCCCGGCATCACCAGCTTGCCGCGTGCGTCGATCTCGTCGCGGCCGCGGGCCAGCTCATGCCCCAGTGCCACCACCCGGCCGCCGCGGATGCCGATGTCGGCGTGCATGGTCTCGGCGGCGGTGGCGACGAGGCCGTTGCGGATGACGGTGTCGAAGTCTTGCATGTCGATTCCCTTGTCTTTCAGTGGCCCGCGTCTTTGAGGTCGATGCGTGAGGTCTCGCGGGCGGCGAAGGCGGCGACCGCAATCAGCGCGCAGACGATGGACAGGTAGATCGCCACCGGCGTGGCCGAGTCGTACTTCGCGATCAACGCGGTGGCGATGATCGGGGCCAGCGCGCCGCCGAAGACGCCGGCGAATTGGAAGCCCAGCGAGGCACCCGTCACGCGCACCTTGGTGGCGAACAGCTCCGGCAGGAAGGACGCGAGCGGCGAGAACATGAAGGACACCAGCACCATGCCGACGAACGACGCGGAGATGATGGCTGCCGGATTGCCCGTCTGCACCATCTGCATGAACACGAAGGCCCAGATCGCGCCGCCGATGCCGCCGATCATCAGCACCGGCCGTCGGCCGATGCGGTCGGACAACCATCCGGCCACGGGAATGAAGATCATCTGCGCGACGGCGCCGAGCAGCACCGCGTTCAAGGCGACCGACTTCGGCAGCCCGAGCTTGGTCGGCACGAAGTAGAGCAGGAACAGCGTGAACACGTAGAAGGCGATGTCGCCGCCCAGCCGCGCGAAGAAGGCGATGGCCAACTGCGGCTTGTAGTTGCGCAGCACTTCCATGATGGGTGCGTGTTCCTCGTGGCCCTTGGCTTCCTTCTCGAACACCTTGGACTCGGCCACGTTCATGCGGATGTACAGGCCCACGCCGACCAGGATGGCGCTGAGCAGGAACGGGATGCGCCAGCCCCAGGTCAGGAAGGCGTCTTCCGACACTTGCCAGGTCACCAGTGCGAAGGCGCCGTTGGCCAGCAGCAGGCCGATGGGCGCGGCTATCTGCACCACGGCGCCGAGCAGCCCCCGTCGCTTGCCCTCGGGGTCGAGCTCGTTGACCATGATCGCCGCACCGCCCCATTCGCCGCCGAGCGCCAGGCCCTGGATGATGCGCAGCAGCACCAGCAGGATCGGCGCCAGCATGCCGACCTGCCCGTAAGAGGGCAGGCAGCCGATCAGGAAGGTGGCCAGGCCCATCATCAACAGCGTGATGAAGAGGATCGACTTGCGGCCCAGCTTGTCGCCGAAGTGGCCGAACACCGCCGCGCCGAGCGGCCGCGCCACGAAGGCCACGCCGTAGCTCGCGAAGGACAGCAGCGTCGCCACCAGCGGCTCGCTCTGCGGGAAGAACAGCTTCGGAAACACCAGCGCGGCGGCCGAGCCGTAAATGAAGTGGTCGTAGAACTCCAGCGTGGTCCCGGCCAGGCTGGCCGCGGCGACGCGCTTCGGGGACGAACTGGAGGTGCTGGCTTCGGCGCTGGCGCCGAGTGGCAGTGTGGCGTGCATTCGCATTTCTCCGTGTGAGGTTGTTGGGGGCGGAAGGTGACGACGGCCGAAAGATAGAACAAAACCGATGTGCAATCAAGAACAGTTTTGTATGTCGGACAATTCTTTTATGTTCTTCGGTTTAGACTAGTGGTATACCCTGAACCAAAGGCGGATTCACTGGGCGATCCAGCCGGTTGTCGCATGGATTGGCCGCAAAACCGCCATACAATCCGGCATCAACTGGTGTTCAAAAGGAGACGATGTCATGGCCAAGACCGCCAACTCAGAGGCTGAGCCCACCGGCGGCCCCTCGGTCGACGAGATCAGCGAACGCATGCTCCAGGCGATCTGGGAGCACCGCCTGCCGCCCGCCACCAAGCTGGCCGAGGAAAAGCTCGCCGAGGCCTTCGGCGTCAGCCGCACCAAGATCCGCCTCGCGCTCGCGCGGCTGTCGCACGACGGCATCCTCACGGTCGAGCCCAACCGCGGCACCTTCGTCGCCAGCCCCACGGTGCAGCAGGCGCGCCAGGTGTTCGACGCGCGGCGCGTGCTCGAGCCGGCGCTGCTCCGCGACCTGTGCGGGCAGGTCAAGCGGGATCAGTTGACGCGCCTGCGCAAGAACATCGCCATGGAGGGCGAGGCGCGCGAGCGCAACGACCGGCGCGCGATGATCCGGCTGTCAGGCCAGTTCCACCTGCTGATCGCCGAGCTGGGCCAGAACCCCTACCTGAGCAAATGCATGCGCGAGCTGTGCTCGCTGACCTGCCTGGTCATCGCGCTCTACGATGCGCCGGGCACGCCGGCCTGTCCGCACCACGAGCACCACGACATCGTCGATGCGCTGGAGTCGGGCGATGCCGAACGCGCGTGCATGCTGATGATCGAGCACCTCACGCACGTCGAGAACACGCTGCGGCTCGAGATGCCGGCCGACGAGGACATCGACTTCCGCGAAGTGTTCGCCTGAACCGAAGGCTCAGCCGCGCCGCAGCAGCTTGCGCAGCACTTTCTTCACCGGGCTCGACCCGAAGATGAGCTGCGAGTACGACACGAACAGCGGCCTCGGCAAGAGCAGGCTGCCGTAGTAGTAGATGCGGTATTGCCGCGGGCCGTGGCGCGTGTCGGGGTGGCGCAGCACGCGCAGCAGCAGGCCGACGTCCTTGCCACTGCCCGACAGCCAACGGTCGAGGAAGCGCAGCCACAGGTGGCCGCCCTGGTCGTCCAGCGGGCGCCACAGCACCGACGAGCCGGGCCGCGTGCGTTCCATCTGGGCGCGCAGCCAGGCATCGAAGCGCACCGCCCGCTCCCGTGTGGCGTGCACATGCGAAGCCGACACCATCGCGCCCTGGGTCGCTGCAGCGCCGTGCACGCGGTAGCAGGTCATCGGCTCGGGCACGTGGGCGCAGGGACTCAGCAATGCCGCCGCGGTACACAGCTGCAGGTCTTGATACATGAGCCGGTCGTTGTCGAGCGGGCCGATGGCTTCGAGCACCTCGCGCCGGAACGACAGGCCCGACGTCAGCGCGAGCACGGGGCAGGAGGCCGCTTCGAGCGTCTCGGCAGCCAGCCAGCCCTCGGGCGCCTTGCCGCCCGGATAGTAGGGCGCAAGGCCAAGGTCGCCTTGCGAGCCGGAAAAGCGCTGCATGGTGTTGTGGACCCAGCCCGGCAGGCGGCCGTCCACATGCCGGCGCAGCGCGGCCAGCACTTTCTCGATGCGCTGCGGCGCCATCGTGTCGTCGGCATCGAGCAGCAGCACCACGTCGCCGGTGCAGGCGGCCAGCGCGGCGCTGGTTGCGGCGCAGATGCCGCCGTTGGCCTGGTGAATCGCCTGCACCCGCCGATGGCGGGCCGCATAGTCGTCGAGCACTTGGCGCGTGTCGTCGGTGGAGCCGTCGTTCACCACCACGATCTCGTCGGGGGGCACGCTCTGGGCCAGGCAACTGTCGAGGCACTCGGGCAGGAAACGGCCGTAGTTGAAGCAGATGATCGCGACGCTGGTG
>NZ_LYVO01000131.1 GCF_001984055.1 Variovorax sp. KK3
ACGGCGGCACCACGGGCACGCTGGGCACAGGCGGCGTGACCAACAACGCTGCACTGGTGTTCAACCGCAGCGACGCGGTCACCGTGGCCAACCCCCTGAGCGGCACCGGGACGCTGACACAGGCCGGCAGCGGCACGACCGTTCTGACCGGCGCGAACATCCATTCCGGCCCGACGATCATCCGTGACGGCACCCTGCAGATCGGCGACGGCGGCACCACCGGCACGCCGGGCACCGGCGCCGTGACGAACGACGCGGCGCTGGTGTTCAACCGCAGCGACGCGATCACGGTCGCCAACGTCGTCAGCGGCGGGGGCAGCGTCACGCAGAACGGCAGCGGCATCCTGCGCCTGTCGGGCACCAACGCGTACACCGGTGCGACGCACGTGCAGGCCGGCGCGCTGGCGCTGACGACGACGGGCTCCATCGCCGCATCGAGCGGCATCAACGTGGCCGCCGGCGCGCGCTTCGACATCTCCAGTGCGGCGGCCGGCAGCGTCGTGCGCAACCTGACGGGCGCGGGCAACGTGCTTCTGGGCGAAAGCACGCTCACCATCGCCGAAGCCGACGGCGAGTTCTCCGGCGCGCTCAGCGGCAGCGGCAACCTGGTGAAGCGAGGTGCGGGAACGTTCCTGCTCTCCGGCGACAGCAGCTACACCGGCGGCACCTCCGTGAAAGGCGGCACGCTGGCCATCGGCCGCAGCAGTGCCCTGGGCACCGGCACGCTGAGCATGGACGACCACACGACACTGGCCTTCGCCGCCGATGGCATTCACCTGGCCAACGCCATCGCGTTCACCGGCAACAACGACCCGGTCTTCGACACGGGCTCACACACGGTCACGATCACGGGCGGCATCGCCGGCGCGGCCGACCTCACCAAGGCGGGCAGCGGCACGCTCGTGCTGGGTGCCGCCAACAACAGCTACCGCGGCGCGACCACCATCGCCGAAGGCACCCTCGCAGCGGGTGCCCCCAACGCATTCAGCCCCGCGAGCGCGCACGTCGTCGCAGCTGGAGCCACGCTCGATCTTGCAGGCTACAGCCAGTCGCTGGCCTCGGTGACCAACAGCGGCACCGTCTCGCTGCTGGGCTCGCGGCCAGGGACCGTGTTGACGGTCCACGGCCCATGGATCGGCCAAGGCGGCTTGCTCAAGCTCGGCGAGGCCCTGGACACCACGGGTGGTCCGGCCGACAAGCTGCTGCTCAGCGGCCCCACAGCCATCGCCAGCGGCAGCACACGCGTGCAGATCACGGACCTGCGCGGCCTGGGCGGGCAGACCACGGGCAGGGGCATCGAGATCGTCGGCACCGAGAACGGCGCGAGCATCCAGCCCAATGCCTTCAGCCTGGCCGCCCCCGTCTCGGCCGGCGCGTACGAGTACCACCTGGAGATGTCCGGCAGCGGGGCCTACCTGAGCAGCACCATCACGCTCCCACCGCCCGTGGTGCCCGATCCACCCCTTCCTCCATCGGCGCCCGCTCCTGCGCCGCCGCCAGCCGCCGGTGGAGCACCCGCACCCACGCCGGCACCCACGCCTTCATCGCCACCGGCAACGCCACCCGCCGTCGTCGTTTCGACCTATCGCGCCGAAGTCCCCCTGCTGGCCGGACTGCCCGAGCAGTTGCGCGAAGGTGGCCTCGCCATGCTGGGCAGCCGCCACCAACGCAGAGGGGACGACGCGCCGGATTCGGCCACGGCCGCCAATCGCGACGCACGCCGACTCGGCGCCTGGGCGCGCATCGTCGGCGTCGAACGCCGCATCGCCCAGGCCGGTACCGTCGCCCCCGTGAGCCAGGGGCGCCTGTCGGGCCTCGAGGCCGGCACGGACCTCTGGGCCCACCGTGAATGGCGCGCGGGCATGTACGCGGGTCAGCTCGAGGGCCACATGAACGTCGCCGGCTTCGCCCGCGGCGTGGTGAACTACCAGGCGGGCCGCAACCAGTTGCGCATGCAGTACTTGGGCGCCTACGCAACGTGGGAGAACGAGGATGGCCTCTACGTCGATGCAGTGCTGCAGACGGGCCGGCTGCACCACGACGTGCAGCCCAGCCAGGGTGCGCGCTTCAGCGGCAAAGGCAGCAGCCTGATCGGGTCGGTGGAAATGGGCCATGCCTGGCAAGTGGCGCCCAACTGGACCATCGAGTCCCGCTTGCAGCTGGTGCACCAGCGCCTGGACCTGGACGACAACACCATCGTCGGCGCGACGGTGCATCACGATTCGGACTCGGCCTGGCTGGTGCGTGCGGGCGTGCGCGTGAAGGGCTTGGTGGCTTCCGCCGCCGGCACCCTGCAGCCCTATGCGCGATTCGACGTGTACCGGCGCGGCAGCGGCACCGACGTGACCCGCTTCAGCACACCGGCTGCGCGCACCGACATCGTCACGAAGACGGGCGGCACGAGCACCGAGCTGGCCGCAGGCCTCGGCTGGCAGCTGTCGCCGGCGCTGAACGTCTACGGCGAGCTGGGCACGATGTGGGCCGCGGCCGGCCCGACGAAAACCCGCGGCGGCCTCAACGCCAGCCTGGGCTTGAAGGCCCGCTGGTAACGGCCAGCGAGACGCGCCCGGGTCGCGCCATGCACCGGCAGCCCGCCGCGCAATCGGTTACTGAAACGCCACCTCCGCAAAACTGCGCAGCTTGCGGCTGTGCAGCCGGCTCGTGCCCTCGCGGCGCAGCACCTCGATGGCCGCCATGCCGATGCGCAAATGCTGCTCGACCCGCTCGCGGTAGAAATGGTTGGCCATGCCGGGCAGCTTGATCTCGCCGTGCAGCGGCTTGTCGCTGACGCACAGCAAGGTGCCGTAGGGCACGCGAAAGCGAAATCCGTTGGCCGCGATGGTCGCGCTTTCCATGTCCAGCGCCACGGCCCGGCTCTGGCTGAAGCGGCGCTGCGGCTGATTGCCGGGCAACAGCTCCCAATTGCGGTTGTCGGTGCTGGCTACGGTGCCGGTGCGCATGATCGTCTTGAGCTGCGTCCCTTCCATGCCGGTGACGGTGGCGACCGCCTCTTCCAGCGCCAACTGAATTTCCGACAGCGCCGGGATCGGCACCCACAGCGGCAGCTCTTCGTCGAGCACGTGGTCTTCGCGCACGTAGGCATGGGCCAGCACGTAGTCGCCGAGCTGCTGCCCTTGGCGCAGGCCGGCGCAGTGGCCCAGCATCATCCAGGCATGCGGGCGCAGCACCGCGACGTGGTCGGTGATGGTCTTGGCATTGGCCGGGCCGACGCCGATGTTGACCATGCTGATGCCGCTGCAGTCCTCGCGCACCAGGTGGTAGGCCGGCATCTGCGGCAGCCGGCCCGGCGGCGTGCCCTGGCTGCCGTCGAGCATGGAGCCGTAGAACCTGCTCGAGCCCGCCGCCAGCCCGCGCCGGCGCGTCACCACGTTGCCGGGCTCGATGAAGGCGATGTACTCGCTGTTCTCGTCGGCCATCGCCTCGCGGCCCAGGCGCACGAACTCGTCGATGTAGAACTGGTAGTTGGTGAAGAGCACGAAGTTCTGGAACCACTCGGGCGCCGTGCCCGTGTAGTGGCGCAGCCGGTGCAGCGAGTAGTCGACCCGCGCCGCGGTGAACAGCGCCAGCGGCTGCGCCTCGCCTGGCCGCGCCTCGAAGGTGCCGTTGGCGATGCCGTCGTCCATGGCGGCCAGGTCGGGCAGGTCGAACACGTCGCGCATCAGCGCGCGGCGCTCGACGCTCAGCTCGCCCTCGATGTGCTCGTTCTCGGCGAACGAAAAATGAATCGGGATCGGCTGCGTGCTGGTGCCGATCTCCAGCTCGACGTCGTGGTTCTCCAGCAGCAGGCGGAATTGGTCGCGGAAGTAGCGCTCGAACAGGTCGGGCCGCGTCAGCGTGGTTTCGTACCGGCCCGGCCCCGCGACGAAGCCGTAGCTGAGCCAGGCATTGGCCACCGGCGTGCGGCGCGACACGGTGTGCGTATGCACCCGCACGAAGGGGTAGCAGGCCCGCACCCGCCCCGGCAGGCTCTCGCCGGCGACGAAGCGCGCCATCGCCTCGCGCAGATGCTTGAGACCCCCGTCGTAGATGTGCCGCACTTGCTCGAGGGCGGCAGCGGGATCGTTGAAGCGGGCCGGGGCGACGAAGGTGGGCATGTAGGGCATGCCCGGCATTGTGCAGCGGCCAAACGTCTCTAGCCCGGCATGGGTTCACGCATGGTCACGAACTCCTCCGCAACCGTCGGATGGATGCCGATGGTGCGGTCGAACACCTGCTTGGTCGCGCCGGCCCGCATCGCCACCGCGAAGCCCTGCACGATTTCGCCCGCTTCGGGGCCGACCATGTGCAGGCCGACCACCCGGTCGGTCTTGCGCTCGACGATCAGCTTCATGAAGGTGCGCTCGCCGCTGCCCGAGAGGGTGTGGCGCAGGGCCTTGAACTCGCTGCTGAAGATGTCGAGCTTGCCGAACTTCGCGCGCGCCTCGGCTTCGGTGAAGCCGCAGGTGCCGATGTTGGGGTGGGTGAACACGGCCGTGGGCGTGAACTCGTAGTCCAGCGTGCGCGGGCCGGCACCGAAGAGCGCATCGACCACCGCCATGGCCTCGGCCAGCGCCACCGGCGTGAGCTGCTGGCGGGTCGACACGTCGCCCACCGCGTAGATGGAAGGCACCGAGCTGCGGTAGTGCTTGTCGACCACCACGCCGCCACGTTCGTCGAGTTCGACGCCCGCGGCCTCCAGGCCCAGACCCTGCGTGTTGGGCACGCGGCCGGTCGCGTAGAGGATGGCGTCGGACTCGACGCGTTGCCCGCGCGACAGCAGCGCGCACAGGCCGCTGTCGAGGCGGGTGATCATGTCGATCTCGCAATTGAAGCGGATGTCGATGCCGACGCGGCCCATCTCCTTGGCAAGGAACTGGCGCACGTCCTCGTCGAAGCCGTTGAGCAGGTGCGCGGTGCGCTGCAGCTGCGTGACCTTGGCGCCCAGGCCGTTGAAGATGGAGGCGAGCTCGCAGGCGATGTAGCCGCCGCCCACCACCAGCAGGCGCTTCGGAAACGGGTCGAGGTCGAACATCGCGTCCGACACCACCACGTGCTCGCGCCCTGCCACTTCAGGCACGAAGGGCATGCCGCCGGTCGCGATCAGCAAGTGGCGCGCCGTGCACCGCCGGTCGCCGACTTGCACCGTATGCGCGTCGGCCAGTTGCGCCCAGCCCTGGATCAGCGTGACGCCCGCTCCTTCGAGCAGGCTCCTGTAGATGCCGTTGAGCCGCCTGATCTCCTTGGCGCGGTTGGCCTTGAGCACGTTCCAGTCGAAGCGCGGCGGGCTGTCGAACTGCCAGCCGTAGCCCTCCGATTCGGTGAAGGCGTCGGCGTAGCTGGCCGCATAGCTGTAGAGCTTTTTCGGGATGCAGCCCACGTTGACGCAGGTACCCCCCAGCTCGGCGCATTCGGCCAGCGCCACGCGCGCGCCGCGCTGCGCCGCCATGCGCGCGGCCCGCACGCCGCCGCTGCCGCCGCCGATGACGAAGAGGTCGAAGTCGAAAGTGGGCATGGGTTCCATCTCCTAGCGAGCCGACTGTAGCCGGCCGGGGAGAGGGCCGCAGGGCGACCCCATGCCGTTGCCCTCAAGGCCGGTCGCCCTGCCCCGGATCCCGCTGGATGCGCTGGAGCTGCTGGGCTCGCGCATCGGCGGCGCGCTGCTGCATCTGTTGCATGGTGCGTTGCTGGATTTCCTGCGACTGGCGCAGCGCGTTGTTCTGCTGCATCTGCTGCATCTGCTGCATCTGCTGTTGTTGGGCCTGCTGCGCGCGCTGGGCCTGTTGTTGCTGGATCTGCTGCATCTGCTGGGCTTGCTGCGCCTGCTGCATCTGCAGTTGCTGGGCTTGCGCCGCCTGCGCCGCGCGCTGCTGCATCTCCTGCTGCGCACGCACGGACTGCTGCTGTTGCTGCAATTGCTGCAACTGGAGCTGCTGCTGGTACTGCGCCTGCGCCGCGCGCTGCTGCAGATCCTGCTGCTGCCGCTGCGCGTCGCGCTGCTGCAGCTGTTGCATCTGCTGCATTTGTTGAGCCTGTTGCGCCTGCTGGGCTTGCTGCATGCGCTGGGCCTGCTGCAGCTGGAGCTGTTGCTGCTGTTGTTGCTGCTGCGCCTGCACCGCGCGCTGCTGGAACTGCAACTGCTGCTGGGCCTGCTGCCCTTGCTGAAGCTGCTGGAATTGCTGGGCTTGCTGCAGTTGCCGCGCCTGCATCTCCTGGATCTGCCGCGGACGCAGGTCGGGCGGCGGCATCGCCGCGGCCGAACGGCCGAAGCCGCCGCCCTGCCGGCCACCGTACAGCGGCACCGGTGCCACGTTCGCGATCTGCATCTGCGAGATCCGGCCATCCGGCACGCGCTGCACATCGCGTCGATTGATCGGGCCGCGTCCGAAGATGTCGACCGGCACCAGCGACAACGCACCCGGCGTGTTGCGGTGCAGATAGTCGGTGCGCTCGAGTTGCCGCTGGTAGGCCATGGCGCGATTGGCCTCGTCCACGTAGCGCTGGCTGGCGCGATAACCGGGCCGCCAGGCCTCGCCGGGCGCCAGTGGGAACCAGCCCACGCCGGGCCGGCCGTTGCCCACCGTCAGATTGGCGCCGGCGCCGCCGCCGCCGACGAAGCCGACCAGCGCGGGCGCGTACACCGGCCGCTGGCCCATCCGGCCCGGCACCCAGCCCCAGCGCGGCCCGACCCGAGCCCAGCGGCCGTAGTGCGACGTCGCGAAGCCCCACGGCGCCGCATCGATCCAGGTCCAGCCCCAGGGCGCGATGTCGGCCCACTGGCCGTCGCGGTAGGGCGCCCAGTCCGGGTCCACGCTGCGCGGATACCAGACTGCGCCGTAGCTCGGGTCGTTCTGCCATTCGCCGTGACGGTCGAGCTGCTGGTAGCCCAGCACCTCGCGCGGCACGTAGCGAGCCGCGACCGATTGGGCTGCCAGGCTCTCGCGCTCCGCCACCCAGCGCTCGAAGGCCGCGTCGCCGCCCGCGCGCACCGGCCCGCCGCTCACCGCCGCAAGCTGGCGGCCCGACACGGTCAGCTGCTGGTGCGCGCCGAGCGCCACCGACTGGCCGTTCTCGCCGAACAGCGTGACGCCGCCGCTCGCCACCGCGACGCGCGTGGTGTCGGACGCCGGGTCGGCCTCGATGCGCAGGTCGCCGGGCGACTCGACCACGACCGCCATGTTGGCCGTGCCGATCTCCAGACGCTGGCCGGGCGGCAGGTCGCGCGTGCTCAGCTGCACGCGGCCCTGCGTCAGGGTGAAGCGGGCGTTGTCGTCGTCGAGCTCGGACACCAGCAGCTGGGTGCGGTCGTCCATGCGCAGCGCGCTGGCGTCGACCTGCAGTTCGGCGCGGGCGTTGCGGTCGGTCCACAAGCGGTCGCCGGTGGTGATCGGGCGGTTGGGCAGGGCGTCGTACCAGCTGTCGTCACCGGCCGGCGAGAAGCTGACCGTGCCTTGCTGCTCGTTGAGCCGGGCGACCCGGCCGGGTGGATCTTCCTGGGCCCAGGCCGCGCTGCCGGCCAGCAACATCATCAGCAGGCCCAGCAGGCACCCGGCTGCTCGGGGCATGGGAAGCGGAGTGGCGCGTCGTCTCGTCATGGTCGGTCCTCGAACAATGAAGGTGCAACGCGCCAGCACGGGCCGGCGTCGGCATCTGCATTGCAAAGTTCCTGAAACTATGACGCGGCCGGCGCAACCATCTGTAAGCCAATGGCTCGGCTCGGCCGACGACCCCGCGCGCTATCCCCCGTAGAGATACTTCGGCAACCAGAGCGTCAAGCTCGGCCACACGTACATGAACACCATGCACAGGATCACGATCAGCATGTACGGCATCATCCCCGCGAAGATCTGGTTCAGCGTCACGTGCGAGGGCGACACGCCCTTCAGGTAGAAGGCCGACATCGCCACCGGCGGCGACAGGAAGGCCGCCTGCAGGTTCACGAACACCAGCACACCGAAGAGCAGCGGGTCGATCTGGAAGTGCGCCAGCAGCGGCAGGAAGATGGGGATGAAGATCACGATGATCTCGGTCCATTCCAGCGGCCAGCCCAGCACGAAGATGATGGCCTGCGACAGCAGCAGAAACTGCAGCGGCGACAGGTCCATCGACATGACCCACTGCTCGATGATGGCCTGGCCGCCCAACAGCGCGAACACCGCCGAGAACAACGCCGAGCCCACGAACAGCCAGCACACCATCGCCGTGGTCTTGGCCGTGAGGAACACCGCTTCCTTGATGCGCTGGAAGTTCAGCGTCCCTGCCTGCCAGGCCATGAGGAAGGCGCCCGCCGCACCCACCGCAGCCGACTCGGTGGCGGTGGTGATGCCGAACAGGATCACGCCCAGCACCACCAGCGTCAGGATGCCCAGCGGCATGACCGACGACACCAGCATGCGCAGGATCTCGAACTGCTCGGCGTCCATCTTCCAGTAGTACAGCACCAGCAGCACCAGCGCCACGGCGCAGGTGATCCAGAAGCCGGTGTAGAAGGTTTCGGGCACGGGCTCGGCATGCGGCGCGGCCACGGGTTCGCCCAGTTGCTGCAGGCCGCCGCCGGCCGCGGGCGCGGAGCGCTCGGCACCCGGCGGCTCCTGCACACCGCCGCCGGCGGCGGACGATGGCTCTTCGGCACCGGGCGGCTCTTGCAGGCCACCGCCGGCGCTTTCTGCCGGCGGCTCCTGCAGTCCGCCCTCGGGCTTCGGCTCGGCCAGCGACGACGCCGCTGCCGCAGGCGCGGGCTGCTCGGCAGCCACCGGCGCCGGCGTGCTTTCGCTTTGCTGCGAATAGATGGTCACGTACCACCACACCGAGCCCAGCGTGACCACCGCCAGCAGCAAGGGCGTGAGTGCGCTGATCAGAAAGCCCACCAGCGTGAGCCAGCGCAGCCGCACACCTTGCACGCCGGCCGCCAGGGCGCGGCCCGGTGCAGCCACGGCGGCGGCCAGCGCCGGCAGCATGCGCTGCGAATACTGCGATGCGATGTGCGCCACGGCCGGCGTGACGGGTGCGCGCTGCTGCTCGGGCGGCAGGCGCGGCGCGACCTTCGGGCTGATCAGAGCCCAGCCGATCACGTACAGCAGGTACAAGAAGGCCAGGAAGAAGCCCGGGAACATGGCGGCCGCATAGAGCTTGACCACCGACTGCCCCGCCACCGCGGCGTAGACGATGATCATCACCGACGGCGGAATCAGGATGCCCAGCGTGCCGCCGGCCGTGATGACGCCCGCAGCCAGCCGCGTGTCGTAGCCGGCGTTGAGCATCGGCCGCATCGCGATCACGCCCATCAGCACCACCACCGCGCCGACCAGGCCGCTGGCGATGCCCCAGAAGGTGCAGATGATCAGCGTCGCCACCGCCAGCGAGCCGGGCACGCGGCGAAAGGCCAGCTGCACGCTGTGGAACATCTTGTCCACGAGCGCGCCGCGTTCCATCACATAGCCCATCAGCACGAAGAGCGGTATGGACAGCAGCGTTTCGTTGGTCATCGCGCCGAAGGTGCGCTGCACCATCAGGTCGAAGACGTGGTTGTCGAACCAGGCCTTCGTCGGATCGTAGAACGCGACGAAGCCGAACAGCATGCCCAGCCCCATCAGCGTGAAGGCCGTGGGAAAGCCCATCATGATCACGACCACGATGAGCCCGAGCATCGTCATGCCGAGCGCGGCATTGCTGATCATGTGATCTCCCTCCCACGCGCGCGCGCCGCTTCGTCGAGCGCCTTGGCGCGTTCCATCGCGTCGCGCCGGGCCTCGTCGTCGACGTAGGTGCTGCTGGCGAGCTGCTGCTCGACCACGTCCATCTCTTCGGCGTCCTTCAGGCGCTCGGGCCACTCGCCGGTGCGCAGGCACACCACGCAGCGCACGATCTCGGCCAGCCCCTGCAGCATGACGATGACACCCGCCACCGGGATCATGAACTTGAACGGATACACCGGCAGCGGCGTGGCGTTGAAAGTCTGTTCGCGCATGCGCAGCGAGTCGTTGAAATAGTCCCAGCCGGCCCAGGTCAGTGCGCCGATGCCCGGCAGGAAGAACAGGATGTAGAGCGCCAGGTCCAGCGTGGCCTGGGTCCGCGGCTTCATGCTGCCGTAGAGGAAGTCGCCGCGCACGTGGCCGTTCTGCGCGAGGGTGTAGGCGCCGCACATCATGAAGAGCGTGCCGTACATCATGTTGTTGGCGTCGTAGATCCAGGCGGTGGGCGCGTTCAGCGCATAGCGCTTGAAGACCTCGGCGCACACCACCAGCATCAGCACGATGATGAGCCAGGCGAAGAGCTTCCCCGTCCAGGTGCTGAGCCGGTCGACGGCATGCAGCAGTTGTTGAGTGTTCATCGAAACCCCAGGGTGCAGCAGGCAAAAAACAGCCTTCCGGTGGGGGCCGGAAGGCTGGCTCGGTACGACAGCGTCACGCTTTCTTCTGGGTGCTGAAGTAGTGGTTGTAGGCCATCTTGAAATCGACCATGTAGTCGCTCTGCCACTGGCCGGCGGCCTGCGCGAAGGCCTTCTGGGAATCGAGCACCTGCTTGAAGAGCGCGTTCTCCCCGGACTTCTTGGCGATGGTCTTGTCCCAGGCGGCGAGCTGGGCGCGCAGGATGGCGTCCGGCGTCTTGTAGAACTTGACGCCCGCCTTCTTGAGCTCGTTGTAGTCCTTGGTGTTGCGGTCGATCGCCTTCCAGCTCATGTCGGCGCTCGAAGCCTGCACCGCGTAGTCGATGATCGATTTGAGTTCCTGCGGCAAGGCGCTGTACTTGGGCTTGTTGAACAGGATCTCGAACTGCTCGCCGCTCTGGTGGAAGCTCTGGAGCATGCAGTTCTTGGCCACGTCCTGGAAGCCCAGGGCGCGATCGCTGGACGCGTTGTTGAACTCGGCCGCATCGATCAGGCCGCGGTCGAGCGCAGGCACGATCTCGCCGCCGGGCAGCGGGTTCACCGCGGCGCCCAGCTCGGTGAAGACGTCCACCGCCAGGCCGACGGTGCGGTACTTCAGGCCCTTGATGTCGTCGACCTTGGCCACCGGCTTCTTGAACCAGCCCAGCGGCTGCGTCGGCATCGGGCCGTACAAGTAGGACACCACGTCCATGTTGATGGACTTGTAGATCTCTTCCAGCAGCGCCTTGCCGCCGCCGTAGTAGTGCCACGACAGCACCATGTTGGGGTCCATGCCGTAGGCCGGGCCCGAGCCCCACAGCGCCAGCGCCGAGTTCTTGCCGTAGTGGTAGGCCACCACGCCATGGCCGCCGTCGAGCGTGCCCTTGTTCACCGCCTCCAGCAGCTGGAAGGCCGGCACCACCGCGCCCGAAGGCAGCACCTCGATCTTGAGGCGGCCGCCGGCCATGTCGTTGACCTTCTTCGCGAAGTCGTTGGCGTATTCGTGGAAGATGTCCTTCGCCGGCCAGGTGCTCTGGAAGCGGAACGATGTCGTCTGCGCCATGCTGACCATGGGCGCGGACATGGCGCCGGCCGCCACGGCGGCGCCCTTCAGCAGGCTGCGGCGGCGGTTCGGTTTGCTGTCGGTCATTGCGGTTGTCTCCATTGGTGATCTGGAAAGCCCAGACTTCCGATCTTTGACAGCACAACAATGACGACAAAGAGGGTTTTCACGAACTGGTGAAAAATCATTGAATGCGGAAGCCGCCAGCCCTCCGCACTAACCCCTAGATGTGATGTCTCAATAGGTTGTTCACCCGGAAGGGTCTGGGAGACTGGAGTTAC
>NZ_LYVO01000132.1 GCF_001984055.1 Variovorax sp. KK3
GCGTCGAGTTGGACCGCGAGCTTCCCATCGCGGCCAACGATCGCCGCGTTTCGATCGGAATCGTACATCGCCGCAGCGCCCCGTTTGACGAGTTCCGCGTGCGGCAACAGCTCGAAAACCGCGTCGCCTCGGGCGACCATAGCGGTTACCTGCGCGTTCGCGAAAGAATTCTGATTAAGACCATTCACGAAGTTCTGCAACGCAACGGGATTCACGCCCTCGGTGTCGCGAATGCGAACGAAGATGGGGTCATTCGTGGTAAATGCGGTCATCACCGTACTCCTTGCTCTTGAATAGCTTGCCAATCAATATGCGATCGACGCAGGTTTCAGGGCCGACCTTGAAGTTCACGTTTGCGCTGTCAGGATGTAGGGCGGTGAATATCGCCGTATAAGGTTGGCCATCGTGCGGGCCGGTTGGCGGCAGATGCGAAGGGCGCGCCCATTCCTGGAGTTGCGCATGAACGTCCGGTGGCCTGTAGATGAATGGCTTCCCCCAGTAGGCCTCCACAAGACGCGAGGAATAGCACATGAGCTCCGGGCCAACGAGGTTTTGCGCGTAGCCGAGTTCGACCGAAACGCTCCACGTCTCCGAGGCTTTGTAGTCGTAATAGACCACGCGGCCTCGCCATAGCGGCGCAGCCAAGGGCCCATCCTTCTCGAAGGACTCCACAAGGCTTCGCCCCCCTTGAGAATCCCACGTAGGCGAACTGCCGATGAGACGAGCCCCAATGACCTCCTCGATCTTCTCCCGGTCGAGGATGAGGCCTGGCTCTTCATTTAAGCGCTTGGCGGCATCGATCAACCGCTTGAGATGAGGGGGAAGCCGCGTCGCCATGATCTTTCCATGACCGGCTGCAGGTGGTGCCTTCGATTTGGCAGCGTCAGCCGCCGAGGTGCCTTGAGCCCACGCCTCCACGGGCCCGATCATCATCCCGATGATCACAACCAGGCACACCAGCGATGTCCTGGACGCGTTGAATGTCATCCTCGCCCCGGCTCTTCGCTTCGCTCGCTCCTTCTGGACGACCAGCGCTTTGAACCGAGCCCAGGCATGTGCTCTGTCTTCTGACCTCATGCTTCCTCTCTGAGTGAAAAATTGCTCGGCGTCGACGGGCGATGAAGTGCTCGATGCAGATCACACGCGCTCGAACGCTCGACGTGCGGCCGGGATGTTCGCGGGTCCGTGGCGCCGTGCATAGGTGACAAATGTCCCTACCGCAAAAAAACGACAACGACAGGGTCCCCATCGCCTATCAGTACTCTTGTTCCTAAACCTGCGGGTAGACGTACGGCCTCCCTCCTACCTCAGCAACGCGATCAGCTCCGTCCGCCTGCCGACCCCCACACTGGCGTAAACCTTTGCCAACTGATTCCGAACGCTCTTCTCCGTGATCCCCAGCACCAGCGCGATCGCCTTGTTGCTCTTGCCGGCCGCGAGCTGACGCACGATGTCCTTCTGCCTCGCCGTCAAGTGCTCGAAGCGGCACGGCGCCGACCGCTCGATCAATGCGATGTGGGACAGCATCAAGTCGTTCAGCACCGGCGCGATCAGCGTCAGGGCCTCCAGGTGCCAGTCGCCCAGCGGCTCCATCACGCCAGCGAAGCCGAAGTACGTTCCCGCATTGGCCTTGGCATTGAGCACGCCATGCCCCGCCACGTTGCCGAGCGCGAAACGCTCGATTTCGTCGAGCTCGAACGCGCTCGCGTGCGGCGGCGGCTTCTTTGGATCGATGTAGAAAGGTTGCCGGCTCGCGAACCACCACGCCAGCGAGCCACGCTGGCCTAGCTCGAAGGTGGTCGACATCTGGCGCAGATAGTCATCGCCGTGGCCGGTGGCGAGCATGTGGGTCACCACGAGTTGGCCTGCGATGAGTTCGCCATGTCCCAGCACCACGCCTTTGAACGGGAAGAACTGGCGCAATGGCCCTTCGAGCCACGGCATCAAGCTGTCGGCCGCCGCGAGCGGATGCGTCACCGCGGCGACCCACGCTTCCAGATCGTCGTCGCTCAATTGCTTGAACCGTCGATTGCCCATCGCCCGCTCACCGCTCTCGCATGCTTCGCCTGACCCCGTCGAGAACGGGATCGAACAGGTAGCGCCAGGCGCTGCGTTCCTGTGTCGGTATGAAGACCTCGGCCTGCATGCCGGGCGACAACACCAGTGTCTGGCCTGCAAGCCGGCTCGCGGCGGCCAGGGCCTCGGGGCTGATGGTCACGTGCGCCAGGTAGTACGGTGCCGATGGGCCGGCCGCACTCGGGTCGGTGAGCCGGTCGGCACCGATGTAGCTCAAGCGTCCCTCGACCTGCGGCGTCGAACGCGTGCGGTAGGCGCTCAGCATCACTTGGGCTTTCTTCTCCGCCGCCAGCACCTGCTGCGCATCGCGGATGTCGGCCGGGGCGATGCGAGCCTCGACGACGAGGGGCGAATCGGCCGGCACGATCTCCAGCACGGGTTCGCGCGGGCCGATGGCAGCGCCAACCGTGTGGACCCGGAGGTTGACCACCTCACCGGCCACCGGTGCCGTGATGCGCTGCCTCGCCTGGGCATCGGCTGCCGGCCTCAGCTGCTGGCCCAACTGCGCGAGGCCGGCGGTGACGTCCTTCAGCTCATCGGCTGCAGCACGCGCGAACTCCGTGCGCTGCGCGGCGAGTTTGAGGCGGATGTCCGCCTGTCGCTGGCGCGCCTGGGCAAGCTGGCCCTGCCCGGCCTGAACGCGGGCACGGTAGTCGGCGAGCGTTCGCTGAAGCTCGGCCACACGGGCCGCGCTCACGAATCCGTCGGCGCGCAATTTCTCGTTGGCATCCAGATCACGCTGGGCCAATTGAAGCGCTGTCATGGTCGTTTCGATCAGGCCCAGTTGCGTAGAGATCTCATGACGGGCCTGCGCGAGCTGCTCGTTGAGCCAGTGGGCCTGCTCCGACTGCTGCCGGGCGCGCGCCGCAAACACCTCGCGTTCGCGCTTGGCAAGCGCGCCCGCCTGGGCCGACTCGTCGTCGGACGTGTATTCGGACAGCACCGCGAGATCAGGCACGAAGGGCCGGCCGCTTGTCTCCGCATTGAGCCGCTGCGCCTTCAGCGCGGCAGCAACTGCCTGCTCGCGCAAGGCGCGCACGCCGGCGGCCACCCGCTCGTCGGCCAGCGTGACGAGCGTCTGCCCCTGCTCGACACGGTCGCCGTCCTTCACGTGGATGGCGGCGACGATCCCGCCTTCGGCATGCTGCACCGTCTTGCGGTGGCCCAGCGAGCGGACAGTGCCTTCGGACACGATCGCCGCAGCCAGTGGTGCGAGGGCTGCCCACGCGCCGAGCGCGGCGAAACCCAACAAGGCACCCGCGATGCCTCTGCGCATCGAATGTCGCATCTCCGTCCTTGCGAAGGTCGAGGCCGTCGACTCCGCCTTCATGCGGGTACCGCCTTGCTCCTCATGGCCTGCGGACCGCGCTGCGCCATCCACTGCCGTACCTGCTCGCGCGGTCCGAACTGCTCGATGCGACCGTCCCGCAACATCAGGACGTGCGTGGCAAGCTCGATCAGCCGCGGACGGTGCGTGATGGCGACCACGGTGCTGCCTTGCTCGCGGAGGCCGCGCAGACAGTGCTCCAACGCCCCCTCGCCCTCGGGATCGAGCTGGCTGTTGGGCTCATCCAGCACAATCAGGCTGGGAGGACGGGCGCCGGGCGTGGCGTAGATGGCGCGGGCGAGGGCGATGCGCTGCCGCTGGCCACCGGAAAGCGCGTGCGCTTGAATGTCGCCGCCAAGAAGTGTGTCGTAGCCCCTGGGCAGCGCCGTGATCAGTGCGTGCGCCCCCGCACGCCGTGCCGCATCGACCACCGCGTCGCTCTGCTCGCGCGTCAGCTCGTCGACGGGTTGCCACAGTCGCGCGATGTTGTGCGCCACGCTCCCGCTGTGCAGCAGGATGTCCTGCGGCAGGTACCCCGTGGCCTGGCCGCGCGCCTGCTGGCTGTATTGGTGCAGTGCCGCACCGTCGAGCGCGACCTCGCCGTGGGTCTGCGGCTGAACGCCGGCCAGCACGCGCGCAAGCGTGCTCTTGCCGCATCCGCTGGGGCCGAGCACGGCGAGCATGCTGCCGGGCGGCAACGCGAAGTCCAGTGCATGGAGGATGGTCCGACCGGTCAGCGCCGGCCTGACGCCGAGGCCCGACACGCGAAGTGCGCCACGGCTCGGCGGCAAGATCGTCTCGGGGATAAGCCGGTCATGGGCAGCTTGCGCGGCGAGCGCTCGCAGAAGCCGGTCCAGGGCCTTGCGCGCTTCCAGCAATGGCTTCCACCCACCGATCAGCACCTCCAACGGCATCAAGGCTTTGCCCAACAGGATGCTGCCCGCGACCATGACGCCGCCCGTCGCATGGCCGCTGGCGACCAGCCAGGCGCCCGTTGCCAGCATCAGCACCTGCAGCGACTGGCGTGCAAGCTTGCCTGCGGTCTTCAAGCTGTGGCCGGGCAGTTCGGCCTCCAGTTGGACGCGCGCGGCGCGAGACTTGATCGACAACAGCGAATCGCCCACCTGCGTTTGCTGGCCATGGCTCTGCAGCATGTCGATGCATCCAGCCACTTCGCCTGCCTTGCGCTGCGCATCCGCCTGCGCCTGCTCGGCTTCCACAGCCGGCTCTCGCAAACGACGCTCAGTGAGCCACGCGAGTGCCAGCAACACCAGCACGCCTGCGAGTGCGACGGCGCCCAGCCACGGATGGAAGGCGGCGATGACCAACAGGTAGACCGGCGTCCATGGCAAGTCGGTGACCGCGATCGTCAGCGGCCCGCCGGCCGCGGCGCGCAGTGCTGCCAGGTCCCGCCAGAGCTGTTGCGATGCGGCGGTGGCCTGCGAGCCCGGCATATGGAGCAGCCAGGGCACAAGGTCACGCGCGAAGTGCTGCTCCAACTCGCAAGCCCGCGCCGCATGCCATCGCACACGGGCAGTCTCGACCAGCCACCATGTCGACAACGACAAGCCCGCCGCAACGAGCAACATGCCGAGCGTCTCCATGCGTCGGCTGCTCAAGACACGGTCGTAGATCTGGAGCGTGACGAGCGTGGGTACGAGAAGCAGCAGGTGCGCGACGGCACCGGCCAGCAATGCCCCGCCGATCTCGCGGGACGACATCCATTCGACAGCGGAGCGGCGCTGCCGGCGAGGGAAGTGCATGGGAATCCACCCTGATTTTCTTGTTGGTCGAGTGGCGGGATTCTGCCAGCGGATTTCTGGCTGACATGCGATTGGCGCGGGTGGCGAACGCACTGTGAACAGGGGTAACTATTGCGCCGGCTTTTCCATGATTAACGCGTCGCTGCGTCGTGTGCAACAACCAATATCAGCTGCTGTTCGGCCACATAAGCCCCGCTCGAAGAGGACAGTTTTCAGCTTGGAAGGTCTTGTTGAAAGCCGTCCTCTTGCGCCGCTGGCACTTGCTAAGCCTGACGCGATTCGAGATTCCGCAGATGCCGCTTCGCCATCTCGCGAAAACCAGCCGAGATGCGCTTGTCCTCCGCCGCGCTCCGCCAGAACGCGATGGCCAATGAACTGGCGTGCGCCCATACGCGCAACGTGTCGGCCGTGGGCGCGAGCCGGGAAGGATCGAAGTCGTCGCGCGACACCAGTTCACCCGCGATCGGCGCGTAGATCACGAGCCAATGCTGGATAGCCGCGCACCGTCGATCGTTCGCGGACGGTGGCTTGTGCGTACCGTTCGATGGACTTTGTGCCAAGTATCAGACTACCCGGCAGATCTTCCCTAGCCTCGCAAAGCACGTTCAGGACATGTGCGTCCGTCCAATGCTCAGGGTTGCTATCAAGTTGCAGATCCCTTCTGGCACGAGCCAAAGCTCGCGCCAGAAATCCTTAGGGCTGCATATCGGCCAGGAACCAGGGGAGCCCCGCGTGGAGCCGCGTACGCTGGGTACCCATTCTCTCGACTGCACAACGGCCATCGACGCCGACGGCCAGCATGCCGAACTGTGCGATCTCCCCACTGCTGGCAACCTGGAGGATAGGGATGGCGGAAGCGATCATCCCCCCATTATTTCGACCGGACGCGGGCGATCTTCTCCCTTGAAAGAGTTTGCTGGACCGAAGGTTATCGCCTCGCGGTGCTAGCGACCAACACCCGCTGCGTCGGAAACAACGACCACCCCCACCGCTGCTGCGCGAACCCCCACAAGCCCTGCTTGAAGAAGATCGTCACCACGATCGCGAGCACGCCCAGGCCCAGCAGGTACCAGGTGCCGTAGTCGCTCAGGAACTTGTTGAGCGCCCAGAAGATGAGTGCGCCGACCAGTGGGCCTTCGATGCGGCCGATGCCGCCGATGACCACCATGAAGATCGCGAACGCCGTCCAGTTGACGCTGAATGCGGCGTCGGGGCTGATGCGCAGGTTGCCGACCAAGTAGAGCGCGCCCGCCAGGCCGGCACCGAAGGCGGCGACGACATAGACCGCGAGCTTCATCCGCGCGACCGGGATGCCCTGCGACTCGGCGGCCACCTCGTTGTCGCGGATGGCGAGCAAGGCCAGGCCGCGCTTGCTGCGCAGGAAGAGGTAGACCAACGCGACGGCGGCGACGACACAGGCGAGCGCCATCCAGTAGGTCACGCTCTCGCGGGTGGCGCGGTCGATGCCGCGCAGCGAGGTGAGCGTGGTGCCCGAGCCGCCGCCCACGGCCGACACGTTGGCGAAGCTCAGGCGAAAGACTTCGGCGATGACCCAGGTGCCGATGGCGAAGTAGCCGCCCGAGAGGCGGAAGGCGACGAAGGACACGGGCACGGCGATGAGGCCCGCGGCGAGCGCGCCGAGCGGAATGGCGAGGAAGGGGTCGAGCCCTGCGAAGTTGCCCAGCATCAGCATCACGTAGCCGCCGAAGCCGAAGAAGGCCTGCTGCCCGATGCTGACCATGCCGCCGTAGCCGGCGAGCAGGTTCCACATCATCGCGAAGATGAAGTAGCAGGCGATCTCGACGAACTCGCGCATCCAGCTCGACTCGCCCCAGAAGGGCAGGCTGACGGCGAGCAGCGCGAGCGCGACGGCGACGACCAGCGCGGCGCGGCTCGCGGCCGTGCTGCGCACCACGTCGAAGGCCGCGGCGTCGTGGGGCGTGGCGAGGGGTGGGTTGCGTGTCATGGCAGAGTCAGCCTCGCGTCTTGGGGAACAGTCCCTGCGGCCGCAGCACCAGCACGACGAGGAACACGATGTGGCCCACCCAGATGCCCCAGCCCGGGTCGAGCCTGAAGCCGATCTGCTGCGTGATGCCGAGGATCATGGCGCCGGCCAGCGTGCCCCAGAAGGAGCCCATGCCGCCGATGATCACGGCCTCGAAGGCGAAGAGCAGCAGCAGCGGCCCGTCGGAAGGCGACACCGTCGTGCGCATGCCCTGCAACGCGCCGGCCACGGCGATCAGCACGAAGGCGATGGCGGTCGCGAAGGCGTAGACCTTCCTGGCGTCGAGGCCCATGAGTTCGGCGATCTCGCGGTCGTCCGAGACCGCACGGAACGACCGGCCCAAGGCGGTGCGCGCGAACAGCCATTGCAGGGCCGCCGTGGCGGCGACCGCGACGGCGAGGATCACCAGCGGCAGCACGCCGACGGAGAGCGAATCGCCGAGCGCCAGGCCGCGCGTGTTGAAGCCATCGGTCTCGATCGACCGTGGGTCGGCGGAGAACAGCTCCAGCAGCATGTTCTGGATGACGATCGAGAGGCCGAAGGTCACGACCAGCGAAGGCAGCGGGTCTTTGCCGAGCGTGCCGTTGAGCACGTAGCGCTGCAGCGCGTAGCCGAATCCGAAGGCCAGCGGCAGCACCGCCAGCGCGGCGAAGAAGGGCGCACCGCCTGCGATCCCGGTGCCGGCGATGACGGCGAAGGCGCCGAGGATGATGAAGTCGCCCTGCGCGGTGTTGGTGAGCCGCATGACGCCGAACATCAGCGACTGGCCCAGCGCGAAGAGCGTGTAGAGGCCGCCGAGCAGGATGCCTTGGACGAGGATGTCGAGCATTCCGTGGCTCCTCAAACGCCGAAATAGGCCTGCGAGATCTGTTCGCGCGACAGTGCGTCGGAACGTCCGGTGAGCGACACGCGCCCCTCCTGCAGACAGTAGATGCGCTGCGATACGCGCTGCGCCATGGTCACGTCCTGTTCGACGATCGCGACCGTCATGCCTTCGCCGGTGATGGCCGGCATGGCGGCGTAGATCTCGCGGATGACGATGGGCGCGAGGCCGAGCGAGAGTTCGTCGCACAGCAGCAACTCGGGGTTGCTCATGAGCGCGCGGCCCAGCGCCACCATCTGCTGCTGGCCGCCCGACAGCGACGTGCCGGGGTCGTGGCGCTTCTCGGCGAGGATGGGGAACAGGCCGTACAGGCGCTGCAGGTTCCACGGGCCCTTGCGGCCGGCAAGGCCGCCGATGAGCAGGTTCTCCTCGACGCTCAGGCTGGGGAACAGGCGGCGGCCTTCGGGCACCATGGCCAGGCCGCGCTTGACGATCTCGCCGGGCGGCAGGCCGCCGATCGAATCACCCTTGAATCGCACTGCCTCGCGCGGCGCGCGCACCAGGCCCGTTAGGCATTTGAGCAGCGTCGATTTGCCGGCACCGTTGGCGCCGATGATGGCGACGAGTTCGCCTTGCGCGAGCGCGACGTCGATGCCGAAGAGCGCCTGTGCGTCGCCGTAGAAGGCTTGGAGGGCGTGGGCTTCGAGCAGCGCCGTCATGCTTCCATCCCCATGTACACCCGCCGCACTTCCGCATCGTTAATCACCGCCCGCGGTTCACCCTCCGCCAGCTTCTGCCCGAAGTTGATGACGAAGAGCCGATCGGCCAGCGACAGCAGCGCATGAACCACGTGCTCGATCCAGATCATGGTCACGCCGCGCGCTTTGATGCGCTGCAGTTCCGCCACGAGTTCCTTCGCCTCGGGCTCGGTCAGGCCGCCCGCTATTTCGTCGAGCAGCAGCAGCTTGGGCCGCGTGGCGAGGGCGCGCGCCAGCTCCAGGCGCTTGCGGTTGAGCAGCGTGAGCCCACCGGCCGGCTTGTTGGCATGCGCCATCAGGCCGGTCTCGGCCAGCACCTCGTGTGCGGTGTGCCAGGCCTCGCGCTCGGGCTGGCCGCCGCCGAAGCAGGCGGCGGTAACCAGGTTCTCGAACACGCTCATGTTGCCGAAGGGCTGCGGGACCTGGTAGCTGCGGCCGATGCCGGCATGGCAGCGCTGGTGCGGCTTGAGGCTCGTGACGTCGCGGCCTTCGTACTCGACACGCCCGGCGTCGACGCGCACGTCGCCCGAGATCAGGTTGAACAGCGTGGTCTTGCCCGCGCCGTTCGGCCGGAGGATGCCCAGGGTCTCGCCCTCGGTCACCGCGAGCGTGATGTCGTCGGTGACCTTGAGCGCCCCGTAGGACTTGCGAACGCCGTGCAGCGCGAGAAGTGTCATTGCATGCGCCCGATCACAGCAGCTTCAGCGTGCCGCCGGCGGGGATGTTGTTCGCGGCTTCGTTGTTGACCAAGGTCAGCTCGTACTTGTACTTCTGGCCCTTGTTCCACTGGCCCAGCACCAGCGGCGTCTTGCTGACGTTCTTGAACGGCCCCTGGCCGCCCCACTTGACCGGGCCGACGACGGTGTCGAGCGAAGTCGCAGCGACGGCATCGCGCACGTCGGCGGCCTTGACCGACTTGGCCCGCGAGAGTGCATTGGAGGCCACCTCGAAGAGCGCATGCGCAAAGCCGATGGGCTGTGTCCACTGCTTCTTCGCGCCGGCCTCGTAGGCCTCGGACAGCGACTTCGCGCTCTGCTTCGTGAGGCTCGACGTGAAGGGATGCGACGGGCTCCACCACACTTCGGTCGACAGCCCGTCGCCCAGGTCGCCCAGCGCCTCGATCGCGCCGGGGAATAGCAGCGCCTTGCCGAGCGTGATGACCTTGGGCTTGAAGCCCTGCTGCCGCGCCTGCGTGAGAAAGGTCTTGGCATCGGGCGGAATGACCACGCCGGTCACGATCTCGACGCCGTCGCGCTTGAAGGCCGCGATCTGCGCGCTGAAGTCCTGCGTGCCGTTCTGGAAGCGGCCCGGGTCGGTGAGCGTGAAGCCCATCTGCGACAGCGGCTTGGGGAAGCCCAGCTCCTTGTCGCCCCAGGCATTGCCGTCGCCGTCGTTCGGGAACAGGCCGCCGACCTTCTTGTTGGTGGCGACGGTCTTCCAGCCGTTGGTGAAGTTGGCGATGACGTCCTCCAACCCCCAGAACAGGTGGTACGTCCACGCGAAGCCCTTGGCCGGGTCGCCCTTGCGACCGAAGAACCAGGGCTGCCAGGGCACCACGCTCGAGATGCAGGGCACCTCGTTCAGCTCGCAGGCGTCGCTGACCGGGTTGGCGGTCTCGGGCGTCCCGGCCGTGAGCACCAGCGCGACCTTGTCCTTGAGGATCAGGTCGTTGGCGACCTCGCCCGCACGGTTGGGGTTGGATTGGCTGTCCTTCAGCACGATCTGCACCGCGTACTTCTTGCCGCCCACGCTGATGCCGTCCTTGAAGGCCGTCTTCATCTGGTCGATGACCCACTTGTCGGCCTCGCCGAAGGGCGCGAGCGGGCCGGTCTGCGGCGAGACGTAGCCGATCTTCAGCGTGTCGGCGGCGAACACCAGCGGTGTGGCGCTGCCTGCTGCGAGGGCGGCCGCGGCCTGGGTGAACTGTCTGCGGTTGAGGGCCATGGTTGTCTCCTTCTTCGTGGTTGACCTGTGCAAGCGGAATCGATGTCTCAGGCCGGCGGCGCGCCGATGTAGGCGCGCTGCAGCAGCGCGCGTATCGCATCGCGCTCGGCCGGGCCGAAGGGCCGCGGGTTCCAGTAGGGGTTGGCCACGGCGATCTCGGCGGCGCGGTCCAGGTCGTCTTCCTTCATGCCGATGTCCTTCAGCGCGGTGGGTGCGCCGTTGTCGCGGGCCAGTGCCTGCA
>NZ_LYVO01000133.1 GCF_001984055.1 Variovorax sp. KK3
CCCGGGGAGCCGTTCGCACGCCGGGCCCGTCGCCATAATGGCCCATGCCTTCGAGCCCGCCGTCCGGGACGCCCTCCGGCACTGCCGGCCTGCCCCATTCCATCGATTCACCCGAGATGTGTCGCGCGGGTCGCGAACTGCTCTCGCTGGCGCTGATCGATGCGCGCAACCACACGCTGCACCTGCTGTCGCTCTACGAGCAGGCGCTGGGCACCGCGGCGCTCATCGTGCCGCGGCAGGACGACATCGATCCGCCGCTCTGGCTGGCCGGCCACATCGGCTGGTTCGCCGAGTGGTGGATCGCTCGTAACACGCAGCGCGCGTTCGGGCCCGACTGCCCGGTGCGGCCGACACGCCTGGCCGCCATCGAGCCGCAGGCCGATGCCTGGTGGAACCCCGCGCAGATCGACACCAAGGCGCGCTGGTCGCCCGACCTGCCCGACCTGTCGGTGACCAAGGCCTACCTGCTCGAGACCCTGGAGAGCACGCTCGAGCTGCTGGAGCATGCGGTGGAAACCGATGCCGGGCTGTACTTCTATCGGCTCGCGCTCTTCCATGAAGACCTGCGCGGCGAGCAGCTGGTGGTGATGGCCCAGACACTGGGCCTGCCGCTGAGCGTGGAGGTGCAGCCTGCGGCGGTCGAACGTCCGCCGCTGCTGCTGCCCGCCACCCGCTGGACGCTCGGCACCGAGGAGGGCGGCTTCGCCTTCGCGCAGGAGCGCGGCCGGCTGCCGCTGGACATTCCCGAATTCGAGATCGACGCGCAACCCGTCACCTGGAACCAATACGTCGAATTCGTCGCCGACGGCGGCTACGACCGCGAGGAACTGTGGTCGCCCGGCGGCCGCGCCTGGCTCGCCGGCCAGCCGGAAGGCCGGCGCAGTCCGCGCCACGTGGAGCAGATCGGCGCGGCGCGCGGCGGCAGTGGCGGATCGGTCTTGCAGCATCACTTCGGCCGCACCATGCGCGCCGCCGGCAACCAGAGCGCCGTGCACGTGAGCTGGTGGGAGGCCGACGCCTGGGCGCGCTGGGCCGGGCGCCGCCTGGCCACCGAGGTCGAATGGGAGATCGCCACGCATCAGGCCGCGCGCCGCGGCTTTCGCTGGGCCGACGTGCACGAATGGACCGCCGGCACGCTGCAGCCCTGGCCCGGCTTCCACGCCGATCCGTGGAGCGCCGGCACGGCCTTCGACCCGCAGCCCGCCTTCGGCCAGGCCCGCGTGCTGCGCGGCGCCTCGCTGGCCACCCGCGCGCGCCTGCGTTCGCCCAAGCGCCGGGGTTTTGCACGGCCCGAATGCGACGACGGATTCTTCGGGTTCAGAACCTGCGCCGTATAGCGTCTCAAGCCGGGCGTGTGGCCATGCCATCATGCGGGCAGGGCTGACACAGACAACATCGATCGATCGAAAGGACGCTGCCGAATGGCTCGCGTGCGTGACCCGGCTGGCTACGACGGCCAGCGAGAAATGATTCTTCTGAATGCGGCGCAGCTGTTCGCGCAGCGCGGCTATGCGGGCACGTCGATGAACGAGGTGGCGGCCGCTTGCGGCGTGTCGAAGGCCACGCTGTACCACTACGTGCGCGACAAGCACGACCTCGCGGTGCGCATTGCCGAAGAGCACGTGCAGCGGCTCGAAGCCGTGGTCGAAGAAGTGCTGCGTGACCATGCGACGCCCGAGGCGCGGCTCGCTGCGCTGATCCGCAGCTTCGTGGCCGAGTACGCGCTGGCGCAGAACGCGCAGCGGGTGCTGACGGAGGATGTGCGCTTTCTGCGCGAGGAAGACCAGCAGCGCATCGTCGGCGTCGAGCGGCGCGTGGTCGCTGCGTTCGCACGCACCATCGCCGAGGTGCGCGGCGAGGACGCGCAGAGCAAGCTCGGCAAGCCGATGGCGATGCTGCTCTTCGGCATGATCAACTGGATGTTCACCTGGATGAAGCCGGGGCGCGAACTCGACCATGCGGCCATCGGCGAGATGGTGGCCGACCTGTTCTTCGGCGGCGTGCGGGCCGTGAAGGTGCCACCGGCCTTGCTCGATGCCGAGCCGCTCCCGGGCAGCGAAGCGCAGCAGTCGCGCTAGTCCACCGATCGCTCAGCCGCGACGGGTGGCGATCAGCGACTTCACCTCGGGCGACTGCAGCCGCGGCCGGTCTTGCTCCGCGGCCGCGAGCGGCTGTACCTCGACCATGCTCGCCAGGCAGCGCCGCGTGAGTTCTTGATAGGTCTGCGTGCCTTCCTGCTTCCACGCGATCTCGTCGTCGCCGAGCTGCCGCCGCACCTTGGCCGGAATGCCCGCCACCAGGCTGCGCGCCGGCACCTTCATGCCGGCCGGCACGAAGGCACAGGCCGCGACGATGGCGCAGGCACCGATTTCGGCTTCGTCCATCACCACCGCGTTCATGCCCACCAGCGCGTCGCGCCGCACGATGCAGCTGTGGAGCACCGCGCCGTGGCCGATGTGGCCGTCTTCCTCGATCACCGTGTCCTGGTCGGGAAAGCCGTGGATCGTGCAGTTGTCCTGCACGTTGGACCCGCGCTCCAGCACGATGCGCCCGAAGTCGCCCCGCAGGCTGGCGCAGGGGCCGACGTAGCAGTCGGGGCCGACGATCACGTCGCCGATCAGAACGGCGGTGGGGTGAACGTAGGCACTGGGGTCGACCACCGGGACGACGCCTTCAAGCGCGTAGCAGGGCATGGGGATTTCCTTGGACGTGTTGTAAGCAAAAAGGCGTAGGCTCGCTGCGAATCAGGGTTACTACCGAATACCGAAGACTTGCGGCTAGCGGAGCTGAAATCCTATAATCAACCGAACGGTCGGTCAATTATTCGAACAGCGTCGAACTGTCGCTCGCACACCGGCAAGCCGATCTTCAACCCCTTGGATGTTCGCCACGATGAACGAAGACCTGGTTCTCATCGCCCAATCCGGCGCCGTGCGCTCGCTGCGGCTCAACCGCCCCGACGCGCTCAACAGTTTCACATCGGAACTGCACGCGGCGCTCATGGCGGCGCTCGAGGCGGCCGCGGCCGATCCGGAAGTGCGTTGCGTCGTCATCGGCGGCTCGGGCCGTGCCTTCTGCGCCGGGCAAGATTTGTCGGACCCGCTGGTCGCGCCCGACTTCGCGCCGGGCGCCGCCCCCAGGGACTTGGGCAAGGTCATCGAATCGCTCTACGCTCCGCTGGTCATGCGCCTGCGCTCCATGCCGGTGCCGGTGATCGCCGAGGTCCACGGCGTCGCTGCCGGCGCCGGTGCCAACCTGGCGCTGGCCTGCGACCTGGTGGTGGCGGGCCGCTCGGCCAGCTTCATCCAGGCTTTCGCCAAGATCGGGTTGGTGCCCGACACCGGCGGCACGTGGCTGCTGCCGCGGCTGGTCGGCCCCGCACGTGCGCTCGGCCTGGCGATGCTGGGCGACAAGCTGCCGGCCGCCGAGGCCGCCGAAATGGGCTTGATCTGGAAATGCGTGGACGACGACGCCCTGAGCCTCACAGTCGAAGACCTGTCGCATCGCCTGGCCGCGATGCCGTCGCGGGCCCTGGCCGTCACGCGCCAGGCACTGGCCGATGCCCAGCAGATGGACCTGCCGACCGCGCTGGCCCGCGAGGCCGCGCTGCAGCGCGAGCTGGGCTCTGCCGCCGACTACCGGGAGGGCGTCGAAGCCTTCCGCGCGAAGCGCCTGCCCCGATTCACCGATCGTTGAACGACCCGCAATCATGAGCAACGACACCCAAGCCCAGCGCACCGCCGAGCGCGTGCGCGACGCCATGTTCGCCAACGACCGCGCCGTGCGCGGCCTCGGCATGGAGATCGAGGCCATCGCGCCGGGTCGCGCCGACATCGCGATGACCGTGCGCGAAGACATGCTCAACGGCCACGACATCTGCCATGGCGGCTTCATCTCGACGCTGGCCGACTCGGCCTTCGCCTATGCCTGCAATTCCTACAACGAGGTGACCGTGGCCTCGGGCTTCGGCATCGACTTCGTCGCGCCGGCACGCGAGGGTGACCGCCTGGTCGCGCGCTGCGTCGAGGTGTCGAAGGCGGGCCGCACCGGCGTGTACGACACCGAGGTGCTGAACCAGCGCGGCGAAAAGGTCGCGGTGTTCCGCGGCCGGTCGTACACGCTCAAGGGCAAGCCGGTCGCGGCGGCCTGAGCGGCACCGCAGCAGCAACAACCCCATTCGACCAAGGAGACACGTCCATGCCCGTCAAGCGCCCCGCGCCCGGCGACCTCGACCCCATCGAATCGGCCAGCCGCGACGAGATCGCCGCGCTGCAGCTGCAGCGCCTGAAGGCCACCTTGCAGCGGGCCTACGACCACGTGCCGCACTACCGCCAGGCGTTCGAGGCACGCGGCGTGCATCCCGACGACCTGAAGCAACTCAGCGACATCGCGAAGTTCCCGTTCACGGTCAAGAAGGACTTGCGCGACAACTACCCCTTCGGCATGTTCGCCGTGCCGCGCGAGCAGGTGGCGCGCATCCATGCGTCGTCCGGCACCACCGGCAAGCCGACGGTGGTCGGCTACACGAAGCAGGACATCGAGCATTGGGCCGACCTGGTGGCGCGCTCGATCCGCGCCGCCGGCGGCCGGCCCGGCGACATCGTTCACGTGGCCTACGGCTACGGCCTCTTCACCGGCGGCCTGGGGGCGCACTATGGCGCCGAACGTGCGGGCTGCACGGTGATCCCGATGTCCGGCGGCCAGACCGAGAAGCAGGTGCAGCTGATCCGCGACTTCCGGCCCGACATCATCATGGTTACGCCGAGCTACATGCAGGTGATCATCGAGGAGTTCCAGCGCCAGGGGCTCGACGCGCGCGAGAACTCGATTCAGGTCGGCATCTTCGGCGCCGAGCCCTGGACCGAAGCCATGCGCCGCGAGATCGAGCACAAGGGCGGCATGGACGCGGTCGACATCTACGGCCTGTCGGAAGTCATGGGCCCCGGCGTCGCCAGCGAATGCATCGAGAGCAAGGACGGCCCGGTGGTGTGGGAAGACCACTTCTATCCCGAGATCATCCACCCCGAGACGGGCGAGGTGCTGCCCGACGGCGAGGAAGGCGAGCTCGTCTTCACCTCGCTGACCAAGGAAGCGCTGCCCATCATCCGCTACCGTACGCGCGACCTCACGCGCCTGTTGCCGCCCACCTCGCGCGCCTTCCGCCGCATGGGCAAGATCGTCGGGCGCAGCGACGACATGCTGATCATCCGCGGCGTCAACGTCTTCCCGACGCAGATCGAGGAGATCGTGCTGGCGCACGAAAAGCTCTCGGGCCAGTACCTCATCAAGGTCGGCCGCGACGGCCACCTCGACAGCGTCGAAGTGCGCTGCGAACTGCAGCAGGGCGCCGACGGCATCGGCGATGCCGAATGCGACCAGATCGCCCAATGGGTGCAGCACCGCGTGAAGACCTTGGTCGGCATCTCGACCACGGTGCTCGTGCAGCCACCCGCCACGCTCGAACGCACGCTCACGGGCAAGGCCCGCCGCGTGATCGACGAAAGAACCAAATCCTGAAAGGACACGCCATGTACACCCAAGCCATGGACACCATGGGCAAAGAAGGCAAGGACGGCAAGGACGAGGGCCGCAAGGCCTTGCGCTCGGCCGAGGAGTTGCGGCTCGAAGAGCGCTTCGACGAGCGCATCGACGCCGGCGGCTTCATCGAGGCCAAGGACTGGATGCCCGAGCACTACCGCAAGACGCTGGTGCGCCAGATCAGCCAGCACGCGCATAGCGAGATCGTCGGCATGCTGCCCGAGGGCAACTGGATCACGCGCGCGCCCACGCTCAAGCGCAAGAGCATCCTGCTGGCCAAGGTGCAGGACGAGGGCGGCCACGGCCTTTACCTCTATGCCGCGGCCGAGACGCTGGGCACCAGCCGCGACCAGATGCTCGACGCGCTGCACACTGGCAAGGCCAAGTACAGCTCGATCTTCAACTACCCCACGCTGACCTGGGCCGACATGGGCACCATCGGCTGGCTGGTGGACGGCGCGGCCATCATGAACCAGGTGCCGATCTGCCGCTGCTCCTACGCGCCCTATGCGCGCGCCATGATCCGCATCTGCCGCGAGGAGAGCTTTCACCAGCGCCAAGGCTACGAAGCCCTGCTGACCATGATGCAGAACGGCACCGAGGCGCAGAAGGCCATGGTGCAGGACGCGGTGAATCGCTGGTGGTGGCCGTCGATCATGATGTTCGGCCCGCCGGACGACCAGTCGCCCAACAGCGCGCAGTCGATGCGTTGGGGCATCAAGCGCTTCTCCAACGACGAGCTGCGCCAGAAGTTCATCGACGCCGCGGTCGAGCAGGCCAAGGTGCTGGGCGTCACGCTGCCCGACCCCGACCTGAAGTGGAACGAAGAGCGCCAGGCGCACGACCACGGCCCGATCGACTGGTCGGAGTTCTGGCGCGTGATCGCCGGCGACGGCCCCTGCAACCGCGAGCGCCTGGGCGCACGCGTCAAGGCCTGGGACGACGGCGCCTGGGTCCGCGAGGCCGCACTGGCCCATGCCCGCAAGCAAGAAACGATGAAGGAGGCCGCATGAGCGACACCACCACTGAATGGCCGCTTTGGGAAGTCTTCGTCCGCAGCAAGGCGGGCCTGGACCACAAGCACTGCGGCAGCCTGCATGCCGCCGATCCGCAGATGGCCGTGCAGATGGCACGCGACGTCTACACGCGGCGCCAGGAAGGCGTGAGCGTGTGGGTGGTGCGCTCCGACCAGATCGTGGCCAGCGACCCGGGCGACAAGGACATGTACTTCGATCCGGCCGAAGACAAGGTGTACCGGCACCCGACCTTCTACGAGCTGCCGAAGTCCGTCGACCACATGTGACCGGCCACGCCATGCAAGCATCCATCGAACTCGACCGCCGCCCCGACGTGCAGTACCTGCTGCGCCTGGGCGACACCTGCCTGATCCTCGCGCAGCGCCTCGGCGAATGGTGCGGCCACGCGCCCATCCTCGAAGAAGACATCGCCATGAGCAACATGGCGCTCGACCTGCTGGGCCAGGCCCGCGCACTGCTCACCCGCGCGGGCGAGATCGAAGGCCGCGCGCACGACGAGGACCAGCTGGCTTTCCTGCGCGACGAGCGCGACTACTTCAATGCCACGCTGGTCGAGCTGCCGCGCGGCGACTTCGCCTTCAGCGTGCTGCGCAATGCGATGGTCGCGACCCTGCTCAAACTGCTGTGGGAGCGGCTCGAAACCTCGAGCGACACCGAAGTGGCCGCCATCGCCGCCAAAGCCATCAAGGAAGCCCGCTACCACCAGCAGCACGCCGCCGACTGGGTGGTGCGCCTGGGCGACGGCACGGCGGAGTCGCGCGCACGCATGGCGTCGGCGCTGATCGAGCTGTGGCGCTACGTGCCCGAGTTGTTCGCGGCCGATGCCGTCGACGACGAAGCGCGCGCCAGCGGCCTGGGCCCGGCATGGGCGGAGCTGCGCGAACCGTGGTCGGCCGAGATGGCGGAAGTGCTCGACGAGGCCAAGCTGAGCGCGCCGGCCGAATCGGCCTTCATGAGCACCGGCAAGCGCGGCGTGCACAGCGAGCACATGGGCTACATCCTGGCCGAGATGCAGCACCTGCAGCGCGCCTATCCCGGCGGGGTGTGGTGATGGCCGCCATGCCGCTGCCGACCGCCGACGACCAGGCACGCGTCGCGCGCGCCTGGGACGTGCTCGACACCGTGCTCGACCCCGAGGTTCCCGCACTGTCGGTCTGCGACCTCGGCATCGTGCGCGATGTGCTGCCGCACGCCGACGGGCTGGAAGTCGTGCTGACGCTGACCTACTCGGGCTGCCCCGCCACCGAGGTCATCGAGCGCAGCGTCATCGATGCCGTGGACGCGGCAGGTCTCGGCCCGGCCCGCGTGAGCCTGCGCCGCGCGCCGGCCTGGACCACCGACTGGATCAGCGCCGAAGGCAAGCGCAAGCTGCGCGAGTACGGCATCGCGCCGCCCGGCGCCGCGGCCTTGCCCGGCGGTGCAGTGCCGATCCGCCTGGTGCGCCGGCAGGCGATGCAGCCCGTGGCCTGCCCGCATTGCGGCAGCGCGCACACCGAGCGGCTGTCGGCCTTCGGCGCGACGGCCTGCAAGTCGCTCCACCGCTGCCTCGACTGCCGCGAACCCTTCGAGCACTTCAAACCCATCTGAGCCCACGAACGTCCAACGAGCTTCAACACGAGCGTCCTATGAGCGTCATCTTCCACCCGCTGCGCGTGCGCAGCATCGAGCCCGACACCGCCGAGGCGGTCATCGTCTCCTTCGACGTGCCCGAAGACCTGCGCGGCGTGTTCGGCTTCACCCAGGGCCAGTACCTCACGCTGCGCAAGGAGATCGAAGGCCAGGACCTGCGCCGCTCGTACTCCATCTGCGCCGGCGTCGACGACGGCGAGTTGCGCGTGGGCGTGCGCAAGGTGCAGCAGGGCGTGTTCTCCAACTGGATCAACAGCAGCCTGCAGCCCGGCGACACGCTGCACGTGATGGCGCCGCAAGGCCGCTTCTTCGTGCCGCTCGACCGCGAGGCGCGGCGCCACCACGTCGGCATTGCGGGCGGCAGCGGCATCACGCCCATCCTGTCGATCATGAAGACGGTGCTGGCGCGAGAGCCGAATTCACGCTTCACCCTCATCTACGGCAACCGCGCCCTCAAGTCCACGATGTTCAAGGAAGAGATCGAGGACCTGAAGAACCGCTACATGACGCGCCTGGTGCTGCAGCACGTGTTCTCCGACGACCACACCGACGTGCCGATCCATGCCGGCCTGATGAACCGCGAGAAGATCGGCGAGTTCCTGCAGGGCCTGGTGCCGGCCGGAAGCATCGACCACGTCTATGTGTGCGGCCCATTCCAGATGAACGACGAGGCCGAGGCCGCGCTGCTGGCAGCGGGCGTGCCCGAAGAGCGCATCCACATCGAACGCTTCGGCCTGGCGCAGACGCCCGCCGGCGGAGCTGCCAACGTCGGCGCGGTGGTGCACGAGCCGCAACCCGGCGATGCCGAGACGGCGCGCATCACCATCGTGCGCGACGGCATCAGCCGCGAGATCCCGTTCACCAAGGGCCAGCCCAGCATCCTCGACGCGGCCTCGTCGGCCGGCCTGGAGGTGCCGTACTCCTGCACCTCGGGCGTGTGCGGCACCTGCCGTGCGAAACTCCTGGAAGGGGAAGTTCGGATGGAGCGCAACTTCGCGCTGGACAAAAATGAGGTCGCGGGCGGCTTCATACTCACGTGCCAGGCACACCCGCTGACCGAGCGCGTGCTGCTGTCCTTCGACGAACGTTGACGGCGCCGCGCGCCCGATCCGTCGCCCGTTATTTTTGCAACTGCTGGAGACTTCGAAAATGCAATCTTTCACCCGCCTCGGCGTGGCGCTGCTGTGCGCCATGGCCTTCGCCGCGCAGGCCGACGTCAACGTCGGCGTCACCCTGTCGGCGACCGGCCCCGCCGCTTCGCTGGGCATTCCCGAGAAGAACACCATCGCGCTGATGCCCAAGACCATCGGCGGGCAGAAGATCAACTACATCGTGCTCGACGACGCGTCGGACACCACGGCCGCGGTGTCGAATACGCGCAAGCTGATCAGCGAGAACAAGGTCGACATCGTCATCGGCTCGACCGTCACGCCCAACTCGCTGGCCATGATCGACGTGGTCGCCGAAGAGAAGGTGCCCATGATCTCGATGGCCGCTTCGGCGCGCATCGTGGAGCCCATGGACGACAAGCGCAAGTGGGTCTTCAAGACGCCGCAGAACGACATCATGATGTCGCTGGCCATCGCCGAGCACATGGCCGCCAACGGCGTGAAGTCGGTCGGCTTCATCGGCTTTTCCGACGCCTACGGTGAAGGCTGGTTCCAGGAGTTCACCAAGGCCACCGACCTCAAGAAGCTCAAGATCGTGGCCAACGAGCGCTATGGCCGCAGCGACACCTCCGTCACCGGCCAGACGCTGAAGCTGATCTCGGCCAAGCCCGACGCGATCCTGATCGCCGGCTCCGGCACGCCGGCCGCGCTGCCGCAGAAGACGCTCAAGGAGCGCGGCTACGCCGGCAAGATCTACCAGACCCACGGCGTGGCCAACGGCGACTTCCTGCGCGTTGGAGGCAAGGACGTCGAAGGCACGCTGCTGCCTTCGGGCCCGATGCTGGTGGCCTCGCAGCTGCCCGATTCGCATCCGGTCAAGAAGTCCGCCAAGGCATATGTCGAAGCCTACGAAGCCGCCAACGGCAAGGGCAGCGTGTCGACCTTCGGCGGCCATGCCTGGGATGCCGGCCTGATCATGAGCGCCGCGATTCCCGTCGCGCTCAAGTCGGCCCAGCCCGGCACGCCGGCCTTCCGCGCCGCACTGCGCGATGCGCTCGAAGGCGTGAAGAACGTCCCTGGCGCGCATGGCATCTTCTCGATGTCGCCGACCGACCACCTGGGCCTGGACCAGCGCGCTCGCGTGATGGTCAAGATTGAAAACGGCGCCTGGAAATATCAACCGCAGGAATAAGCTCTCCCCTAGGCTCCCCCACTTCGTGTGGTCCGCCAACCCCCTCACCGGGGGCGACACCAGCGGCCCGGCAAAGCCGGTTCCGCGAAGATGTTGCTCTCCCCCAGGCTGCCCCACTTTGTGTGGTCCGCCAACCCCCTCACCGGGGGCAACACCAGCGGCCCGGCAAAGCC
>NZ_LYVO01000134.1 GCF_001984055.1 Variovorax sp. KK3
CGGCAGCACCACCTGGCAGCGGGTCAAGGAAGAGCACGACCGCTGGTCGTATCACCAGAGCGGCATGGGGCCGGTCACGACCCTGGTCGTGAGCGTCGTGGCGGCCGCCATCGCCGCCCCGGCGGCAGTTCAGGCAGGGGCCGCCGCGGGCGGTGCTGCGACATCCGCGGGCGCCAGTGCCAGCATCTCCGCGGGCGCGAGTGCCGCAGTTCAGGCCGGCGTCAGCGCCATCGCGAGCCGCGCCGCCGTGAGCCTGGCCGCCAACGATGGCGACCTCGGCAAGGTGATCGAGGAGCTGACCAGCAGCGAGGGGATCAAGGCCATCGCCACGTCGATGCTGACCGCGGGGGCCATCGAGGGAATCAACACGTCTGGCTTGCTGCCGGAGAACATCACGCAGGCCGCCAATGGCTCGGCACGGCTGCCCAATCAACTGAAGCGGCAGCTGATCGACAACGCTGCGGCTTCGGTGGTGCGCAGTGCGGTCAATGGCACGAGTCTGGAAGACGAGTTGCGCGACGGGCTTGCCAACGCTCTGCTGACAACTGTGGCCAATCAAGGCGCTTTTGAGATCGGGGAGTTGAAAGCAACCAGCAACGTGAATGCAATTGCCGGCGAACTAGCGCATGCCCTTGTCGGGTGCGCCGTTGGTGCAGGCTCGGCCAGCTTCCATCCGTCCAAGGGCGCCACAGGGTGCGTTGCGGCTGCAACGGGCGCCGTCGTCGGCAATCTGAGCTCGCAACTTCTGCTCTCAACGGGTCAGGCGCAGGATGCGGTGGCAGCCGTCGAATTGAGTCAACTGATCGGGGGAATTGCAGGTGCCCTGGTTGGAGATGATCTCGCGCAAGCAAACTTCGCGGCACTTGCAGCAGGAAGCGCAATAAAAAACAACGAGTGCCAGCACACTAAAATGTGTGGCTCGAACTCGATCCGCGTTGAAGTTCAAGGCAACATTGCGGCTGGCGTGATCGGCACTATCACCACTCCAGATTCTGTTCACCTGTCTCTGTCCATTTCCGACGGGTATTCTGGAGTTGCAGTCATAGATGGTCAGCCACAAGCCGGCTTGCTATCGGATTCATCGAATTTCATTCCTCAGGTCGGGGTTTATTGCAGGCTTTGCCTGGGTAGCCGGCTGACCCACATGCCAAGATCAAATGTGGTTTGGGGTCCATACTCGATCACTCCTCCCGAAGGTCAAACAACCACGGCGTTTGCAAGTTCGTTGATTAGAACTGCGAATTCATACCAAAACGGCGTGCTGCCCTATTCGGTGCCGTTGACGCTCGAAGGTTATATGGGAGCCGCTAGGTACAACAGCAACTCGTGGCTGGCAGGCATTTTGAGAGCGACGACAGGCTTCACGCCGGCGTATGATTTCGCCCCGTATATCGCGCCGGGCTATGAGAATCCGGTTCCTCGAATCTGGTATCAAAATCAAGGTGGACGGCAGTGACATTATTTGGCTGGGACTATGGATATTTCGTGGCATTGCCGAGCGGATTGTTGATCTATCTGATTCTTTGGGTCAGACATCTGAAAGATGTTGATTTCGTCTGGCAGGCCATTTTGGCCATTCTAACGGGGCTGCTGGTTTTCGTTTTCATTTTCGACGGACTATATGGTTTCGATCCGTTGGCTGCGAGAAAAACTCCTCATGAATATTGGGGTTATCTTCTGGGCGGTTTGATCACGTCATTGATGCCTTTTGCTTTGCTCCTGGTCACTTTAAATATCATTGCCAAATCCTTACTGCGTTTGGCTGTGTCGTTAACCATAATTGGCTTTTCTGTACTGTTGTTTCCTCCTCTTTATTATGCCGGCACGATAATCGGATGCGTGGCAATAGGTGCAAGAATTTGCTTGTAACCTACATGTACGGTATGGCTTGTTCGGCTTTTCGCGGTATCTTTCGCTCTTGGATTGCGGCCACGCGTCATGGTTTTGGGGGGTGGTGTGATAGTTTTAAAGACGCAGAAATGATCGCGCTGAATCATTTGCGAAAAATGGAAGAGTGCGCAAGCGATTCGCTAAAAATTATCGATACTCTCAAAAAGGAGTATGGATGGATGTTTTTTATCAATCAAGCGACTACGTATTGACGGGCGAATACCAATTCATGCTGGCCGGCAATGCGCCTTTTATAGTACGCGTTGACGACGGCGCGATTCATACCTCGGGCACCGCTCACCCCGTAGAACACAACTTGAAGCAATACGAGTCAGGTCATTGGCCGCGTTTTCGATAGATTTAATGGTGAAGCGACCCTCCTCACAAACCCCTCGCCACCCTTCAGGTATCTGAGCGTTCGTCCGGCCCTGAGTCGTTGTCAGCAGTAGTCGTAAAAGCACCCAGAGGGCCCAGCTATCCCCGCGTGCCCTCGCTCCCATAGCCCCTTCGCACTAGACCATCCCCCACCCCTAGGCCATTAGCCAGATTTGCCGCGCCCCCCTCGCGCCGGAAACTAGTTGTTTCCTTTCGGCGGGGCGGCCCGCCAACGACGGAGCGTGGATGACTTGGCGAACTAAAGTGGTTTGGAGCGAGGGGATGCTGCTGCAGCCCCAGCACCTGCAGCAGAGCGAACGCCATGCCGACCATGCGCGGCACCTGTTGTTGCGGACCACCACGCCCTATGCCTGGGGCTTCGCCGAACTCGAGGTCGACACGGCTGCGCTCACGCTGGGCAAGCTGGCGCTGGTGCGTGCCGTGGGCGTGTTCGGCGACGGCACGGTGTTCGACATGCCGGCGGTCGACCCGCTGCCCGAGCCGCTCGACATACCCGCGTCGATGCGCGACGAGCCGGTTCTGCTCGCGCTCCCCCTGCGTCGCGCGGGCGCGCGCGAAGCCGATGCGGAGGCTTACGAAGACCTGGTGCGCCACCGCGTGCTCGAGGCCGAGGTGCCCGATTCCAACACCGCCGGCGATCGCACGGCCATGCTGCAACTCGGCTCGCTCAACGCCCGCCTGATGCGCGCCAACGATGCAACCGATGCCTGGACTACGCTGCAGGTCGCCGGCGTGGTCGAGCGCCGCGTCGACAACCAGGTGCAGCTCGACCGCGCCCTGGTCCCGCCGCTGCTGGACGTGGCCGGCCATGCGACGGTACGCGGTTGGCTCGACGAACTGCTGGGCCTGCTCAGGCAGCGCGGCGAGGCGCTGGCCGGGCGCATGACGCAGGGCGGCACCGGCGGCGTGGCCGAGATCGCCGACTTCCTGCTGCTGCAGACGGTCAATCGCAACGAGGCGGTGTTCGCGCACCTGGCGAAGAGCGCGACGCTGCACCCCCAGCAGTTCTTCGAACGCGCGCTGGCGCTGGCCGGCGACCTGGCGAGTTTTCGCGATGCGCGGCGGGTGTCGCGCTTCGCACCCTACGTGCACGACCAGCTCGCGATGAGCTTCAAGCCGCTGATGGACGACCTGCGCCGCAGCCTGTCGATGGTGCTGGAGCAGTCGGCTATCCGCATCGACCTGCACGACCGCAAGCATGGGGTGCGCGTGGCGCTGATTCCCGACGTGGAGCTCCAGCGCAACGCGACCTTCGTGCTGGCGGTGCAGGCGCAGATGCCGGGCGAGGCGCTGCGCGCGCGCTTCCCCACGCAAGTGAAGATCGGGCCGGTGGAGCGCATTCGCGACCTGGTCAACCTGGCGCTGCCGGGCGTCGCGCTGGTGCCGCTGCCGGTGGTGCCGAGGCAGATTCCTTTCCACGCCGGCGCCAATTACTTCGAGCTCGAAACCCGCAACAGCGACCTGTGGCGCCAGCTGGAGCAGTCCGGCGGGATGGCGATGCACATCGCGGGCGATTTCCCAGGGCTCGATCTGGCGTTTTGGGCGATTCGGTCATGACCAGCAGGGCTATCCGGTCTTGCTCCCTCTCCCGCTGGGAGAGGGCGGGGGTGAGGGCAGACGGCGCGTCGCAGCGTGCAAGCCTATCCACCGCCCGCTGCCCTCACACCAACCCTCTCCCACAGGGAGAGGGAGTGAAGACCAGTCGCTCGGGCTTTGCAGGCCCATTCACCGCCCGGTGCCCTCACCCCAACCCTCTCCCGGACGGAGAGGGAGTCAAAGACAGAGGCGTCGCACCATGACAACCCCCGACCCCTTCGCGGCCTTCGAATCGGAGCGCACGGTCATCAAGCCCAAGCCGCGCGGGCCGGGCGGCATGGCCGCGTCGCCGTTGCCGCCGCCCGCGATGGGAAGCGCCGAGCCGCTGCCGGCCGAGCTCGGCGAGCTGAGCCTGCTCAATCCGCTCGTGTCGGCCGCCGGCCCGCTGCTGGTGCTGATCGGCAAGCTGCGCAACCTCGCGCAGCCCACCAACATGGCGACTTTGCGTGCGTCGACCGCCGAAGCCGTGCATCGCTTCGATGCCGACGCACGCCGCGCCGGCATCGCCGACGAGACGGTGTTGGCCGCGCGCTACGTGCTGTGCACCGCGCTCGACGAGGCGGTGGCCAACACACCGTGGGGCGTGCAGGGCGGCTGGAACAAGCAGAGCCTGCTGGTGCAGTTCCACAACGAGACCTGGGGCGGCGAGAAGGTGTTCCAGCTGCTCGCCAAGCTCGCGCAGGACGTGCCGCGACACCGCCCCCTGCTCGAGCTGATGTACAGCGTGCTGGCGCTCGGCTTCGAAGGCCGCTACCGCGTGGTGGAGAACGGCCGCGCCCAGCTCGACAGCGTGCGCCAGCGCCTGGCCGAGCTCATCGCCAAAGACCGCCCGCCGGTCGAGGCCGAGCTCTCGCCGCACTGGCGCGGCCAGGGCGCCGGCACGGTGCGGCTGCGCGAGTCGCTGCCGCTGTGGGTGTTTGCGGCCGGCTTCGCGCTTCTGCTTGCGCTGGCCTGGTTCGGGCTGCGGCTCACGCTGAACCAGCGCTCCGACACCACCTATGCCGCCGTCTCCAGCCTGCGCGTCCCCAACGTGCAGATCGCGCCGCCGGCCGTGCTGGCCAAGGCGCCGCGGCTCGCCAAGTTCCTCGAGGCCGAGATCAAGCAGGGGCTGGTCACCGTCACCGACGAGGCCGACCGCAGCACGGTGCGCCTGCGCGGCGACAGCTTCTTCGCTTCCGGCAGCGCCGACCCCATGGCGCAATCGCTGCCGGTGCTGACGCGCATCGGCCAGGCGCTGGCCGAGGTGCAGGGCGAGGTGCTGATCACCGGCCACTCCGACAACCAGCCGATCCGCTCGATGCGCTATCCGTCCAACTGGCATCTGTCGGCCGCGCGTGCCGATGCGGTGAAGGGCGCGCTGGCGACGCTGGTCGACCCGGCCCGCATGCGCTCCGACGGCAAGGCCGACGCCGAGCCGGTCGCAGCCAACGACACACCGGCCAACCGGGCGCGCAACCGGCGGGTCGAGGTCGTGCTGCTGTCGCCGCCCGAGCGCGTGGCGGCTGATCTGGCGGGGGCGAAGCGATGATCAAGAAGCTCTTCGGATGGCTCTTCCATCCCGTGCTGCTGACGGTGCTGGCGCTGCTGGTCGTCGGCCTGCTGATCTGGTGGGTCGGCCCGCTGATCCGCATCGGCGAATTGGCCCCGCTGCAAAGCGAGCTGTCGCGCGCCATCCTGATCGGCGTCATCGTGCTGCTGGTGGTGCTGCGCGCCCTGTACCGGCGCTGGCGGGTGCGCAAGGCCAGCCAGCATCTCACCGACGGCCTCATGAAGGCGCCCGCCGCGCCGGCTGCATCGGCCGAAGACAGCGGCGAGCAGAAGGTGCTCAACGCCCGCTTCACCGAAGCGGTGGCCACGCTCAAGAAAATGCGCCTGCACGCGGCCGGCCGCAAGCCGGGCTGGCGCGACTGGCTGTCGCTGTCGGGCGGCAGCTACCTCTACGACCTGCCGTGGTACGTCTTCATCGGCGCGCCGGGGGCCGGCAAGACCACGGCACTGGTCAACTCGGGCCTGTCGTTCCCGCTGGCCGACAAGTTCGGCCCCGGCGCCATCCGCGGCATCGGCGGCACGCGCAATTGCGACTGGTGGTTCACCGACGATGCGGTGCTCATCGACACCGCCGGCCGCTACACCACGCAGGACAGCCATCAATCCGAGGACAAGAGCGCATGGGACGGCTTCCTCGGCCTGCTGAAGAAGGTGCGCCCGCGCCGGCCGCTCAATGGCGTGTTCCTCACCGTCAGCGTGGCCGACCTGCTCGCGCAGGGCGCCGAGGCGCGCAGCACGCTCGCGGCGTCGATCCGCGCGCGGCTGCTGGAGCTCGACACGCGCCTCGCCACGCGCCTGCCGGTGTACGTGCTCGTCACCAAGAGCGACCTGCTCTACGGCTTCTCCGAATACTTCGCCGACCTCGGCAAGGAACAGCGCGCGCAGGTTTTCGGCTTCACGCTGTCGGCGGAAGAGGGCACGGCCATCGACGAGAAAGGCCTCTCGCCCGCCTTCCACCGCGAGTTCGGCCTGCTGCACGGCCGCGTCAACGACGCGCTGATCCAGCGCATGCAGCGCGAGACCGACGGCACGCGGCGCGCCGCCATCTTCGGCTTTCCGGCGCAGTTCGGTTCCATCCAGCCGGTGCTGGCCGACCTGCTCGACCAGGTCGTCACCGGCTCGCGCTTCAGCCAGCCGCCGTGGGTGCGTGGCGTGTACTTCACCAGCGGCACGCAGGAAGGCAGCCCCATCGACCGCGTGATGGGCGCGCTGTCGCGCAGCTTCGGCCTCGAGCGCGCCGTGCTGCCGCCGCAGAAGAGCAGCGGGCGCAGCTACTTCCTCACCTCGCTGCTGCGCGACGTGGTGTTCCCCGAGCAGCGCCTGGCCGGCGCCGACGTGAAGCTGGAGCGGCGCCGCCATGCCTGGCGCATGGCCGGGCTCGCGGCGATGACGCTGGTCACGCTCGCGCTGCTGGCCGGCTGGGGCTGGAGCAGCTGGCGCAACCTGGAGTACCTGAAGGCGGTCGATGCGCGCATCGAGCCCGCGCGGCAGCAACTGGCCTCGGTGCCCGCGCGCGTGCAGAACCTGGTGCAGGTGGCGCCCGTGCTGCAGAGCCTGCGCAACATCTGGAAGGCGCCCGAGAACCGCGAGGGCGACGAGCCGCTGTCGATGACGCTGGGCCTGTACCAGGGCGACAAGCTCGATGCCGCCGCCATGCTCGTGCACCAGCGCGCGCTCAACGAGGTCTTCCTGCCGCAGCTGGCCAAGCGCATCGAGGACCAGCTGCGCACCGCGCAGAAGGACAACCTCGAGTTCAGCTACGAGGCGCTCAAGACCTACCTGATGCTGCACCAGCCCGACCGCTTCGATGCCGAGGCGCTGAAAGCATGGATCACGCTCGACTGGTCGCGCAGCCTCGACCGAGGCATTCCGGAAGACCAGCGCAAGCTGCTGGAAGACCAGCTCGACGTGCTGATCGCCCAAGGCCCGCCGCGTTCGCCGCTCAAGATGGACGACGCACTGGTGCGCAACGTGCGCGCCGTGCTTGCCAGCTACCCGCTGGAGGCGCGCATCTTCAGCCGCCTCAAGCGCCAGCGCCTGGGCAAGGACGTCCCGCCCTTCAGCGTTGCCGCGGCGGCCGGGCCGTCGGGCCCCCTGGTCTTCGAGCGCGCCAGCGGCAAGCCGCTGACCGACGGCGTGCCGGGCATGTTCACTTACGACGGCTACCACAAGGCCTTCCAGAACGAGGTGGTGGTGGTCGCGGGCCTGCTCGCGACCGAAGACCCGTGGGTGCTGGGCCAGGAGCGCGGCACGGCCGACCGCCTGCGCGACGCAGCCGCGCTCGGTGCGCTGACCGACCGCGTGCGCCGCCTCTACCTCGAGGAATACGTCAAGGTCTGGGAGGCGCTGCTCGCCGACGTGCGCTTGGTGCGTGCCAACGGGCTCGACAAGAACATCGACATGGCGCGCATCCTCTCGGGCGCCGGCTCGCCGCTGGCCGCCTTCCTGCGCGCGGCCGTGAAGGAAACGACGCTGATCCCGCCCGAGCAGGCCAAGGACGCGGTGGCCCGCGCGGCCGACTCCGTGCGCAACACGCGCCGCAACCTCGAAACGCTGTTCGGCAGCGAGCCCGACAAGCAGCTGCCCGCCGGCAAGCGCATCGAGAGCATCGTCGACGACCGCTTCGAGCCGCTGCGCCGTCTCGTCACATCGCCCACGCCGGGCGGCCCGGCGCCGATCGACGATTCGCTCAAGCTTTTCAACGAGGTCTACGTCTACCTCACCGCGGTCGACAGCGCCGTGAAGAGCCGCAGCGCGCCGCCGCCCGGCGACGTGGCGGCCAAGCTCCGCTCCGACGCCATGCGCCTGCCCGAACCGGTTCGCTCGATGGTCGAGAACCTGAGCCAGACCGGTGCCGTGCAGGCGCGCGCGGCCGAGCGCGGCAGCCTGAGCCAGGACCTGCGGCCCGTCACGGAGTTCTGCCAGCGCGCCATCGCCGGCCGCTACCCCTTCGTGCAGAACAGCAAGCGCGACGTGCTGCCCGAGGACTTCGGCCAGATGTTCGGCCCTGGCGGGCTGATGGACGACTTCTTCCAGAAGCGCCTGGCCGCGCTGGTCGACACCAGCACCCGGCCCTGGCGCTACCGGCCGGTGGCCGAGCAGGGCGCGATCACGGTGCAGGCCGTCGCGCAGTTCGAGCGCGCCGCGCGCATCAAGGACATCTTCTTCCGCGCCGCCGGCCGCACGCCTGCGATGCGGCTCGATTTCAAGCCGGTCGAGATGGATGCGGGCATCACGCAGTTCATCCTCGACGTCGACGGCCAGCTCGTGAAGTACGCGCACGGCCCGGTGGTGCCGATGGCCATCCAGTGGCCGGGCCCCAAGGGCAGCAACCAGGTGCGCGTGCAGGTCAGCCCGCCGTCGGCGAGCGGCCCCTCGGGCATGGCGGTCGACGGCCCCTGGGCGTTGTTCCGCGTGCTCGACGAAGGCCAGCTCGAAGCCGGCGACGCGCCCGAGCGCTTCTTCATCACCTTCCAGATCGGCGCGCGCAAGACGCGCTTCGAGGTGACCACCAACAGCGTGCAGCACCCGATACGCTTGCGGGAGTTGCGCGAATTCGCGTGCCCTGAAGGACTTTGATGCAAGAAGATGAAGGCGTCACGCTCGCCCCGGGCTGGTTCGGCAAGCTGCCCGGCATGGGCGACTTCGCGCAGCGCCGCATGCCCGCCGAGTTCCGGGACATGTGGGACCGTTGGCTGCAGGCAGGGCTCGGCAGGCTGCGCGCGCGCCATGCCGACTGGACCGACCGCTACCTCAAGGCGCCGCTGTGGTGCTTTGTGCTGGGCGAAGGCGTCATCGGCGGCCGCAGCTGGCTCGGCGTGATGATGCCCTCGGTCGACGGCGTGGGGCGCTACTTTCCTTTCACGCTGGCGGCCGAGCTGGTCTCTTCGCGCACCGCGCTCGAAGGCGAGGTGCTCGCGCGCACCCAGCGCTGGTGGACGCTCGCGGCGCAGGCCGCGCTCGAGGGCCTGGAGCACGACCTCGACGCACTGCGTTTCGACGAGCGGCTGCGGCAGTTGTTCTCCGGCTATGCCGACGGTGCGGGCGACGGCGAGGGCGAGCATCCGCCGCTCGCGCTGCCGGAAGTCGGGCATTCGCTGTGGTTCACCGACCCGGTGGCCGAGCGCGGCCCGGGCATCGCGAGCCATGGGCTGCCGCAGGACGACCAGTTCGAGGCGTTGTTCGGCTTCAACAGCGAGCCGGGCGGGCGGCTGGAGGCAGGCACATGACCGGGGTTCTGCTCCCTCTGCCTCTCCCTCGGGGAGAGGGCGGGGGTGAGAGCGCCGGGCCGTCGACGAGGCGCGCCTGTTGCCATCGCCCGGTGCCCTCACCCCAACCCTCTCCCAGGGGGAGAGGGAGCAAGGCAGGGAAGGGGGTGGGCGATGGCTGAGCCGGACTCCTCGCGCACCCTGCGCCCCGACGGCGATGACGACCCCACGCAGGTCATCACCGGCCGGCCGAACCCTGCGCCGGCGCCCGACGAC
>NZ_LYVO01000135.1 GCF_001984055.1 Variovorax sp. KK3
GCCTGGCCCGGCGCGACAACTTCGGTCGCGCCTACCGACGGACCATCGGCTGCCGCGGTGGCGGGTGCCACAGGCGCTGCGGGCGCAGCAGCAGCAGCAGCAGCGGCGGGCGCGATCTTGGGCGCCTCGCCCCGGATCGCGGCCTCGAGTTGCGCCACCGCGGCGCGGATCTTCTGCGCGTCGCCGGTCGCATTGGCGGCCTCGACCGCCTTCGAGGCATCGAGCACGTAGCGGTCGTGCTCGCTCATCGCAGCCGCCGCCTTCTCGCGCTCGGCGCTCTTGCGGTTGAAAGCCTCGTCGATCGGGGCGCGGAAGGCGTCCCACAGCTTCTGTTCTTGCCGGCGATCGAGCGGCACGCCTTGCGCCTCGGCCTGCCAGCGCTGCTGCAGCGCCTTGACGGCATCGATGCGCAGCATGGGCGCGGCGCCGAGTTCGGTCGCCTCGGCGATCATCCCCTGACGACGCTCCACACTGGCCTTCTGCGCAAGCTCGAAGGGCGCGCGTGCCACGCCGAAGGCCGCATTCCACTGCGGCTGCAATTCGGCGAACACCTTCTCGCCCACGTGGCCGGCATCGCGCCAGCGGTCGGCGAACTGATGCAGCGCGCGGTTGTAGCCCTTGAGGTCGGCTGCACCAGCCTGCGCCTCGGCCCAGGCCTTCACTTCCTCGATGAGCGCCAGGCGCTGCGTGCGGTGCTCCGCCGCGTCCGCCCGAACCTTGTCGAGCCAGGCTTCGACGACCTTGTGAGCCTCGTTGCAGGCTTCGTCGAAGCGCTTCCACAGGGCGTGATTGGGCACGCCGCCCTGGTCGGCCTGCTTCCATTGCTCACGCAGGCTGCGCAGGGTTTCCTGCATCTTGCGACCGCCCAGGGCCTGGCCCTCGGGGCGCTTGAGCAGGGCTTCGGCCTTGGCGACCAGGTCTTCGCGCACCTTGTCGGCGCTCCAGCGTTGCCAGCCTTCGAGTTCGCCGGCAGCGATCAGGGCCGCATGCACACGCGCTTCGAGCGCCGAATCGACGAGCCGGCCATGTTCCTTGAGCACGGCGCGCAGCGCGGCGGCGGCGCCGGCACTGGCCCTGCCGTGGCCCTCGGCCGTTTCCTGCTCGAGCCGGCCCAGCGCGGCCTGCACGGCGGCCTGCGCGGCAGCGCGCTTCTCGGGGTCGACCTTGGGCGCGGCCGGCTTCTGCGGTGCCGGCGCGGCCTCGGCGCTGCCGCCGCGGGCGATGCGCAACTCGTCGGCCCAGACGGGGACGGGCGGCAGCGGCGCCTCGGTGTTCTCGGCGGCGGCCACGGTCTGCGCCAGGGCCTGGTGGAAGGCATCGGACACCACCAGCAACTGCGACTTGGATTGCTCCAACTGCGGCGCGAACCGGGCGTCGAGGCTGTTCCAGTTTTCGTCGGCCGAGATCTCGCCGGCCTGCTGCTGCCAGTGGCCGACGTCCGCGCGCAAGGCCTCTTCGGCGGCTTGCGCGTCGCGCCAGCCCTTGGTGGACAGCACTTCGAAGCGCTGTGCCAGCAGCACGGCAGCCTCGCGGTGTACCTGCGCGCGGTGCTGCAGGTCTTCGATACCCTTCACGCGCTCGGCCAGCCGGGCCTTGAAGCCGGTGAGCGGCTCGCGCGACAGCGGCGCGCCGGCCTTGGCGGCGTCTCGTTGCCAGGCCAATGCGTCGGCGATGTTGAGTTTGGGCTGGGCGATCAGCGCTTCTGCCTTCTGCGCCCATTCGGCCGCGATGGCCTCCTGGCCGCGGGCGCGCTTGAGCTCGTCGAGCTTCTCGCGCAGCAGGCGCGCGGCGCCCTTGTCGCGGCCGCTCAGTTCCTTGAACACTTCCTGCATCTGCTCGGACGCGGGGTTGCCTGCCAGCCAATCACGGATGCGCTGTGCGCGCTCGCCCGAGGTCGGCGCAGTGAAGGCGCCGCCGGTCATCGTGTCGAGGGACTGGAGGTCGTGGGGCTTGGTCGAAGTTGAAGTCACTGCGCGAATGAACGTGAACGGGTGGGTGAAGTAAAAAGCGAAGGCGCCGGCAAAGGCCGGCGCACATCGCCATTTTCGCCGAATGCGGCGGGTGCTTTCCAGCTTCCTTAGCGGGTGGCCAGATTCAGCTCTGCGCCGGGCTTCCAATCGGGCCCGGCGGCCTGCGTACGAACCGCGCCGAGGAACAGCCGCTCGCTGGGCAGCTTCTGCGCCAGAAGGTAGTCGCGAACGGCAGCGCCGCGCTGAACGGCGAGCTGGCGCATCGACTCCTCGTCGACCGCAACGCTGGCCATCAGCAGGTCTTCCATCTCCTTGACCGGAACGTCCTTCGCCAGGCCGATCACGTTGCGCGGCTTGCTGCCGAGGTCGGACCGCTTGTAGACGGCGGTCAGCAACTCGGGGTATTCGGCGTCGGTCAGCGGCGGCACGTCGGCGGCGTCCTGGTTGGCGCGCACGGCGGCGCGGCGCTTCTCGGCCTGCGCCATGTCGCGTACGCGCTGGCGCTGGTAGGCCTCACGCTCCTGCTGCAGGCTGGCGGTGCCCACGACCGTCATGCGCAGCGCAGGCCGGTCGGTCAGCGCCTTCGCGACCTTGTCGAGGCTCTGCTTCGCCTCCGCCGACACGGCGGCGCTGCCGGGCGCGAAAGGCACCGTGCTCGAGTCGCCGCCGCCGCCGCCGAGCCCACCCGTCAGCAGCGCGAAGGGCGCGGTGGCCGCCTTGACGATCAGGTTGACGATGGCCTTCAGGATCAGCGGGCCGACGCTGAACTGCGGGTCGTTGAGCGAGCCGCTGATCGGGAAGTCGATGTCGATCACGCCGTTGCGGTCGGCCAGCAGCGCCACGGCCAGCCGCACCGGCAGGCTGTTGGGCGCGCCCTGCACTTCGTCGCCGAACTGCAGCTGGTTGAGCACCAGCTTGTTGCTGGCAGTGAGCTGGCCCTCGGGCGTGATCTTGTAGTTGACCTCCATGCTGAGCTTGCCGCGCTCGATGCCGTGCCCGGCGTAGCGCACCGAGTACGGCGACAGAGGCGGCAAGTCGAGCTCGCGCATCTTCGCGGTGATGTCCAGCTCCAGCGGCTTGACCAGCGGGTTGAGCTTGCCGGTGATTTCGAGCGAGGCGGTTTGCTGGGCCTTGCCGCGCAGTTCCAGATCTGCCAGCGCGGGGCGGTCGCCCTGCGGCTTCGACGAAAAAGCGCTGAGTTTGCCGGTCAGCTCGCTGAGGTCGGCCGAATAGTTGGGCTTGACGAAGAGGTCGCTGAAGTCGATGCGGCCGTTGACCAGGCTCATCGGGCCGAAGTTGATGACGGGCGCGAGGCCCCCGGCCGCGGGCTCGGAGGCCTTGGCCACGGCAGCGGGCGCCGGCGCGGCCGCGGCCGGCCCGCCGCCGACCATCGCCTCGGCGGGCACCGGTGCGCCGCCAGAAGCCGGCGGGCGCCTGGCTGCCGCGGCGGTGCTGGTGGTGGTGGTCGTCGTCGTACCGCCCAGGCTGCGCCGCGTGCTCGTCTCCGCGGCTGGGGCCGGCGCAGGATCGCCGGGCTTGCGGGTGAGGTCCTGAAGGTTGAGCCGACCGTTCGGGTCGATGATCACGCGCGCGAAAAAGTCGCTCAACGTGGTCTCGCGCACGTCGACCGACAGCGGCGTGTTGGGCGCCATGTTGACCTGCAGGCCGCGCAGGTTCAGGGTCTTCCAGCTCAGCAGCCGATCGCTGCGCGCCGCCTGTCCGGCGGACTGGGTCAGCGCCCCGCTGTTGGCGCGGAAGTCTTCCAGCGCGGTGTCGCCAGCCAGCTTGACGCTCATGCCGGCTGGTGCGGTCTGGTATTTGACCGTGCCGCGATAGCTGGCGACGGCACGGCGGACGTCGATGTTCAGGGCATCGGCGTAATAGGCCTTGAAGGCATGCGCCGGAATGGACACGACTTCCAGCCTGCCCTCGGCCGCGATCGGCTTGAGCACCAGAGAGCCCTTGTAGTCGAAGCGGCCCGCCTCCGCGCGGCCGGCCCCGATGCGGCCGGACAGCTGCAGCGGCGACACGGTGGCCGTGTCGGGCGCGATCTTCTGGGCACTGAGCTTGAGCGCGCTGACCTCGAAGGCCACCGGCGTCGCGCCGGCCTTGTCGGAATACGAGAGCGAGCCGTTGTCGACCGCCACGTTGCCGATGGTCAAGGCCCAGGGCTTGGGGTTGGCGCCGGGCGCAGCCCCGGCGGCATTCGGATTCTTGGGCGCGGCCACCTTGGCGTCGCCGCTGTTGGCCTGGCTGCCACCCGGTGGCGACTTCAGCCAGCGCTCGAACATCCAGCGCTTCTCGTTGTCGCGCTCGATGAGCACCTTGGGGCCGGTCGCAGTGAACGAACCGATGCTCAGCGCGTGGCTGCTCATGTCGGCTTCGGCGTCGCGCAGCTCGAAGCGGCCGACGCTGGCCAACGCGGTCTTGGCCTGCGTGAGGGCCAGGCCATCGATGGCGACACGGCTGGCCTTGAACTTCAGGTCGGGCTGACTCCAGGCCACCTCCACCTGACCGCTGAGCTTGCCGTCGAGCGTGGGCTCCAGGCTCTGGGCCAGGTACGGCGCCGCCAGTGACAGCGGCAGCGCGTCGACCTCGGCCTGCACCTTGGCTACCTTGTCGGTGGCTTCGCCGCTGAATTTGAGCGCGGCGTCGCCGACCGAGGTGGAGCCGCTGAAGACGGCGGGCTTCTCCATCGGCCAGGTGATGGCGCTGGCTTCGAACTGGAGCTGCTTCACGTCGATGGCCGCAGCAGGCTGCAGGCTCTGGTCTCGCCAACCGATTTCGCCGCCGGACATCGCGAGTTTGTCGACCTGAACCCGCCAGCCGGGCTGAGCCGGCGGCTTGGCGCCGGCTTCGCCGTTCGGTGGTGGGATCGCGGGCGCCTTGGCTGCCGCGTCCGCCGGCTCGCCGGTCGGCAACAGGTTGAGCTTGCCGGCCGCGTCGCGGGCCACCACCAGTTGCGGTGCGGCCAGCGCCACCTCGCTCAAATGCACCACGCGCTCCAGCGGGCGGACGTCGGCCAGCGCCAGCTTGAGCGAGTCGAAGCGCAGCAGGTCGTGCGCCTGCGAATCCGCAAGCTGGATGCTGTGCGCCGCCACCGTCCCGGTGATCTTCAGGCCCGCGGTCGCAGCCTGGACGAAGTCGAGCTTGAGGTCTGCATCGAGCTTGCCGGCGCGCAGGCCCACCGGCAGGCCGCCGGGCACGTAGCCCAGGTACGGCGCGAGGTCCAGGTCCTTGAAGCTGATCTGGGCATCCGTCTTGCGGTTGTCGGCGAAGGGCGTGCTGAGCGCCGCCGAATCGAATGCGCTGCCGTTGAGCACGAAGGCCAGCTTGGGCTCGGTCTTGATCTCGCGCTGCGACGGCAGGTTGCTCAGAAAAGGCACCTTGAGCACGAAATCGCGCAGCTCGTGCTTGCGCTTGACGGTCTGGTCGTCGAAGTCGACCGTGCCGTTGGTGATCGCGATGTTGTAGATGGCGAAGCGCGGCGGTTCGCTCTTGGGCGCTTCGGGGGCGCTGGCCAGCTTGGCCAGGATGTCGTCGATGTCGTATTTGCCGTCCGCCAGATGGGTCAGCAGGATGGCCGGGCCGTCGATGGCGATCGCGTCGATGACGGGGGCGAGGCGGACGATCGACTGCAGTTCGGCATCGGCATACACCCGAGACACGGCGACCTGCGAGCGGCTGCCGTCGGCCGTCGCGACCTTCAGGTCGTTCAGCGTGAGCTCGAGGGTCCAGGGCTTGAAGTCGATCTTGCCGACCGTGACCTGCCGGCCGAGCTTCTCGGTCGCGATCTTCTGGATCTGGCTCTTGGCGATGGGTGGGACGACCAGCCAGGCCAGCACCCAGAACGCGAACAGCACCAGCAACGCCAGCGCCGCCCGCCTGACCCACTTGTTTTGTCGGAGCGAAGCAGCATTCATCGGAGAGCGAGTTTGCCCCAAACCGAAGACGCTTCCCAGAAAGTAGAAAGCCCGGCTGCCCGACTTGACGTCCGGCCTCCGGGCTCGATGGCGGGCGCGACGCCCATGCCATCTTTTCGCTCGACCGGAAGTTGGATTGTTCCGGTCATGCTGGCAGCAAGAGATTGCCGCCGTGGGGCCTCGGCCGCTGAACCGCTCGATTCATTCGTGCGGTTGCCGGACCTCGGTTCAACGCCTGAAACATCAGGCCCATTGAGGGTAGGCCTGCGCCGCCGAGATTGCAAATAAGCTTTTCAATGGGTCGCCGAACATCGATTCACGGCGCCTGCTTAAGCTTCTTCAGAAATAAACTATCACATTCTTATTCTTGACCGGATATTAAGCGGCTCCTAGAATGCCCGCTGTCCTGAGCCCCCTACCCCCGGGCCGGGATTGCACCGATACCGCCGCCGAATACTTTCGGCTTATATCAGGCTCCCGCGCACCTCACTCCCACTTTCAGCGCGGAACCTGACTCGAACCAATCCACAAAGCGCCGCCGCCGAGTAGCTTCGCCCTCCCCCGGCGTTGCGATGCAGGTGCCGCACAGAAGGAGGAAGAGCGATGAAACAGGCGTTTGGCGCCACAGCCCGCGGGCTGCGGACATTCGTGTCCGACGTGGCAGACGGCTTTTTTGAAGTGACCCACAACGGCTTCGCCCTGCTCGGCTTGGCAACCGTTTTTGCCGCGCTGGCCCTGATGGCGCGGCCGGACCTGCAGAAGTCCGGTGAAGAACATCTGATGGGCTGGCTGCAATCGCGCAAGCCGCCACCGGAGGTCAGCAACCTCGAGCCCACCGCCATCGACCGCACCACAGCCGCCAGCCCCCACGAGCTGCCGAAGTCGCAGGCGGCGGTCGCCTATTGGCTCAGCAAGAAGTACCGCGTTGCCGTCGAGCCGCTGAGCGTGCTGGTGTCCGAGGCCTTCGAACTCGGCAAGAGCACGAAGCTCGACCCCACCCTGATCCTCGCCATCATGGCGGTCGAATCCAGCTTCAACCCCTTCGCCCAGAGCCATGTGGGTGCCCAGGGCCTCATGCAGGTCATGACCCGCGTGCACGGCGAAAAGTACGAAAGCGCCGGCGGCACGCTGACGGCATTCGACCCCGTCACCAACATGCGCGTGGGCGTGAAAGTGCTGCAGGAATGCATCTCGCGCGCCGGTTCGCTCGAGGGCGGACTCAAGTACTACGTCGGCGCCGCCAACCTGGCGGAGGACGGCGGCTACGCGAGCAAAGTGCTGGCCGAGCATGCACGTCTGCAGCAGGTCATCGCGGGCCGGGCGCCCTCTACCAACGCCACCCCCACGCCGCCCGGCATGCGGGCTCAGCCACTGCCGGTGGTCGCTCCGGCGAAGCCGGAATCCGCCACGCCTCAGAAGGTCGTGGCCATGGCCGAGCTGTAGGCCTTGCCGCCGCGATGGCCTTCGCCGTCGGCTACACTCCCACGGCGCGCGACTGGCGATAGGCGCAGCACCCCCCGAGGTGACCTGCGCTGACGTGGATGACCACTGGGAAGCGCGCCGCCTGCGGTCAGAGCAGGCGTTCAGCCGTTCGCCTGGGCAGCCCTTGTTTGGTTGAAGAACAAGGACCATCGTTCTCAAAAGGACTGCCATGTACCACCGCCAGACCCTGGTCGAACAGACCGATCCCGAAATCTTTGCCGCGATCCAGGCCGAAAACCTTCGCCAGGAACAGCACATCGAGCTGATCGCGAGCGAAAACTATGCCTCCCCGGCCGTCATGGCCGCGCAGGGCTCCCAGCTCACCAACAAGTACGCCGAGGGCTACCCCGGCAAGCGCTACTACGGCGGCTGCGAGCACGTCGACGTGGCCGAGCAACTGGCCATCGACCGCGTCAAGCAACTGTTCGGCGCCGACGCCGCGAACGTGCAGCCCCATTGCGGCGCATCGGCCAACGAGGCCGTGATGCTGGCCTTTCTCAAGCCCGGCGACACCATCATGGGCATGAGCCTCGCCGAAGGCGGCCATCTCACGCACGGCATGCCGCTGAACATGAGCGGCAAGTGGTTCAACGTGGTGAGCTACGGGCTGAACGACAAGGAAGAAATCGACTACGACGCCATGGAGCGCAAGGCGCATGAGCACATGCCCAAGCTCATCATCGCCGGCGCATCGGCCTATTCGCTGCGCATCGATTTCGAGCGCTTCGCCAAGGTGGCCAAGGACGTCGGCGCGATCTTCATGGTCGATATCGCGCACTATGCCGGCCTGGTGGCGGCGGGCGTGTATCCCAACCCGGTTCCGCATGCAGACGTGGTCACTTCCACGACGCACAAGAGCCTGCGCGGACCGCGCGGCGGCATCATCCTGATGAAGTCGCAGCACGAGAAGGCGATCAACAGCGCGATCTTCCCGGGCTTGCAGGGCGGCCCGCTGATGCATGTGATCGCTGCCAAGGCGGTGGCTTTCAAGGAAGCGCTTTCGCCCGAGTTCAAGGCCTACCAGCAGCAGGTGGTGACCAACGCCCGCATCGTGGCCGAAACGCTGACCGAGCGCGGCCTGCGCATCGTGAGCGGCCGCACCGAAAGCCACGTGATGCTGGTCGACCTGCGCGCCAAGGGCATCACCGGCAAGGAAGCGGAGGCCGTGCTGGGCAGCGCCCACATGACGATCAACAAGAACGCCATTCCCAACGACCCCGAGAAGCCGATGGTGACCAGCGGTGTACGCATCGGCACGCCGGCGCTGACGACGCGCGGGTTCAAGGACGAGGAAGCACGCATCACCGCGAACCTGATCGCCGACGTGCTGGACAACCCGCGTGACCCCGCCACGATCGAAGCGGTGCGCGCCAAGGTCCATGCGCTGACCAGCCGCTTCCCGGTCTACCGTTCTTAAGCCCATGGCGCCCGCGCCGGCATCCGCATGAAGTGCCCTTTCTGCGGCCACCTCGAAACGCAGGTCGTCGAGACCCGCGTGTCGGAAGATGCCGACTTCGTGCGGCGCCGCCGGCAGTGCGGCACTTGCGAAAAGCGCTTCACCACGTACGAGCGGCCGGACGTCAACTTTCCGGTGGTCGTCAAGAAAGACGGCAGCCGTGCCGACTACGACGCCAAGAAGGTTCGCGCCTCGATGATGCTGGCGCTGCGCAAGCGGCCGGTCAGCATCGAGCAGATCGATCACGCCCTGCTGCGCATCGATCAGAAGCTGCTGTCCAGCGGTTTGCGGGAGATCGAGTCGACCAAGGTGGGTGAGCTGGTCATGCGCGAACTCAAGCGCATGGACAAGGTCGCCTACGTCCGCTTTGCCTCGGTGTACCGGAGCTTCGAGGACGTCGACGAGTTTCGGCAGTTGCTGCGCGACATCTGATCGACCAGGTCCACTGGGTCGACCAGCTCCACCCAGCCGACCAGACCGCTCAGCGCCAGCAGTCGTCGACGCTGACGCCGGCCTTGCTGTCGGCGATATCGCGCTTGCCGGTGTTGTCGAGCAACAGCTTGCCGCACCGATCACCCGTCATCGTGCCCATCGGTGAGGCTTCGAGGCCGAACGAGCTGGGGGTCAGCGAGTCTTTCACGAACGCGATGGTGTAGGTCTGGGTGCCCTGCCGCGGAACCGCCGTCAAGGCGGTGGGCAGGTTCATCGCCGTGTCTTTCCCGACTGAGAACTTGAAGCTGTCGTTCTGCGAGTAGAAGCGCTGCATGTATTGGGCCGTTTCCAGCAACTGGGCACGGGCCTCGGCGCGCCGCGACTTGCGGACGGATTCGATGTAGCTGGGATAGGCGATCGCTGCGAGGATGGCAACGATGGCGACAACGATCATCACCTCGATAAGGGTGAAGCCAAGCGTGAAGCCTCGCCGCCTGCTGCGAATTGGGTTCTTTGGTGCCATGGCTCAATACGCGGGGGGAGAGGCGATCTGGCGCCACTGGCGCTTGACGGGCTTGCCACTCAGGTTGGTAAGTTCGCTGCCCGAGCCTGTACTCGACCCCCC
>NZ_LYVO01000136.1 GCF_001984055.1 Variovorax sp. KK3
CCCTTGCTGCCCGCCGCCACCGTGCTGCTGCTGCGCGATTCGCCCGAAGGCCTCGAGGTCCTGATGACGCGTCGCTCCGCGAAGGCGAGCTTCGCGCCCGGCGCGTACGTGTTCCCTGGCGGCCGCATCGAAGCGTCGGACGCCGCCGCGCAGGCGGTCGCCACGCGCCGGCCCGCCCAGGGCGACCGGCAGCTCACCGAGTCGGTCGCGGCGGTGCGTGAATGCTTCGAGGAGTTGGGCGTGCTGCTCGCGCGCCACACCGATGGCCGGCCGGTCGGCGCCGACATCCTGGCGACCATGGACCGCAGCACCACCTCGGCGATCGCGCTGGCCGACCAGTGCACGGCGCGCGGGCTGCTGCTGGCGACCGACGGCGTCTACACCCTGGCCCACTGGATCACCGACCGCGACCTGCCCAAGCGCTTCGACGTGCCCTTCCTGGTGGCGCGCATGCCCGAAGGCCAGGAGCCTTCGGCGGACGAATCCGAGCAGTTCGAACCTTGCTGGGTGCGCCCCGCGGATGCGCTGGAGCGGCACAAGGCAGGCAGCTTCTTCATGATCTTCCCCACGGTGCGCACGCTCGAACGCCTGGCGCCCTTCGCGACGGTCGACGCCGTGCTCGATGCCTGCAGCCAGCGGCCCGGCGGCGAAGGCCCGCTGTGGACCAGCTGCCCGCGCGCCGGCCTGCTGCGCGGCAAGGAAGCGCGCTACATGGAACACGAATTTCCCTTCGGCGAGCTGGCGATGGTGTGCCCCGACGGTCAGATCGTGCACGAGCTCGGCTGGCAGAGCGAAGCGCCGGTGGCGCTGCTGAAGAACCTGCGCCGCCTGACCGCGCCCAACCCGGGCGCGATGACCGGCCCCGGCACCAACAGCTACATCGTGGGCGACGCGGCGTCGGGCTACATCGTGATCGACCCGGGGCCGAACGACCCGGCGCACATCGAGCGGCTGCACCAGGCCACCAGCGGCGACATCCGCCAGATCGTCTGCACCCATTCGCACGCCGACCATTCGCCCGGCGCAGCACCGCTGCAGGCCTTGTGCGCGTCGAAGCCGCCGATCTTCGGGCTGGCCTCGCTGCCGACGGCGCGCCCGGCCTCGTACTTCGTGCCCGAACGGGCTCTGCAGGACGGCGAACGGCTTCAGCTGAAGGACGACCAGGGCAACACGCACACGCTGCGTGCCATCCACACGCCCGGCCATGCGGCCAACCACCTGTGCCTGGTGCTCGAGGAAGACGGCCTGCTCTTCTCCGGCGACCACGTGCTCAACGGTAGCACGACGGTGATCGACCCGCCCGACGGCAACATGAACGCGTACCTCGATTCGCTGGACCGGCTCGATGCCGCCTGCGCCGACGGCGACGTGCGCTTCATCCTGCCCGCGCACGGCCACGTGCTCGGCGAGGCGCGCGCGGCCATCGCGCACCTGAAGGCGCACCGGCTGAAGCGCGAGGCCAAGATCGCCGCGGCGATGCAGAAGCTGCCGCAGGGCACGCCGGAAGACTGGCTGCCGATCGCCTACGACGACGTGCCCGAGCGCATGTGGCCGGTGGCCGCGCGCTCGCTGGCGGCGCACGTCGAACGCATTCGGCAGCTCGGCGAGTCGCGATGAACGACGACGGCAGCAGCGGCGACGGCATCCGGCTTTCCAAGCGCGTGGCCGCGCAGGCGAGTTGCTCGCGGCGCGAGGCCGAATTGCTGATCGAGAACGGCGCGGTGCGCGTCGACGGCGAGCCGGTGCTGCTGCCGCAGACGCGTGTGCAGGTGGGGCAGCAGGTCGAGATCGAGACCGGCGCGCGCCCCGTGCCCGTCGCGCCGGTCACGCTGCTGCTGCACAAGCCCGCGGGCCTGGCGACCGACCAGTCGCACCGCCTGCTGGTGCCTGCGAACCACCATGCGCCCGAACGCGCCGGCCTGCGCTTCCTGCCGCGTCATGCGGCGGGCCAGCGCTGCATGACGCCGCTGGAAACCGGCGCCAGCGGCCTGGTGGTGTTCACGCAGGAATGGCGCATCGAGCGCCGCCTGACGGAAGACGCCGCGCTGCTGGAGCACGAACTCATGGTGGACGTGGCCGGCCCCGTGGGCCCCGAGCAGCTGGCGCGGCTCAACCAGGCGCCGGCGCGCATCAGCATCAGCCAGCAGGCCGAAGGCCACACGGGTCTGCGCTTCGCGCTCAAGGGGCCTCGGCAGGGAGAGGTGGCGCACCGATGCCGCGACGCCCATTTGCAGGTGCTGGGGCTGCGTCGGCTGCGCATCGGGCGGGTGCCGCTGTCGGGGCTGCTCGAAGGGCAATGGCGCTACCTGCTGCCGCACGAACGCTTTTGAATCGCGCCGGCCCGCTATGCACGACGCCGCCACGCCTTCCTCCGCGATGCGCCCCCTGGCCGTCGCGGGCGCCGCATTGGGCTGGGCGGCGCTGGCCCTGCAGCTCTGGTTGTCGATCGGCCTGGCCATCGGCAACCACAGAGGTGCAGCCTGGGGCGTGTTCATGTACCTGGGCTACTTCACCATCCTGACCAACCTGCTGGTCGCACTGGCGCTCACGGCCGCGGCCACGCGCAGCGAAGCGGCGGCCTGGCGCTTCCTGCGAGGCCCCGGCGTGGCGAGCGCCATCGCGGCCAACATCGCGATCGTGGGGCTGGTGTACTTCTTCGTGCTGCGCCACATCTGGGCGCCACGGGGCCTCGCCTGGCTCGCCGATGTGCTGCTGCACTACGCGATGCCGCTGCTCTACCTGGCCTGGTGGTGGCTCGCGGTGCCGGCGCGCGGACTGAGCTGGCGCGACATTCCGCGGTGGTGGGCCTACCCGCTGGGCTACCTGGCGTATGCGCTGGTGCGCGGCGAAATCGCGGGCGTGTACCCCTATCCCTTCATCGACGTGGGCGCGCTGGGTTACGAGCGCGCGTTGATCAACGCGGTCGGGGTCGCACTGGGTTTCTCCGTCATGGCCGCGCTGCTGATCGCCATCGGCCGGCTCAAGCCGACGCCGCAGGACGTTGCCGAACAGGGTCGACGGCACCCTCTCGAAAAAATGTGAAGCGCGCCTGTAAGCCGGATTCTGTGCACCGGGGTTTCCCCCGGCGTGACCGCCATTACTCTGGGCCGCCCGTCGCCGGAACGGCTCGATGCCACCTACCCGCCAACTCAGCGAACCGCCTCGATGCTGGCCTACTTGGTGTTGCTGCGCGCAGAGATTGCCCGTTTCACCCGACCGGGTTGCCCCGGCCGACTCGTCTCTGTTGCTCTGATCCTCACCTCACGGTGGAGAGCCGTTAGCTCCTGCGCTGTCCTGTGCAGTCCGGACTTTCCTCCAGTGCGCCCTTTCGGGACATGCACCAGCGGCGGTCCGGCGCGCTTCACGGGGCGGATTATCGCTTCGGCCTGGGGCGCCGCCTAGCCGTGCCTGCATGGCCAGCATCAAGGGCCGGCTCTGTCGGCTTACCCTGGCGAGACCCTTGAACATGGTCTTAATAAGGCCGACCGTGCTTGTTCTGCAATCGCTTCATGATTGCTCGCTTTGCCGGCGAAGTGACGTGTTGAGGCCTGCGCAATCCGCCACCTCACCCGATGTAGAGCGCGTCAAGGTGGGCCGCTGACTTGTCAGATCGGAGCACTTCGGCTGCATGGACGCGGATGCTGCGGCGTGCGAACTCCGCCTTGCTTACGCGCAGCGCTTTGGCGGCCCGCTCTAGCAACGCTTCTTCCGCCGTCGACAATCGAATGAAGAAGGTCATGTCGCGTTCTCAAACCGCGACTTTACAATCCCTGCTCCGTCACGAGCCACCTGCCCGATCACCACGGGCCGCCCGCCATGATCCGAGTCTCCGAACTCAAGCTCCCCCTCGACCATCCGCCCGAGGCGCTGCCCGCGCTGATCGCTTCCACGCTGGGCGTGGCAGTCGGCGAGATTGCCTCGCACCACGTCTACAAGCGCAGCTTCGATGCGCGCAAGGCCGAGCTGTTGACGGTGTACATCGTCGATGTCGCGCTGGTCGATTCGACGCAGGAAGCCGCCGTGCTCGCGCGCCATGCCGGCAGGCCCCACGTTCAGCCCGCGCCCGACATGGTCTACCGTCCGCCGGTGCGCGCGTCGGAAGGCACGCCCCGGCCCGTGGTGGTGGGCTTCGGTCCGTGCGGCATCTTCTGCGCGCTGCTGCTGGCGCAGATGGGCTTCCGCCCCATCGTGCTGGAGCGCGGCAAGACCGTGCGCCAGCGCACCAAGGACACCTGGGGCCTGTGGCGCAAGAGCGTGCTCAACCCCGAATCCAACGTGCAGTTTGGCGAGGGCGGCGCAGGCACCTTTTCCGACGGCAAGCTCTACAGCCAGATCAAGGACCCGCGCTTTCTGGGCCGCAAGGTGATGGAAGAGTTCGTCAAGGCCGGCGCGCCGCCGGAGATCCTCTACGTCGCGCACCCGCACATCGGCACGTTCAAACTGGTGAAGGTGGTCGAAAACATCCGCGAGCAGATCGTGGCGCTGGGCGGCGAGATCCGCTTCGAGCAGCGCGTGACCGACGTGCTGGTCGAGAACGGCCACCTGCGCGGGCTCATGGTGCTCGACCAGTCCACGGGCCACACCCATGAGCTGCGCGCGGACCATGTGGTGATGGCGCTGGGCCACAGCGCACGCGACAGCTTCGAGATGCTGCACGCGCGCGGCGTGGACATCGAGGCGAAGCCTTTCTCGATCGGTTTTCGCGTCGAGCACCCGCAGGGCCTGATCGACCGCGCGCGCTGGGGCCGGCACGCCGGACACCCCATGCTCGGCGCGGCCGACTACAAGCTGGTGCATCACGCGAGCAACGGCCGCTCGGTCTACAGCTTCTGCATGTGCCCCGGCGGCACCGTGGTGGCCGCGACCAGCGAGCCGAATCGCGTCGTCACCAACGGCATGAGCCAATATTCGCGCAACGAGCGCAATGCGAACGCGGGCATCGTGGTGGGCATCGATCCGCGCGACTACCCGGGCTGGGAAAACGGCGCCACCGGCTCGCCGCTGGCCGGCATCGTGATGCAGCGCGCCCTCGAATCGCGGGCCTTCGAGCTCGGCGGCAGCGACTACCGCGCACCGGGCCAGCTCGTCGGCGACTTCATCGCAGGCAAGCCGTCGACGGCCTTGGGCAGCGTCGAGCCTTCCTACAAGCCGGGCGTGACACCGACCGACCTGCACGCCGCCCTGCCCGCCTACGCCGTCGAGGCCATGCGCGAAGCCTTTCCGGCCTTCGGGCGCAAGATCAAGGGCTTCGATCTGCACGACGCGGTGCTGACCGGCGTCGAAACGCGCACGTCCTCGCCCATTCGCATCGCGCGCGGCGAGGATCTTCAGAGCCCGAGCGTGCGCGGGCTGTATCCGGCCGGCGAAGGCGGCGGCTATGCGGGAGGCATCCTGTCGGCGGGGGTGGATGGGATCAAGGTGGCCGAAGCGGTGGCGCGGGCTATAAGCGATGTCTGAGCGATGTCTGACGCCGAAACCGACCGTCGACACGACCAAGATATTGACAACTATTGATAGCCATCTCAGGATTTCGCCATGAGTGCCAACACCATGAGCTTTCCGCTTCCCGAAGCCTTGCGCAGCTACGTCGATCAACGTGTGCGATCGGGCGCCTACGGAAACACGAGCGAGTATCTTCGCGAGCTGATCCGCAAGGACCAGGAGGATCAAGCCAAGAAACAGCTGCGCGAGCTGATCAAGGACGGGCTCGAGTCGGGCAAGGGCCGCGTGGTCACGCGGCAGGTCGCCGCCGAGCTGAAGGAGCGGGCACTGGGACGCTCGCGTTGAAGAGAGCGACACTCAGGCCGCTGGCTGAACAGGATCTCGTCGATGCAGTGCAGTTCTACGTCAAGGCGGGCGATCACGCCCTTGGCGAGCGCTTCTTCGATGCAGCCCTTGCCGCACTGAAACCCATCGAGCGCATGCCCGCCATGGGTTCGCCAAGGCTGGGGAAGCTGTGCGAGATACCGAGGCTTCGCACCTCGCGCATCACAGGTTTCCCCGCCCAATGGTTCTACTTTGAAGCGGAGGACCATCTCGATGTGGTTCGCTTGCTCGGCGAACGTCAAGACGTCGTGGCGATACTCGGCGCCAACTTGGAGCAACCCTGCGTTGAACAGGTTGCCCGTTGAACTCGCCTGTTGATCAGGCCTGAGCGTTGTTCTGCAGCGCCGCGATGCGCTCCTCGATCGGCGGGTGCGTCGCGAACAGCTTGCCGATGCTGCCGGTGATCCCCATGGCTTCGACGGCCTTCGGCAACTCACCGGGGGTCAGGCCGCCGAGGCGGGCCAGGGCATTGACCATCGGCTGCTTGCGGCCCATCAGCTGGGCGGCGCCGGCATCGGCACGGAACTCGCGCTGGCGCGAGAACCAGGCCACGACGATCGCGGCGGCGAAGCCGAGCACGATGTCCAGGACCACGGTGGTGATCATGTAGCCGATGCCGGGGCCCGAGTTGTTGTCGCTGCCGCGGCGCAGGAAGCTGTCGACCGCATAGCCGATCACGCGCGAGAGGAACACGACAAAGGTGTTCATCACGCCCTGGATCAAGGTCATCGTCACCATGTCGCCGTTGGCCACGTGCGCCACCTCGTGGCCGATCACGGCCTCGACCTCTTCGCGCGTCATGTTGGCGAGCAGGCCGGTGGAGACGGCCACCAGCGACGAGTTCTTGAACGCGCCGGTCGCGAAGGCATTGGGCTCGCCTTCGAAGATGCCGACCTCGGGCATGCCGATGCCGGCCTTGTCGGCGAACTTGCGCACGGTCTGCACGATCCAGGCCTCGTCGGGCGACTGCGGGTCGTTGATGATGCGCACGCCCGCCGACCACTTGGCCATGGGCTTGCTGATCAGGAGCGAGATGATCGCGCCGCCGAAGCCCATCACCAGCGCGAAGCCCAGCAGGGCCGTGAGGTTGAGGCCGTTGGCCGTGAGGTAGCGGTTGACGCCGAGCAGGCTGGCGACGACGCCCAGCACCGCGACCACCATCACGTTGGTCAAAACGAACAGAAGGATGCGTTTCAAGCTGATTTCTCCGTGGGTTCGGGCGAAGGCGCCCGCCTAGGCGGGCAATTGGGGGCCTCGACAGTCATTTTCAAGCTGGCGCAGTCCGGGCACGAGGGGCACCTGAAGGCTACTGGCGCTCGGGGCGGCGGCCGGCTCGGCGCGATGATAGGAGCAAAAGTCCGCGCGCTTCGAACACGCCACTACGCTCACTCGGGATAAAGCAAACTGCCCGGCCGGGGACGCCGCGGAGGGCCCGGTGGCCTGAAAACCGCCGCGTCGTCGTAGAAGCCCGGCCCCTCGTTGGCGGCCCACCATCCAGGCACGCCCAGCACCGGCAATGGTGCGAAAGGCTTGCCGCGAAGGTGCCGGGGATCGAGCTCGGCCGCCATGGCCGAATCGTCGACGCTGATCGCGTGTACCGCCCCGGGTGCCCACAGGACGTGCGCCGTGAGCGCCTTGCGCGGCGCGACGAGCTTTTCGAGCAAGGCATGGCCGAAGACGAGCAGGCGGGCTTCGCGCCACAACGGCCGTTCGTGCACGAAGAGGCGCTTCCAGTCGCGCGCCAGCAGCGCTGCCCACAGCGCCGCCGGCGCATCGAGCACCGCTCCGTTTTCATCGAACAGCGTCAGCGCATCGCGCAGCGGCCCGCGCGTCGCGCAGACGCCGTCACGCGCGATCTCGGCCGCCTGGAGTTCGTTGAGTCGCTGCTTGGTGCCCGGAAAGCGCAGCCACGCCAGGCCATTGAAGAAGTCATGCAGGTTGTCGCGCGTGGGCACGGCGCCACTCTGTGCGATGTGGGCTTCATAAGCCCGCCCGGGCGCCAAACAATGGTGCGGGACGAAGGTGCGCCCAACAGAGCCGGCATGCGCATCGAGCGCCTGCGCGACCGTCGCACCGTGGAGCACCGAGGACAGCACGCCGGACCCGGTGTCGCGCCAAGGCGCGAACCACGGCGCCGTCAAGTCAACGGCACGAAACGCGTCCAAGCCTACGCATCCGGCGCCTGGAGCCACCGGACCTTGTTGGGCTTGTCGGCGGGCAGCAATTCGAAGTGCGCCGGGTGCTTCTTGAGCAGCTTCATGGGCTTCGCCGCCTCGGCCTCTGCCAACTGCTGCAGATGCCCGATGACCCCGTTCAACGCGAGCGCCTGCCCGCTTCGAAGCTCGGGCGCGGCGTTCAGGATGTCCCGCACGCCAGGCGGCTCGCTGGCTTCGACAGGCGGCGCCGTTGGCTTGGTCGCCTTCTTCGCAGCGGCCTTTCTGGCCGCCGGCTTCGGCGCCGCTTTCTTCGAAGCTGCCTTCTTCGCGGTCGCCTTCTTCGCTGCCGTCTTGGCCGGAACGCTGTCTGCCGCCGCGGGCTTCGACCGGGCCGGTGCGCTGCCGACGATGAAGCACTGGTGGTAAGCCGCCCTCACCTCGTCGTGCAGCTTGTTGGCGAGCGAGAAGCAGATGACCCGAACTCCCCGTTCACGCAGCCGCACCGCGAGCGGAAAGAAATCCAGGTCGCCGGACGCGATCGCCACCACCGATGGCATCTGCTCGCAGGCCAGTTCCATCGCACCGACGACCAGTGCCGCGTCGGTGGTGTTCTTGGACAGCGCAAAGGTCTGGCAAGGCTGGATCGCCAGTTCACCGATCACCGACGCCAGGCCCTTGAGATTTTCCGCACTGCCGTAGGCGCGGCGAACCGCCACCGGGCCGGCCAGCTCGGTCAGTTGCTCGAAGGCGTGACGGATCGCGTTGCCATCGCTCAGGTTGTCGGCGTCGATCAGGAATGCGACGGGGCCGCTCATGGCTCAGGCTTCCACGACACGCCACGCGACCTGCTCGCCGCCCCGCAGCGGCTTCAGCGTCGCGTCGCCGTACGGCACGGTCTCGGGCAAGGTCCACCTCTCGCGGCGGAGCGTGACGGTGTCGCTGTTGCGCTGAAGCCCGTAGAAGTCGGCGCCATGGAAGCTCGCGAAGCCCTCCAGCTTGTCCAGCGCGCCGGCGTGGTCGAAGGCTTCCGCATACAGCTCCAGCGCGGTCAGTGCGGTGTAGCAGCCGGCGCAGCCCAGCGCATGCTCCTTCAGGTGGGCCGGATGCGGCGCGCTGTCGGTGCCGAGGAAGAATCGCGTGCTGCCGCTGGTGGCCGCCTCGACCAACGCCAGGCGATGGGTCTCGCGCTTGAGCACCGGCAGGCAGTAGTAGTGTGGCCGGATGCCGCCGGTGAAGATGGCGTTGCGGTTGTAGAGCAGGTGGTGCGCGGTGATGGTGGCGGCGGTGAAGCGGTCCGCGTCGCGCACGTAGTGGGCACCTTCTTTCGTGGTCAGGTGCTCGAACACGATCTTGAGTTCGGGGAAGTCGCGCCTGAGCGGAATCATCACGCGGTCGATGAACACGGCCTCGCGATCGAACAGGTCCACTGCCGGGTCGGTGACCTCGCCGTGCACCAGCAGCAGCAGCCCGTGCTTTTGCATCGCTTCCAACGTGGGGTAGGTCTTGCGGATGTCGGTCACGCCGGCATCGCTGTTGGTGGTGGCGCCAGCCGGGTAGAGCTTGAGCGCGCAGACGTCGGCCGCGGCGGCGCGGGCGATCTCGTCGGGCGGCAGGTTGTCGGTGAGGTACATCGACATCACGGGCTCGAAGCTCAGTCCCTCGGGCACGGCAGCGCGGATGCGGTCGCCGTAGGCCTGCGCCTGCTCGGCAGTGGTGACCGGCGGGCGCAGGTTCGGCATGATCAGCGCACGGCCGAACTGGCGTGCCGAATGCGGCACCACCGCTTCGAGCGCGGCGCCATCGCGCACGTGCAGATGCCAGTCGTCGGGGCGGGTCAGGGTCAGGGTGTCGGCGGGGCGGGTCGTCATGGGG
>NZ_LYVO01000137.1 GCF_001984055.1 Variovorax sp. KK3
CAGCGGTGGCCTTCGGGCTTTTCAGGTCAAACCAGGCACTGCTCCAGGCCCTGCTCCAGGATTTCCCTCGGGAGATCGATTCCGATGAACACCATGCGGCTGTTGCGCTGTTCGTCCGGGCCCCAGGCCGGGCCGAGGTCGCTGCCCATCAGCTGGTGCACGCCCTGGAAGATGACCTTGCGTTCGGTGCCCTGCATGTGCAGCACGCCCTTGTAGCGCAGCATGCGCGGGCCGTAGATGTTGACGATGGCGCCCAGAAAATCTTCCAGCCGGGCCGGGTCGAAGGGCCGGTCGGCGCGGAAGACGAAGCTCTTCACGTCGTCGTCGTGGTGATGATGGTGGCCGTGGCCTTCGTGCGCGTGCGACGGGTGGTCGCAGTGCTCGCCGTGTTCATGGTCGTGGTCGTGGTCATGCCCTTCTTCCTTCAGGAAGTCCGGGTCGATGTCGAGCTTGGCGTTCAGGTTGAAGCCGCGCAGGTCGAACACGTCCTTGAGCGGCACGTCGCCGAAATGCACGGTCTTCTGCGGCGCGCGCGGGTTCATGTGCTTGAGACGATGGACCAGCGCCTCCGTTTCCTCCTTGGCGACCAGCTCGCTCTTGCTGATGAAGATCTGGTCCGCAAAGCCGACCTGGCGGCGCGCCTCCTGCCGGTCGTTGAGCTGCTGCGGCGCATGCTTGGCATCCACCAGGGTCAGGATCGAGTCGAGCAGGTAGCTCTCGGCGATCTCGTCGTCCATGAAGAAGGTCTGCGCCACCGGGCCCGGGTCGGCCAGGCCGGTGGTTTCGATCACGACGCGGTCGAAGTCGAGCAGGCCCTTGCGCTTCTTGGCCGCCAGCAGTTGCAGCGCCTCGCGCAGGTCTTCGCGGATGGTGCAGCAGATGCAGCCGTTGCTCATCTGAACGATCTGCTCCTTCGACTCCGTGACCAGGATGTCGTTGTCGATGTTCTCCTCGCCGAACTCGTTCTCGATGACGGCGATCTTCTGGCCATGCGCCTCGCTCAGGATGCGCTTGAGCAGCGTGGTCTTGCCGGAGCCTAGGAAGCCGGTGAGGATGGTGGCGGGAATGAGGGCCATGGGTGCTCCGGGAATGTGGGAAAGGCAGGAAGGCGGAAAGTTTAGCCACGCGCCCCCGGCCCCGCTTCTGCCAAGGGCAAAACACCGACGGTTGTGGGCAGGGCTACTTGCGCACCACCACCAGCCCCTTGAGGTACTCGCCCTCCGGGAACTCGATGGTCATCGGGTGGTCGGGCGCCGCACCCAGGCGCTCGCTGATGAATCCGTCAACCCCTGCGTCGATGCCGGCCGAGGCCACGATCTTGTGGAACAGGTCGGCGCCGATGCCGCCCGAGCAGGAGAAGGTCAGCAGCACCCCGCCCGGCTCCAGCAGCTTCAGCGCCAGCCGGTTGAGGTCTTTGTAGGCACGTGCCGCGCGCTCGGCATGGGCCACGGTGGGCGCGAACTTGGGCGGGTCGAGCACGATGGCATCGAAGCGCCGTCCCTCGTCGAGAAATCGGCGCAGCGAGGCATTGACGTCGGCGTCCAGGAATTCGGTGTTCGCACCGGCAAAGCCGTTCAGCGCCACGTGCGCCCGCGCACGCTCGAGCGCGGGGAGCGACGAGTCGATGGACACCAGCGCCGCGCCGTCGAGCGCATCGGCCGCCTTCAAACCGGCCAGCGCCGCGACGGTGAAGCCGCCCGTGTAGCAGAAGCAGTTGAGCACGCTCCGAAAGCGCCGCTGCCGCGCGAGCTCGGCAAAGCGCCGGCGGCTGTCGCGCTGGTCGAGGTAGAAGCCGGTCTTGTGGCCGGTGGCGACATCGAGCGTCAGCTGCCAGTCGTGCTCGCGGATCGCGAGTTCGGTCGGCCCGGTGCCGCGCAGCCAGCCGGTGACCGGCGGCAGCCCTTCGCGCTCGCGGCCGCTGGCATCGGAGCGCTCGTACAACTTCGCGAGCCCGGTGGCCGCCAGCAACGCATCGGCGATCTGGCCCTTCCAGCGTTCGGCGCCGGCCGACAGGAACTGCGCCGCCAAGGTGTCGCCGTAGCGGTCGACGATCAGCCCCGGCAGCCCGTCGGCCTCGCCATGCACCAGCCGGACGCCGTCGCTCCGGATGTCGAACAGCTGCCGCGCGGCCACCGCAGCCTGCACGCGCTGCGCCATGAAGGCCGCGTCGATGCGCTGCTTCTCGTCGAAGCTCCAAGCCCGCGCCCGGATCTTCGAATGCGGGCTGAACGCGGCCCAGGCCAGGAATCGGCCGTCTTCCGCTTCGATGCGCACGGTCTCGCCGGCATCGCCGCCGCCCTTGGCGATGGCCGAATCGAAAACCCAGGGATGGCGGCGCAGCAGGGAGCGTTCCTTGCCGGGCCGCAGGCGTAGAGATTTCATGAGGGTCTGCATTCTCGCCGCTGAAGCTTCCAGTGCTTTCGTCGGTTCGGCGTGCGAAACTACATCGGCACTGCGTTGGGCCACCCATGGCCTAACTTCACCCGAAGAATCGGCAACCTGGCTTGAAAGGCCTTTTACGTTGAGCGCTCCCGTTTTCATACGACGCGTGGTTCTTCGCAATTACCGAAGCATCGGTAGCTGCGACGTCCAATTGAGCCCGTTGACCTATCTCGTGGGATCGAACGGTTCCGGAAAAAGCAACTTCCTGGACGCCCTGCACCTGGTGTCCGATGCCTTGACGGGCTCATTGGAGAATGCTTTGAACAGCAGAGGCGGCCTGTCCGAGGTTCGCCGCCGGTCCAATGGTCACCCGACCCACTTCGGCATACGGCTTGAGTTCATGCTGCCGAATGGCGTACTTGGTCATTACGCTTTCGGAGTCGGGAGCCGGCAAGAGTTCGGCAATGAAGTTCAGACGGAAGAATGCGTTCTTGGCGGCTTGGGCAAGGGGCCATTCTTCAAGATCGAGAAAGGCGTGCTCAAGAAGAGCAGCGAGGCGACGTTTCCGGCAGTCACGCCCGATCGACTCGCCTTGGTCAGCCTGTCGGGGCTCACCGCGTTCAGGCCGGTCTTCGATGCGTTGACGTCAATGGGCTTCTACAACCTGAACCCGAAGCTCATGCGTGAGATGCAGAACCCGCAAGATGGCCGCCTGCTGAAATCCGCAGGTGAAAACGTTGCAAGTGTCATCGGCCATCTCGAACGGGTGGCGCCTGACGCCATGCGCGTCATTGAAGAGTATCTGCAGACTGTCGCACCGATGGTGCAGGGCGTCGAAAGGAAAAAAATCGGCCCGATGGAAACGCTGGAATTTCGCCAAGACATGGCGGGGTCTAAAGATCCTTGGAAATTCCTGGCACAAAACATGTCGGACGGCACGCTTCGAGCATTGGGTGTGCTGACCGCCCTTTTCCAAGGCAATAGGGACCACGCGCCATCACTGATTGGCGTAGAGGAGCCTGAAACCGCTCTGCATCCTGCGGCAAGCGCTGCGCTCAGAGAAGCTCTGGTCCGAGCCTCACGGAAAACGCAAGTCATCGTTACAAGCCACAGCCCAGATCTCCTGGACGATCGGAATCTCGACGCCGACTCGTTGCTGGCGGTTCTGTCGGAAGGCGGTGAAACCCGCATCGCTCCATTGGACGCCGCTTCGCGTTCGACGATGCGTGACCACCTCTTCTCCGCGGGCGAACTGCTTCGGCTCAATCAATTGGCACCCGATCGCGACGTGCTCGAAGCGCAAGGTCAGAAGCAGATCGAACTCTTCGGGCGAGCAGCTACTTGATCACGGTTGCTTCCATTGTCGAGGGCCAGGGGGAGGCTGCAGCCCTTCCAGTGCTCCTTCGTCGCGTTTGCGAGTGGCAGACACCTCATGCGACGCTGCATGTTCCAGCTCCCATCCGGGTCTACAAAGATCGGTTCCTGAACAAGGAAGACGAGTTTCGCCGTCATCTGCTGCTGGCTGCCGCCAAGTGCGGAGACGATGGCTTGATCCTGGTGTTGCTCGACGCGGATGACGACTGTCCAGCGGCGCGGGGACCTGAGATTCTTCAACGAGCACAAGCCATTGTTCCGCATCGCCACGTATCCGTCGTGCTTGCGAACAGGGAGTACGAGGCTTGGTTCATCGCCGCCGCTGCTTCGCTGCATGGGCACCGCAACTTCACTTTCGACGCGTCGCAGGGTTCGCGCGAAGCGGAGATACCTCGCAACGCGAAGGGCTGGATGGCGCGGCGAATGGGCGGAGTGGGCTACAACGAGACGACCGACCAGCCTGCATTTACCGCTCGAATGAACCTCGAAATGGCGTTCGAGAACAGTCGCTCGTTCAGGAAGCTCTGCAAGGACTGGCTGCGATTCAACTCACCACATCGATCCTGACCATCAACAGGCAAAGTCTCGATTACTTCGTCTTCGCCTTCGCCTTCGCACGCGGATGCGCCGCATCGTAGGCCTTCGCCAGATGCTGGAAATCCAGCCGCGTGTAGATCTGCGTGGTCGAGATGTTGGCGTGGCCCAGCAGTTCCTGCACTGCCCGCAGGTCGCTGCTGGACTGCAGCACGTGGCTGGCGAAGGAGTGGCGCAGCATGTGCGGATGCACCGGCGTGGCCAGCCCGGCCTTGAGGCCGCGGCCGCGCAGTTGCCGCCAGACCGCTTGGGAAGACAGGCGCATGCCCGTGCGGCCGATGAAGAGCGCGGCGGCAGCGGCCGGATCGCGCAGGCGGGCGACGGGCAGTGCCGGGCATTCGTCGCGCACCGCGATCCATGCAAGCAGCGCCTCGGCCGCCTTGGCGCCCACCGGGACGATGCGGCGCTTGCTGCCCTTGCCGAGCACGCTGGCCTCCCTGGCGTCGAGGTCGACCCAACCCAGCGCGGTGCCGCTGGCGCGCAGGTCCAGCCCGGTCAGCTCGCCAACCCGCAGGCCGCAGCCGTAGAGCAGCTCGACGATCGCGCGGTCGCGCGCCTCGGTCCAGGGGTCGGCATCTTCGTCGTGCAGCTCGGCGAGCTGCACGGCTTCGTCGACTGCCAGCGCTTTCGGCAGCGGCCGGCCGGCCTTCGGCGCGTGCACGTCCTGCACGGGGTTCGAGGTGATCAGTCCCTCGTGCCCCAGCCAGCGGTAGAAACTGCGCCAGCACGACAGGATCAAGGCGATGCCGCGCGACTCGTGGCCGGCGCTGTGCAGCTGCGCCATCCAGCGGCGCACGTGGGCGGTATGCACCTGCGTCAGCGCCAGGCCGGCCGCCTGGGCCCTTTCGGCCAAGCCCTGCAAGTGGATCGCGTAGAGCTCGACCGTGCGCGCCGCCAGCCGCCGCTCGACCCGCACGTACTCGAGATACTTCTCGACGAGCGGGGATTCAGTGGAGGTAGCCATTCGCCGCATTGTTCACGATGGCCAGCGGCTCGCGCAACGCGCCGCGGAAGGCCATGCCCCAGCGCTGCCAGCAGGTGGTGGGCGCGGCGGCGTACTGCACGTCGAAGCGGCGATCGAAGCCGGCGGCCTGCACCAGCCGCTGCACCCGCCACAGGTGGTAGGGCTCGCTGACGACGATCACGCGCTGCGCGCCCGCGGCCTCCAGCAGCGGGCGCGACATCGACAGGTTCTCGCGGGTGGACTGCGACACCGGCTCCACCAGCAACGCGCCTTCGTAGCCTTCGGCCCGGGCGTGCTCCCGCATGACCTCGGCTTCGATTCGGCCGTCCTCGCGGTCCACACCGCCCGACAACAGCAGTTGCCGCACCAGGCCCGCGCGCGCGAGTGCGATGGCGGTGTCGACGCGCCCGGTCAGGCAGGGATTGGGGCGGCCGTCGCGGTAGGCGCGGTTGCCGAGCACCAGGGCCACGTCGGCCGCCTGGGCCGGCGGCTGCGCCAGCCGTACGTGCGCCTCGCGCCAGACCACGGCGTAGACCGCCAAATAACCCAGCAACAGCGCGGCCAGCGTGCCCACGAGCACGCGCCGCCAGCGCGCCATCAAGGGCGTAGCCGCGACAGCGCTGCCGAGGCCAGCTCGGCGATGCGCTCCAGGAAGTCGGTGCCCATGTCGGCATGGAAGCGTTGCGCGTCCGGCGACGCGAGCACCAGAAGGCCGAAAGCCGGCGACTCGGCCTCGGGCCGCAGCGCGATCAGCGCCATCGACACGGCCGCCTGCGGCTCCGACAGCCACCCCGCGACGTCGAAGCCGGCATTGACGCCGCAGTAGGGCGTGGTCAGCGAGGTGGCCAGCGCCTTCATGTCCTCGCTCACGCCCTGTGCGTAGGCCTCGCTCGCATAGCTGCCGTCGCAGTCCCAGATCTTGATCGCGACCTGCGGCACCAGGAACAGCGTCTGCAGGTCGGCCGCGATGCGCGTGGGCAGCGCGCGTGGGTCGCGGGTGGTCAGGAGGCCGCGCGTCCAGCGCTGCAGGCGGTCGGCCGTCACGACGTTCTCGGTGCCGTGGCGCACCATGTCCATCACGCGGTGCTCGAGCGCCTTGATCTTCTCGCGCAGCATCTCGGCCTGGCGCTCCTGCAGGCTCACGGCACGGCTGCCGTGGGGGCTGGTGAGCTGCACCTGTGCCAGCAGTTGCGCATGGCGCTCGAAGAAGTCGGGGGAGTTCGCGAGGTAGTTGGCGATGTCGTCTTCGGTGATGGGATTCATGGCGGCTTGGGGGATGGAATTCATGCGGCGTCAGGCACCTCGATGTCGCCTTCGAACACGGTGACGGCGGGTCCGGTCATCAGCACCGGCGCATTGCCGCCGGCCCATTCGATGGTCAGCAGTCCGCCGCGGGTCTGGACGTCGACGCGGTAGTCGAGCCGGCCGAGCCGGATGCCCGCCACCACGGCGGCGCAGGCGCCGGTGCCGCAGGCCAGGGTTTCGCCCGCGCCGCGCTCGAACACGCGCAGGCGCACGTGCGTGCGGTCGACGATCTGCATGAAGCCGGCGTTGACGCGCTGCGGAAAGCGCGGATGGTGCTCGATGGCCGGGCCCTGCTTCGCCACCGGTGCGGTGTCGACGTCGGCCACGATCTGCACCGCATGCGGGTTGCCCATCGACAGCACCGCCAACGACACCTTCGCACTTTCGGCATGCGTGCCGAGCGCCAGATGCCAGGTGTGCCAGCCGTTGTCCTGCTGCGGGTCGAGGCCGGCGGTGTCGAAGGGCACGCGCTGCGGCTCGAAGATCGGCGCGCCCATATCGACGGTGACGCGGCCATCGTCGCCCATCCTGGGCTCGATCACGCCCGACAGCGTCTGCACGCGCACGGAGTCTTTGCCCGTGAGGCCCTGCTCGCGCACGAAGCGCATGAAGCAGCGCGCGCCGTTGCCGCACTGCTCCACCTCGCCGCCATCGGCGTTGTGGATCACGTACTGGAAATCGATGCCCTCCGCGGGCGAGGGCCGCACGCTGAGGATCTGGTCGGCACCGACGCCGAAATGGCGGTCGGCCAGAAAGCGGTATTGCCCCGCACTGAGGCCCATCGGATGGCGGGTTTCGTCCAGCACGACGAAGTCGTTGCCGGCGCCCTGCATCTTGGTGAAGCGGATTCGCATCGGGGGATTATCCGCCGCGCCCGTTCCCCTATCGGTCACGCAGGCGGTCGAGGGCGCGGTCGAGGAAGCCCAGCCTGTCCTGGCCCCAGAAGCGCTCGCCTTCGAGCACGAAGGTCGGCGAGCCGAACACGCCGAGGGCGACCGCCTCTTCGCTGTAGGCGCGGTAGGCCGCCTGGGTTTCGGCCGCGCGCTCCATCGCCTGCAGCGCGGCGCCGTCGTAGCCGTTCTCGCCGGCCACCGCGATGCGCACCGACGCGTCGGAGGTGTCGCGCTCCTCGGCCCACAGCGCCCGCAGCAGCGCATGCGACAGCGGCTGCGCGTCGAGCCTCAGCAACTGGGCGGCGATGACCATCCAGCCGGGGTACTTGTTCCAGTCCGGGTCGGCCGGTTTTCCTTTCGGATAGTGCGCCGGCTCCAGCACCAAGGGCATGCCGAGGTGGTCGCGCCAGCGCGCCAGTTCGAGCGCGTGGTAGCTGCGCCGCGCCTCGGGCCGCGTCTTGAGCGGAATGCCGCCGGTCTGCGGCACCACGGCCTGGAAGTCGTAGGGCTTGAGCGTCAGGCGCACGTGGTGCCGGCGCACGATGTCCTGCAGTTGCGGGCCGCCGAGGTAGGCCCAGGGCGAGGAGAGGCTGTAGTAGCAGTCGAGGGCGATCATCTTCTGGATTATCTTCAGGACCATGTCAGCCCATTCCCCGACCGCGTTGCCGCCGGTGCCGCCCCAGTTCACCACCAGCCCGCGAAACCTGGCGGCCCTGGACGTACTCGCCGCGCAGGCACGCGCCGACCTCGAACGCATCAACGTCCCGCCCGCCACCTGGATGCTGCCCGACACGTCGGCCACCGACGACGCGCCCGTGCTCGACGTGCTGGTGGCTGGCGCCGGCATGTGCGGCCAGACCGCCGCCTTCGCGCTGCGCCGCGAAGGCCTCGCGAACATCCGCGTGATAGACCGCGCCCAGCGCGGCGACGAAGGCCCCTGGGGCACTTACGCGCGCATGCTGACCCTGCGCAGCCCCAAGCAGGTGGGCGGCCCCGAGCTCGGCGTGCCCTCGCTGAACTTCCGTGCCTGGTACGAGGCGCAGCATGGCGCCGAAGGCTGGCAGGCGCTGCACAAGATCGGCCGTGTCGACTGGCGCGATTACCTGCTGTGGGTGCGCGACACGGCCGGCCTGGCGGTGGACAACGGTGTCGCGCTGCACGCGGTGTCCCATCTCGATGGCGGCCGCCTGCTGGCCCTCGAACTCGAAGGCCCTGGCGGCCGACGCGAGACGGTGCGCGCCCGCCAGCTGGTGCTGGCACTGGGCCGCGACGGCAGCGGTGCGCCGCGCTGGCCCGACTTTCCGTCACTGCGCCGGGACGACCCGCACGCGGCCGGTCGCGTCTTTCATTCGGCCGACGCCATCGACTTCGCCGCGCTGGCGGGGCGCCGCGTCGGCGTGCTGGGTGCGGGCGCCTCGGCATTCGACAACGCCGGCAGCGCGCTGGAGGCCGGCGCTGCGCAGGTCCAGCTCTTCGCGCGCCGGGCGCAGCTGCCGCAGGTGAACAAGAGCAAGGCGGCTTCGAGCTACGGCTTCCTGCGCGGCTTCGAAGGACTGGACGATGCGCGCAAATGGCGCGTGTACACCTACATCTTCGACGAGCAGGTGCCGCCGCCCTGGGAAAGCGTGCGGCGCTGCGACGCGCATGCCGCCTTCACGCTGCGGCTGGGCACGCCCTGGCTGGACGTGGCGCCCGATGCCGAGGGCGTGACCGTGGCACTGCCCGATGGCGGCAGCGAACGATTCGACGCGGTGATCTTCGGCACCGGCTTCGACGTCGACCTGCTGGACCGCCCCGAGATCGCGCCCTACACGCGCCGCATCGATACCTGGGCCCGCCACGTGGCGCCCGACGAAGCCGCCCGCCATCCCGAGCCGGCGCGCTTTCCCTACCTGGGCGCGGGCTTCGAACTGCTCGGCCGCGGCGACGTGGCGCACGACGAGTCGAAGGCGCTCGGCCGCATGCGCCTCTTCAACTGGGGCGCGACCATGAGCCACGGCGCGCTGGCCGGCGACATCCCCGGCCTGGCCATCGGCGCCACCCGGCTCGCGCAAGCCATCGCACGCGACCTCTTCGTCGAGGATGCCGACCGCCACTGGGCCCGGCTGCAGGCACACGAAGAGCCGGAGCTGATCAATACGCGGTGGTACGTCGATCCCGCCCAGCCAACGGGATCACGCTGATTCCAGCTGCCGCCCGGCCGGCGAAGCCAGGCCCGGTCGGGAAACACCGCGGAACCGGCTTCGCCGGGCCGCTGGTGTTGCCCCCGGTGAGGGGGTTGGCGGACC
>NZ_LYVO01000138.1 GCF_001984055.1 Variovorax sp. KK3
ATCGGCTCGGTCGGCGGCGAAGGCGCGTCTGGCGGCGCCAGCGACACGGTCACGGTCATCAACCAGGCCGGCGGCTCGATCGGCACCGGCAGCACCGATTCGCCCGGCGTGCTCGCGCAGAGCATCGGCGGCGGCGGCGGCAACGGCGGCGATTCGAAGGGCTGGATGTCGATCGGCGGCAGCGGTGCCGTCGGCGCCGACGGCGCCCAGGTGGTGATGACCAACCAGGGCAGCATCACCACGTCGGGCAGCGCGTCGGCAGGCCTCATGGGCCAGAGCATCGGCGGCGGCGGCGGCAACGGCGGCAATGCGAAGAGCAGCGGGCTCGGCATCAACCTGACCATCGGCGGCTCGGGCGCGGGCGGCGGCAACGGCAGCACCGTGACGGCCTTCAACGGTGGCGCCATCACCACCACCGGGCAGCATTCGTCGGGCATGGAACTGCAATCCATCGGCGGCGGCGGCGGCAAGGGCGGCGCGGCATTCGGCGACGACATCAGCGGCGTCTTCGGCGCGCAGGAAGCCGTGGGCGGCAGCGGCGGCGGCGGCGGCACCTCGCAGGCCGTGGGCAACAACGCCGACCAGGGCAGTACCAATGCCGGCACCATCCGCACTGGCGGCTCCGACAGCTTCGGCATCGTCGCGCAGAGCATCGGCGGCGGCGGCGGCATCGGCGCCGCATCGACGGCCGAGGCCAAGACCTATGCGCCGGACAACCTGCCCTCGCTGTCGATGTCCGTCGCCATCGGCGGCACGGGCGGCGCCGGTGGCGCCGGCAACACGGTCGTCATCGACAACGCCGGCTTCATCGGCACGACGGGCACGGGCTCGATCGGCATGGTGGCCCAGAGCATCGGCGGCGGCGGCGGCACGGGCGGCGACGCCAAGGCCACCTCGACCGCGAACGGCGGCAACTTCAACGCGTCCGTCAGCACTGCGATCGGCGGCAACGGCGGCGGTGCGGGCGACGGCAACTACGCCAGCGCGGACAACGGCGGCCTGATCGTCACCACGGGCGAGTCGGCCGACGGCATGCTGGTGCAGAGCATCGGCGGTGGTGGCGGCTCGGGCGGCGGCGGCGATGCCAAGTCCAACTCGACCGGCGGCGGCACCGGCATCGGCGCCAGCATCACGATCGGCGGCAAGAGCGGCGGCGGCGGCAACGCCCTGCTGGGCGTGGAGTCGACCAACGGCGGCGCGATCCTCACGCTGGGCGACGGCGCCTCCGGCATCGTCGCGCAGGCCATCGGCGGCGGTGGCGGGCGCGCCGGCGGTGCCGCGGGCACGGCCAAGGCCAATGGCGACAACGGCGACTTCGCAGCCACGCTCAGCATCGGCGGCAAGGGCGGCAACGGCGGGTCCACCTTCAGCACGACCACCCAAGTCAGCGTGACCAACAGCGCCACCGCGTCGATCGTGACCTTCGGCGCGGACGCACCGGCCATCGTGGCGCAGAGCATCGGCGGCGGCGGCGGCCTGGGCGGCAAGAGCGCGACCACGCTGAGCAGCAAGAAGTCGACCGGCGACGGCGGCAACGGCGTCGCCTCGACAGACACGACGCTGGACAACATCGGCCAGGCCTTCAAGGCCGGTGGCATCGGGCAATTCACGTCGACCCAGGCGTTGGTCGACCAGGCCAACGCACTGCTCACCGACACGAGCACGAACACGAACGGCAGCGGCACGAACGTCCGGCTGTCGAAGCTGGGCGACCCCGAGTCCGACGCCGGCGCGCTGAACGACCTGGGCGCCAGCCAGGACGACCAGGACGACGACGGCGGCACCGAGTCGAAGAGCATCACGGCCAAGATCGGCATCGGCGGCCAGGCCGGCGGTGGCGGCGCCGGCGGCACCGTGACGGTGAGCAACGCCGGCAGCATCGGCACCGTGGGTGCGCTGTCCGACGGCATCCTGGCGCAGAGCATCGGCGGCGGTGGCGGCAAGGGTGGCGCGGCCACGGCCGCCGGCACGAAGGGCGATGCCAACGCGTCGGTCGGGGTGGGCGGCACCGGCGGCAGCGGCGGATCGGCAGGCGACGTGAAGGTGACCAACGCGGCCGGCGGCAGCATCGTGACCACCGGCGCACTGGCCAACGGCATCGTGGCGCAGAGCATCAGCGGCGGTGGCGGCATGGGCGGCGTCGGCGGCTCGCGCAACGGTGCGCTGTCGGACACCAATCTGACGCTCGGCGCCGACGGCGGCCGCACGGGCCTCGCCGACGGCGCGGTGTCGTCCGGCCTGGTGACGGTGACGAACGAGGCGGGCGCGAGCATCATCACGCAGAGCCACAACGCCAGCGCGATCATCGCGCAGAGCATCGGCGGTGGCGGCGGCATCGCGAAGAGCTTCTCGACCGACGCGCAGGACAACAACGGCGGCGCGGCCGTCAAGGACCCGGTCGGTGCCGACGACAAGAATCCGGCGCACGGCATCCATCTCACCTTCGGCGGCTCGGCCAACAAACTGGCCAGCGACGGCTGGGCCGGCGACGTGGTGGTGAACCAGAACGGCAGCGTCACCACCTCGGGTCGCAATGCCTACGGCGTGCTGGCGCAGAGCATCGGTGGCGGCGGCGGCGCAGCCCTGGGCGGCAGCATCGCCAATGGCGGCAATTTCTTCGGCACCGGCGAGATGCGCGGCGACGGCGGCTCGACCACCGTCAACGCCGGCGGCAACATCACCACCAGCGGACAAGGCGCCATCGCCATCCTGGCGCAGAGCATCGGCGGCGGCGGCGGCCTCGCGGGCGACACCGGCTGGACGGCGCAGCAGCTCGGCTTCGATGCGAGCTGGAACCATCCGGGCAACGGCAACGGCGGCGCGGTGAACGTCAGCACCAACACCGGCACCACGCTGACGACGACGGCCGCGAGCAACACGCCCGTCATCTGGGCCCAGAGCATCGGCGGCGGCGGCGGGCGCATCACCACGCAGCAGGGCGCGTATACGGGCTCGGCCGGCGGCACCGGCAACGGCGGCCCGGTGAACATCGTCGTGGGCGGCACGGTCAGCGCACTGGGGCAGGCATCGCCGGGCATCTATGCCGAAAGCTCGGGCAAGGGCGGCGCCGGCACGCCCGGATCGATCGTCGACGTGACGGTGGAGCCCGGCGGCAAGGTCTCCGGCGGCACCGACTTCTCGGCCGGCGACGGCAGCGGTGCGGCGGTGCAGGTGATGAACGGCTCCACGTCGTCGGACACGGCGAGCATGAACGCGGTGATCAACCTCGGCACGCTGACCTCGGTCGACGGCGTCGCCGGCACGGCCGTCATCGGCACCAACGGCAACACCTACGTTCACAACCTGTTCGGCGCGCTGATGGACGGCTCGGTCGACGTGACGGCGGGCACCGGCAAAGGCTACGTGCTGAACAACGGCACCTGGAACACCGGCAGCACCGTGGCGGCGGTCTCGACGCGCAACGACGGCGTGCTCGACATCGGCGGCAAGGGCGCGACGGGCGCGGCGACGGTGGTCCATGGGGACCTCGTGCAGGGCGACGGCGGCCGCATCGTGTTCGACAGCGACCACGTGGCCGGCGCATCCGACAGGTTGACCGTGGAAGGCAACGCCATGCTGGCCGGTGCCGTGCAAATGCGTCCCGCGCGCCTGTCGCCCAACACCGTTCAGGTGATGGACGTGAAGGGCGGCACGCTCGACGACGCGCAGTTGCGGTCGGCCGACCCGATGCTCGTGCACTACCAGTTGGCCACCGCCGGCACCACGGCCGCGGACGGCACGGCGGAGCAGTCCGTCTTCGTCACGCCGCAGGCAAATTTCGACTCGGCGGCCACGGGCTTGGGCAAGAACGCGCAATCGGTGGCCGGCCACCTTCAGGCCAACTTCGATGCCGGCGCCGGCGGCCTGGGCGTGCCCCTGGCCCTGCTGGCCAACGGCGTGAACGACCCGGCGACCTACAAGGCCGCCCTCGCGAGCATGAGCAACGAGGCCCAGCAAACGGTCGGCACCACGCGCCTGGCCGCCAGCCATGCTTTCGTCGACCGCATGAACTCCTGCCCCACCTTCGACCAGGCACAGGGCACGGACATGAAGGAACGCGAATGCGGCTGGGCCCGCGTGATCGACAACCGCACCACCGACGGTGCCTCGAGCCGGGCCAACTACAGCGCCGGCACGCACACGGTGCAGGTCGGCGGACAGAAGCAGATCGCCGACGGCTGGTTCCTAGGCGCGAGCGCGGCCTACGACACCGAGAGCGCCAACAGCGCGACCGGCGCCGGCAGCGTGAGCGGCACCGGCGGCAGCGTGGGCGTGGTGCTCAAGCGCGAGATCGGCCACTGGACCTTCTCCGGCTCGGCCGACCTGGGCTACGGCAGCTACGACAGCACGCGCAACATCGCCTTCCCGGGCTTCGCTGCCCAGGCCACCGGCAGCTTCAACCTGACGCAGGCCGGCCTGCATTCACGCATCGCCTACCTGATGCCGCAGGACAACTGGTACCTGAAGCCCTACCTCGACCTGCATGCGGTGCACATGCACAGCAGCGGCTACGGCGAGCAAGGTGCAGGGCCGCTGGGCCTGAACGTCGACGGCAACAGCGACACGATGTATTCGGCCTCGCCGATGCTCGAAGTCGGCGGCCGCATGGAACTGGGCAACGGCATGACCGTGCGGCCCTACGCCACCGTCGGTGCCACCGTGCACGACAAGAACCAGTGGGGCGCCACCGCCCGGTTCCAGGGCGCGGCGCCAGGCGTCGCCACCTTCGACACCGCGGCCAGCGCGCCGACGAACCTCGGCAACGTGCGGCTCGGAGTGAGCGTGACGGTGAAGAAGAACCTGGAGCTCAAGGCCGAGTACGGCGCGCAGTTCGGATCGGGCTACAGGTCCAACGAAGGCATCCTGCGGGTGAACTACCTGTTCTGATCGTCGATGGCGCCGTTGCGCTGGTCGACGCCCGACGTCTCCGGGTCGGCCAGGCGCGTCGGCATGCTCACCTGCCCTTGGCATCCTGCGGCGCCGCCACCGCTTCGAGCATCGCGACGAAGCTGGCCGCCGCGGGCGACAGCGAGCGGCCCGCAGCGCTGTAGACGCAGACTTCCCGATGAAAGTCGGGTGCATCGAGCCGCACCATGCGCAGGCCATGGGCGCGCACCAGCGATGCCGAGTACGAAGGACAGACGGTCAAGCCCAGACCGTTGGCCACCATGCCCAGCGCGGTCGTCATGTACGACACCTCCAGCGTGCCGGGGCGCTGCATGTACGCGCGTACCTCGGATGACAGCTCGGGCATCACGCGCTGGCGGAAGTCGCGCGTCGGTGCGATGAAGGTGTAAGGCTCGAGCTCGCTCCAGCGCAGCTTGCGGCGATTGGCGAAGGCATGCTCGGGAGGGCAGATCAGCCAGTGGCGGTCGCGGAACAACGTGCGCCGCTCGATGGACGCATCGACCACCACGTCCTGCCCCACGGCCAATTCGGCCTCGCCGGTCGCGAGGCCGTCGAGCAGGTGCTCGGGCAGCGTATCGATCAGGTTGACCGCCACACCCGGGTAGCGCGCGCGCCAGGCCGCGATGACGCGCGGCATCAGCGTGCACGCCATCAGCTGGGGCGCGGCGAGACGAAGCAGGCCCGACTTCTTCTCGCGCAGATCGGTCAGCTCGGCGACGGCGCTCCCCAGGTCGGCCAGCAGGCGCTGGATCAAGGGCTGAAAGGTGTGACCGGCGTCCGACAGCACCACGCGCCGCGTGTGCCGGTCGAACAGTTGCACCCCGGTCTCACGCTCCAGCTCGCGCACCAGCACGCTCAGCGCCGACTGGGTGAGATGCAGGCTGTCGGCAGCGGCCGTGAAGCTGCCGGTTTCGGCGACCGCGACGAAGGCGCGCAGCTGACGCAAAGTCAAATTCATATGACTTGTTCATTAATCGATGAAATTTTTTCGATTGCATCATAAGCAGCGCAAAGGCCCAATCCCTGTCGCCCCATTGCAAATGCAGCGAGAGCCGCCCATGACCCCTACCGCATCGAACCCGACCGCCGGCACGCCCGTGCCGGTGCGCGGCCTGCACCATTTCGCCTGGCGCTGCCGCGACAGTGAAGAAACCCGCCGCTTCTACGAAGACCTGCTGGGCCTGCCGCTGGTGCACGTGATCAAGGCCGACCACGTGCCCAGCACCGGCGAATACTGCCCCTACGTCCACATTTTTTTCCAGATGCGCGACGGCTCGTACATCGCCTTCTTCGACCTCGGCGACGACGTCAAGGCACTGCCGTCGCCCAACACCCCGGGCTGGGTCAATCACATCGCGCTGCGCGTCGATTCGCACGCCGACCTGCTCGCCGCCAAGTCGCGGCTGGAGGCGGCCGGCGTCGAAGTGCTGGGCCTGACCGACCACCACATCATCGAATCGATCTACTTCTTCGACCCCAACGGCATCCGGCTCGAGCTGACCACGCCGACGGTGTCGCAGGCAGAGATGGACGCCCATGCGCTGCGCGCGCGCGCCGACCTCGACGCCTGGACGGTGCGCAAGGCCGAACTGCTGCGCGACAAGAAGGACCGCGCATGACCGATCTTCAACTCGCGGTCATCGACGTCAAACCCGGCGCCGCGCTCGAAAGCCAGTCGGGCCTGCAGATGATGCGTCCGCGCATCTACGGCGCCTGGCGCGCGCCGGCGGGGCCGAAGAAGATCGCCGCCATCGTGATGCACCCCACGAGCAACTTCATGGGGCACTACCTGATCGGCCCCCTGGCCGAGCGCGGCATCTGTTGCATGGGGCTCAACTCGCGCTACATGGGCAACGACACGGTGCTGCTGATGGAACGCGCCATCCAGGACCTGGGCGCGGGCGTGCAGTTCCTGCGCGGCCAGGGCTACGAAAAGGTCGTGCTGATCGGCAATTCGGGCGGCGCTGCGCTCTCGAGCTTCTACCAGGCCCAGGCCGAGCAACTCACGGCGCACCACTTCGCCGACGGCGATCCGACCCACCTGCACCCCGACGATCTGCCGCGCGTGGACGGCATTGCGCTGTGCGCCGCGCACCAGGGCCGCTCGAAACTGATGCGCGACTGGATCGACCCGTCGGTGACCGACGAGCACGATCCGCTCTCGGTCGACCCCGAGCTCGACATGTACGACCCGCGCCACGCGCGGCCCTACACCGCCGAGTTCCTGGCGCGCTTCTCAGCTGCGCAGAAGGCCCGGCTGGACCGCATCGAGCGCTGGGCGCTCGAGCGCCTGCGCCTGCTGCGCGGCACGCCGGGCGCGCCGCGCGACCAGGCCTTCGTGGTGTATCGCACGCATGCCGATCCGCGCTGCGTCGATCTCACGATCGACAGCAACGACCGCGCGCCGGGCAGCGTGTGGGGCGATGCGCGGCAGGTCAACTACTCGGCCAATGCGATGGGCCGGACCACCTCGCTGACGGCCTTCCTGTCGCAATGGTCTTCGCTGTCGCAAGCAGACGGACCCTCGAACCTCGCGCGCTGCACCGTGCCGCAGCTGCTGCTGACCTACACCGGCGACCAGTCGACCTTTCCGAGCACGCGCGAGGCCTGGCTGGCGGCCGGCGGCTCGCACATTCGCAACGTCGACATCGTGGGCGGCAACCACTACCTGTCGGGCCAGCCGCAGCTCGTGGAGCAGGCGGCCGATGCGATCGCCGAGTGGGCGCGGGCGCTTTGACGCCACCGCGCACCGATACGAACGACAAGAGACAGCATCCCCGATGGAAACCTACGCCTTCGCTCCTGCCTACGAACTTCCGCACTGGCCCTTCGAGCCGCCGCCGGAACTGACCCACGGAACCCGCACGCGTCATCCGATCGTGATCGTGGGAGCCGGCCCGGCCGGCCTCACGCTGGCCTGCGACCTCGCGAGCCGCGGCGTGCGCGCGGTGCTGCTCGACGAGGACGACACCGTCGGCGTGCGCGGCGCCTCGTCGCGCGGCATCTGCTACGCGCAGAAGAGCCTCGAGATCTTCGAGCGCCTGGGCATCTACGAGCGCATCGCCGACAAAGGCATCACCTGGTCGTTCGGGCGCACGTTCTCGGGCGACGAGGAGGTCTACAACTTCAACCTGCAGATCGACAGCGTCTCGAAGCAGCCGCCCTTCATCAACCTGCAGCAGTTCTACCTCGAGTGGTTCCTGGTCGACCGCATCATCGAGCTGGGCCTGACCGACCTGCGCTGGAAGAGCCGCGTGGGCCGCATCGAAGCGCTGGCCGACGGCGTGCGCATCGATGTCCAGACACCGGACGGCAGCTACACGCTGGAAGCCGATCACCTGATCGACGCCACCGGCGCCAACAGCCCGCTGCGCACACAGCTCGGCGTGCCGGGGCATGCCTCGCGCAGCACCGACCGCTGGTGCATCAGCGACGTGCGCTTCAAGAAGCCGCTGCCGATCGAGCGCTGGACCTGGGTCGACGCGCCCTTCAACCAGGGCCGCGCCGTCTGGCAGCACCTGATGGCCGACGGCGTCTGGCGCATCGACTACCAGATGCCCGAGGACTGCGACACCGAGGAGATCAGCCGGCCCGAGGTGGCCGGTGCGCGCCTGCGCGAGCAGCTCGGCCCCGATGTCGAATTCGAGTTCGTCTGGATCGGGCCCTACGGCTATCGCGACCATCTGCTCGAGCGCTTTCGCGATGGCCGTGTGATCTTCATCGGCGACTCGGCCCACGTCGTGAGCCCCTTCGGCGCGCGTGGCGGCAACAACGGCATCCAGGATGCCGCCAACCTCGCCTGGAAGCTCGCGCTGGTGGTGCGCGGCGAGGCGCCCGATGCGCTGCTCGACAGCTACGACGCCGAGCGCCGGCCGGCCGCGATCGAGAACCTCGTCGTCACGAGCCGATCGGCCCGCTTCCTCGCGCCGCGCTCGCCGGCCGAGCACACGATGCGGCGCGCGGTCGTGGCGCTCGCCTCGCGCCATGCCTTCGCGCGCAGCCTCGTGAACACCGGCCGCATGGCGGTCGCGAACGCCTATCCGGCCTCGCCGCATCTGCCCGAGGGCGGCCGGTCGGTGCAGAACGTGCACCTGCGCGATGCGGGCGATGCGGGCGAGGCGGCGACGGAGCAGCAGCGCACGTTGATGCAATACCTGGGCGGCGGAACGCATTTCGTCGGCTTGTGGCGCGAGCCTTCACGCGCCGCCGCAGCCGAAGCCCTGGCGCGCCTGGGCCAGCGCCCACTGCGCCTGCTCGCCGTGGGCGGTGACACCGCAGGCGCGGACGGCGTCCTGCCCACGCTGGCCGCCGACGAGGCCCTGCTGCGCCATCTCGGCCTCGACGCACCCGGCAGCTTCTGCCTGGTGCGACCCGATGCGTACCGCGCCGCGCTGCTCGCGCAGGCCACGCCGGCGGACATCGACAACGCACTGACGCGGGCCATGGACCCGACGGAGACCGCATGAGAACCGACCTTCACATCGCCGACCCCGACGGCTTCTACGGCGCCTGGCTCACGGCCCAGGAAGGCCTGGACGACGCCGGCAGCGCCGACTTCAACGCCCGGCTGGTGCTGCTGCTCGCCAACCAGTGCGGCGACCCGGCCACGCTGCTGGCCTGCATCGAAGAAGCGCGGGTGAGCGGCTTGCCCGCCCCCACCGAACGCCGCCCCACACAAAACCCATGACCATGACGACCACCC
>NZ_LYVO01000139.1 GCF_001984055.1 Variovorax sp. KK3
CGCCCCATGGAACTGACACCGCGCGAAAAAGACAAGCTGCTGATCTTCACGGCGGCCCTGTTGGCGGAGCGGCGCCGCGCGCGCGGCCTCAAGCTCAACTACCCGGAAGCCGTCGCGCTGATCTCCGCCGCCGTGATGGAAGGCGCGCGCGACGGCAAGACCGTGGCCGCGCTGATGAGCGACGGACGCAGCGTGCTGACGCGCGCCGACGTGATGGAAGGCGTGCCCGAGATGATTCCGGACATCCAGGTCGAGGCCACCTTTCCCGACGGCACCAAGCTCGTGACGGTGCATCAGCCGATCGTCTGACTCGGCAACGAACCACAAGCACAAGCCACACGCCAAGCAACACAACTCACGACACCGACGACACCATGCGCCTTCTTCGCCAAGCTCCCCTGCTCCTGATCGCGGCACTGCCGCTGGCCGCCGCAGCCCATTCCGGCGCCGACGCCGGCCTGCACCACGGCTTCGCGGCCGGCTTCCTGCATCCGCTGACGGGGCCGGACCACCTGGCCGCGATGGTGGCAGTCGGGCTGTGGAGCGCGCTGACCGCACGGCGTGCCTGGCCCGATCTGCTCGGGGCGCCGCTGGGCTTCGCGCTGATGCTGCTGGTGGGCGCGATGCTGGGCCTGGCGGGCGTGCAGCTGCCGGCGGTCGAGCCGATGATCGCGGCCTCGCTGCTGGTGCTGGGGCTCCTGGTCGTCACGCAGCGGCGGCTGCCTGCGCTGGCCGCGGCCGCGCTGGTCGGTGTCTTCGCGGTCTTTCACGGCGTCGCGCACGGGCAGGAACTGGCCGGCGAGTCGGGCGTTGCGTCGACGCTGGCCGGCATGCTGGCCGCGACCGTCTTGCTGCACGCCGCCGGCATCGCCGCCGGCTGGGCATTGCGCAACGGTCACCGCTGGCTGCCGCGACTGGCAGGTGCAGCGGTCGCCGCATTCGGCCTCGCTCTGCTCGGCGGCATCGCATGATCCCCGGCGAGCTGATCACCGACGAAGGCGACCACGCCCTCAACCCAGGCCGCCGCACGCTGACGCTGGTGGTGCGCAACGCGGCCGACCGGCCGATCCAGGTCGGCTCGCATTACCACTTCGCCGAGACCAACGGCGCACTCGATTTCGACCGCGAGGCCGCACGCGGAATGCGGCTGAACATCGCGTCGGGCACGGCGGTGCGCTTCGAGCCGGGGCAGCAGCGCACGGTCGAACTGGTCGACTTCGCCGGCGACCGCGTGGTGTACGGGTTCCGGGGTCTGGTTCAAGGAAAGCTCTAAGACATGGCCACCATCGGAAGGCGTGCCTACGCCGAAATCTTCGGCCCCACCGTGGGCGACCGCGTGCGGCTGGCCGACACCGACCTGGTGATCGAGGTCGAGCAGGACTACACGCTGCGCGCCGGCGGCTACGGCGAAGAGGTCAAGTTCGGCGGCGGCAAGACCATCCGCGACGGCATGGCGCAGTCGCAGCGCACGCGCGCCGAGGGCGTGGTCGACACGGTGATGACCAACGCGCTCATCGTCGACCATTGGGGCATCGTCAAGGCCGACATCGGGCTCAAGGGCGGCCGCATCGTGGCCATCGGCAAGGCCGGCAACCCCGACGTGCAGCCGGGCGTCGATATCGTCATCGGCCCCGGCACCGAGATCATCAGCTGCGAAGGCAACATCGTCACCGCCGGCGGCATCGACAGCCACATCCACTTCATCTGCCCGCAGCAGATCGAGGAGGCGCTGGCTTCCGGCATCACCACCATGCTGGGCGGCGGCACCGGCCCGGCGACCGGCACCTTCGCCACCACCGTCACGCCCGGCCCCTGGCACATCGAGCGCATGCTGCAGGCGGCCGATGCGTTTCCAATGAATCTCGGCTTCCTCGGCAAGGGCAACGCGAGCCTGCCTGCCGGCCTGACCGAGCAGATCGAAGCCGGCGTGATCGGCCTCAAGCTGCACGAGGACTGGGGCACCACGCCGGCCGCCATCAGCAACTGCCTGGACGTGGCCGATGCCACCGACACGCAGGTGGCCATCCACAGCGACACGCTCAACGAGTCGGGCTTCGTGGAGAACACCATCGCGGCGGTGAAGGGCCGCGCCATCTGCGCCTTTCACACCGAAGGCGCGGGCGGCGGGCATGCGCCGGACATCCTGCGCGTGGTAGGCGAGGCGAACTTCCTGCCGTCGTCCACGAACCCGACCATGCCTTACACCGTGAACACGCTCGACGAGCACGTCGACATGCTCATGGTGTGCCACCACCTCGACGCCGGCATTCCGGAGGACCTGGCCTTCGCCGAGAGCCGAATCCGCAAGGAGACCATCGCGGCCGAGGACATCCTGCACGACCTGGGCGCGATCAGCATGTTCAGCTCCGACAGCCAGGCCATGGGCCGGGTGGGCGAGGTCATCATCCGCTGCTGGCAGACGGCCCACAAGATGAAGGCGCAGCGTGGCAAGCTGCCCGAGGACGGCAGCCGCCACGACAACGCGCGCGCCAAGCGCTACGTGGCCAAGTACACGATCAACCCCGCCATCGCGCACGGCATCTCGCACGAGGTGGGCAGCATCGAGGTCGGCAAGTGGGCCGACCTGGTGGTGTGGAAGCCGGCCTTTTTCGGCATCAAGCCCTTCACCATCCTCAAGGGCGGCATGATCGCGATGGCCGCGATGGGCGACCCCAACGCATCGATTCCGACGCCTCAGCCGGTGCACTACCGCCCGATGTTCGGCGCCTACGGCGGCGCGCTGGCCAAAGGCTCGCTGACCTTCGTGTCGCAGGCCGGGCTGGCAGCGGGCATCGGCGGCCGCTACGGCCTGGCGAAGACCCTGAGCGCGGTGAAGAACATCCGCGGCGTGCGCAAGCACGACATGGTGCACAACGGCTACACGCCGAAGATGGAGATCGATCCGCAGACCTATGCGGTGCGGGCCGATGGGCAGTTGCTGACTTGCGATCCGGCGGTGGTGCTGCCGATGGCGCAGCGGTACTTCTTGTTTTAGCGGCGAACGTCGTTGTCGCGGTTCGACTCCATTTGGGTTGCTGAGCCGTTCTCGTGCAAGTTCGTGCACCCCGCCTGCATTTGATCTTCCAACTCCTTGCCGGGTGATGACAAGCGATAGCCGTTGTCGACTTCAGTAAGCGCTATCGGGTCACCGACCCCCCAGTTTTGCCGCGCGAGCAACTCTTCCGGAAGACTCAACCCGATCACGTCTTCTTCAATCTCCATCAACTGCACAATCGCCATCGTCATGTTCCATGCTGAAGAGCGCAATTGTCACGCGAGTCTCAGCACAGTTCTTCGCTTGTCCTCATGCTCACAGCCAACAAACTCATGCCCCGCGGCGGCGGCCTTGCGCCGGTGCTGCTCAAGCGGGCCGCGACGGTCGAACTCGACTGGGACGTGCGCCAGAAAAGCCGCTTCGACGCCACCGACTCGCAGGGCCGCCAGCTCGGCGTGTTTCTGCCGCGCGGCACGCTGGTGCGTGGCGGCGACGTGCTGGTGGCGGAAGACGGCTCGCTCGTCAAGGTGATCGCGGCGAAGCAGCCGGTGCTGGTCATCACGCATTGCAGCGAGCACGGCACGGCCTTCGACCTGATGCGGGCGGCGTATCACCTGGGCAATCGGCATGTGCCGATCGAGCTGCAGCCTGACCACCTGAAGATCGAACCCGACCACGTGCTGGCCGGCATGCTGCGCTCGATGCACCTGATCGTGCGGGAGGCCGAAGAAGGCTTCGAGCCCGAGGGCGGCGCCTATGGTGCGCATGGCGGCGGGAATGGCCATTCGCACGGCGCAACGACGCCAGTCGGGCCGGTGCTGCATCCGGACGCCTACGCCGCGCCGCACGAACACGACCATGGACACGGCCACGATCACGACCATCACCACGGCCACTCGCACTGATGGATGACGCGCCCGGCCGACTGCCCGCGGCCAGCCTGCTGCAGCTGATCTGGCTGGCCTCGCCGGCCCTTCCGGTCGGCGGCTTCTCGTATTCCGAAGGGCTGGAGCCGGCCATCGAATGGGCTGGCGTCGCGAGCGAACAGGCGGCCTGCGACTGGCTGGTCGAGCAACTGCACCTGAGCCTGGCGCGCGGCGATCTTGCCGTGGTGGGCCAGGCCGTGGCGGCTTGGCGCAGCGGCGACCTGGCCCGCATCCGCGCGCTGAACGACTGGGTGTTCCAGACCCGCGAAACCGCCGAATTTCTGCTGCAGACCGAGCAGATGGGCCGCTCTTTCGTCGAGTGGCTCAAGCTGCATCACGCCGACGCCGCGGCGATCTTCGACGCGCTGCCCGCCAGTTATCCGGTCGCCTTCGCCTTCGCCGCGAGCCGCACCGAGGCCCCTGTGCATGACGCTTGCGTGGCCTTCGCCTTCGGCTGGGCCGAGAACATGGCGGCCGCCGCGGTCAAGGCGGTGCCGCTGGGCCAGAGCGCCGGCCAGCGCATTCTGGGCCGCCTGGCTGCCGACATTCCGGCGGCGGTGGACCGCGCCCTTGCACTGGCGGATGATGAGCGCCAGGCTTTCGCCCCGATGCTGGCGGTGCTGTCGGCCCGCCACGAAACCCAATACTCGCGACTCTTTCGAAGCTGAATACTTCAACCCTGGAACACCATGAGCTCCGCCCTCCACCACATCGCCAACCGCACCAAAAGACTGCCGCCCCTGCGCGTGGGCATCGGCGGCCCGGTGGGCTCCGGCAAGACCACGCTGCTCGAGATGCTGTGCAAGTCCATGCGCGACAAGTACGACCTGATCGCCATCACCAACGACATCTACACCAAGGAAGACCAGCGCCTGCTGACGGTTTCCGGCGCGCTGCCGGCCGAGCGCATCCTGGGGGTGGAAACCGGCGGCTGCCCGCACACCGCCATCCGCGAAGATGCCTCGATCAACCTCGAGGCGATCGACCGCATGCTGACGGACTTCCCCGATGCCGACGTGGTCTTCGTCGAGAGCGGCGGCGACAACCTGGCAGCCACCTTCAGCCCCGAACTCAGCGACCTGACCATCTACGTCATCGACGTGGCGGCGGGCGAGAAGATCCCGCGCAAGGGCGGCCCCGGCATCACCAAAAGCGACCTGTTCATCATCAACAAGACCGACCTCGCGCCCTACGTCGGTGCCGACCTGGGCGTGATGGAGTCCGACACGAAGCGCATGCGCAAGCAGCGCCCCTTCGTGATGACCAACCTCAAGACGCAGGCCGGTCTGGCCGAGGTGGTGGCCTTCATCGAAGACCGCGGCATGCTCAACGAGCAGTAGGTCGACGCCCCTGCAAAGGCGCGACGGATGTGAAATACGTCACACCCTGTAAGCGGCATACACCTTCGGGCCTATTTTTTGCTCCTTGCAAAAATCTGATACTGATGGAACGAATACCAAAGTTCCTATGGCCTCCGAAGCAATCTTCCTTCCCGCAGTTGGCGGCGTCCAGTTCGCCATCTATCCCGACGGGTACGACGGGGCCCGGATCATCGCGCGGATCGACGGGGAGGCGCTGCATGCGCGCTTCCACGCGCCCGAAGGTGATTCGGCGCTGATTCGCGCCTACGACGAGAACGCCGATTCGATCGACGCGCTCGCCACCGCCCGCTATCGGGAGAACCCGATGGCGGCGATCTGCCTGCACAGCACGGACTTCCAGGCGAGCGGGTTCTAAAGCTCGCCGCGCGGGGCGCAGAATGGCCGGCCGCAAGCCGGCCGCGGTGGTCGCCGGCACCACGACCCTGACGCCCCATGCCCCTGCACATCGGAATCGTCGGCTGCTCCGCCGAAGGCGCGGCCCTCTGCTACCGGACCCTCTGCGCCGAAGGGCCCCGGCTGCTGGGCCCGCATGCCCATCCCGAGATCTCGATGCACACGCCCTCGCTGGCCGAGTACGTCGATTGCCTCGACCGCGGCGACCTGAACGGCGTCGGCGAGCTGATGCTGACGTCGGCCGGCAAGCTGGCCGGCATCGGCGCCGACTTCCTGATCTGCCCCGACAACACGATCCATCAGGCCCTGCCGCTCATCGCGGCCCGCTCGCCGCTGCCTTGGCTGCACATCGCGGAGGTGGTGGCCGACGCGGCGGTGGCGCGCGGATTCCGCCGCATCGGCCTGACCGGCACGCGCTGGCTGGTGGACAGCGAGGTCTACCCGCAGGCGTTGTCGGCACGCGGCCTCATTTGCGTGCGGCCCAGCGCGGCCGAGCGCGACGAGACGCACCGGATCATCATGGACGAGCTGGTGCCCGGCCGCTTCGATGCGCGCAGCGTGGCAGGCTTCCAGCAGGTGATCCGCCGGATGAAGGACGAGGACCGCTGCGAGGCCGTCATCCTGGGCTGCACCGAAATCCCGCTGATCATCGACGACGGCAACTCGCCGCTGCCGGTCTTCGATTCGACCCGCCTGCTGGCCCGCGCGGCGCTGCGGCGGGCCGTCGACGGCAGCGAATTGGCGCAAGCGCCGGGGACTGCCGGCCGCTAACCTGCCCGCATGCCCCGCGCACCCCGCACAGCGACCGACAAGACCGCCCGCATCGGCGGCGCCTCGGGCTTCTGGGGCGACAGCATGGTGGCCGCGCCGCAGTTGGTGCGGCATGGCCGGCTCGACTACCTGGTGTTCGACTACCTGGCCGAAACCACGATGGCCGTCCTCGCCGCAGCACGCGCGAAGAAGCCCGAGCTGGGCTACGCGACGGATTTCGTCGACGTCGCGATGAAGCCTGTCCTGGCCGAGATCGAGCGGCAGGGCATCAAGGTCGTCAGCAACGCCGGCGGCATCAACCCGCACGGCTGCGCCGCGGCCCTGCGGGCGCTGGCCGAACGCGAAGGCATCGCGCTGCGCATCGCGGTGGTGGAAGGCGACGACGTCGGCGAGCGCATGCCGGCCTTGCGGGCGCAGGGCCTGCGCGACATCGACAGGAACGAAGCGCTGCCCGAGCAGGTGCTCAGCGCCAATGCCTACCTCGGTGCCCTGCCCATCGCGGCCGCGCTGGCCGCCGGCGCCGACGTGGTGATCACCGGCCGCTGCGTGGACAGCGCCGTCACGCTCGGGCCGCTGATGCACGAATTCGGCTGGCTCGCGACCGACTACGACCTGCTCGCGTCGGGCAGCCTGGCCGGCCACGTCATCGAGTGCGGCTGCCAGGCCACGGGCGGCCTGCACACCGACTGGGAATCGATTCCCGACTGGCCGAACATCGGCTACCCGATCGTCGAATGCCATGCCGACGGCAGCTTCGAGCTGAGCAAGCCCGACGGCACCGGCGGGCGCGTGCTGCGTGCAGCCGTGGCCGAGCAGCTGCTCTACGAGATCGGCGACCCGGGTGCCTACCGGCTGCCCGACGTGTGCTGCGACTTTCGCGAGGTGCGGATCGAGCAGCGTGGGGAAGACCGGGTGTGGGTGAGCGCAGCGCGGGGACGTGCGCCGGGTGCGCGCTACAAGGTGTCGGCCACGCGGCTCGATGGCTTCCGCTGCGCCGGCAGCCTGGTGATCGTGGGCATCGACGCGGCCAGGAAGGCGCGCCGCACCGCCGATGCCATCCTGCAGCGCACTGCCCGCATCCTGCGCGAGAGGGGCGCCCCGCCCTTCAGCGCGACGCACGTGGAGGTCATCGGCGCCGAGTCGCTCTATGGTCCGCACGCGCGTGCGCAGGGCGTGCGCGAAGTGATGATGCGCGTGGTCGTCGACCATCCGCACAAAGAGGCGCTCGCGATGTTCGCGCGCGAGATCGCCCCGGCAGGCACCTCGTGGGCGCCGGGCACCACCGGGCCTGGGGGCGGGCGGCCTGCGGCGTCGCCGCTGGTCAGACCCTTCGCATTCATGCTGGACAAGTCGGCGCTGCCGGTGGGCTTCGTCATGGACGGCGAGCGGCACGCGGTGCCGATTCCGTGCGACGAAAGCGAGGAAGCCATGGCACCCGTCGCAGCCCCGGCGCCATGGCCGCAAGACGACGAACCCACGCAGCCCGTGCGCTTGCTGAAGCTGGCCTGGGCCCGCAGCGGCGACAAGGGCGACCTGTCCAACATCGGCCTGGTCGCGCGCCGCCCCGAATGGCTGCCGCTGCTGTGGGCCAGGGTGACGCCCGAGGCGGTGCAGGCGTACTTCGCGCACTTGGTGCACGGCCCCGTGGAGCGCTACTACCTCCCGGGCATCGCCGCGATGAACCTGCTGCTGCACGAGGCGCTCGATGGCGGCGGGCCATCGTCGCGGCGCATGGACCCGCTGGGCAAGGGCATGGCGCAGATGCTGCTCGACATGGAAATCGAGGTGCCGCGCCGCATTGCGCAGACGCTCTGAGCGGCGATCGGGCGGGCTCGGCTCACTCGCCGTCGTGCCAACGGTCCTTGGCCAACATGACCCGGTGATGGCCCATGCCGGCGGGAATCATCGGAAAGCAGTTCTCCTGAGCGGCCACCTGCACGTCGAGGAAGAACGGCCCTTCCGATGCGAGGCATTCGTCCAGTGCCTCTTGCAACCGTGAGGGGTCGTCCACCCGCCGCGCACCCCAGCCGAAGGCGCGCGCCAGCGCGACGAAGTCGGGCAGCGCCTCGTTCCAGCTGTGGCTCAGCCGGTTGCCATGGTTGAGCTCCTGCCACTGGCGCACCATGCCCATGTAGCCGTTGTTGCAGAGCACCAGCTTGACCGGCGCCATGTGCTGCCGGGCCGTGGCGAGCTCCTGGATGTTCATCAGCACCGAGGCGTCGCCGCTCACGCAGACGGTGAGCGCGCCTGGATGCGCGAGCTGCGCGCCGATGGCCGCCGGCAGGCCGTAGCCCATGGTGCCGGCGCCGCCCGAAGTCAGCCAGCGGCGCGGGCGCTCGAACTGCAGGTATTGCGCGGCCCACATCTGGTGCTGACCAACATCGGTCGAGACGATGGCGTCGCGGCCGTCCAGCGCCTGCTGCAGCGAGGCCATCAGCTGCTGCGGCAGGATGGCGTCGGTGCGCGGCACGAAGCCCAGGCAGCGCTGTCCGCGCCAGCGTTCGATGCGCCGCCACCAAGGCGCAAGGCGGTCGGGCGCCAGGCCATCGAGCGGCGGCATCTGCAGCAGGGCCTCCAGCACCGTGCCGCAGTCTCCGACCATCGGCACGTCGACCTTCACCACCTTGTCGACGTTCGCCGGATCGATGTCGATGTGGATCTTGCGCGCCTGCGGACAGAAGTCGTCGAGCTTGCCGGTCACGCGGTCGTCGAAGCGCGCGCCCACGCACAGCACCAGGTCGGATTCGTGCATCGCCAGGTTGGCCTCGAGCGTGCCGTGCATGCCCAGCATGCCGACGAAGCGCGGGTCTGAGGCGGGGAAGGCGCCCATGCCCATCAGCGTCAGCGTGCACGGGGCGTCGAGCCGGCGCACCAGGCGGGCGAAGGCCTCGCAGGCTGCGGGCCCGGCGTTGACG
>NZ_LYVO01000140.1 GCF_001984055.1 Variovorax sp. KK3
GAGGCCGCGTGCGGCTGCACGCGACGGCCGTCGGCGGCGAGCCGAACACCGGCGCCATCGCAGTGGCCTCGGGCAGCCGCATCAGCGCTGATGCCACGGTGGTCGGCAACGGCGGCGACATCCGTGTCATGGCCGAACGCACGCTGCGCGCCTACGGCACCCTCACGGCCAAGGGCGGCGCATGGGGCGGCAACGGCGGCTTCATGGAAGCCTCGGGCGGCTATGCCGTGCCGGCCGGCGACAACAACGGCGGCATCGACCTCACCGGCATCCGCACCGATGCCTCGGCGCCCTACGGCAAGGCCGGCGAATGGATTATCGACCCCTTCGACGTCACCATCGTCAACGGCGCGGCCAGCGGCAGCTTGACGGGCAATCCCTTCGTGCCGCTGGGCACCTCGACCATCCAGGACGGCGACATCAATGCCGCGCTCAACAGTGGCACCAGCGTGCGCATCACCACCGGCGATCCCGGCGTCGGCAGCCCGTTCCTGGGCGACATCGTCATGGACGACGTGCAGATCGAATACAGCGCCGCCAAGGGCCCGGTGACGCTGCAGCTCGACGCGCACCGCAGCGTGCGCGGCAACGGCGCCTCGGTCATCGCGTCGATCGGCGATCCGCTCAACGTGGTCTTCAATGCCGACGTCAACGGCGGCGGCGCAGCGACGGGTGGCGGGCAAGTCAGCTACAGCGGCGACATCTTCACCAACGGCGGCAACGTCACCATGAACGGCAGCTGGGCCAATGCGAGCAACGGCATGTGCAGCGTCTGCCTGACCTTCGCGACCATCGACACGCGCACCGGCAACCAGCAGTTCATCCCTGGCACGCCAGGCGTGTACACGGGCGGCAGCGACGCCGGAACCGGCGGCAACGTGTCGCTGCGCGGCATCAGCACGCTCGGCGACACGGTCAATGCGAGTAATGGCGCGGTCTACATCTTCAACAGCGTGATCAGTACCGCGACCGGCAACATCACGATGTTCGGCAGCCATGCCAACGGCAGCGGCGTGCAGATCCAGAACTTCGGCTTCTCCGACACCATCAGCACCACCAGCGGCAACGTGTCGATCACCGGCATCGGCAGCTACACGGCCAACAGCACCGAAGCGCCGGGCCACGGCGTGGTGATCAACGGCGAGACCATCCGCACCGTCGACGGCAACATCACGGTGACGGGCCGGCGCCTGGCCGGCGGGCCGGCCGTCGGCGACGGCGACGGCGTGCTGATCCTCGACGGCGGGCTGCTGCAGACCACCGGCAACGGCGACATCCGCGTCACGGGCCAGTCCGACGGCAACGGCGCCGGCATTAATGTCGCGCTCGGCGCGGCGACGCTGCCCGACGGCGCCATCGAGAGCAACCGCAACGTGGTGCTGCGCGCGGTCAACAACGGCAGCACCGACGCGCTGGTCATCGCCGGCACGGTGGAAGCCGCCAACGTGCTCGCCTTGCGCCCTGGCGGCGTCGATCTGGCCGGCAACCCTTTCGACCGCACCGACGTGCCGATCTTCCTCGGCGGGGCGGCCGCCACCGGCTTCGGCGTGTCGGCCGCCGAGTTCGGCAACATGGCCGCACCCACCTACGTGGTGGGCAGCAACACACATGCGGCCAACATCACCGTGCAGGCGCCGTTCGCGCTGCCTGCGGCGCTGACGCTGCAGAACGGCGGGGGAGGCGGCATCCGCCTGGCGGCGCCCGTATCCGTGACGCAGCTGGGGCTGCTGAGCGCGGGCGACATCACGCAGGCAGTGGGCACTTCGATCACGGCCAACGCCCTGCTGGCGCGTTCGACCGGCGGCAACGTGCTGCTCGGGCAGCCCGGCAACAACGTCGCGGTGGTCGGTGGCGGTGCGGCCGGCCGCTTCGAGTACGTCGACGCCAATGCGCTCACGCTGGGCTCGCCCACGGTCGTCGGCATGGACGCGGCCTCGAACCTTCCGCAGGCGGTCACCGGCGGTGCGGTCAACGCGGGCCAGGCCTTCGTGCGTGCGCTGACGGGCGACCTGTCGTTGGCCACCGACGTCGCCACCACCGGCGGGGCCGACCTGGTGGCGGCGGCACGCTTCCAGAACCTCGGCGCCTACGGCATCACCGGCGCACCCTGGCGCGTGTGGGCCGACACCTGGGTCGGCGAGACGCGCGGCGGCCTGTTCGGATCGGGGCTGCTGCCCAACTACTACAGCTGCGCCTACCTCGGCCTGTGCACGGTGACCGTGTCGCCGACGGACAACCACTTCGTCTATGCGCAGCAGCCGACAGCCACCGTACAGATCGCCAACGCCTTCCGCCCGGGTGCCACGGGCAACCCGCAGTTCACGTACAGCCTCACGGGGCTGATCCTCGGCGACACGAGCGCCGGATTCGCCGGCGTGCTGAGCACCCCGGCGCTGCCTTCCAGCCCGCCCGGCAGCTACCCGATCAACGGCACCTTCACCTCGGCCGCGGGCTATGCGGTGAACGTGGTGCCGGGGACGCTCACCGTGGCCGGCATGCCGGACCTGCTGAAGCCCGACATCGTGCGCGAGAACCCCAGCACCTGGCTCTACGACCGCAACATCGGCCCCGTGCCGATCTGCCTGGCCACCGGCCCGCTGGGAGGCGACTCTGCTGCGCAGGGCGGCGACGTGCTGGCCCGCGAATGGTCGCGCGTGCGCTCGCGGCCGAACATCACGAGTTGCATCGACACCGAGCGGCGCAACGGGTGCGGGGATTTTTGACGCGGGCTCAACGGCCTTCGGCGGTGCGCTCAGGCTGCGCCAACGGGTGAGTCGTAGCTCGCCTGACGTGCGGGCGAGCGAGCTGATGGGAACCCCGGGGTCGCAACAGGTGACTCAGTCGCCGCCGCCCTCTTCGCGGGAGGCCGATGCTCGGGGTTGCCGCGTGGAAGCAAGGGTGACCTCGGACGTTGAATCAAAACTCCAGAACTCCAGAAACATGCAACTCGGCTCGACCTATCAGGTCCGCAACCTCCTTTTGCCCTCACAGGTCTCCATCAAGAAAATCGGCAGCTGGCCAGAAGAAAACCTGCAGCTTTCCAAGCACGCAGTCGCTCATGTCCGGGGGCTCCTGACCCATGGAACGAATGCCGTGCGGGACGCCAAGCTCCAGAAGCCCGAAGGCTTGGGCTTCAGGAAATTTCTCCACGAACAAATGACCGAGCGATTGCAGACGGGCATCAACACGGGAGAGTACACGTTGCGGTATCGGTACATCGACGGAGTCAAACACAAATGCATCCGCAGAGCCGATTTCGCGGCCATCCAATACGAACTCCTCAAAGAATTCGGGTACGGCCATGCTGATGAACTGGCCTCTGCCACCTATTGCTTCCTGCAGAAACTGGAGGCTCAACGGCCCGAGCATGACCGGCGCTTGATCGAGATCTGCGCGGTCGGTGACATCGGGCCGTATTACGTGGAAGGGCACAGGTTAGTGGTCATCGGAAGGGATCCTCATTCCGATCCGAAGGACGCGAGCACTTGGGGCCCGAACGCCGTGATATGCGATGCCTGGGCCAATGAGGCATACGGGGTCACGGAATTCAGAAGCAAGCAGCTGCAGGACGACATCGCGCATTGGGGCGATGATGTCGGGCACTACCTCAGCGGCGAACTGAACGTCTTTCCGGAAGAAATCCGCGTGCCGATCGGCTACTTCTGAGTTCGTCCGGCGAGCGCCTCCTCACCAGCGCTGTCGAGTGGTGGCGGGTGAAGGACGGCGGCTGCGCAGATCAGCCCGTGTAGACTGGCGGGCTTTTCGACCCGACAGTTTTTGTGCAAGTGTCACAGCGCATAGGTTTCACCGGCTCGGCGCTCACTCGCATGCTCGCCCGGCTCGGCGACACGGAGGCACGGCCATCGGGGCCCGGCTTCGCGGACCGTCTCGGCGAATGGCTCGGATGGACCGATGCGATTTCCTTGTCTGCCGCCTTGGGCGGCAACGCCGGCGCGGTTCCCTCCACCCCCGCGGCCGCCGGCGCACGCGTCGACACCGATGCATTGGCAACCGAATGCAACGGCCTGCGGCAGGCGCTGGCGAATGCGATATCGGCCGACAGCGTGTTCACCACACCCATCGACGACGCGGCCACCGATTTTCCGAGCTACCGCCGCGGCTACCACGACCGCCAGCAGACCATGGAGATGGCCATCGGGCCGCTGCGTGACCGCCTGCGTGCCGTGCTCGCGGCGCGCTCGCCCGAGTCGGCACGGCTGGCCGCGCTCGATGGCGTGATGGGGCAGGTGCTGGGCGTGCAGGAATACAACCTGCTCGCAGGCGTGCCCGCACGGCTGGCCAGGCACTTCGAGCGGCTGCGCCGGGCCGCCACGCCGCCGAACGAAGAAGGCGGCGACGCCACCGCACCCGGCCCGTGGCTGGAACCCTTTCGCCAGGACATGCGGGCCCTGCTGCTCGCCGAACTGGACTTTCGATTTCAACCGATCGACGGGCTGCTCGAAGCCCTTCGAACGAGCCCTCCGACAGAGCCCATCAGGCCATGACCAGATTCATCCACCACCTCGTCTTCATCGCCGGCCTTGCTGCCGTGTGCTGGGTCGGCGCCGGCTACGTCGGCACCAGCGCATTGGCGCTCGCCATCACGCTGCTCGTCGGCGCCTTCTACCTGCTGGGCGCTTTCGAGCTGCATCGCTACCACCAGGCCACGGCCACGTTGTCGAGCGCGGTGGCGGACCTTGCCGAGCCGCCGGCAAGCCTGGCGGCCTGGCTCGATCGCCTGCATCCGTCGCTGCGCAACGCGGTGCGCCTGCGCATCGAGGGCGAGCGCGTCGGCCTGCCCGGGCCCGCACTCACGCCGTACCTCGCCGGCCTGCTCGTGCTGCTGGGCATGATGGGCACCTTCCTCGGCATGGTGGTCACGCTCAACGGCACCGGCCTGGCGCTCGAGAGTGCGACCGACCTGCAGTCCATCCGCTCGTCGCTCTCCGCGCCGGTGAAGGGCCTGGGCCTGGCCTTCGGCACCTCGGTGGCGGGCGTGGCGGCGTCCGCGATGCTGGGCCTGCTCTCGGCTCTGCACCGGCGCGAACGCATGCAGGCCGGGCAGATGCTCGACACGCGCATCGCCACCACGCTGCGCAGCCATTCGCTGGTTCATCAGCGCGAGGCCTCGTTGGCGCTGCTGCAGCGGCAGTCCGAACTGATGCCCGAGCTGGCCGATCGCCTGCAGACCATGATGGCGAGCATCGAGCGGCAAAGCCTCGCATTGAACGAGCGTCTCGCGAGCGGACAGGAGCAGTTCCACGTGCGCGCCGAAGCGGCCTATACCGGCCTGGCCGATGCCGTCGGCCAGTCGCTCAAGCAGAGCCTCACCGAAAGCGCGCGTGCCGCCGGTGCGACGATCCAGCCGGTGGTCGAGGCCACGATGGCCGGCATCGCACGCGAGACCGCCGCGCTGCACGACGCCATCGGCCAGGCCGTGCAGCAGCAGCTCGACGGCCTGTCGACCCGGCTCGAGAGCAGCGCCACCGGCATGGCGGACAGCTGGAAGGGCGCGTTGGCCGAGCACCAGCGCACGAGCGGCGCGTTGTCGCACGACCTGCGCACGTCGCTCGACCGCTTCGCGCAGACCTTCGAGCAGCGCTCCGAGGCCCTGGTCGCCGATGTCGCCGGCCAGCTCGACCGCACGGTGGGCAAGGTCTCGCAGACCTGGGGCGACGCGCTGGCCGAGCACCGGCAGTCCAGCGGGCAGCTGTCGGCCGACACGCAGCGCGCCTTGTCGGCCGCCGCGTCCACCTTCGAGCAGCACGCGGCTTCGCTGCTGGCCACGGTCGACAAGGCGCATGCGTCGCTGCAGACCGACGTGGCCGAGCGAGATGCGGAACGCTTGTCGGCATGGACGCAGGAGCTCGCGCAAATGACTGCCGGACTGCAGCAGGCATGGCAGCAGGCCGGTGCCGAAAGTGCCGAACGCCAGCAGCAGCTCGCCGATTCGACGGCACGCGCCGCACGCGAGATGACGGCCCAGGCCGAAGCCCATGCGAAGAACACGATCGACGAGGTCGCGCGACTCGTGCAAGCCGCATCCGAAGCCCCGCGCGCCGCGGCCGAGGTGATCGGCGAGCTGCGCCAGAAGCTCGAAGGCAGCATGGCGCGCGACAACGCGATGCTGGAGGAGCGCAGCCGCATCCTCGACACGCTCTCGACCTTGCTCGATGCGGTGAACCATGCCTCCACCGAGCAGCGCTCGGCCATCGACGCGCTCGTCGCCACCTCCGCCGACCTGCTCGATCGGGTCGGCAGCCGCTTCGCCGAGCAGGTGGACGCGGAAGCCGGCAAGCTCGCCACGGTCGGTGCGCAGCTCACCGGCAGTGCCGTCGAGGTCGCGAGCCTCGGCGAGGCCTTCGGTTTCGCGGTGCAGCAGTTCAGCCAGTCGAACGACAAGCTGGCCGGCCAGCTGGAGCGCATCGAAGGCGCGCTCGGCAAGTCGCTCGAACGCAGCGACGAGCAACTGGCCTACTACGTCGCGCAGGCGCGCGAGGTCATCGACCTGAGCATCATGTCGCAGAAGCAGATCGTCGACGACCTGCAGCAGTTCGCGGCCCGCCAGCCTGCCGCTGCGGCCGAACCTACCGAGGCCGCCGCGGCATGACGCGCGAGGAACTCGACGCTGGCGTCGACCCCGGCGTGCCGGTCTGGGCGGTCTTCGGCGACCTGATGTCGGGCCTGCTCGGCGCCTTCGTGCTGATCCTCGTGTACGCGCTCGGCATGCAGCTGGACCTGGCCACCCGGCTGGAGTCGGAAGTCAAGCAGCGACAGGAAGAATCGCAGCGCCGGCAGACGCTCGAGAAGGCGCTGGCCGGCCCGCTCGCGCAAGGACGCGTGACATTGGTCGACGGGCGCATCGGCATCAGCGGCAGCGTGCTGTTCGCCTTCAATGCAGCCGACATGCAGCCCGAGGGCCGGCAAGTGTTGCGCAGCCTGGCCGGCCCGCTGACGGCATACCTGAAGGAGCGCAACGAGATCCTGATGGTGAGCGGCTTCACCGACGACCGCCAGATGCGCGACGGCGCGCGCCGCTTCGCCGACAACTGGGAGCTTTCGGCCCAGCGCGCGCTGACGGTGACGCGCACGCTGATCGAAGAGGGCGTGCCCTCGTCCTCCGTCTTCGCCGCCGCCTTCGGCGCCGAGCAGGCCGTGGCGTCGAATGCCGATGCCGAGGGCCGATCGAAGAACCGGCGCGTCGAGATGGCGCCCATGCCGCGCCCGTCCCATGGCAACGCCAAGCCACGCGAGTGACGCCGGCGTCGCGAACGCCGCGGCGGCGACGCTCGACGCGTGGCGTGCGCGCGGGGATCACCGCGCCGATCCGGTGCGCTTTCGCTTCATGGAAGCCTTGGCGCGGCGTTCGGCCGGTCATGAAGGCGAGGTGCGGCGCATCCTCGACGCGCGGCTCGCGACGCTGGTGGCTGCGTACCGCGAGCATCTGGAGCAGCGCCGCAGCGCCGGCACCGGCAGCCGCAAACCGCTCGAACAGCAGGCGCCGCGCAGTGCGCTCGCCGAACTCGTCGATCACATCGGGCGCCATGCGCCGGCCGTCGTCGATGCATCCGTCGATGCATTCGCTGCGGGCGAAGGCCCGCCTGGCCGCTCCGACGTGCCCGAGCTCAAGACGCTGCGTTACTTCAAGAGCACCTGGACCCGCCTGAGCGCCGATCGGTGGCTCGCGCAGTCGCGCGCGAAGGTGTCGGAGAAGGCCGGCCCGTTGAACACCGAGCAACTCCTGCATCGCACGCTGACGGTGATGCGTCAGACCTCGCCGGGCTACCTCGACCGTTTCATGGCGTACGTCGATGCCCTGTCGTGGCTCGAAGACAGCCAGAGCCTCGCCGCCGTGCCGGTCGCTGCGAAGCCCGTGCCCAAGCCTGTTGCCAAGCCCGCTGCGAAACCCGCTGCCAAACCCGCTGCGAACACGGCGCGCGCCGGCGGCGCGAAGAAGCCGACGCGCCGCAAGGGCGCCTGATCGCGCCGGACCGCGAAGTCAGCGGTTCGCAGCGCCGGACATCAGCCCACGGCCGTAGTCGCCGGTGTATGCCCGCAACCCCTGGTGCGCCAAGCGCGAGCGCGTATCGACGAACACCTGGCCTCCGGTGGCCTGCCAGCGCCGGCAGAACGCGTAGTCCTCGCTCAGGTAGCGCCCGTTGCCCGGTTCGGCCATCAGGTCGAAGAACCGGTAGTGCGGCCAAGCGCGCGAGGCGGTGTCGTCGGTGGGTGCATCGGGCGTGTAGCGCAATTCCGGGTACGCCGCGGCCATGCGCTCGAACACGTTGCGCGCGATCAGCATGAAGCCGGTCGGCGCGTCCAGCACCTCGACGAAGCCATCGACGTCCACGGCGCCCCGCGGCGCATTGGCCGGAAAGCGCGCATGCAGGGCCTCGAACTGTTCGCGCGTGGTGCCCGCAGGCAATGCCGCGCGCAATCCTTCGGTGGGCCAGCCCTCGGTCTTCAACGGATACACGCCGGCCACCACCTCGCGACCCGCGAGCAGCAGGCGCAGCGCGGCGTCGGGCTCGAAGCCGATGTCGGCATCGATCCAGAACAGATGGGTCCAGCGCGTGTCGGCCATGAACTCCGCCACCATGCGGTTGCGCGCCCGCGGGATCAGGCTGTCGCCGTCGAGAAAGCGCGTCTGCATCGCGAAGCCGTGGGTCCACGCCAGGTTGACTAGGCCGAGCAGGCCGCGCACGTAGATCGAACTCATCGCACCGCCGTAGCTCGGCGTGGCGACGAAGGGGCGGATGTTCTTCAGGGCCGACAGGTCGAGCATGGCGCTGTGGGGTCCGCGCCGGCTCAGCTCGGGATGCGGCCCGCGCGCTTGGTCGACAGCAGCGCCCGCAGCTTGGCCGGCGCCACCGGTTTGGTCAGCAGCCGCACGCCGCGCTGGCGCAGGCGCTGCAGCACTTCGGGCCCGGTGGCGCCTGACACCAGCACCGCCAGCACGTCGGGCTGCAGGCGTCGCGCGGCCTCGATCACTTCCATGCCGTCCTCGGCATCGGCCAGTTGCAGGTCGCACAGCAGCACGTCGAAGCGCGAGTCCGCCTCGGCCAGCCGGCGGATGGCTTCGCTGCCGGTGTCCACGCATTCGACCTCGCAGTTCCATTGCGTGAGCAGGGCGCGGCTAGCGTCGAGAATGGCGGGGTCGTCGTCCACCACCAAACAGCGCAGGCCCGCCAG
>NZ_LYVO01000141.1 GCF_001984055.1 Variovorax sp. KK3
CGGGTAGCGGCACGGCTGTTGTTGAGGATGAGCCCGCGCGCGGAGACGTCGAACTGGTTGTAGAGGTTGCGGGAGACGCCCGAAGCCGAGGGCGTGCGGATGTTCACGAGCGGCACGCCGTTGGGTGCCGTGAGCACCATGGGCCGCAGGTTCGCCGGCACGCCTGGGGCGCCGACGATCTGGGCGGACGAGGGCAGCATGGCCATCAGCGCCACGGCTCCAAACACGATGCGGTCAAAGCGCTTCTTCATCTCTTTTCCTCCATCCACTCAAAAGCTGTAGTTCAAGTTGAAGCCCGCCACGCTCCGGACCGCCGCGAAGCCTTCGGGCCTGCGGATCGGCGCACCCACGAACAGGTCGTAGGCCAAGCCCTGCCAAGCGCCACGCAGGCCGACCACGCCGCCCACCAAGCGCCGACTCGCCAGATCGCCGGTGGAGCGCCCGCCGACCTGCCCGACGTCGATGCCCGCGTACAGCTCGGCGCCGTTCCAGCCGGACATCCAGCCGAGGTCGCTGCGCAACAGCCAGCCGCGCTCGCCCATCAGGCTCGACTCGCCGTCGAAGCCGCGCACGGTGTAGCGGCCGCCGATGGCGAAGCGGTCTTGCGGCGTGAGCGGGCTGCGGTTCCACTGCGCGCGCCACAGGCCCGTGAAGCGCAATGGCTGATCGACGACGCGGAACGGCGCGCTCAGGCCGATTTCAGCGGTGGCGAGCTTGAAGCGTGAGGTTCCTTCGCCCCACTTTTCTTCGGGCGCAGGCCGGGCGCCCCAAGCCCCGGTGCCGCGCCGCCAAGCCAGGCTCGCATCGAGCGTGGCGTCGCCGATGAACTCGCGGTGCGTGAGGCCGAACTCCCAGCCCGACGTGGCGCGCTGCTGCACACCGATGTCCTCGTCGTCGAAGAAGTTGCGCGCGCTACGCCTGAGGATGCGCAAGCCGAGGCTGAGCTTGCGCTGTCGGTCGCGGTAGACGAGTCGCGAGAGCTTGAGCTCGGTGTCGGCCGACTCGCCGGCGAAGACGTAGGTCTCGTAGGCACCCTGCACGGTCTGGTGGTACTTGGCCCGCGACGCGGTGGCGCTGGCCAGCCAGTCTCTCCATGGCATCGCGTAGTGCACGGTCTGGCCGCCCGTGCCGCTGCCGGCGCGCCCGAAGGCATCGCGGCTGAGGTTGACGTAGAGCAGGTCGTGCATGCCCAGCGGGTTGTCCCAGGCAAGGGTCGCGCCGGCCTGGGTCTGGCCGGTGGCACGGGTGCCGCCGTCGTCCAGGCTCAGCGTCGCGCGCAAGGGAAAGCGCTGCTCGTACTCGACGACCAGATCGGCGTCGCCGGGCCGGGCGCCGGCCGCACCGGAAGGTGCGATGGCGATGTCGGCCAAGGCGGTGGGCGCACGTTTGAGGTTGTCCAGGCCCTGCTCGATGTCGCGCAGCCTGAGCAGATCGCCCGGACGCGCCGGAATGGCACTTGTTAGGGACAGGGCCGAGTCGATGCCATCGGCACGACGGATGGCCGCGATGCGGCCTGGAAACAGGGTCAGCGTCAGGCTACCGTGCTTCACGGCCTGCGGGCCGGCGAGCACACGGGTGGTGAGGTAGCCTCGCAAGGTGATGGCCCGCTGTAGCCGTGCGATCACGATATCGGTGCCGTGTGCGCCGAGGCAGCGCCCGCGCGGATCGTCCCAGCCATCCGGGCCGGCAGCCGCGTTCAGAGCCCATTGGAATTCTTCGGCGAGTTCGCCAGTCAGCACGATGCGCTCGATGCGCGTGCATGGCGCTTCGTCCTCGGGCAGGCTGCGGTCCTCGTCCTGCGGCACCGACAGCAGCCAGCGGGTGTAGCCGCGTCCTTCGTTCTGCTGCCGCAACTCGCGCTCGCGTTCACGTTCACGCAGGCGCTGTCGTTCGACGAATGGCTCGGGCGCGGAGGGCAACGCTGCCGCCGGCGGATGCACGAGCGCCGCAAACAGAGCCGTCAGCGCAGCCAGCACGGGCGGGAGCGCCACATTCCGTGTCATGCGCGAGCAGGCGCGCGCCTCTATCCGGGCCGCGAGCCCGCGACCTCCCCTGGAGTCCTTCAACAGCGTTCCTTGTTATTTTTGGAGCGCCGGATTCTGTTCGCGCATGCCGGCAACCAGCGCTGCCGCGCGAGGATTCATCAGAATTTGCCGTCGTCGGCGTGGGGCGCGGTGAGCCGCGCCGCGCTCAGGGTGCCGCGCCGCGCAGGGACTCGACCTGCTGTGCGTAGCTGCGCTCGATGCGCTCGAGCCGCGTGTTGCGCGCGGCCTCGTTGACCCATTGCGCGGCCAGTGCGCGCTGCCGGGCGTGCTGGTAGTCGAGCGCCGCAGTCGACAGCAGCGCACTGTTGTCTTCCACCGTGAAGCCGAGCGGTGCGTGCAGCGACTTGAGCACTTCGCGCTCGGCATCGCCGCGCGGCCCGCGGGCATGGCCATAGGCGGCCATGAACTCCTGCAGCTTCTTCTGCAGCCCGGCCGGATGGTCGCGCCGCGCCACGACCAGCGCCGGCGGCGTGGCTTTCGATTCCCAGATCACGTGCAGCCGTGCGGCCTCGACCGGAAACTGCTGCTTGAAGCGCTCGAAGTCGGTGGTGTTGTTGGTGGCGACGTCGGCGTCGTCGTTGGCCACGGCCAGCGCGGTGCCCTGGTGGGTGTCGACCAGCTCGCTCTGAAAGCGCTCCATCGCGACGCCGTGCGGCAAGAAGAGTTCGAGCTGCGGCACGATGAAGCCCGACACCGAACGGCTGTCGCCGCGCGCCAGGCGCCAGCGTTCGGGCGTGGCCAGCAGTTCCTCGAGCCGGGCGGGCGGCGCGCCGCGGCGGGCGAGCAGCACCGCCCGGTGGCTGGCCGCGCCGGCATGCCGCTTCACCTGCGCCAGCACGCTCATGCGCTGCTGCGACACCGCGTCGAGTGCCAGCTTGGCGGACAGCAGCGCCAGGTCGACCTCGCCGCGCCGGATGGCCTGGTCGAGCGCTTCATAGGAGCTGACGGACAGCGCGGACACGGGCCGGCCCAGCGCTCGGCTCAGGTCGTCGAGCAGCGGCGTCCAGCTCTCGCGCGACTCGACGGCGCCGCCGATGGGGAGCACGCCGAAGCGGATGGAGCTCGATGCATCGACGCGCACGCCCTGCGCCAAGGCCGCGACGGGTGCGGCGAGGCCAGCGCCCAACGCGGCCTGGCAAGCTGCGGCGCACAGCAGTCGCCGCCGCCCGCCGGGCTCAGGGCGCGGCGCCGCGCAATGCGGCCGCCTGCTCGGCATACCCGCTCTCGATGCGCTGCAGGCGGGCCTGGCGCGCAGATTCGTTGACCCACTGGGCGCTCATGGCGCTCTGCCGGGCCAGTTGGTAGGCGAGCTTGGCCGCCGGCAGCAGCGACGTGTTGTCGGCGGGCAGAAACCCGGCCAGGTCGTGCAGCGACTTGAGCACGGCACGCTCGGCATCGCCGCGCGGACCCTTGGCACGGGCGTAGTCGACCAGGAAGGCCTGCACCTTCTTCTGGAACTCGGGGCTGTAGTCGCGCCGCACCACGATCTGGGCATGCGGGATCAGCTCCGATTCCCAGATGACCTGCAGGCGCTCGGCCTCGGCCGGAAACTGCAGGCGGAACCGCTCGAAGTCGGCCGTGTTGTTGGTGGCGACGTCGGCCTCGCCGTTGGCCACGGCCAGGGCGGTGGCCTGGTGCGTGCCCACCACTTCGCTGGCGAAGCGGGTCTCCATGGCGATGTGATTGGGCAGGAAGAGCTGCAACTGCGGCACGATGAAGCCCGACACCGAACGGCTCTCGCCACGGGCCAGGCGCCACCGGTCGGGCTGGGCCAGCAGGTCCTTGAGCGTGGTGCGGTCGCCGGTCTTGCGGGCCAGCAGCAGCGCGCGATAGCCGGGCAAGCCGTCGTGGCGCGTGACTTGCGCCACCACGTTCATGCGTCGCTGGGACACGGCGTCGAGCGCCATCTTGCCGGACAGGAAGGCCATGTCGACCTGGTCGCGCTGGATGGCCTGCTCCAGCGCCTCGTAGGAGTTGACCGAAAGTACGCTCACCGGCCGGCCGAGGCCGCGGCTCAAATCGGCCAGCATCGGCTCCCAGTCGTTGCGCGACTCGAAGGCGCCGCCCAGCGGCAGGATGCCGAAGCGCAGCGGCACCGCGGCCGACGACGCGGCGACCGGCTGCGCGGGCGCAGCCAGCTGGCAGCCCAGGCACACGGCGACCAGGCCGCGCCACACGAGGGACGCGGCGCGCCGTGCCATCATCTGCAAGCGTTGAAAACGACCGGTGGAGGCGGGGGCGCAAGTGGCCCTGAAGCGGTGAACGGTGACGGAGGCCTGCATCGAATTCTGGACGGGCGCCGGCGGCGGACTGGTCAAAGCGGTTCTGGAGAGAACACAATTAGAAACCAACTTCGTCAGATTTCGTGACTTTTTCCCCCGCCCCAGTACTTCAGTCGAAGCGCCGCACCGGCGGCCGGGCACCACTGAGGCGCCCATGAACTGGCCTTTTCGTGCCCTGCGCCTGCTCGTGCACCTGACGCTGGCGCAGCAGCTGGTGCTGCTGGCGCTGCTGCCTGCCACGGTGGCGACGCTGGGTGCGATCGCCGTGCTCACGCGCCAGCACCTGGCCAGCGTGACCGACCTGATGCGCGCCAATGCGCAGACCGTGGCGCTGCAGGTGGCCACCGTGGCGCAGTCGCAGATGCAGCGCATGGACCGCCGCGCCTTGCAGCGCACCGCGTTGTCGGGCAGCTACCAGCCCCACGTGCAACAGGTGCAGATCTGGTCGGAAGACGGCGAGATCCTCGCCAACTCCGAGACCGTGGACCGCCAGCGCGGCGAAGGCCTGCAGGTGGTCGCACCGATCGTGGCCGACGACGGCAAGCATGCCGGCAAGGTGATGGTCGAGATCAGCCTGGACGCGGTCGAGCGGGCCAAGCGCACGGTCTGGTTCAACGTGATGCTGGTGCTGGCGGCTGCCCTGGTGGGCGTGGGGCTGGCCGGCTGGTGGGCGGCGCGGCGCATCAGCGCCCCGATCCGGGCACTGGGCGAGGCGGTCGACCGCCTGGGCGCTGGCGAGGACGTGCAGGTGGAAGTGGCGGGCTCGGCCGAGGTGCGGCGCCTGCAGCACGGCTTCAACGAGGCGGCCCGGGCGCTGTCGGAAAGCCGCGGCCTGCTCGAAAGCCGCATCGCCAACGCCATCGCCGAGCTGGCGAGCAAGAACCAGCAGCTGGAGGTGGCGAGCCAGGCCAAGACGCGCCTGCTGGCCGCCGCCAGCCACGACCTGCGCCAGCCGCTGCACGCGCTGACGCTGTTTTCCGACGGCCTGGCCAATGGCGAGACCGACCCGGTGCGGCTGCAGCGCATCGGCCACATCCGCGAATGCGTCGATTCGCTGGACCGCCTGTTCTCGGGCCTGCTCAACCTGTCGCAGCTCGACGCCGGCGTGCTGCAGCCGCAGTGGGTGGACTTTCCGCTCGACCAGCTGTTCGACGAAATCAGCCGCAACTTCCGCCCGGTGGCCGAGCAGCAGAACCTGCGGCTGGTGGTGCGCAAGACCGAGCTGTGGGTGCGCTGCGACTACCTGATGCTCTCGCGCATCCTCAACAACCTGGTGTCGAACTCGCTGCGGCACACCACCGAAGGCGGGGTGCTGATGGGCGCGCGCCGGCGCGGGCGCGGCGTTCGCATCGACGTGGTCGACACCGGCGTGGGCATCGCGGAGCATCACCAGACCCGGGTCTTCGAAGAGTTCTACCAGGTCGAATCGCAGCCGCACCAGGGCCGCGACGTGCGCGGCATGGGCCTGGGCCTCGCCACCGTGCAGCGGCTGGCCGCGCTGCTGAACACCCGGGTCGAGCTGAGTTCGCAGCCGCACCGCGGCACGTGCGTGCGCGTGATGGTGCGGTCCGCCGAGGCGGCGCCGGCCCTGGCCGCACCGGGCGCGCTGCCGGTGGGGATGGGCAGCGACGAAGAGCCGAACCTGCAGAACGTGCGCGCGCTGGTCATCGACGACGAGCGCACCATCCTAGAAGGCCTGCAGGTGGTGCTGACCAACTGGGGCGCCGAAGTCATGACCGCCCAGACGCGCGCCGAGGCGCTGGCCTGCGCCGACACCTGGGATCGCCCGCCCGACGTGGTGGTGAGCGACCTGCTGCTGCGAGGTGGCGACAACGGCCTGGACGTGCTGGCCGCGCTCGAGCGGCACCCCCGCGGCATCGGCGCCGCCACCGCCCGCCTGCTGGTGACCGGCGAGACCAAGCCCGACCGCCTGCGCGAGGTGGCGAGTTCGGGCGTGGCCGTGCTCTACAAGCCGGTGTCGCCCAAGCTGCTGCGGCAGGCCATCGGCGCGCAATTGGCCGCCGTGCGCGAGATAGGTAATAAGGCATAGGCCGAGCGGCCGCGAACCCGCGCCGTCCGTCGCTTCAATGCGCCCGGCCGGAGGCAGACATAAGCCCTCCGCCTTATCGCGCGAAAAGAGCCGGCTTCGTACATTGGTTGCATCACCCCACAGGTGCAGTTCATGTTTGCGAATCCTTCTTCAGGGCTCCTCCGGGGGCTGCGCGCCCTAGCGAGTGCCGCCTGCGCGACCCTGGTCGCGGCCAGCGCCCATGCGGCCGCGCTCACGGTGCTGCTGGCCGACGACAACGCCGCCCATGCGGAGTTCGTGCGGCTGCTGCGCGAATCGCAGGACGCAAGCAGCCGCTTCGAGCTGGTGCGCCTGCCCGCCGACGCGATGCCCGCGGACCGGGTGGCCGCCGCCGATGACCGCGTGACCACCGGCGTGCGCACGCGTGGCCTGCGTGCCGGCGCCACCGTCGCGGTCGAGCCGCCGGTGACCATGGCGGTCGGCTTGGCGGCGGCGCGCAGCGCGATCGAGCGGCCCGGGCAAGACCCGCTGGTGCTGGCCATGCTGAGCCGGCTCGACTACGAGAGCATCAAGAGCAACCCCGCGCTCAAGCGCGGCGACCGGCCGGTGGGCGTGCTGCTGCGCGAGCCGGCCATGGCCGACCAGCTGGCGCTGATCGACGCGCTGCTGCCGCAGAAGCGTCGCCTCGGCGTGGTGGCCACCTCCGAATCGGAGCCGATCGTGCGCGAGCTGCAACGCGCCGCCCACGGCTGGGATCTGCACGTCGAATACGCGCCGGACGCCAAGTCGCTCGCCGCCGTGATGCGCGTGCTGCTGCCGCGCAGCGACGCCATCATGGTGCTGCCCGACCTGATCGGCGACAGCCAGGCCGCCACCCTCTCGGTGCTGCGCGCCGGCGCCGGCGCGGGCCTGCCCGTGTTCGGCACCAGCGAAGGCCTGGTGCGATCGGGCGGCCTGGCCGCCGCCGTGTCCACGCCGGGCCAGCTGGCGCAGCAGGCACGCGCGCTCGGCCAGAAGCTGGCCATGGGTCCGGTGGCGGGCGGCGTGTTGGTGGAGGCCGCGACGCCCTCCACGGTGCGCGTCAATCCGACCGTCGCGCGCGGGCTGGGCCTGCGCCTTCCCGAGGAGCGTGAGCTGAGCGAACGCGTGGGCTCGGCCCGATGATCGCCCGCAGCCACGGTCTCCCCGTGACCACTGCCGCAGCAGGCCCCACCGACCCGCCGGCACCGGATGCCCGCGCGCTGGTCGTCGGCGGCAGCCTGCAGCGCGACCTCTTCCGGCTCGGCGTGGTGCCGTGCGCGGCCGTGGCGCTGGCCCTGACCGCCTGGTTCACGAACAGCCGGCTCGACACCCTGGAGGCTGCCTTCAATGCCGAAGGCCATGCGGTGGCGCGACAGGTGGCCGCGATGTCCGACCTGAGCCTGTACGCCGGCGACCTGCCCGCGCTGCAGAACGTGGCCAACGCCGCCCTGCGCGGTGGCCAGGTGACGCGGGTGGAGATCAGCAACAGCGCCGGGGTGTACGTGACCGCCGGCCCCAAGACCGCGCCGATGGACCAGCTGCGCATGTTCACCGCGCCCGTCGCGTTGCGCGAGGCCTCGCGCGCCAGTGCCTTCGCGCCCGAGGGCTCGACCGCCGCCGGCGAAAAGCCGATCGGCCTGGTGCAGACCTTTCGCGACACCACCGACTACGCCCGCGAACGCACCCGTTCGCTGATGGCCGGCATCGGCATCGCGATGATCGCGCTGATCGCCGCCTGGGCCTGGATGCGCCACACCGCGCGCAGCGTGGCGCAGCCGCTGCGCCGCATCTCGCGCACGGTGGCCGCCCTGGAGGCCGGCCAGTTCGACACCCGCTGCAGCGTGGTGGCACCCGGCGGCGACGCGCCCGCAGCCGACGGCAAGCGACGCGCCCAGCACGAGCTGGCCAGCCTCTCTTACGACATCAACCGCCTGGCCGAGCGACTGCAGCGCAACCGGCAGCAGAGCGAGGAACAGGTGCGCCAGGCCACCGCCGTGGCGCTGCAGCGCATGGCCGAGGCCGAACAGGCCGCGCTCTCGCGGGCCCGATTCCTGGCCGCGGCCAGCCACGACCTGCGGCAGCCGCTGCATGCGATGGGCCTCTTCATCGACGGCTTGCTGCCCACGGCCAGCACGGCGCAGCGGCCCGCCGTGCTCCGCCTGCAGGAAGCCGCCGAGTTCATGAGCGTGCTGCTCGACGACCTGCTCGAGATCTCGCGCCTCGACGCGCAGGTGCTCACGCCGACGATCGGCAGCCTCTCACTCGCACAGCTCTTCGACCAGCTCGACGCGCAGCATGCGGCCCGCGCGGCCGCGGCCAACGTGCGGCTGGTCTGGCGCGACCGCGGCCTGGCGGTGCGCTCCGACCCGGCGCTGCTGCTGCGCATCCTCGGCAACCTGGTGGGCAATGCGATCACCCACAGCGCACCCGACGGCACCGTGCTGGTGGCCGCGCGGCGCCGCGACGGCAAGGTGCGCATCGAGGTGCGCGACAACGGCACCGGCATCGCGCCGATTCACCAGGCGCGCATCTTCGAAGAGTTCTACCAGGTGGCCAACACCGAGCGCGACCGCCGCCAGGGCTTCGGCCTGGGCCTGGCGATCTGCGCGCGCATCGCCGCCCTGCTCGGCACGCGCATCGCGCTGCGCTCGGCGCTGCAGGCGGGCAGCAGCTTCTCGCTGGCGCTGCCCGGCGCCGACCCGCGCGAGGTGCAGCCGCCGGCGCCCGAGCCCATGGCCACCTCGCCACTGGCGGGCCTGCGCTGTTT
>NZ_LYVO01000142.1 GCF_001984055.1 Variovorax sp. KK3
CACCGCCGCAGCACCGCGCATCGCCGGCATCCCGCCCTTCGAAGGCAGCGACGCCGCACGCGACTTCATCGCGCGCGTCGAAGCTTTCATTCGCGAGGAGCTGCAGCCGCTGGCCGCCGAACACGGCATCACCTACGAATCGGGCGCCCCACGCGCGCTGCTCGAAGAGGTGTGGCGCCGCTCGCGTGACCACGGCTTCTACGGCATCACGCTGCCCAAGCACCTGGGCGGCGCCGGCTTCAGCGTGCACGACCACTGCCTGATCAAAGAGGCCATCTACGCCACGGGTTCCCCGCTGGCTGCCCACGTGCTCGGCGAGCTCTCCGGTCCGCCGCGCGTCGGCGCGCTCGCGAAAACGGCCACGCCCGACCAGATGGAGCGCTTCATCCTCCCCGTGGCACGCGCCGAAAAGGCCATCTGCTTCGCCATCACCGAGGCCGAGGCCGGCTCGGACGCCGGCGCCGTGCAGACCCGCGCCGTGCGCGTGGGCGACGAGTACGTGCTCAACGGCACCAAGCGCTTCATCTCGGGCTCGCCCTTCTGCGACATGGCCGTGGTCATCGCCTCCACCAGCGACGACCCCGCGCGCCGCGAGACGAGCGCCTTCTTCGTCGAGCGCGACCGTGCCGGCTTCGACGTGCAGAGCGGCTACAAGACCCTGGCCGGCCAGTCGAGCACCGGCAACATCGTGCTGACCGATTGCCGCATTCCCGCCGGCAACCTGATCGGCGAGCAGGGCAAGGGCCTGGCGCTCGCGCTCGGCCGCATCACCGTCAACCGCCTGCTGCATTGCCCCGCCATGCTGGGCCATGCACGCGTCGCGCTGACCGACGCCATCGCCCATGCCACGCATCGCCGCCAGTTCGGCCAGCCCATCGGCGCGTTCCAGGCCGTGCAGCACCTGCTGGCCGACATGGCCACCGAGCTGGCTGCCGCCCGCGCGCTGATGCTGAGCGTGGCCCGCACGCTCGACATGGGCGGCGAAGCCCGCGCCGATGCATCGATGGCCAAGCTCTTCTGTAGCGAGTCGGCCTTTCGCATCGCCGACCGCGCCGTGCAGGTGCTCGGCGGTGAAGGCATCGTGCAGGGCAGCCGCGTCGAATTCATGTTCCGCCTGCTGCGCATGTACCGCGTGCTCACCGGTACCAGCGAGATCCAGCGCAACACCATCGCCCGTGAGCTGCTGGGCGAGGCCCTGCGCTGAAGCGGGGCGACGAAGTTCTGTACAACATCGAAGGAGACAACGTCATGACCAACAACATTCGCCGCGCCATCCTCTTGAGCACTGCAGCCGCCCTGTGTGCCGCGGCCGCCGCGCACGCAGAGACCTACCCCAGCCGCCCCATCAAGTGGATCGTGCCCTACCTCGCCGGCACCGCGCCCGACACCACCGTGCGCATCACCGGCGACGCGTTGTCCAAGATCCTCGGCCAGCCGGTGGTCATCGAGAACCGCGGCGGCGTGGCAGGCAACATCGGCGCGCAGCTCGCGGCCAAGGCGCCGGCCGATGGCTACACCTGGGTCTACAGCGGCTCGCCCATGGCCACCAATATGCGCATGTACCGCAACCCCGGCTTCGACGTGATGAAGGACTTCGTCCACGTCGGCGGCATCAGCCAGTCCGACTCGGTGATCGTGGTCAGCCCCGATTCGGGCATCACCAGCGTGAAGCAACTCGTCGAGCGGCTGCGCGCCAACCCCGGCAAGCTGGCCTATGCATCGGGCGGCGTCGGCACGCCATCGCACCTGGGTGCCGAGCTGCTGCTGTCGGCCACCAAGTCGCAGGCCCTGCACGTGCCCTACAAGGGCGCGTCGGAGTCCACCAATGCCGTGGCGGGCAAGCAGGTCGACTTTGCGCTCGCCCTTGTCGGCCCGGCGCTGCCGCACATCCAGGGAGGCAAGCTCACGCCCCTGGCCGTGCTCTCGCCCAAGCGCAATGCGCGCCTCGAGCAGGTGCCCACCCTCGCAGAGGCGGGCGTGCCCAACGTCTCGGTCGTTTCCTTCGGCGGGCTGGCGGTGCCCAAGGGCACGCCGGCGCCGGTCGTGAAGAAGGTGCAGGACGCATTGGCCCAGGCCCTGGCCATGCCCGACGTGCGCACCAAGCTCGAGGCTTCGGGCTCGACCGTGCATCCGAGCAGCCCGGAGGTGTTCGCGCGCAGCCTGAAGGAAGAGATCGGGCTGACGGAGAAGCTGATGAAGGCGGCGAGCATCGAGGCGCAGTAGGGCGCGGGTCAGAGCTGCCTCAGCAACCACTCTACGGCAAAGCTTGCTTCCCGCTGCCGCAGGGCCCGCGCCACAGCGTCTTTTGCAAGGTCGCCAAGTTCAAACTTCGCTACCGCGACCGGGCCGTCCTTCAAATGGCCCTCTGTCGTTTCGTCGTCGAGGAAGTGCTTGCGCAGCAGGCCCAATGCCTCGCGCACGGCCTCTCCGTGCTTGCCGGCCAGGGCTCGCTTGAAACCAGGCACTGCTTCGCGCTTGGCTTCGCAGTGTTCCAGGCAATACACCAGATCGTGCGCGTCTTTTCGCTCCCAGCGCTGGGCGAAGGCGAAGGCCTTCAGCGTCGTGAATGCGACGAGGTCCGCGTGCTTGACCGTCTCGGTGATCACGCCGTTGCCACCCAGCGATTCGGTCGTGACCTGAACTTCGCGATAGTGATCGAATGCGATCGACGAGTGCGGCACGTTGAGTGCGCTCAAGTTCCCTTCGGTCGGCAGAGGCGCCACGCGCTTCATGCCGGGCATGTCGACGAGGAATTCCAGGCGCAGCAAGGCCTCGCCCGCGCGTGCCTCCCAGCGCCAATTGATCTTCTGCGCGTGATCGTTGGTGCCCCGCTCGAAGCCGAGCTTCTTCAAGTTGCCTTCCAGCGTGTGGTATGCCTCGACGTCCGCAAGCACTTGCAGGTCGATCACCACATCCACGTCTTGCGTGCCGGCGTGGTCCGGTGCGTGCGGCGGCTTCGCCTTCACCAGGTACCGCGGTGTCAATCCGCCGACCAGAACCACCGAGTTTTTCCATGGGCCCAGTCCGCGCAAGAGCGTCACGAGCATGCGTTCGCATTCGACGGTCAAGGCGTCGTCGTAGCCTTCCAGGGTTTGTGGCTTCATGCGTCAGAACTTGAGGACCTGTTCGCGAAGGTGCCGGGCTGCGTCGGGGGCGCGGCCAGGCGTGCACATCAGGTCGACGTAGGTCTGTACGCGTGAGGCCAGGGGGATCGGGCCGGCGGCGTCGACGAAACGCAATGACGCCAAACTGTCTTCGATCACCAGCAGGTTGTAGCCCTGGTCGACTTCGACGGCGCCGATGGCCGCGGGCAGCTGGTTTGTCAGCTGCGGGATGGCGCGCATGGTGGTGACCGTCCAGGTCGTGAGGTAGGGCGCGTAGCGATGCGCGGCAGCCTCGGCCGTGAAGTGGCGATCGGCCCGCGCAGCGTCCGGCAATACGGCTTTGGTGATCAGCTCGGGCAACTCCGTCCCCTTGCGACCCGGCACGAAGAAGCGCCGCTCCTTGCGATGCGGCAATGCGGCCGTTTCGGCCGCCACCCAGGCGTCGAGCACGTCGCCGGGCTTGGCGAGTTTGCGCCGCTTGAAAGGCCCGCTGCCTTCCGCCGTCACCCACTCGTCTTGTTCGAGATGAGCCATGAGCTTGGACACGGTCGCACCCGACGACCCTGTTCTGCTCGCAAGATCGTGAACCGTGAACCCCAACTCCGGGTTCAGCAGCATCGCTTGCAGCACCGGCTTTCGTGCATCGGTGAACAACTCGAAGTGGCGGCTCGACGTCTTTTCCGACGGTTTGTCGATCAACGTATACGCGCCTGAGAAAGGCAAGCACAGGCTGCCGCCTTGGTCGAAGTAGCCAACGCCCTCGCGCGCCAACACCTCGCGCGCGCCGGGCGACACGTTCTGCGCTGCCACCAGCAAGTGCCTGCGCCGTTGCTGCTCGGGCGTGGCTTCCATGCGCTGCCAGCGGCTGACTTGCTCGCGCGCGTCGCGCGGGTAGACGTTGGTCTTGGCCTCGACCCATAGTTCGACTGGATGCCCGCTGAAACTGGCATCGAGAAGCGCGTCGAAATGCATGCCGGACAGCTCGGGCTCGAGCTTTTGCACGTGGGCGTCGACCATCGGAAGGGTGCGGAGAAGCTTCAAAAGCTCGGCCACGACCCGTTGTTCAAGTCCTTCCCTGGATTGAATATTTCTTGAAATCATCATATTTACTGCGCAGTGAATATGGTAAGTATGAGAAATATTGAGCTAAAGGGCAAGCGCGACTTGGCGGTCAAGCAACAGCCAGCAATTCTCAAACCTATACGTAGACGTACACGTTTGAGTAAGATGTCCGTCATGCCCGAGCCCGCCCCCTCGACCCCAGCCAAGGCCCTCAACGTCCGCGACGCCGCCGCCCAGCTCGACGTCACCCCGCGCACCCTCAAGTACTACGAAGAACTCGGCATCGTCGTCCCCGCGCGCAGTGAGGGCGGCTACCGCCTCTACGAGCAGGCCGACCTCGACAAGCTCTCCCGCGCCCTGCGCATGCGCTCCCTGGGCTTCTCGCTCGCCGCCATCACCGCGATGCTGCAGCAGCCCATGGAGGCGCCACCCGGTGGCGGCCGGCCGCGCATGTCCGACGCATCGCTCAAGACCCTGCGCGGCACCTTGTCGGAGCAACTGGCCGCGCTCGATGCCCGCGTGGCCCAGGTCAAGCGCGAGCTGAAAGACGCCGCCGCCATGCAGGCGCAGCTGAAGCGCGACCTGGACTACGTCGAGCGCCGCCTGGCCGGCGAGCCCGTCGAGGCCGCACTCGAAGGCCACCGCAAGGCCAAGAAGAAGACGCCATGAGCGCCACGTCCTCGTCAGGGCCCTCGTCAGCGCCTTCGTCGGCGCCATCTTCGGCCGAAGGCCGCGCTGGCCTCTTCGTCGCCACGCTGCTCCCCTGCGCCATCGGCCTGGTCACCGCCATCGACTACTTCGACAACGCGCTCTTCGCCTTCTTCGCCAGCTACATCGCCGGCGGCATCAGCGCATCGCCCGACGAGCTGGTGTGGGCATCGAGCGCCTACGCGCTGGGCGCCGTGCTCGGCATCCTGCAACAGCATGCCTGGGTCGAGCGCCTGGGCTACCGCCGCTACCTGGCCCTGTGCATGTTCGCCTTCGCGGCCGGCGGCACGGCCGCGGCGCTCTGCGACAGCTCCACGCAGCTGATGCTGGCGCGCGGCGCGCAGGGCTACTTCGTCGGCCCCATGCTCGGCGCCTGCCGCATCCTTATCCAGAACCACATCCGCGCCGCGCGCCGCGCGTCCGTGCTCAAGACCTTTCTGGTGATGATCGTCTTCGCCGGCGCGCTCGCGCCCATCGCCGGCGCCCTGCTCGTCACGCATTTCGACTGGCGCTGGCTCTTCGCCTGCACCGCCCCGGCCGCAGCCCTGACCGGCCTGCTCGTGCTGTGGACCTTGCCCGACGTCGGCGACGTCGCGCAGCACGAGCGCACCGGCTCGCACCACGGCGCCTACTTCGTCTTCGCACTCGCCCAGGCCGCGCTGCAAGTCGTGATGACCCGCACCCACTTCGAGCTGTTCACCGCCTCGCCCGTGCTGCTGGGCCTTTGCGCCGCCGGCGTGGCCGGCCTCGCCTGGTTCGGCTACCACCAGTGGCGGCACCCCGCGCCCATGGTGCGCCTGCACGCGCTGCGGCATCCGGCCTTTCGCGTGGGGCTGGCGCTCTATGTCGTCTACTACTACCTCTCCACCGGCTTCAGCTACCTGCTGCCGCGCCTCATGGAAGGCGGCCTGGGCTTCACCGTCGGCGACGCCGGCATGCTGACCGGCCTGACCTCCATCGCCACCGGCCTGCTCGTCTTCGTCTACGTGCGCTTCTCGGCGCGCCTGTCGCGCAAAAAGTGGCTCATCGTCGCCGGCTTCGCCATCGGAGCGCTCGCCGCCTGGTGCCTGGCGCAGACCACCCCGCAGGCCGGGCGCGAGGCCCTGCTGCTGCCGCTGCTCTTGCGCGGCCTGCTCCTGCTCTTCATCGTCATGCCCGTGGCCAACGCCACCTTCAAGACCCTGCCCGCGCAAGACTTCGCGCACAGCTACCGCCTGAAGAACCTGCTGCGGCAGCTGGCCATCTCGTTCGCCACGTCCACCGTCATCGTGCTGCAGCAGCACCGCCTGGCCCTGCACGAGACGCGCCTGAGCGAAGCCGCCAACCCCGAGAACACCAGCTTCGTGCAGGCCCTCGACACGCTGACCCACGGCTTCGTCGAAGCCGGCCGCTCGGCCGGCGAGGCGCACCTGATGGCGCTGGGCACCCTGTGGCGATCGCTGGAGCAGCAGGCCACCTTCATGGCATCGCTCGACGGCTTCATGGCCCTGGCCGTCATCGCGCTGGCCGCGGGCGTGTTCGCCATGTGGCAGCGCCGCATCGACCAATAGCGCCGGCCGCCCACCTACGGCGGCCCGCCACTGGCACTAGCATCGCGGCGTGCCCCTGCTCCCCATCACCGACGCCGCCGCGGCCCGCGCCGTGCTGAAAGACATCGCCGCCCGCCTCCAGGCCGAGGGGGTCGACGACTTTCGGAAGCCACCACAAGAGCCCGCCAGCAGCTGCAGCCGCGGCTGCGAGGGCTGCGTGTGGGAGAGCTATTTCGCGACCGTTGGTTGGTGGCGCGCGGATACGGCGGAAATTCTTGAAGACCGCGCCTAACGCGGGGGACGACGCGAGCTACTGGCCGGATTTAATACGGCTGGTAGCGGAACCCTTCTACCTTCCACTGACCTTCTTCGCACTTCATAACCGCCTGATGTCTCATTTTTCCTACCGGCGATGAAGTCAGAAATTCAACGTTGATAGCAGTCATCGCTGTGTTTGGATCCCAACTTCCTTCAATAGGAAAAAACCTTCCCTGATTCGGCCTTTCGTTTGGCGGAATGGCGATCGCCTGAGGTGGTCCTAGAACGCGGGCCTCAAACTGCCTTGATTGCAAAGGCCCAGCGTCGAATTGTTTTTGCAGGCCGGTCATTGCTGCCGTGAAATCCTGTTCACTGTTTGCGCGTTTGAAGTTTTTTGTGAAAATTTCGTTGTACGTGGTATTAAGCGAAGGAGGCGACTTACTTGTTTCAAGTCTTCCAAACGCGCTTATTGCTTGTGCGCGCGGATCGTCAACGCAGGACGATTCTCCACCGACAAGTGCATGTCCACTGCTGCTAAGTAGCATTGACAATAGTGCAATGTAGAGGCAATTTTTCTCGATCATGATAAACCCCTATTGCTGAGTGAGTGAGGTTAACCAGTTTGTACAATCGGCTGTATTAAAGAATTCGAATTTCTCTGGCAAGAATGATACGGTTTGCCCGGGTGCGGCTCTAACCCAAATTATCGGCGTACCTGGTTTTTCCCGCGGCCGGGGTTCGTAGGTCACTCCATCTGATCCAATTAATTGGATATCCCAGTTTTCTTTTACTGTAGCACCATGGAGAAACCGAATCTCGCAAACAAGGGAATTCGCGTTTGAGGCAGAAATCATAAACGCGCGATTGTACGCAAAGCATGAGCCGGCGCCGTCAACCATCGACACAGGAAAAGAAATGCCCCTTGGTGTCGCCCAGTCCATAACGTCCTTCCACGGAACAACACACGGTTTGGCTGCGTGCGCCGTTGTCTGGACAAACAGTGCGATGATTACGGTGGCTGTTCGCATGAAGCTCACCCTTTCTCACCCAATGGAATGCCCAGTCCGCCGCCGATTGCACGACGGATCGTGATTGGCTTTTCAAGTTCGACAGTCTTTTTAAAGTGATCGAAGTTTACTCCGTTCATTTTGTTCAAATCAATTTCAGCTCCACCGAAGTTGGGAATTGTAATTGTCAAAAATGGCCAATTGTCTGGATTTTGCGGCAACTTGATCAACAGCTTGTTTCTGCCGAGCTGATGCAGATCGGGTTTAAAGGCAACATCCAATCCTTTGACTGAATCGGGCAAAGAGATAGCTTTTCCGTCGTCATCTATGGCTAAGACATCTGCCTTGAAAGTCCATACTGAAGGGGTCGCAATGCTCCCAACAAGCGAGAGACCTCCATTCACAACTAGCTTGTAAGAGACTAGCAGCAAGACTAGGTACGCAGCAAATGCGCCTGTTGCTCGAAGTGTTAGCTGAGCAAACGGACCAGTTAGCCCAAGTTTTTGATCTGGGGTAATTCGATACGTAGCCCAAGCGGGAATTAATGGTAAACCAAACCAACAAACAAAAAGCAAGATCAGGTAAAACAGTGCCTGCACGTTGGCTTCCATCATAATCCTCCATCGCATCTTTGAAAGCGATCCCGAAATTACTATTTCACCATTTTCCTTCTTCGTCAAGCCAGCTTTGGGCGTATGGCATTCAGCCGGCCGCGATGCCCGCGCTTAGCCGTAGTGAAGGGTGTTGATAGCTGTGCTCATAGGCTCAGCGTCAGATGCTTCGGCGTCGGCAGTCGATCTCGGCCCACTTCATTCGACGTACATGTAGGCGGTTCCCTATCGCCTTGCACAAACCAAACCACGAAGGAGAATCACCATGAGAAAGCTCATCGCATCCACCATGCTCTCGCTCGACGGCATCATGCAGGCCCCCGGCGGCCCCGAGGAAGACCCCAGCGGCGGCTTCGCCTTCGGCGGCTGGACCTTCCCGCACTTCGACGAAAGCATGGGCGACAACATGCACGGCCTCGACGCCAAAGACCGCGAGCTGCTGCTCGGCCGCAGAACCTACGAGATCTTCGAGGCCTACTGGCCCTACCAGTCCGACGACAACCCCATCGCCAAGACCTTCAACGCCACCCGCAAGCACGTGGTATCGCGCTCGCTCACGCAAGACAAGCTGCAATGGGCCAACTCGACCCTGCTGCCAGACGACATCGTCGCCGCCATCACCGCGCTCAAGGCCCAGCCGGGCAAAGACCTGCAGATCATCGGCAGCGGCAACCTCATCCAGACGCTGCAGGGCGCGGGGCTCATCGACGAATACAACACCTTCACCTTCCCGGTGGTGCTGGGGCGGGGCAAGCGGCTGTTCGAGGCGGGCGCGAAGCCTGGCGGGCTGAAGCTGGTGGGGTCGGAGACTTCGAAGACGGGGGTGGTGATGAGTACGTATGTGCCGGCGGGGGAGG
>NZ_LYVO01000143.1 GCF_001984055.1 Variovorax sp. KK3
GAACCGACACAGCGCCGAGCCGCCTGAACCGGCGACCGAGGACAGCGTGGACGAGCGCGTCTACGCCGCCGTCTCGCAGGCCCTGCTGAGCGGCCGCCTGCGCCCCGGGACGCCGCTGCGCGAACGGGCCTTGGCCGAGGCGCTGGGCTGCACGCGCGGCGCCATCCGCAAGGTGCTGGCGCGCCTGGGCACCGAAAAGAAGCTGGTGCTCGAACACAACCGCGGCGCCTTCGTCCCCAACCCGTCCGTCGAAGACATGCAGGGCATCTACCGTGCGCGGCGCATCGTCGAGGCCGGCCTGGTCGCCACCCTGTTCGGGGAGCTCACGCGCGACCAGACCTCGGCTCTGCGCAAGCACGTGCAGGCCGAGCAGCGCGCCTTCAAGGAAGACCGGCGCGCCGATTCGATCCGCCTGGCCGGCGACTTCCACTTGCTGCTGGGACAGATGGCGGCCAGCGAGGAACTGCAGTCGTACCTGCAGCGGCTGGTCGGCAACACCGAGCTCTACAAGGCGCTCTTCGACGCACCCGAGGCCGCCTGCTGCGCGCCGCGGGAGCACGAGCAGATCATCGAGGCGCTGTCGGGCACGTCGCTGCCGCGCGCGCTGGCTGTGGCGATGGCGCACCTCGACGAACTCGAGCAGCGCGTGCTGGCCGGCGCCGCCGCCAGCCGGGCGCCCGACGACCTGTCCAGCCTGTTCACCTCGATCGCGCCGCCCGCACCGACGGCACCGAAGGCCACGGCGAAAAAGACCGCTGCGCCTACACCCAGCCCGCGCGCCGGAAGCGCCAGTAGAGAAAGCCGCAGAGGCTCACGATCAGCGTGATGGCGGCGTAGTAGCCGTAGCGCCATTTCAGCTCGGGCATGAACTCGAAGTTCATGCCCCAGATGCCGGCGAAGGCCGTGCACACCGCGAAGATGGCCGCCCAGGCGGCGAAGCGCTTGGTGACCTCGTTGTCCTCGATGCTGACCATCGACAGGTTGACCTGGATGGCGATGGCGATGGTGTCGCGGATGGCGTCGATGGTGTTGTTGATGCGCCCGAGGTGGTCCACCACGTCGCGAAAGTATTCCTGCGAGCCGGCGCAGATCTGCGGCACCCGGCCGCCGTGCAGCTTGCCGGTGCCTTCGAGCAGCGGCGCGACCGCGTGCTTGAGCAGGGTCAGCCGCTGCTTGAGCGCGTAGAGCTGCTTGATGTTCTCGCGCGCGGCACCCTTGTCGAAAATGCGCTGCTCGATGGTTTCGAGCTCGACCTCGAAGGCGTCGATGACCGGGAAGTAGCGGTCGACCACCGCGTCCATGAGCGCATAGAGCACGAAGCCGGGGCCGGTCTTCAGCAGTTCGGGCTCGCGCTCGCAACGCTCGCGCACCTCGACGAAGCCGTGCTTACTGCGGTTGCGCACCGACACCACGTAGTTGCCGCCGACGAAGACGTCGAGTTCGCCGACGGTCAGCGTCGTCGACGTGGCGCCATTGCCGCCCTTGTCGCCCTCGTCGTCTTTGTCGCCCTTGTCAGCCTCGAGCAGATGCATGACCACGAAGAGAGAGTCCGCATATTCCTCGACCTTCGGCCGCTGGTGGCCGTGCTGCGCGTCCTCCACCGCCAGGGGATGCAGTTCGAATTCCTCCCGGACCTCTTCGAGTTCTTCGGGCGTCGGATCGTGGAGCGCGACCCAGACAAAGCAGCCGGGCAGCGAGGTGTAGTCGCTGATGTCGGTGACGGGAATGTCGGCCAGCTTGGTACCGTTTTCGTAGACGACGCAGTTGATGAGCATGCGGGGCCGGGGGCAATGGTGGGGACGGGCATCTTGCCACGCCGCCTGCCGGGCGGCAGGCCTCGCGCTTGGGCGGGGGCACCCTGCCCAATCGCGAACGGCATGGCACCGGCGGACCGCTATAACGGGGCGTCTGCTCCCGTCTTCCTTCACGAGCCCCGCCCCGCCTATGCCATCTGCCTCCACCGCCTGGATCTGGATCCCGCTCGTCCTGTGGGCGGCCGCGATGCAGACGGTGCGCAACACAGCGCAGCGTTCGCTCACGGCGCAGACCGGCACGCTGGGCGCGACGCTGGTGCGCTTTCTCTACGGGCTGCCGTTCGCCGTGCTGTGGCTGCTGGTGCTGCGCGCACTGCCGGGCGAGGCGGGGCCGGCGGCACACTTCGGCGGCACCTACTTTTTCTGGCTGCTGCTCGGCGCGGTCGCCCAGATCGCCGCCACCGCCTTCCTGCTCGCGGCCATGCGCGAGCGCAACTTCGTCATCGGCGTGGCCTTCTCCAAGACCGAGGTGCTGCAGGTGGTGCTGTTCGGGCTGGTCTTCCTGCACGAGTTGCCGGGCCACGTGGCGCTCGCGGCGATGGTGGTGGCGACGCTGGGCCTGGTGCTGCTGTCCATGCAGGGTGCGCAGGCCGGTGGCTGGAACGCGCGTGCGGCGATGTTCGGCCTGGCCTCGGGCGCCGGCTTCGCGCTGTCCGCGATCGGCTACCGCGGCGCGGCGCTGCAGGTGCCGGAGCTGTCGCCCTGGATGGCCGGCGCCTGGGGCGTGGTGTGGGCGCAGGCGGCCCAGTCGCTGTTGCTGGGCGGCTGGCTGGCGCTGCGCTCGCCGGCCACGATGGGCGCCGTCGCGCGGGCTTGGCGCGTGTCGCTGGCGGCCGGCCTCGCAGGGGCGCTCGCCTCGATCGCGTGGTTCACGGCCTTCGCGCTGCATTCCGCGGCAGAGGTGCGCACGCTGGGCCTGGTCGAAGTGTTCTTCAGCTACCTGGTGTCGCGCCGGCTGCTGCGCGAGGAGCTGTCGCGGCGCGAGAAGATCGGACTGGGCCTGGTGCTGCTGGGCCTCGTGGGCCTGTGCCTGCAGGCATGACGGCCATGAACGCTGCGTTCAGGCCACGCGACGCGCGGCCGGCGCTTCCTGCCCTTCAGGTGCGACCTGCAGCGTCACGCCCTTCACACCGCTCACGCGCACGCGGCGGCCGGGGTACAGGTCGCCCGTTCCCGTCACGGGCCAGTAATCGCCTTCAATTTGCGCCCAGCCTTCGCCGTCGGCGAACTCGACCAGTTCGCCCGTCGTGCCCATCAGCGTGGTCACGCCGCCGACCGCCGGCCGCCGGCTGGCGCGCGCCGACATGCCGGCCGCCACGATGATGAAGAGCGCCGAGAAGGCGCTGCTCAGGGCGATCACCCAGATCGGCACGCCGAAGCCGGGCGCGTCGTTGTCGATCAGCAGGATCGCGCCGTAAGCGAAGGCCGCGATGCCGCCGAGCCCCAGCACCCCGAAGGTCGGCAAAAAGACCTCCGCGATGAGAAGGGCCACGCCGAGGAGGATCAAGGCCATCCCCGCGTAGTTGATCGGCAGCATCTGCAGGCCGAAGAAGGCCAGCGCGAGGCAGATCGCGCCCAGCGCACCGGGCAGCTTGAAGCCCGGATTCGAAAACTCGAACAGCAAGCCGTAGATGCCGATCATCAGCAAGACCAGCGCCAGCCCGGGCTCGGTGATGACCGACAGCAGGCGGCTGCGCCAGTCGGCCTCGACGATGAGCAGCTGCGCGCGCTGGGTGGCCAGGCGAACGGTGCCGCCCTCCATGGCCACGTCGCGGCCGTTGACCTGCATCAGCAGGTCGGCGACGTCCTGGGCCATGTAGTTGACGACCCGCGCCTTCGACGCTTCCTGCGCCGACAGGCCGACCGGCTCGCGCAGCGCCTGCTCCGTCCATTCGGCGTTGCGGTTTCGCAGCAGCGCCAGTTCGCGGATCAAGGCGACGGACTCGGGCGCCAGCTTCGATCCGGGCTTGACGGTGCCGAGCCTGGACGACGGCGTCATGGCCGCGATGTGGCTCGCATACACGATGGCCGCCGCGGCCCCGCCGGCCCGCGCATCGCCGGGCGCCACGAAGGTCGCGACCGGAATCGGCGAGGCCAGGATGTCCTTGACGATGCTCTGCATCGAAGCGTCGAGCCCGCCCGGGGTGTCGAGCTGAATGACCGCGAGCCGCGCTTCTTTCTTGGCGGCGAGCGCGAGGCCGCGGCGCACGTAGTCGGCGGCGGCCGGGCCGATGGCGCCCTCGACCTGCATCAGGACCACCATGCGCGTCGCCTGCCGGGGCGCCGCCCCTGCGGCGGGCGCAGAAGACACGGCTTGGGCACCAGCCGTCGTGTGGGCCAGGAGGACCAGTCCCATCAGCCACGTCCAGGGGGAACCCATGCGGCAAATTCTAGGAGTGCGGGCGGCGGGTCATACGCTCGCAAGCCCTATGTGTCAGTCGACGAAAAGCAGCGCAGGCGATTCGAGCGGCACGCGCATCGCCTGGATGAATTCGGCCGCGACCTGCCCGTCGATGACGCGGTGGTCGAAGGAGGACGAGAGGTTCATCATGCTGCGGGGCAGCATCGCGCCGGCCATCATCGCCGGCCGTTCGACGATGCGGTTGACGCCGACGATGGCCACCTCCGGCAGGTTGATGATCGGCGTCGAGGCGATGCCGCCCAGCGCGCCCAGGCTGCTCAGGGTGATGGTCGAGCCGCTGAGTTCGCCGCGCGTGGCCTGGCCGGCGCGCGCGGCGGCGGCCAGGCGTGCGATCTCGGTCGCGCTGGCCCAGGGGTCGAGCGCCTCGGCATGCCGCAGCACCGGCACCATCAGGCCCGACGCGGTCTGCGTCGCGATGCCCACGTGCACCGCGCCGTGCCGGGTGAGCACGCCGGCCTCGTCGTCGAAGCGGGCGTTGACCTGCGGAAAGCGGGCCACGGCCAGCACCAGGGCACGCACCAGCAGGGGCAGCAGCGTCAGGCGCGGGCGGCCGTCGTCCCGGGCGTTGAGCTGGGCACGCAGTCGCTCCAGCTCGGTCACGTCCACTTCTTCGACGTAGCTGAAGTGCGGGATGCGGCGCGCCGATTCCTGCATGCGCTGCGCGATGCGGCGGCGCACGCCGGTGATGGGAATGGCCTCTTCGTCGTTGCGCTCGGTGCCGCGCGGGAGGGCGACAGCAGCTTGCGGCGCACGCGCGGCATTCGGATGGCGCGCCTGCCAGGCGTCGAGATCGGCTTGCACGATGCGGCCCGCGGTGCCGCTGGGTTGCAGCTGCCGCAGGTCGGCGCCGAGCTCCCAGGCCCGGCGGCGCACGGCGGGCGAGGCGATGGGGCGGCCGTGGTCCACCAGCTCCGCGGGTGCGTCGTGCAATCGTGCCGAAGCCGGGTTTGCAGGCGCTCGCGCTATTGCTGACGCCGACGCTGGCGCTGGCGGCGCGGGCGCAGGCACGGCGGACGGTGCGGGGGCCGGCACCGGCACCGGCGCATCGACCGCCGCCTGCCCCGCTCCTTTCACCTCGATGCGGATCAGCTCCGCACCCACCGCGATCTGCTGCCCGACGTCGCCGCCCAGCGCGAGCACGGTGCCCGCCACCGGTGACGGTATCTCCACGGTGGCCTTGTCGGTCATCACGTCGGCCAGCGGCTGGTCTTCGGCCACCGCATCGCCGGGCTGCACCCGCCAGGCCACCAGCTCGACTTCGGCGATGCCTTCGCCGATGTCGGGCACCTTGATCGCATGCACGCCCATTCAGTCCTCCATGACGCGGCGGAAGGCGGCGCCGACGCGCTCCGGCCCGGGGAAGTAGGCCCATTCCTGCGCATGCGGGTAGGGCGTGTCCCAGCCGGCCACGCGCTCGATCGGTGCCTCCAGGTGATAGAAGCAGTGCTCCTGCACCAGCGCCGTCAGCTCGGCGCCGAAGCCGCTGCTGCGCGTGGCCTCGTGCACGATCACGCAGCGGCCGGTCTTCTTCACCGAGGCCACCAGCGTGGGCAGGTCCAGCGGCCAGATGCTGCGCAGGTCGATGATCTCGGCGTCGATGCCAGTCTCTTTCGCCGCCGCCTCGCACACGTAGACCATGGTGCCGTAGGCGATGGCGGTCAACGCCTGGCCGGGCCGGAACACGGTGGCCGATTCGAGCGGCACGGTGTAGTAGCCCTCGGGCACCTCGCCCAGCGGATGCGCCGACCAGGGCACCAGCGGCCGGTCGTGGTGGCCGTCGAACGGGCCGTTGTAGAGCCGCTTGGGCTCCAGGAAGATCACCGGGTCGTCGTTCTCGATGGACGCGATCAGCAGGCCCTTGGCATCGCGCGGGTTCGACGGCATCACGGTGCGCAGCCCGCAGACGTGGGTGAACAGCACCTCGGGGCTCTGGCTATGGGTCTGCCCGCCGTAGATGCCGCCGCCGCAGGGCATGCGGATGGTGATGGGCGCGGTGAAGTCGCCGGCCGAGCGATAGCGCAGCCGCGCCGCCTCCGACACGATCTGGTCGCAGGCCGGGTAGAAGTAGTCGGCGAACTGCACTTCCACCACCGGCCGCAATCCGTAGGCGCCCATGCCGATGGCGGCGCCCACGATGCCGCCCTCGGAGATCGGCGCGTCGAACACGCGCGAGCGGCCGTACTTGGCCTGCAGGCCCTCGGTGCACCGGAACACGCCGCCGAAGTAGCCGACGTCCTGGCCATAGACGACGACGTTGTGGTCACGCTCCAGCATCAGGTCCATGGCCGAGCGCAGGGCCTGGATCATCGTCATGGCGGCCATGCGATCAGCCTTTCCGGAATGCGGCGACCTGCCGGCGCTGTTCCTGCAGATGCGGCGGCATGCGCTCGTAGACGTCCTCGAACATCGCGTCGGCGCCCGCCATGTGGCCGTCGGCCAGCGAGCCGTAGCGCTCGGCCTCCTTGAGCGCGGCGGTGACTTCGGCCTCCAGCGCGGCCTGCATGGCGGCCTGCTCCCCGTCCAACCAGGCGCCGAGCCCGCGCAGATGCTGCGCCAGCCGCGCGACCGGGTCGCCCAGTGGAAAGTGCTGCCAGTCGTCGGCCGGCCGGTAGCGCGACGGGTCGTCGGAGGTCGAATGCGCGCCGGCGCGGTAGGTCAGCCATTCGATCAGCGTGGGCCCCAGGTTGCCGCGCGCCCTTTCGGCGGCCCATCGCGAGGCGGCCAGCACCGCGAGGAAATCGTTGCCGTCCACGCGAAGCGACGCGATCCCGCAGCCCACGCCGCGCGCCGCGAAGGTGGTCGCCTCGCCGCCCGCGATGGCCTGGAAGGTGGAAATCGCCCACTGGTTGTTGACCACGTTGAGGATCACCGGCGCGCGGTAGACATGCGCGAAGGTCAGCGCCGTGTGAAAGTCCGCTTCGGCGGTGGAGCCGTCGCCGATCCAGGCCGATGCGATATGCGTTGCACCCTTGATGGCCGAGGCCATGCCCCATCCGACCGCCTGGATGAACTGCGTCGCCAGGTTGCCCGAGATCGAGAAAAAGCCCGCGCGCTTCATCGAATACATCACCGGCAGCTGCCGCCCGCGCAGCGGGTCGCGCTCGTTCGACATCAGCTGGCAGATCAGTTCCACCATCGAGACGTCGTCGCGCGCCAACAGCAGCCCCTGCTGCCGGTAGGTCGGGAAGCACATGTCGCCCTGCACCAGCGCGAGCGCGTGGCCAGTGGCGATGGCCTCTTCGCCCAGGCACTGCATGTAGAACGAGATCTTCTTCTGGCGCTGCGCGATGAGCATGCGGGCATCGAAGGCACGCGTCTTCATCATCGCGACCAGGCCCTTGCGCAGCAATGCCGGGTCGGCCTCCGGGGCCCATGGCCCGACGGCGCGGCCTTCGTCGTCGAGCACGCGGACCAGCGTGTAGGCCAGGTCGCTGGTGTCGGCCGGGGTGGCATCGACGGGCGGGCGGCGCACCTCGCCGGCACGCGAGAGGTGCAGGTACGAGAAATCGGTCTCGTGGCCCGGCCGGCCGGTGGGCTCGGGCACATGCAGACGAAGAGAGGGGGTGCCCTGGCTCATCGTTGTCGTCTCCGCACGCGTTGTGGTGTCGCGCGTCACCGGAGACTAGCGAATTTCGCGCTGGGCTGCAGCGCCGTCTGGTCGGCCGGGGCGCGCGCGGCCCATGCGGCACCGACGGGTCGATGCCCGGTGGATGTTCAGTCGATGCTGATGTTGGCGGCCTTGGCTACTTCGGCCCACTTCACGCGGTTGGCATGCACCGTGGCCTTGAACTGCGCCGGCGTCTCGACGCGCACCGTATTGCCCTGGCCTTCGAACTTCTCGCGGATGTCGGGCTGCTCCAGCACGGCACGGATGGCCGCGTTGAGCTTGTCGACGATGCGCGCGTCGGTGCCCTTGGGCGCGAAGATGCCGAACCAGATCGAGCTGTCGAAGCCTTGCGTGCCCGCGATGCCGCTGGAGGCGATGGTCGGCACTTCCTTCACCGCGGCCACCGGCTTGGCGGTGGTCACGCCCAACAGCCGCACTTTGCCGGCCTTGTACTGCGGCAGCACGGTCTGCACCTGGTTCATGATGCAGCAGGTCTCGCCGCGCACCACCGATGTGATGGCCTCGGGGCCACCCTTGTACGGCACGTGGACCATGTCGAGCCCCAGGCGCGCGTTGAACTCGGCAAAGGCCATGTGCGTGCCGGCGCCGTTGCCGGTGGAGGCGTAGTTGTACTTGCCGGGGTTCGCCTTCACCAGGTCGACGAACTCCTTGAGCGTCTTGACGTTGATGACGTCGGGATTGACGGTAAGCACGTTCGACACGTCGAGCACCGGTGCCACCGGCACGAAGTCGGCCTCCACGTCGAAGGGCAGCTTCTTGTAGAGGGCGGCGTTGCTGCCGTGCGTGGCGGCCGTGCCGAAAGCCAGGATGTAGCCGTCCGGCTTGGCGCGGGCCACGTACTCGCTGGCGATGTTGCCGGCCGCGCCGGACTTGTAGTCGATGACCACCGGCTGGCCGAGCTTCTGCGACAGCGGCTCCTGGATCGTGCGTGCCACCACGTCCACGCCCGAGCCGGCCGGGAAGCCCATGATCAGCGTGACCGGCTGCTGCGGCCAGTCGCCCTGGGCGAAGGCGGGCGGCGCGGCGAGCGCACATGCGGCGGCGCAAACGGCAAGGGCGACGAGCGGGCGGCGGGCGAGTGAGACGGGCATGGCGGTCCTGCGGGCGAAAAAAGCGAACGCGCATTGTGGCGCGAGGCTCATGCGGATTCGCGTCGAAGCTTATTCGACCGCTCGCGACCATTCTCTGCAGCTCGAGGCCTGCCTCTCGATAATGCGGGCCATGGTACGCCC
>NZ_LYVO01000144.1 GCF_001984055.1 Variovorax sp. KK3
CCGGCGGCAACGGCGGCGTCGGCGGCACCAACCAGTGGGCCAATTCCGTGGCCGCCAGCGGCAACGGCGGCAACGGTGGCATCGGCGGTCCCGCCAGCGTGACCGTGGGAGACGGCTCTACCACGGGCTCCGTCGTCGTGAACGGGTCGGGCGCCTCCGCCATCGGCGTGTCGGCCATCAGCCTCGGCGGGTCGGGAGGCGCCGCATCGCTCGCGACCTCGGGCGGCTACGCCAAAGGCGGCATGGGCGGCACGGGCGGTGACGCCGGCAGCGCCACCGTCACGGTCCGGAGCAACGGCAGCGTGAGCACGCAGGGCGCCGACACACCGGCGACGTCGACCAGCATCCTGCCCGGCGTGCTCGTGCGTTCCAACGGCGGCGCGGGCGGAGCGGGCGGCGATGCGGGCGCAGGCATCGGCAGTGCCGCGGGCAGCGCCGGCACGGGCGGCACAGGCGGCACGGCGACGGCCAGGATCGACGGCACCGTCGGCACCACCGGCAGCTTCGCCTACGGCGTGCTCGCGCAGAGCGTGGGCGGCCAGGGCGCGAGCGGCGGTGATGCCTACAGCGTGTTCGGCTCTTACGGCGGCGCGGCGACGAACGCCGGCAAGGGCGGTCCGGCCTACCTGATGGGGCAGGGCGGCACCGTCACCACCACCGGCACCGGCGCGATGGGCATGGTGGCCCAGAGCATCGGCGGCGGTGGCGGCTCGGGCGGCAACGCGACCACGATCGGCGGTGGCGGCGCGATCGGCGGCAACGGCGGCGGCGGTGGCGACGGGCAGGGCGTCACGGTCGGCCTGCTGTCGACCGACGGCCAATCCGGCACGCTGAACAGCACCATCATCACGCGCGGCGATTCGGCCACCGCGCTGGTGGCGCAGAGCGTCGGCGGCGCGGGCGGCAACGGCGGCAACTCGGTGTCGCTGAGCGTTCTGTTCCCGTCGATCTCGATCGGCGGCGACGGCAAGAGCGGCGGCACGGGTGGCACGGTGAACGTGCAGAACGATGGACTCATCACCACGCAGGGCCAGCAGTCGGGCGGCATCGCCGCGCAGAGCGTGGGCGGTGGCGGCGGCAACGGCGGCTCGGGCGTCGGCATCAGCGCCGGCGTTCAGATCTCGACGGCCTTCGTGCTCGGCGGTGCCGGTGCCACGGGCGGGACCGGCGGCGTGGTCAACCTCACCAACGACAACCAGGTGTCGACCTACGGCGCCGACGCGTACGGGCTCAAGGCCCAGAGCATCAGCGGCGGCGGCGGCCAGGGCGGCACGGCGCTGGCCACCGCCATCGCCCTGGGCGGCGATCCGGAACTGCCGACGGTCTCGGTCAGCATCGCGCTCGGCGGCAAGGGCGGTGCCGGCGGCGACCAGAGCAACAGCCCGGTCACCGTGACGAACAACGGCCTCGTCACCACCGCGGGCGACGGCGCCATCGGCGTGCTCGCACAGAACATCGCAGGCGGCGGCGGCAACGGCGGCGACTCGACCGCGTCGTCGTATTCGAATGGCGGCGACGGCGCCACCAACGTGAGCGCCAGCGCATCGGTGGGCGGCAGCGGCGGTGGCGGCGGCACGGCCGGCGCCGTGACGGTGAACAACAACGCGCTGATCGTGACGCGCGGCGCCGATGCCTACGGCGTGATGGCGCAGAGCATCGCGGGCGGCGGCGGCACGGGCGGCACCGGCGATTCGTCGGCCTCCGCGGCCGCCGGTGAAAGCAGCTATTCGGGATCGATCACGGTGGGCGGCGGCGGCAAGCAAGGCGGCCAGGGCGGCACCGTCACCGTCAACAACGGGCTGAACGGTGCCCCGGGCAACATCGCCACCGCGGGCGACGGCGCGAACGCCATCTTCGCGCAGAGCGTGGGCGGCGGTGGCGGTGCCTCGGGCGGCGGCACGTCCAAGGCCAACGGCAACACGCTGAAGGCCGGCGTCACCGTGGGCGGCAACGCCGGAAGCGGCGGCAACGGCGGCGCCGTCACGGTGACCAACCAGGGCAGCCTGCTCACGCAGGGCGCGGATGCCGATGCGGTGTTCGCGCAGAGCGTGGGCGGTGGCGGCGGCAAGGCGGGCAAGGGCACGTCGACGAGCGGCGGTGCGCAGAAGCCGGGCGACCTGGTGAATCAGATGAGCACGACGATTGCCAACGGCCTCAACCTGAACCCGCAGCACGTCACCCAGGTGGCCGACGGCGTCTACAAGGTCGGCGACGACGTGTGGAAGGGCATCGGCAAGATCTCGGACCTGCAGACCGTGCTCGGCGGCGGCAGTTCAGTGTCGGCCCTCCGCGACAGCGACGACGGCGACGGCACGGCGACCACGCTGACCTTGAACGCCACCATCGGCGGCCAGGGCGGCTCCGGCGGCGCGGGCAGTACGGTGACGGTGACGAACAACGGTGCGATCCAGACCGGCGGCGCCAAGTCGGACGGCATCTTCGCGCAGAGCGTCGGCGGCGGTGGCGGCGTCGGCGGTGCGAGCAGCTTCTCGGCCAGTTCGACCTCCGGTGGCGACGGCAGTACCAACGGCAGCCTCACCGTCGGCGGCAGCGGCACCGGTGGAGGCGGCGGCAACGCGGTGACCGTCACGAACACGGCGGCGGTCACCACCGGCGGGGTGACGGCCTATGGCATCAGCGCACAAAGCATCGGTGGCGGCGGCGGCAAGGGCGGCGCGACCGCGGCCTCGAGCGGTGCCTTGAAGGACTTCAAGGTCACGGTCGGTGGCTCGGGCGGCATGGGCGGCGATGGCGGCACCGTGTCGGTGACCAACGACGGCGTGGTGACGACCGGCGAACGCCAGGCCATCGGCGTGCTCGCGCAGAGCATCGGCGGCGGCGGCGGCACGGCGCACCTGTTGTCGAGCGACGTGAGCGTCAATGCCTCGGGCGACACCCCGCAGGTCAGCCTGACCCTCGGTGGCAGCGGCGGCGCCGCGGGCACCGGCGACACCGTGACCGTGAACCTCGGCCAGAACGCGACCGGTGCGGTCCACACGACGGGCGCAGGCGCCATCGGCATCCTGGCGCAGAGCATCGGCGGCGGCGGCGGCTTGATCGTCACCACCAGCGCGCAGGCCGATGCCAAGGGCGGCGGCAACGGCGGCGGCATCCTCGATGGCACGCCGATTCCCGTTTCGATCGGCGGCGCGAACGGCTCCAGCGGCAGCGCGAACACCGTGACGGTCACGCTCGGGGCGAGCTCGGCAGGGGCCAGCTCGGGCGTCACCGCCGACGGTGTCGGCGCACCGGCCGTGGTGGCGCAGAGCATCGGCGGCGGCGGCGGGCTCTTCGCCGGTGCCACGCCGAGCACCGAACTCGCGAAGCTCTACCCGTCCACCAACCAGGTCGGCAACGGAGGGGCCGTCAACGTCACGCTTCAGAACAGCGGCTGGATCTACACCGGCAACACCGGCTCGGTCGGCGTGCTGGCCCAGAGCATCGGCGGTGGTGGCGGCCTCATCGGCGGCCTGCAGAACGTGAACATCGCCAGCGCGATCCAGAACACCGCGAGCGTGCAGAACGGCCAGGGCGGCGACGTGACGGTGCAGCTCCAGAGCGGCGGCAACATCTGGACCGCGGGCGCCCGCGCGCACGGCATCGTGGCGCAGTCGCTGGGCGGTGGCGGCGGCATGGTGGCGGGCGCTCCCACCACGTCCACCGCCCCCACGCCGACCGGCTACGTCTACGCCGGCGCGACGGCGTACAAGTGCGACGCCACCTGCACCGGCAACGTGGCCGTCAGCATGGGCGGCGGAACGCTCGTGCGCACCGAAGGCGATGGCGCCTACGGCATCGTCATGCAGAGCCGGGGCAACGGCACCAACAACGCGACCCTCACGCTGGCTTCGGGTGCCACGGTGCAGATGTGGAACAAGTCCGCAGGCGGCGTGTACGTGGACGCCGCCGGCACCACCACCGTCGACAACGGCGGAACCATCACGAGCGTGGGCGGCAGCATCGCCAACCCGAACGCCGTGGCGATCACCAACGTGCACGGCACCGCGCAGGTCGAGAACGCGGGCCTGATCCAGGGCAGCATCGATCTCACGAGCGGCGGCGTGCACAACACGGCCTCGGGCCAGCTCCACGCCGGGCCCCTGCTGGCGGTGGACCAGGTCCGCAACGAGGGCACGCTCGAGGTCGGCATTCCGGGCGCGCCGGGTGCCGGCACGCTGCTGCGCGGAAATCTGGTGCAGGGCTCGACCGGCCGCATCGTGATCGACAGCGACTCGCTGGCCGGCACCGCCGATCGGCTGACCGTCGCAGGCGATGCGACCCTCGCCGGGCAGATCGCGCTCAGGCCCGCAAGCCTCACGCGCGACACCGTGCGGGTGCTGGACGTGCAGGGCCAGCTCGACGGTTCCCAGCTGCAGGGTTCGAAGCCCTTGCTCGTGAGCTACGCGGTGAGCACCGCCGCCACGTCATCGAGCAACGGAGGGGCGCAGCAATCGATCTACGTGACGCCGCAGGCCACCTTCTCCAACGCGGCGACCGGCCTCGGCCGCAATGCGCAGGCGGTGGCCGCGCACCTGCAGGCGAACTTCGACGCGGGCTCGCAGGGGCTCGCGCCGGCCTTCGCGCAACTGGTCAACGGCATCCAGGACGCACCGACCTACCGCGCCGCGCTGGCCGGCCTGGGCAACGAGTCCCAGCAGGCCGTCGGTACCGCACGCCTGGCCGCGAGCCATGCCTTCGTCGAGCGCATGAACAGCTGCCCGTCCTTCGACGCACCGAAGGACTTCACGACGAAGGAGCGCGAATGCCTGTGGGGCCGCGCCATCGACAACCGGGTGGACGCCGGCGGCACCGATCGCGCCAACTACGTGGCCGACACGCAGTCGCTGCAGTTCGGCGGCCAGCGCCGCATCGCCGACGGCTGGTTCCTGGGCGGCAGCGTCGCTTTCGACGACAGCAGCTTCCGCGGCGCGCAGAACACCGGCTTCGTGAGCGGCCGCGGCACGACGCTCGGCGTGGTGCTCAAGCACGAGATGGGCCCGTGGACCTTCTCGGGTGCGGCCGACTTCAACCAGGGCTCTTACGACACCACGCGCAACATCGCGTTCCCAGGCTACGCCGGGCAGGCGCGGGGCGCGTTCACCGCCCGCTCGGCGGGGCTGCACGGCCGTGTCGCGTACACGATCCCGCAGGACGGCTGGTACCTGAAGCCCTACCTCGACCTGCATGCGGTGCGCATTCGCACCGGCGGCTACACCGAGCAGGGCGCGGGCGCGTTCGACCTGGTGGTGGGCCACGAAAGCGACACCATGCTGTCGGCTTCACCGATGCTCGAAGTCGGCGGCCGCTGGGACCTCGACAACGGCATGGTCCTGCGGCCTTACGTCGCCCTGGGTGCCGTCGTGCACAACAAGAACGCCTGGGGTGCAGGCAGCCAGATGATCGGCTCCGTCGCGGGCGTCAGCCCCTTCGTCGCCACCTCCGAGGCGCCGACGCGGCTCGGCAAGCTGAATCTGGGCGTGGACATCGACCTGTCGAAGAGCATGCAGCTGCGCGTGGAGTACGGCGGGCAGTTCGGCAGCAGCTACCGGTCGCACGAAGGCGTGCTGCGCATGAACTACAAGTTCTGACGGGTTCTTGCTGGCGATTGCGCCTACAGCGCCTTTGCAGAATGGCTCACACGGCGGCGTCCGTTGGAACAACACATTCACCTGCCCGTGGTTCGCGGGCGCTCAACAAGGACATCTCATGAACGACTTCCCCAAATCCACGGACCAGGTTGCAGACGAGGCCAAGCAAGTCGGCCAGGACGCCGTCGACAAGGCCAAAGGCATTGCTTCCGACGCCAGGCAAGTGGTGGACGACGCCGTCGACACGGGCCGCGCCTACGCACAAGAAGCCGTCAACGAGGCAGGCAAGAAGATCCGCGGCGTCAAGGCGCAGGCGAATCAGACAGCGGACTACCTGACCCATGCGATTCAACAGGATCCCGTGAAGGCCGTGCTGATCACGGCGGTGATCAGCTCGTTGCTGACCGCTCTCGTGGTGTCCGCGGTGCGGAACGACGGTCGCTACCTGTAGACCTGCGGATCTTCGACCCCGAGCACCGCAGACTGACCGAGCTGGGCCTGAAGCCGGGCCCCATCGAGCCGGCGAAGGATTTCTTCATCATGCGGATCGACGATCCCGACGGCAACCTCGTCGTCATGGCCAGCGCCAAGCGCGGCTGATACCGCGATTCGTCAGGGAGACGAGGCCGCTGTGCGGGGTGTGCTCGAGGGTGGGCGCCGCCCGACGCGCCACCAAAGCGTGAACGCGATGCCCATGTTCAGCAGGTTCCACGCAATGCCGGCGATGAAGGCCGAGTGGTAGCTGCCGGTGAGGTCGAAGACCTTGCCGGACATCCAGCCACCCAGGGCCATTCCGAGCATGGTGAACATCAGCACCGTGCCGACGCGCGCGCCGACCTCTGCCGGCGGAAAGTACTCCCGAACGATGATCGCGTAAGAGGGCACGATGCCGCCCTGGAACAAGCCGAACAGCGCCGACACCACGAACAGCGGCACCAGCCCGTCCACGGGCAGGAACAGCAGCAGTGCCAGGCCTTGGAGCGCCGAACCCAGCATCAGCGTGCGCAGGCCGCCGATGCGGTCGCAGATGAAGCCCGAGACGACACGGCTGACGATGCCGCAGGCCAGCATCAGGGACAGCATCTGGGCGCCGCGCGCCGCGCCGAAGCCGAGGTCGGTGCAGTAGGCCACGATGTGCACCTGAGGCATCGCCATCGCGACGCAGCAGGCGGTGCTGGCCACGCACAGCAGCGCCTGCGCCGTGCCCAGGCTGAAGCCGAACGGACGCAGGGACGCGCTCACGGCCGAGGTGGCTTCGGCCGCTGCCGGTCGCGCGGCAGCAGCGACAGCCGGCGGCCGTGCACGCATCAAGAGCGCGAGGCTGAACATGGTCACACCGCAGAAGATGCCCATGCCGAGGTAGGCCTGCCGCCAACCGGCCGTGTCGACGAAGTGCTGCACGATCGGCGGCCAGATCGCGCCTGCGATGTAGTTGCCGCTGGCGCAGATGCCCACCGCGATGCCGCGCCGGCGCTCGAACCACAGCGACGTGTCGGCCACCAGCGGCGCGAACGCGGCTGCGCTGCCCAGCATCCCGACGAGCACCGCCTGCGCCACGATGAAAGTCGCGATGCCGGTGGCCATGCTGCATGCGACGTAGCCGAGTCCCAGTGCGATGGAACCGCCGAGCAGCGGCCACATGATGCCGAAGCGATCCGCCAGCCGCCCCATCAGCATGCCGCCCGCTGCGAATCCGATCATCAACAGCGTGTACGGCAGCGACGCCTGGGCGCGGTCGATGCCAAACTCGGCCTGCACGGCCGGAATGACGACGGCGACCACGTACATGCCGCTGCTGCCGATCGTCATGATCAGCAGCGTCAGCAACAGCCGCCACATCGCGTAGCGCGAATCGGGTTGATGCGACGCAGGGGCCGTGCCTGGCTTGCGGGTCAAGGCCATGGCGTGGCTTCGGAGAACGACGTGTTTCCACCGAAGGGAAGGTACGCGTCTTGGCGCCGGCATGCGTGCCGATGGAAAGGCAGTGCCGCCGTTTCGCCTCTGGCCAAAAGACGCGTGCAATCGCGCTCGTTGTTCATGATGTCTCCGCATGCCGGCCTGGTGCGGCATCGCGACGGACTATACAAGCTGGACCCCACGCGCAAGAGCGGGCCCGGGCACGGCGGCTCGGGTCTGCCTTGCGCACTTTCCGTGCCGGGCATCGGCATATTCCGGCTCGGCACTATTTCGCCAGTTGCCGCCGCGTGGTCGGCCGGACCGCCTGCGCATCCACACGAAAGGAATGGATGTCCGACCGGCTGATGCCGAGGTCGCGCAGAGACGACTCGTCGAGCTGCGCGAACGCCCTGCGGTCCGCCACCATCACGCGCCAGCGCTTCCACGACCGCGCGCCCGCACGCCAGGCCATCAGCATGAAGCAGTAGAGCGTGCTCATGTCGCACCGCCTTCCTGCAGCGGCGCCAGCGCCGCCATGACGCGATCGGCCTGTGCCGGCGTGATCATCCCGGTGAGCAATTGCAGGAAGTGCGGGTGCTGCGCGCCGGACAGGATGTACTGCCAGCGGTAGGCCGCCAGCATCGTGTCGTGGATCTGTTGCGTCTCATGCGCGTCGAGCACGCCGGCCTGCGGCTTGTTGGCGAAGAAGTAGGCGACGTCGGCCTTGGCCTGGATCTGCAGCAGGCCGTCGATGCCGGCGATCAGCTCGATGAGGTCGGTCACCGCCTGGTCGCGGGCTTCGGGCGTGATGCGGGCGTCTTCGCGCAGCCATTCGAGCTCGTCGAGCACGGCGTGCTGCGATTCCTCTTTCCAGTGGAAGAGGAACACGTCCTTGTAGAGCGCCGACACTTCCGGCCCGGTGCCGATGCTCCAGCGGTAGTGAACTTGCGTGAAGAGTTCGATGTGGCACGTCAGCGCGAGCACCGCCCAGGTCGATTTGCCGAGAACGAACTGCGCGACCATGTTGGGTTCGGGTCCGAACAGGTAGCCCGCCGGCATGCACCTGGCGGTCAGGGCCTCGATGCGGCGGAACAACTCCTGGTGCTTGAGTTCCTCGTCGGTGAAGCGCACGAGCGCTTCCAGTGCGACCTGGTCGCCGAGCCAATGGTCGCGGCTCAGCTCCAGCATCTTGGCGCCTATGAAGCGTTCGACCAGGCCGAACATGTTGGCGTAGGTGCGGCCCTGGATCTGGCTCAGGAAGCGGCGCTCACCGGGGCTGATGATCGACTTGAGCCGGTCGAGGTACGACAGCCCGTCGGGCAGAAAGGTCTCGTGGCGCGCGAACTCGCGATGGCGGATCACGTCGCGGTCGATGTCCCAGCGCAGGCGCTTCGAGTTCTCGATGCAGCGGGCGTAGCGGGGGGC
>NZ_LYVO01000145.1 GCF_001984055.1 Variovorax sp. KK3
TTCCTCCCCGCCGCGATCGATCAGTCGGGGTTGTTGTTCTTGATGGGCGCGGATGATAGCCGCGTTTTTTTGCACAACAGCACGGGAAACCTCATGCCGCCCCAACAACGCGAGATGAGGTACTACTTACGAAGTCATCACGGGCATTCTTAGACGTCCCTCAGCAAATTTGCCAACTCCACCGCCGACTTCACTTCCATCTTCTCGAACACGCGCGCCCGGTGAACCTCGACCGTGCGCACGCTGATCGACAACTGGTCGGCAATCAGCTTGTTGGGGCAGCCCCTCGACCACGCGCCGCATCACCTCGCGTTCGCACCCGGTGCGTTCTTCGCCTTCCCACCCAGCCGCGGCAACCTCCACCGCAGAAACGCAATCAGCTCCTGCGCCACCACATTCCGCATCGGTCCCGGCAAATAGACCAGCGCCACGCGCCGTTCGATGCGCGGCTTCGACAGGGGCAGCACGACCAGGTCGGGGTCGCGCAGCGAACCGGTGTAGAGCCGCGGCATCAGGCCAAGTGCGAGGCCGCCGCGGACCAGCGCGTAGAGCGTTTCGGAGTAGCTCACGCGATAGGGCTCGGCGCCCTGCGCGAACTGCGCGCGTGCCGGGTTGCCCAGGGCCGGCATGCTGCCGCTCTCGAACAGCACCAGGCGCTCGCCACCGATCGCCTCCCAATTCACCTCCCGGGCGGCGGCAAGAGGATGGTCGCGGCGCACCACCAGCACCAGCGGATCGCGCAGCAGTTCGACGCTGGACAGCCCGCCGGGCGGCTCGGTGATGGCGGTGACCGCCATGTCGAGTTGGCCGCTGCGCACCTCGGCCAGCAGCGTGGTCGAAGGCGCGTCGCGCCACGACAGCTCGAGTGCACGGCCGGTCTCCCCGAGATAAGCGCTCACGGCCGCTGCAACGCTGTCGCTGGCGGAAGGGATCACGCCGATGCGCACATAGGCGCGGCCGCGCTGCACGGTGCTCTCGATGTCGCGCAGCGCCACCTCGACGGTGTTGACGAGGAAGTCGGTGCGGGCCAGCACCTCGGCACCCACCGGCGTGAGTTCGAGCCGATGGGTGGAGCGGGTCAGCAGCTCGGCGCCGAGCAGCTTCTCCATCTGCTTGATGGCGTTGCTGAGGGCTGGCTGCGTGATCGACAGTCGCTTGGCGGCGCGGCCGAACTGGCCTTCCTGCACGAGCACCGAGAAGAACTGAAGCTGGCGCAGCGTCAGCGCGCGCAGCGGGAGGGGCGAGGCATCGTCAGCCATAGATCGCGTGAATCAAATCATAAAAATTCAAATCTTTGCTTATACGCCGTCGCTCACTAGACTGGTCCGCATGACGACCGCGCCCGCCTTGCTCGACACCTCCCTCGACGGATTTCTCAGTGCGATCCCGAAGGTCGAGCTGCATTGCCATCTGTTCGGCACGGTGCGGCACGCGACCTTCGCCGCGCTCAACCGCCGCGCGGGTTCTCCGCTGGCCGAGCAGGAGGTCGAAGACTTCTACACGCGCGGTGAGAAGCCGGTGGGCGTACTGCGCGTGCTGCGCGCGCTCGATGCACAGCTGCTGCGGACGCCGGACGACCTGCACCGGCTGACACTCGAATACCTGGAGGACGCGGCTTCGCACCACGTTCGCTACAGCGAGTTCTTCTGGAACCCGACCGGCACGGTGCACACCTCCCGCATCGGCTACCGCGACGCGCAGGCAGCGATCGTGCGCGCCATTCACGACGCCGAGAAGGACTTCGGCATCACCGGCCGCCTGATCGCGGCCATCGACCGCGAGGCCAGCCCCGAGGCCGCCGTCGAGATGGTCGAGTGGGTGACGGCGAACCGCTGCGACGAAGTCATAGGCATCGGCATCGACTACCGCGAGAACGACCGCCCGCCGGAGCTCTTTCTGCAGGCCTACCGAAACGCGCGTCGCGCCGGCCTGAAGACGACCGCGCACGCGGGCGAATTCGGCATGCCGTGGACCAACGTGCGCACCGCGCTCGACCTGCTGCAGGTGGACCGCATCGACCACGGCTACACGGTGGTGGACCAGCCCGAGTTCGCGCGCGAATGCGCGGAACGCGGCGTGCTGTTCACGGTGGTGCCGACCAACTCCTACTACCTGCGCACGCTGCCGCCCGAACGCTGGGCGCTGGACCACCCGATCCGCCGCATGCCGGGCCTGGGCCTGCGCATCCATCCCAACACGGACGATCCCACGCTGCACAAGGTCACGCCGACGCAAGCCTGGGCCATGATGGTCCGCGACTTCGGCTTCGGCCTCGACGACCTGCGCAGCTTCATGCACAACGGGCTCGACGGTGCCTGGATCGATGACGCCACGCGCCGCGCATGGCGCACGCAATGGACCGCCGAATTCGACGCGCTGCGCGCGCAATTGCCCTCCGACGCCCTCCCCCACGGAAACTGACCATGCCCACCTTCAAGCTCCCGCTTCTCGCCGCCGCGCTCGCCATCGCCCTACCCGGTGCCGCCTTCGCCCAGGCCGCCTGGCCCGCTGCCAAGCCCATCACGCTGATCGTGCCCTACTCGGCCGGCGGCAGCGTCGACTTCAACGCCCGACTGGTTGCAACCAAGCTGGGCGAGCGGCTCAAGCAGTCGGTGGTGATCGAGAACGTGACCGGCGCCGGCGGCGCCATCGGCGTGGCCAAGGCCGTGAACGCGGCGCCCGACGGCTACACGCTGGTGGCCGGCCCCGACAGCGCGATCGCGATCGGCAAGCTGATCAACCCGGCTGCCTTCAAGTTCGACCCGATCAAAGACCTGGCGCCAGTGGGAATGCTCAACACGGCACCGATGGTGCTGGTGGCGCGCCCAGGCCTGGCGGTGCAGAACTATGCCGACTTCGTGAAGCTCGCGAAGGCCGCGCCCGGCAAGTACAACTACGCGACCTCGGGCGTGGGCACCGTGCTGCAGTTGGCCATGGAACTGCTCAAGGAGAAGAGCGGCATCTTCGTGACCCATGTGCCGTACCGCGGCGGCGCGCAGATCGCGACCGACGTGATCGGCAACCAGGTCGACCTGGCGATGCTGGTCAGCACGAGCGCGATTCCGCACGTCAACGGCAACCGTCTGAAGGCCCTCGGCGTCACGGGCAGCAAGCGGCTCGAGTCGCTGCCCAACGTGCCGACCTTCGACGAGATGCCGGGGCTCAAGGGCTATTCGATGGTCAGTTGGACCGGCATCTTCGCGCCGGCGGCCACGCCCGCCGCGACCGTGAAGCGCATCAACGAAGAACTCAACGCGGTGCTCAAAGACCCGGAAGTGCGGGCCAAGCTGCAGGAGCAAGGCGCCGTGCCCGGCAGCGGCAGCGCCGAAGAGCTCGGCAAGTTCGTGCAGGGCGAGTACGCGCGCAACCAGAAGATCGTGCAGGCCGCCAACATCAAGGAGTGAGCGGCTCCGACCAGCCTGCGGCCTGCGCCGCAATCAGTTCCTCCAGTGCGCTACGCGCGACCCGCACTACCTGAAGTCACGCACGCGAAACGGGGAACACCGCGGAACCGGCTTTGCCGGGCCGCTGGTGTTGCCCCCGGTGAGGGGGTTGGCGGACCACACGAAGTGGGGGAGCCTGGGGGAGAGCTTTACTTCAGTTCGACTCGTCTTCCGCCGGCCAGTCGCGGATGTAGGCCTTGAGCATCTTGTTCTCGAAGTTCTGGCTGTCCACCACGGCCTTGGCCACGTCGTAGAAGCTGATGACGCCCATCAGCATGCGGTTGTCGATGACCGGCATGTAGCGCGCATGGCGCTCCAGCATGATGCGGCGCACCTCGTCGAGGTCGGTTTCCTGCGTGCAGGTGACGGGATGGTCGTCCATGGCCTTGCGCACCAGCGTGCTGCCGACCTGGCCGCCGTTGCCGACGATGGCGACGATGACTTCGCGGAAGGTCAGCATGCCGACGAGTTCGCCGTGCTCCATCACCACCAGCGAACCGATGTCTTTCTCGGCCATGGTGTTGACCGCCACGGCCAGCGGCTCATCGGGGGTGACGGTGAAGAGCGCGTTGCCCTTCACGCGCAGGATGTCGCTGACTTTCATCGTGGTGCTCCTCTCTTGCTCGGCCAGATGCCGAATTGAATATAGCCCACAATGCCGGCCATCCCCCGGCCCCGGCGCACCTTCGCACTCGATGCGCGTAACGGGGCATTGCAGAATCGGTTGCTTCGAAAGGTTGACTTCATGCCCGGCTATTCCGATCCCGGCTTCGACACGCTGGCGCTGCACGCCGGCGCGGCGCCCGACCCCGCCACCGGCGCGCGGGCCGTGCCCATCCACCTGAGTACTTCCTTCGTCTTCGAGTCGAGCGACCATGCGGCCGCACTCTTCAACCTGGAGCGTGCGGGCCACGTCTACTCGCGCATCAGCAACCCGACCAACGCGGTGCTCGAACAGCGCGTGGCCGCGCTCGAAGGCGGCATCGGCGCCATCGCCACGGCCAGCGGCCACGCGGCGCTGCACCTGTCGATCGCCACGCTGATGGGTGCGGGCTCGCACATCGTCGCGAGCACGGCGCTCTATGGCGGGTCGCAGAACCTGCTGCACTACACGATGCGGCGCTTCGGCATCGACACGACCTTCGTCAAGCCCGGCGACCTCGACGGCTGGCGCGCGGCCATCCGGCCCGAGACCAAGCTGCTCTTCGGCGAGACCGTGGGCAACCCGGGGCTGGACGTGCTCGACATCCCCGCGGTCAGCGAAATCGCCCACGCGGCCGGCGTGCCGCTGCTGGTCGACTCCACGCTGACCTCGCCCTACCTGATCAAGCCCTTCGACTGGGGCGCCGACCTGGTCTATCACTCGGCGACCAAGTTCCTGTCGGGCCACGGCACGGTGATCGGCGGGGTGGTGGTCGATGGCGGCAGCTTCGACTGGGAGCGCTCGGGCAGGTTCGCGGAACTGACGCAGGCCTACGAGGGCTTCCACAACATGGTGTTCAGCGAGGAGAGCACGGTGGGCGCCTTCTTGCTGCGTGCACGGCGCGAAGGGCTGCGCGACTTCGGCGCCTCGATGAGCCCGCACACGGCCTGGCTGATCCTGCAGGGCATCGAGACGCTGCCGCTGCGCATGGAGCGCCACATCGACAACACGCAGAAGGTGGTGGAGTTCCTGGCCGCGCATCCGTTCGTGGCGCACGTGGGGCACCCGCTGCTCGAGTCGCATCCGAGCCACGCGCTGGCGAACCGGCTGCTGCGCCATGGCGCCAAGGGCGCGGGCGCGGTGTTCAGCTTCGACCTCAAGGGCAACCGGCAGCAGGGCAAGGTGTTCATCGAGGCGCTCAAGCTTTTCAGCCACCTGGCCAACGTGGGCGATTGCCGCAGCCTGGTAATCCACCCGGCGAGCACCACGCATTTCCGCATGACGGACGAGGCGCTGGCGGGCGCCGGCATCACGCAGGGCACCATTCGGCTGTCGATCGGGCTGGAAGATCCGATGGACCTGATCGACGACCTCAAGCGCGCGCTGCGGGCCGCGGAAAAGGCAGGTGTCTGATGGATTTGTCGGTCAACGGCCACCGCGCCTACTGCTATACCGGCGGCAAGCCCTTCGACGCCGCCAAGCCGACGGTGGTGTTCATCCACGGCGTGCTCAACGACCACAGCGTGTGGATCCTGCAGAGCCGCTGGTTCGCGCACCACGGCTGGAACGTGCTGGCCGTGGACCTGCCGGGGCACTGCAGGAGCGAAGGCGCGCCGCCCGCGAGCGTCGAAGAGGCTGCTCAGTTCGTGCTCGCGCTGCTCGACGCGGCCGGCGTGCAGAAGGCGGCCCTGGTCGGCCACAGCTTCGGCTCGCTGATCGCGCTGGAGGCCGCGGCGCGCGCACCGGACCGCATCACGCGCCTCGCGCTGGTCGGCACCGCCTACCCGATGACCGTGTCTCCCGCCCTGCTCGACGCCTCGCTGAACGATCCGCAGCGCGCCATCGCCATGGTCAACGGCTTTTCGCATTCGATGCTGGCGCCGCCGCCCTCCACGCTCGGTCCAGGCACCTGGCTCTACGGCGGCTCGCGCGCACTGATGCGCCGGGTGCTGGCGAGCAACGGCGAGGCGAACGTGTTCCACCTCGGCTTCAAGGCCTGCAACGACTACGCCAACGGCGAAGGCGCGATGGCCGCCGTGGCCTGCCCGGTGCTCTTCGTGCTCGGCAACGCGGACCAGATGACGCCGCCGCGCTCGACCAAGGCACTCGCATCGAAGGCGCGCGACGCGCGAACGGTGCAGGTGACGGCCGGGCACCAGTTGATGAGCGAGGCACCGGACGAAGTGCTGTTCGCCTTGCGGGACTTCCTCAACGCAACGCGTTGATCAGCGGCATCTCGACCAGCGGGGTGGGCGCGCCGCTTCGCACGGCCGCCAGCATGGCCCGCCCGATCTGCTCGCTGGTGGTGACGCGGTCGGGTGCCATGCGCCGGACGAGGCCGAAGACCGGCACGGCCAGCACGTAGACCCACCGGTACAGCGCGGTCTTGGAGCGCACGCCGTGCAACGGCTGGATGAAGCCGGGGCGGAACATGTAGGCCGCCTTGAAGGGCAGCCGCATCAACGCGTTTTCGGTTTCGCCCTTGACGCGCGCCCACATGCTCGGGCCGCGTTCGGTGCTGTCGGTGCCGGCACCCGAGACGTAGATGAAGCTCATCTGCGGATTGAGCCGCACCAGCAGCCTGGCGGCCGCAAGCGTGAGGTCGTGCGTCGTGCGGCGGTAGTCGGCCTCGCTCATGCCGACCGAGGACACGCCCAGGCAGAAGAAGCAGGCGTCGTAGCCGGCGAGCCGGCCCTCGACCGCACCGTAGTCGAACATGTCGGGCACCACGAGGTCCGCCAGCTTGGCGTGCGTCTGGCCGGACGGCCGGCGGCCGACGCTGACGACCTGCGTCACGCCGTCGTCGAGCAGGCATTCCCGCAGTACGCCTTGCCCCACCATGCCGGTCGCGCCGAAGAGCAGGACCTTCATGGCGGGCCGCCGTCTATTCGATTTCGAACGTGCCCGGGTCGCGCGCCAGGGCGGCGATCAGGGTGCGGACTTCGGCGGACGGCGCCTGGGCCGGCTGCAGCGCGCCGAGCATGCGCGACAGGGTCTCGGCATGCGGCAGCAGCGGGCCGAGGAAGCAGGTGCCCGATTCGCCGGCCACCAGCAGCGTGGGAAAGGTCTCGACGTCGAAGTCGTCTGCCAGCTCGGCATGGTCCTCGATGTCCACCCAGGCGAATCGAAATTGCGGATGGGCCTTCGCCACCTGCTCGAACAGCGGCCGGTATTCGCGGCAGCTGCCGCACCAATCGGCGCAGAGACAGACCACCCACAGGGCGTCGCCGGCGGCATCGAGCGTTGCGGGGGAGGCTGAATGGTTCAAGGCTGAACGAAGGGGGTCAAGTGGAGGCCTCGCCATTATCGATACGGCAGCAAATCCTGCAGGACGAGGGTTCGCAAGGGGCCTTTGTGCCACAGGTTATCGAGCGGTGGCGCATGCGGCAGCAAAAGGGCGCTGAGCAGGGGCTCCAGCGGCGTGCGCGAGGGGTCGGCCAGCAGCACGTAGCGCGGGTCTTCGTCGTCCGGCTCCTCGGCCAGCGGGCCGATCCAGTCGAGCGCGACCAGTGCCTCGAGCACCGGCGCGAGCTGCAGCGCGTCCACCCGCATGCGGGCCACCAGCTCGGCCGCGCCCAGCCCCTTGCCCAGCGATCCGCGCGCCTGCGCCAGGTGCTGCAGCGCCTCCACCGCCAGCTGCAGCGGCCAGCCCGGCACGCCGCCGCGCCGCGCCACGCCGGCCAGAAGGCTGGGCAGGTAGGCGGCGATCACCGCGCCCATCAGCACGATCACCCAGGCCACGTAGATCCAGACCAGCAAAATCGGCACGGTCGCGAAGGCGCCGTACAGCACGGAGTAGGTCGGCACCAGGCTCAGGTAGTAGCCCAGCACGCGCTTGGCGATCTCGATCGCCGCCGCCACGAAAAAGCCGCCGGCCCAGGCATGCGCCCACTTGACCTTCGTGTTGGGCACGTAGTGGTAGAGCGAGGCCATGCCGCCGGCCAGCAGCACGAACTCGAAGGCATCGAACGCCAGCTTGACCATGCCGCGGCCCACCCAGTCGCGCGAAGCCGAGAACACGTAGGCGGTGGTGCTGAGGCTGAGGGCCAGCACCAGCGGCCCCAGCGTGATGGCGGCCCAGTAGATCAGCACCCGTTGCGCGAAGGGCCGCGGCCGGCGCACGCGCCAGATGTTGTTGAGGGTCTTGTCGATGGTCAGGATCAACGCGATGGCCGTCACCAGCAGCACCAGCAGGCCGGCCACGCCCAGGCCGCTGGCCGCGCTCGCGAACTGGTTGAGGTAGCCCAGCACCTGGCGCGCGATGTTGTCGGGGATCAGGCTTTCGATGAGCCAGCGCTGCACGCGGCCCTGCATGGTCGCGAACATCGGAAACACCGTGAACAGTGCCAGGGCCACGGTGAAGAAGGGCACCATCGCGATGGTGGTGGTGAAGGTCAGGCTGCTGGCGGTGAGGCCCAACCGGTCTTCGCGGAAGCGTTCGCCCAGCACCTCCGCCGTGTTGCCCCAGGGAAAATGCGAGAGATCCCTCCAGAGTTGACGGCGATTCATGGCGGCTATCATGCCATCGGGTTTTCGCCTTCCCCTGAGGCCCGCTGCCTCCGCAGCCCGCTCGCCCCCGCCCCGGTT
>NZ_LYVO01000146.1 GCF_001984055.1 Variovorax sp. KK3
ACTCACTCAACCCATCTTTCAATCATCAGCAAACTGCTCGAACAACAACCCCCGCAACCACTGGTTCCCAGGCTCGCGATGAAAGCGCGTATGCCAGAAGCAGTTGATCGCGATCTCCGGTAGCTTGGCCGGGTGGGTGCGCCACACCAGGCCGAAAGGTTCGGCGATGCTGTGCGCCAGGCGCTCGGGCACGGTGGCGATCATGGGCGTGGAGCGCAGGATGTGCCCGACGGCCACGAAGTGCGGCACCGTCAGGCGCACGTGCCGCACCACACCCTGTGCCGCCATCACCTCGTCGGCCTGCCCGTGTCCGGTGCCAGCCGCTTTGACCAGCAGGTGCTCGGCCGCACTGAAGTCCTTGAGCGACAGCCGCTGCTTCGCGGCGAGCGGATGGGTGGCGCTGAACAGGCACACGTAGCGCTGGCGGAACAGCCGTCGCTGGAAGATACTGGTCTTGAGCTGCGGCAGCAGGCCGATCGCGATGTCCACGTGGCCGGCCTCCATCGCGTCGCGCAGGTTCACCGCCGTATTGCGCACGGTGCTGATGGTCACGCCCGGCGCGGTGCGCGCGAGCGCATCCATCAGCCTGGGCGTGAAGTAGATCTCGCCGATGTCCGTCATCGCCAGCGTGAAGGCACGCGTGCTGCTGGCCGGGTCGAACACCGTGTGCTGGTTGAGTGCGCCGTGCAGCGCCCCCATCGCATAGGCCACCGGCTCCGCGAGCTGCAGCGCGAAGGGTGTGGGCTCCATGCCGCGGGCGGTGCGCAGGAACAGCTCGTCGCCGAACACGCGGCGCAGTCGAGCGAGCGCATTGCTGATCGCAGGCTGCGACAGGCCCAGCACTTCTGCCACCGCCGACACGCGCTTCTCGGCCAGCATGCGATCGAACACCAGGAGCAGATTGAGGTCGATGTCCTTGAGCTGCACACGGCACCTTTATTCACATCAGTGATTCGATGAATTCACGGAATTCTATTGGCCAATGTGACGAGGATGCCGATGATCGCCCGTCATGGAGCTTCATGTTCGCCCCCTCGCCCGCACCATCGCCGTTCGTCCGGGCGCGAACCTGCTCGACGTGCTGCGCGAGCATCAGGTCCCCGTCTCCTACAGCTGCATGGCCGGCCGCTGCGGCACCTGCCGCTGCAAAGTCATCGACGGTGACGTACTCGATGCCGGCACGGGGGAGGGCGCCATGCGGCCCGACGGACCGCGCGAACATCACGTGCTGGCCTGCCAGAGCACGCTCACCGGCAGCTGCACCATCGAAATTCCGGAGCCGGACGAAGTGGTGGTGCATCCGGCGCGCATCGTCAAGGCCACCATCATCGGCATCGACGCGCTGACCCACGACATCCGCCGGCTGCGCCTGAAGGCGGCCAAGCCGCTGTCCTTCTCGCCCGGCCAGTATGCGCAGCTGCAGTTCGCGCCCGAGCATGCGCGGCCCTATTCGATGGCCCGGCTCTGCAGCGATGCCGAGCTCGAGTTTCACGTGCGCCGCGTGCCCGGTGGCCGCGTCACCGACTACGTGTTCGACAAGCTCAAGCCTGGCGATGCGGTGCGCGTCAGCGGTCCGCTGGGCGCGGCCTATCTGCGCACCCTTCATGAGGGGCCGATCCTCTGCGCCGCCGGTGGCACCGGCCTGGCGCCGGTGCTGGCCATCGTACGGGGTGCGGTGGCGGCCGGCATGCCCAACCCCATCCATCTCTATTTCGGCGTACGCTCCGACGCGGACGTCTATGGATTGGAAGAGCTGCGTGAGCTGCAGGCGGTCCATCCGGCACTGAAGGTGCATGTGGTCGGCGTGGCCGGGCCGATGCGGCCGGGGCTGCGGCAGGGGCTCATCACCGACGCCATCCGTGGCGAGTGGCCCGGCGGCTTCGAAGGCTGGCGCGCCTACCTCTGCGGCTCGCCGCCGATGGTGGAGGCCGTGACCCTGCTGCTGCAGCAACGCGGCCTGCCCATCGAGAAGATCCATGCCGACGCCTTCTACCCGCAGGCCGCCTGAGGCGCGAGAGCGTGACGAAAAAGACCAAGGAGACCCACATGACCCACAACAACCCGTCCACCGTGTTCCCGCAGGAACTGCGCTGGGAGTCAGAAAAGACCAGCCGCATTCCCTTCATGGCCTACACCGGCGAAGAGCTTCACAAGAAGGAGCTCGAACGCTTCTTCTACAACAAGCACTGGTGCTACGTCGGCCTCGAAGCCGAGATACCGAACGCAGGCGACTTCAAGCGCACTGCCATCGGCGAACGCTCGGTGATCATGACCCGCGATGCCGATGGCGGCATCAATGTGGTGGAGAACGTCTGTGCCCACCGCGGCATGCGCTTCTGCCGCGAACGCCAGGGCAACCGCAAGGACTTCACCTGCCCGTATCACCAGTGGAACTACTCGCTCAAGGGTGACCTGCAGGGCGTGCCCTTCCGGCGCGGTGTCAAGCAGGACGGCAAGGTCAACGGCGGCATGCCGGCCGACTTCAAGACCGAGGAACACGGGCTCAACAAGCTCAAGGTCGCCACGCGCGGCGGCGTGGTGTTCGCGTCCTTCGACCACGACGTCGAGTCGCTGGAAGATTTCATGGGCCCGGCGGTGCTGGGCTACTTCGACCGGCTCTTCAACGGCCGCCGACTCAAGATCCTCGGCTACAACCGGCAGCGCATCCCCGGCAACTGGAAGCTGATGCAGGAGAACATCAAGGACCCGTACCACCCGGGCCTGCTGCACACATGGTTCGTCACCTTCGGGCTCTGGCGCGCCGACAACAAGTCCGAGCTGAAGATGGACGCCCATGGTCGCCATGCCGCCATGATTTCCACCCGCGGCACCGCCGGCAAGGCGGCGCAGGTCACGCAGGTGTCCAGCTTCAAGGAAAGCATGCAGCTCAAGGACCCGCGCTTCCTCGACATCGTGCCGGAGGACTGGTGGGGTGGCCCGACGGCCGTCATGACCACCATCTTCCCGAGCGTGATCCTGCAGCAGCAGGTCAACAGCGTTTCCACCCGCCACATCCAGCCCGTGGGCCACGACGCTTTCGATTTCGTCTGGACGCACTTCGGCTTCGAGGACGACAGCGAAGAGATGCAGCGCCGCCGGCTGCGCCAGGCCAACCTGTTCGGGCCCGCCGGCTTCGTGTCGGCCGACGATGGCGAGGTGATCGAGTTCTCGCAGCAGGGCTTCGAGCAGAAGCCGTATCACCGCACGCTGGCCGAACTGGGCGGCCGCGAGGTCGAGGACACCGACCACATGGTCACCGAGACGCTGATCCGCGGCATGTACAAGTACTGGCGCGAGGTGATGGAGGCCTGACGATGCTGAACTTCGAAGACTACTTCGCGCTGAACCAGCTCTACGCCGACTACGCGCGCGCCGTCGACAGCGGCAACTGGGACCTGTGGCCCGCTTTCTTCACCGAGGAGTGCAGCTACCGCCTGCAGCCGCGCGAAAACCACGAGCGCGGCCTGCCGCTGGCCACGCTGTCCTTCGAAAGCCGCGGCATGCTGGAAGACCGCGTCTACGGCATCCGCGAGACCTTGTTCCACGACCCGTACTACCAGCGCCACGTGGTGGGCCAGCCGCTCGTGCACAAGGTGGAGGCCGACGGCACCATCCACAGCGAGGCCAACTACGCCGTCTTTCGCACCAAGCTGAGCGAGCTGTCGACCGTGTTCAACGTCGGTCGCTACATCGACACCGTCGTGCGCCAGCCGGAGGGCCTGAAGTTCGCGTCGCGGCTCGTCGTGTACGACAGCGAAATGATCCCGAACTCCATCATCTACCCCATCTGATCGCCCGCGATGAACACGACCACCAAGAGCACCACGACCACCATCACCAACGAATGGACCGACGCCGCCGCCGTCGACGAACTGCCCGAGGACGACGTGATGGGCGTCCAGTTGCAGGGCCTGGACATCGCGCTCTACAGCGTGGAAGGCGAGGTCTACGCCACCAGCAACACCTGCACGCACGGCCAGGCGCGACTGTGCGACGGGTTTCTCGATGGCCACGAGATCGAATGCCCGCTGCACCAGGGCAAGTTCGACGTGCGCAGCGGCAAGGCACTGTGCGCGCCGGTGACGGAAGACGTGCGCTGCTATCCGGTGAAGATCGAAGGCGGGCGGGTCTTCCTGGCGCTGGGTTGAACGCCGCAGCGCCCGGTCTTTATTCGGGCCGCTCCATCGTGATGAAGCTGTAGCGCAGCCCGTTGGCCGCCTGGTGCGATTCGCGCGCGGTCTCGCGCCACGAAGTGTCGAAACGCGGCGCCCATGCATCGCCTTCGTAGTGATGGTCGATCTCGGTCACGATCGCGCGCTGGGCCAGCGGCTCGGCCTCGGCATAGATCTGGGCGCCGCCGATCACCCACACCTCGGGCACTTGTTCCTGCTCGCACAGGGCCAGCGCATCGCGCAGGCCGGCGACGCACTCCGCGCCCTCGGCCTGCCAGCCCGGCTGGCGGGTGATGACGATGTTGCGGCGCCCCGGCAACGGGCGGAAGCGCGGCGGCAGCGAATCCCAGGTCTTGCGGCCCATGATCACCGGCGCGCCGGCTGTCTGCAGCTTGAAGTGCGCCATGTCCTCCGGCAGATGCCAGGGAATGCCGCCTTCGTGGCCGATCACGCCGTTGGCGGCGCGGGCGAGGATCAGGTTGATGCGCGTGGTGGTCATGGGCTGATGCTGGCTACACGGCGACAGGCGCCTTGATCGGATCGCCGTGGCGGTAGTCCACGATTTCGAAGTCCTCGTACTCGTATTCGAAGATCGAGGCTGGCTTGCGCTTGATGCGCAGTGTCGGATAGGGGAAGGGCTCGCGGCTCAGCTGCAGCGCCACCTGCTCGGCATGGTTGCTGTAGATGTGGCAGTCGCCGCCGGTCCAGATGAAGTCGCCCACGTCCAGGTCGCACTGCTGCGCCACCATGTGGGTCAGCAGCGCGTAGCTGGCGATGTTGAAGGGCACGCCCAGGAAGATGTCGGCACTGCGCTGGTAGAGCTGGCAGCTGAGCTTGCCGCGCTCGCCCGGTGCTTGCGGCGGCGCCACGTAGAACTGAAAGAACGCATGGCAGGGCATCAGCGCCATCTTCGGCAGGTCGGCCACGTTCCAGGCGCTCACGATGATGCGGCGCGAGTCCGGGTTCGACTTGAGCGTGTCGATCACCTGCCGGATCTGGTCGATGTGCCCGCCGTCCGGCGTCGGCCAGCTGCGCCACTGCACGCCGTACACCGGACCCAGGTCGCCGTTCTCGCGCGCCCATTCGTCCCAGATGGTGACGCCGCGTTCCTTGAGCCAGTTGTTGTCGCTGGAGCCGGTGAGGAACCACAGCAGCTCCACGATGATGGACTTCACGTGGACCTTCTTGGTCGTCACCAGCGGGAAGCCTTCGTTCAAATCGAAGCGCATCTGGTGGCCGAACACGCTCTTGGTGCCGGTGCCGGTGCGGTCGCTCTTGTGCACGCCGTGGGTGTCGACGTGGCGCATGAAGTCTTCGTATTGGGAGCGGATGGGGCGGGTGGTCATGTCAATTGGAGCCGAAAAGCATGTCGATCGCGCCGACGATGAGTTCGCTTTGTCCCTGCAAGTTGAGGACGGGCGTACGCAGGTCCGCGGCGGGAAAAGCGGCAAGTGCGGCGATGTCCATCACGACCTGCGTCCCGGCGATGTCGAACACAGGGTTGAGATCACGCAGTGGCAGGCCGAACATCTTGGCCAGTCGCATCGGAGCCACCACGCGCGTGTCGACACCTCGGAGGTAGCTGTTTTGAAGGTCGAGCAAGAACGGCGTGTTCTTGCGGAGCGTGGCATCAGGGTGCCGGTAGATGTCGAAGCGCGCCATGCCCAGCTCAGAATGTTCGGTACTTGGCCAACGGCAAGCCTTCTTTGGCGATCCGGGCGTTGTAGGCCTCGATGGCTTCCTTGTTCTCCTCGGTCCACTTCTCCCAGTAGCGGCGCTTGACCTCTTCAGCCAGCAGGCTGTCGACCGTCTGCGAGATGTTCATGCCCAACTCGCGCGCCATTTCGAGCACTTTGCTGTTGAGCGAAAGATTGGTCGCCCTCTTGGCGGCGTTGTCGAATCGAATCATGGATGCTTATCCTGCACATGAACAATGCGCACAGTTTAAGCGCACCCCTCAGGAAAGGCGGATCACCCGCCCCGGGTTCAACAGGTTCTGCGGATCCAGCCCGCGCTTGATGGCGCGCATCATCTCCAGCGCCACGGGCGACTTGTGTGCTGCCAGGGTTTCGACCTTGAGCGAGCCGACGCCGTGCTCGGCCGAGAAGGAGCCGTCGAAGCGGCGCACCGCCTCGTAGACCAGGTCGTTGATGCGGTCTTCGTGGTCGCGCAGGAAGTCGCCATTGTTCGCGCCGGCCGGCGCCTGCACGTTGTAGTGCAGGTTGCCGTCGCCCAGGTGGCCGAAGTTGACCAAGCGCACGCCGGGCATGGCGCGTTCGAGCAGGGCATCGGTTTCGGCCACGAAGGCGGGGATGCGCGACACGGGGATCGAGATGTCGTGCTTGATGTTGAGCCCTTCCTCGGCTTGCGCCAGCGGAATGCTTTCGCGCACGTGCCAGAGCTGGTGGGCCTGGGTCAGGTTCTCGGCCACCACCGCATCGCTCACGCAGCCGGATTCGAAGGCGGTTTCGAGCAATGCTTCGAAGCGGGCGCGGGCATGGTCTTCCGACTCGCTGTCGGAGTTTTCCAGCAGCACGCAGTAGGGCATGCCGTCGTCTTCGATGAAGGGCACGCGCATCGCCGGGAAATGCTTGGCGACCAGGCTCAGCGCGAACCGGCCCATCACCTCGAAGCCCGTGAGGCCGGGGCCCAGGCGCTGGTGGGCCAGCCCCAGCAGCTCGACGGCCTGTTCGAGCGTGGGCACCGCGGCCCAGGCGGTCAGGCGCGCGGCGGGAAGGGGGTAGAGCTTGAGCGTCGCGGCAGTGATGATGCCCAGCGTGCCCTCGCTGCCGATCAACAGGTCGCGCAGGTCGTAGCCTGTGTTGTCCTTGCGCAGTCCGCTGGTGCCTTGCCAGATGCCACCCTGCGGCGTGACCACCTCCAGCCCCAGGCACAGATCGCGCGCATTGCCGTAGCGCAGCACCTGCGTGCCGCCCGCGTTGGTCGCGAGATTGCCGCCGATGGTGCAGCTGCCTTCGGCGGCCAGGCTCAGCGGGAACAGGAAACCCGCTTTCTCGGCCGTCTCTTGCAGGATTTGCAGCACGCAGCCGGCCTCCACCGTCATCGTGAGGTTGGCGGCATCCACGGCCCGCACAGCGTTCATGCGCTGCAGGCTCAGCACGACCTGGGTGCCGCTCTCGTCGGGAATGGAGCCGACCGCCAGGCCCGTGTTGCCGCCTTGCGGGACGATCGGGGTGCCGGCCGCCGCGCAGGCCTGCACCACGGCGGCCACTTCGGCGGTGCTGCCGGGCCGCACCACGGCCAGCGCCTTGCCGCGCGAGCGCTTGCGCCAGTCCTGTTCCCAGGCGGAGAGGTCGCCATCGGTCAGGACGTTGGGCGCACCGACGACGGTGCGCAGCTGTTCGATCAACGCGGTGGTCATGGCGCAGCGCCTTCCAGAGCTTGTGTTTTGGCGTGTCGCAGGCGAAGGCGCACGTGCCATGCGCAGGCGGCGAAGAGCGCGAGGCAGAGCAGCACCTCGGCCAGCGCGAGAAGGCGGCTCGTGCCGCCCACGTCGCTCCAGGCGCGCACAACGCCTTCGGTGAAATAGAGCCAGACCAGCAGGCTGACCCAGCGGTAGGTGTACATGCGGTTCTTCAGCAGCCCCGCCAGCGGGATGGCCAACGGCAGCACCTTGAGCGCGAGCCACGAGCCGCCCGGCCTCAAAGGCGCCAGCCACAGCTCCCAGGCGAGCCCGAGCACGATCAGCCCGAGCAGGCTGCCCACGGCGAGCCATCGGGTGGCGGAAACGGAGGAGGGCGAGGCGGCGGGAGCGTTCACGGGGCGAAAAC
>NZ_LYVO01000147.1 GCF_001984055.1 Variovorax sp. KK3
GGCCAGTGGAGCACCGTCGCGGTCACCGCCAGTCCGATCCAGGTCGACAGCGCGATCACCGCCAGCATGCGGCCGCCGTACTGGGCCAGCAGCCCGAGGTGCGTCATCACGCCCACGCCGACCGGAATGAAGAGCAGCGACAGGTGCGACAGCAGGAAGTTCGCGCATTCGGCCACCGGCTCGCGCACCAGCGGAAAGCGCAGCGCCGCCAGCAGCAGTACCAGGCCCACCACGGGCCCCGGCAGCGGCAGCGAGAGCCCGCGCGACAGCAGCTCGCCGACGGACTGCAGCACCAGGAGCCAGGCGAGCCCGCGCAGACCCTTCATCGTCAGTAGCGCGGCAGCTCGGGGAAGGGCACGCGTCCCGCGCGGAACACCTGCTTGCCGTATTCGGCGCAGCGTTGCAGCGTCGGGATGGCCTTGCCGGGATTGAGCAGGCCGACATGGTCGAAGGCGCGCTTCACGCCGAACATCTGCTCGTTTTCTGCGTCGGTGAACTGCACGCACATGCTGTTGAGCTTTTCGATGCCCACGCCATGTTCGCCCGAGACGGTGCCGCCCATCGCGACGCTGGTCTCGAGGATGTCGGCGCCGAACAGTTCGCAGCGGTGCAGCTGGTCGGGGTCGTTGGCGTCGAACAGCACCAGCGGGTGGAGGTTGCCGTCGCCGGCGTGGAAGACGTTGCAGCAGCGAAGCCCGTATTTCTGTTCCATCTGCTGGATCGCCAGCAGGATGTCGGCCAGGCGCTTGCGCGGAATGGTCGAGTCCAGGCACATGTAGTCGGGGCTGATGCGGCCCGAGGCGGGAAAGGCGTTCTTGCGCCCGCTCCAGAAGCGCAGGCGCTCTTCCTCGCTGGTGCTGACCGAGATCGCGGTGGCGCCCGCGGTGCGCAGCACCTCGCTCATGCGTTCGATCTCTTCCTCGACCTCTTCCGGCGTGCCATCGGATTCGCACAGCAGGATGGCCGCGGCCTCCAGGTCGTAGCCGGCATGCACGAAGTCCTCGACCGCGGCGGTCATGGGCTTGTCCATCATCTCGAGGCCGGCCGGAATGATGCCGGCCGCGATCACCGCCGCCACCGCGTCGCCGGCCTTTCGCACGTCGTCGAAGCTGGCCATGATGCAGCGCGCGAGCTGCGGCTTGGGCACCAGCTTCACGGTGACTTCGGTGGTCACGGCCAGCATGCCCTCGCTGCCCACCACCAGCGACAGCAGGTCGAGGCCCGGGCAGTCGAGGGCCTCGCTGCCGAACTCCACCAGCTCGCCGTCCGCGGTGAAGCCGCGCACGCGCAGCACGTTGTGCAGCGTCAGGCCGTACTTGAGGCAGTGCACGCCGCCCGAGTTCTCGGCTACGTTGCCGCCGATGGTGCAGGCGATCTGGCTCGACGGATCGGGCGCGTAGTACAGGTTGAAAGGCGCGGCGGCTTCGCTGATGGCGAGGTTGCGCACGCCGCACTGGACCACCGCGGTGCGGCCGATCGGATCGATCCGGATGATCTGGTTGAACTTGGCCAGCGACAGCGTCACGCCGTCTGCGTACGGCATCGCGCCGCCCGAGAGCCCGGTGCCGGCACCGCGCGCGACCACCGGTGCGCCCAGCGCATGGCAGGCGCGCAGCACGGCCTGCACCTGCTCTTCGGTTTCGGGCAGCGCCACCACGAGAGGGCGCTGGCGGTAGGCGGTGAGGCCGTCGCACTCGTAGGGGGTGGTGTCTTCCGCATGCCACAGCAGGGCATGGGCAGGCAGGCAGGGACCGAGCGCCTTCACCACCAGCGCTTGGCGTTCGGCGCGCTCCAGCTGCTCGTGCCGCTCCTGCTGGTGATGCTCCCAGCTCTGGTGCTGCTGCTGCTGGTGCAGGACTTTCGGCGGTGGATATTGAGCAGGTTGCGAGGCGCTCATGACTTCTCCCGAGTTATCTGAACACGACCGTGCGGTGCCCGTTGAGCAGCACGCGGTGCTCACTGTGCCACTTCACGGCGCGGGCCAGCACCTGGGTTTCGGTGTCGCGGCCGCGCGCGGTGAGGTCTTCGACCGTGTCGGTGTGGTCGGCGCGCTCCACGTCCTGCTCGATGATCGGCCCTTCGTCGAGGTCCGCCGTCACATAGTGCGCTGTGGCACCGATGAGCTTCACCCCGCGGTCGTGTGCCTGGTAGTAGGGCTTGGCGCCCTTGAAGCTGGGCAGGAACGAATGGTGGATGTTGATCGCGCGGCCCGCGAGCTGGGTGCACAGGTCGTTGCTGAGGATCTGCATGTACCGCGCCAGCACCACCAGTTCGGCGCCCTCGGCCTCGATGATCTCGAGCTGCTTCGCTTCAGCCTGGACCTTGGTGGCCGCGGTCACCGGGATGTGGTGGAAGGGCACGTTGTAGCTGGCGGCGAGCTGGTAGAAGTCGCGGTGGTTCGAGATGATGGCGCGCACGTCGATGGCGAGCAGGCCGCTCTTCCAGCGGAACAGGAGGTCGTTGAGGCAGTGGCCTTCCTTGCTGACCAGCAGCACGGTTTTCATCGGCTGGGCCGCCAGGTGCAGCTTCCAGCGCATGCCGAAGGTTTGCGCCAGTCCGGCGATCTGTTCGCGCAATGCGGGCTCGTCCTGGTCGCCGCAGGCGAAGCGCACGCGCATGAAGAACAGGCCGGTGCCGTGGTCGTTGTACTGGGCCGCTTCCTCGATGTTGCCGCCGCGTTCGAGCAGGAATCCGGAGACGGCATGGACGATGCCGGTGCGGTCGGGACAGGACAGGGTCAGGATGTAGGCGCAGCTCATAAGGGGCCGGATTGTCGCAGGCCTGCCGCAAGTCCCGGCCGGTGACAAAATGCCCTTCCCCCAGTGCCGACCCGGCAGGAGCGAACAGATGGCCTACAACGACTTCCGCATGGACAACCAGTGGCTGCCCTTCACACCCAACCGGCATTTCCGCAAGGAGCCGCGGGTGTTCGTCGCCGCCGACGGCATGGAGTTCACCACGCACGATGGCCGCAAGGTGATCGACGGCATCTCCTCGCTGTGGTGCGTGGGCGCGGGGCACAACCGCAAGCCCATCAACGAAGCGATCAAGGCGCAGCTCGACACGCTGGATTACGCCACCGCTTTCCAGGTGAGCAACGACAAGGCCTTCCGGGCCGCCGAGATGATCGCCGCGATGGCGCCGGGCGACCTCAACAAGGTGCTGTTCTGCAACTCGGGCAGCGAGGCGGCCGACACCTCGCTGAAGGTGGCGCTGGCCTACCACCGGGCGCGCGGCGAGGGCCATCGCAACGTCTTCATCGGGCGCGAGAAGGGCTACCACGGCGTGGGCTTCGGCGGCATGTCGGTGGGCGGCATTCCGGGCAACCGCAAGGTGTTTGGCTCGGCCTTCCTGCCGCGCGTGGACCACATGCGCTTCATCCACGACCCGGTGAACCATGCGTATGTCCACAACCAGGAGCCGGTGTGGACCGAAGACCCGTTGGTCGAACTGGAGCAGCGCATCCTGCCGCTGCACGACCCGAGCAACGTGGCGGCGATCATCGTCGAGCCGGTGGCCGGCTCCGCCGGCTGGTACGTGCCGCCCAAGGGCTACCTGCAGCGGCTGCGCGAGATCTGCGACAAGCACGGCATCCTGCTGATCTTCGACGAGGTCATTACCGGCTTCGGCCGCATGGGCACCAATTTCGCCGCCGACTACTTCGGTGTGGTGCCCGACATGCTGAACTTCGCGAAGTGCGTGACCAACGGCGTGATTCCGCTGGGCGGCGTGATCTGCCGCGACAAGCTCTACGACGAGATGATGAACACCTCGGCGCCCGAGCACGTGGTGGAGTTCTTTCACGGCTATACCTATTCGGGCCACCCGGTGGCGTGCGCCGCGGCCATCGCGACGCTGGAGCTGCTGCAGAAGGAGCAGCTTTTCGCGCGCGCCGGCGAGATGGGCAAGGTGCTGGGCGATGCCATGCATGCGGGCTTGAAGGGGCTGCCCAACGTGGTCGGTATCCGAAGCCTGGGCCTGGCCGCAGCTGTGGAATTGGCGCCTATCGCGGGGGCGCCGGGCAAGCGGGCCTACGACATCTTCCTCGACTGTTTCCAGAAGGGCGCGCTGGTGCGGCCGGCGGGCGAGGTGGTGGTGCTGTCGCCGCCCTTCGTGGTGGAGAAGTCGCACATCGACACGCTCGTGGGCACCTTGGCGGATTCGATCCGCCGACATGCCTGAACAACCGAGCCGACCGGGCGTGCGCCCGATGCTTCAGCTCTTCGGCGCGGTCGGCGCGGTCGGCGCGCGCAGTGCCGCGCAGTAGTCCTTCTCGGGAATGGCGGGTGTGCGCCAGACGGCATCGAAGGCGCTGGGTTCGCGCGGCGCCGCCGCCGCATCGCCGGCCTGCAACTGCACGGTCTTCACCGCCATGTCGCTGGGCAGGTGCTGCGGCACGCCGAGCGCCTTGGCGCTGTGGCCGGCACCGCTCAGCAGCAGCACGGTCTTGCCCGGCACGCGTGCCTTGAGGATGGTTTGCGCCATGGCGCGGTCGCGTGCGATCTGAATGCGCGTCATCGGACCGATCTGCGACTCGGGCAGCAGGTTGCAGTGGCCGTCGCGCACGGCGGCCTGCTGCGCCTTGTGCGCGTCGGGGTTGAGCTGCGCGTCGAGCGACACGTCGGCCATGGCGTCCTTCATGCGCGCGCGGGGCAGGTTGGCGCCGAGCACGGGCACGCCGGCGCGCACGGCGGCCATCACGGCCGGACCGTAGGCGGCCCAGGGCCAAGCCTTGTCGTTCCAGTTGAGTGCGGCCTGCACCTGTGCTTCGGTCGCGGCCTTGTCCATGAGCGCGGTGCTCTGGCCTTCTTCCGCCATCTCGATCGCCACGGCCGCCAGGCGGTTTCGGCCGGCCAGGGCTTCGACTGTCTCGCGCTCGATGACCTGGTGCTCGGGCGCGTCGTGCTGTTCGCCGAGCAGCAGGGCATCGGCAGGCAGCAGGGCGAGCGCGCGGCGGGGGACCGGGGCGTCCGAGGCCGTGGACTCGGGTCGTGCGGCGCAGCCTGCAAGCACGATGGCGGTCAGCAGCAGCGCCAGGGGCGCTGGCAGCCGGGAGGGGCGAAGCGACATCGGGCCATACTACGCGACGGCAGCCGCGCCGCGCTGCCGGCCCTTTCCCCTTTTTCCCCCTTGTGCCCCCGTTCCGATTGACGCTGCGCGTCGTTGCCACTCTGTTACTCGCGCTCGTGGCCGCGCTGGCTTGCCTGGCACTGCATACGCCGTTGCCCTGGATGATCGGGCCGCTGCTCGCCGTCTCGCTGGCCTCCATCGTGGGGGCGCCCACGGCGAGCTACACGCCGCTGCGCAATGCCGGCCAATGGGCCATCGGCACGGCGCTGGGGTTGTACTTCACGCCGCAGATGGTGGGATTGGTGGCCGGCCTGTGGTGGGCGATCGTGCTCGCGATCGTCTGGGCGCTGGGGCTGGGCTGGCTCTTCGGGCGCTGGCTGCATGGTCTGCACGCGTCGAAGATGCCGCACGTGCCCGAGCACTCCATGAGAGCCACGACTTACTTCGCAGGTGCGATCGGCGGCGCGTCGGAGATGACGCTGCTGGCCGAGCGGGTCGGGGCGCGCACCGATCTGGTGGCGGCCGCCCACAGCCTGCGGCTGGTCGTGGTCACGATCACGATTCCTTTCGCGATGCAGTGGATCGGCCTGCACGGTTTGGAAATACAGGTCGCGGGCTCGCGCGAGGTGCGCTGGGACGGGCTCGCGCTGCTGGTGCTGGCCACCGGTGTGGGCGGGTTGGCGATGCGACTGGCGGGGCGAACCAATCCTTGGTTCATCGGGCCGCTGCTGGTGTCCATGGGCTTCACGGTCGCGGGGCATCCGTTGTCGGCCGTGCCGCCGTGGGTGTCGAACGTGGCCCAACTCGTGATCGCGGTCAGCCTGGGCGTACGCTTCAGCCGGGAGTTTCTGCACACGGCACCCCGCTGGCTGGCCACCGTGGCGGGCGGCACGTTGGGGATGATCGTCGTGTGCGGGGTGTTCGCCTGGCTGCTGGCCTGGGCCACGGGGCTGCATCCTGCGACGATGGTGCTCGGCACCTCGCCGGGCGGCATCGCCGAGATGGCGATCACCGCGAAGGTTCTGCAACTGGGGGTGCCGGTGGTGACGGCGTTTCAGGTCTGCCGGCTGGTGGCGGTGTTACTGATCGTGGGGCCGATGTACGGCTGGCTGTACGGAAGAAAACGAGACAGCGAAGGCGAAAGAAAAAGACCCGAGGAAGAAGCGTCGGGTTAGTGCACCAGCACCGGCGTGTGGGCCAGTTCTGCGTAGCCCTCGAGCGTGTCCTCGACCTCTTCCTGGGTCGGCGTGTTGAGCTGCCAGGCCGCGATCTGCTGCTGGAACAGTTCGGCCCACGAACCGTCGAGGTAGACCTCCTTGCCGGAGCACTTGTCCACGATCTCGAAGCCATGGCGCGCGAGCACGGGGATGTGGGGCGACAGCGGCTTGTCGTCCTCTGTCGGTTGCACGTGCACGACGACAAAGGAGTCGGAGTCGTAAAGCATTTGCATGGCGGGTCCAGTGAGGATGTCGTTGACCTTCATATTGGTTAGATAGCCATCAATGCGCCAGTTTCAAGAAGGGCTGTTGCCTTGTAGGCACAGAGCGTGAGTTTGTGTGCATTCTTCGGTCGTTCAGGGCCGTGCGCCCTGTGCTTCGCGCAATTGGAAGTCCGCGAAGTCGCCGTTCGATTGGGTCTGCCGGATTCGCACCGGCAGGTATCCGAGCGCGGGCGCGATCCAGAGTTCCACCTTGTCGTCGAAAGGTTTGCGCGGGTTGCGCGTGAGCTTGCGGGCTTCGAACTCGCCGGCCGGCAGGCTGAGGTGTTCGTCTTCCTCGACCTTGAAGATCCACAGATCGGCATCGCGCGGCCCCACGGTCTGGATCGCGAAGGCGGCGCCGGGCGGATAGCGCGCCGGATCGCCTGCCAGCAGCGCGCCCAGTTGCATCATGACGCTGAGCCGGTCCTGTGCGCCGGGCATCAGGGGCACGGTCGGCGCATTGTTGCTGAACACCACCTGGCCCTGTTCGCGCATGAAGTGCGAGGCCACCTCGCCGCGCCGTTTGTCCGAGAAGCGCGCAGGCTCGATGCCGCCCGGACCGATGGTGCCGCTGCTCTGCTGGCTGCGGATGGTCTTGAAGAGGAAGGTCAAGGACAGTTGGGCGTCGTACTGATGGCCATCCTGCTGCCAGAGCAGCTTGCCGAACACGCCCTGCATCGGCGCGGCGCCCATCTGGCCGGTGACGGCGAAAGCCAACTGCACCGGGCCCGATAGCTGGACCGGCGCCGACGCCTCGGCTTGGCCGGTGTTTGCACCGCTGCCGGCCTGACTCGCCTGCGCAGCGCCGGCTGCGGCGGGCTCACCGGTCGCCGGGCCGGCCGTCGCTTCGTTGGCAGCCGGCTCGGCCGGTGCCACGGGTTCGGCCGGCATGGTTCGTTCGGGTGTCGGACTATCTGCGGCCGAGGGGCGGGGTTCCGT
>NZ_LYVO01000148.1 GCF_001984055.1 Variovorax sp. KK3
CCCCGACCACCGTGCCCGCCGATGCCGAACTCACGGTGTCGGTGAAGACGCTGTGCGCCTTCGCGGCGCGGGCGGGCGATCTGGACCTGCGCTTCGTGCCCGCGCCCAGCGCGCAGGAGGGCCTGGCCGGGCACCGGCTGGTGCAGGGCCGGCGCGGTGCGGGCTATCAAAGCGAGATCGCGCTCTCGACCCGTGTCGGCCGGCTGCGGGTGCGCGGCCGGGCCGACGGCTTCGATCCGCAGCGCGGCCGGCTCGAGGAGATCAAGACCTTCCGCGGCGAACTCGACTCGGTGCGGGCGAATCACCGCGCGCTGCATTGGGCGCAGGCGCGCTGCTATGCCTGGATGCTGTGCGAGGCGCGTGGGCTCGACGGCGTCGAGGTCGCGCTGGTCTACCTGGAGCTGGGCCGCGACGAGGAATCGGTGCTGGCCGAGCATTGGACCGCCGACGCGCTGCGCACGCACTTCGAAGACCTGTGCCGCCGCTTCATGGCCTGGGCCGAGCAGGAAGCCGCACACCACGCCGCGCGCGACGCGGCACTGCCGGCGCTGCCGTTCCCGCATGCCGAATTCCGGCCGGGGCAGCGCGACCTGGCGCAGGCGGTCTACCGCGTCGCCGTGGCGGGCCGGTGCCTGCTGACCCAGGCGCCGACCGGCATCGGCAAGACACTGGCCACGCTGTTTCCAATGTTCAAGGCCTGGGGCAGGCAGGGCGTCGACAAGCTGTTCTTTCTCACGGCCAAGACATCGGGCCGCGCGATCGCGCTGGACGGCCTGCGCCGGCTGACCGGCGACGCGACGCCGCTGCGCGTGCTGGAACTCACGGCGCGCGAGAAGGCTTGCGAGCATCCGGACAAGGCCTGCCATGGCGAATCGTGCCCGCTGGCGCGCGGCTTCTACGACCGCCTGCCGGCGGCGCGCGCCGAGGCGGTGCAGGTGGCCTGGATGGACCGCGCGGCGCTGCGGCAGGTCGCGTTGGCGCACGAGGTCTGCCCCTACTACCTGGCGCAGGAGATGGCGCTGTGGAGCGATGCCATCGTCGGCGACTACAACTACTACTTCGACGGCAGCGCCTTCCTCTGGGCGCTGACGCAGGAAGAAGGCTGGCGCGCGGCCGTGCTCGTGGACGAGGCGCACAACCTGCTCGACCGCGCGCGCGGCATGTACAGCGCGCGCCTCGACGAGGCCGCCATCGGCCCCGTGCGCCGGCTGGCACCCGCGCCGATCAAGAAGACCCTGACCAAGCTGCGCCGCGAGTGGCGCCGTGCCCAGCAGACGCAGGTGGAGGACTACCGCGCGCACGACACCCTGCCCGCCGCATTCGCGCGTGCGCTGCAGGACGCGCTGGCCGCCATGGGCGAGCATTTCGCGGCGCATCCGCAGGAGGCGCAGGGCGCGCTTCAGCAGTGCTTCTTCGACCTGGCGCATTTCGCGCGGCTGGCCGATTCCTTCGGCACGCATTCGGTGTTCGAGTCCACCCTGGGCGACGACGCGCTGGCCATCCGCAACCTGGTGCCTGCGCCTTTCCTCGCGCCGCGCTTCGCGCAAAGCCTCAGCACGACCTGCTTCTCGGGAACGCTCGCGCCCTTCGGCTTCTACCGCGACACGCTGGGCCTGCCCGACGACACGGCCACGCTGGACGTCGGCTCGCCCTTTCGCAGCGAGCAGCTGGCCGTGCGCATCGCCACCGATGTCTCGACGCGCTTTCGCGACCGGGCGCGTTCGCTCGATCGGGTCGTCGGCATCATCGCGGCGCAGTACGCGGCGCAGCCGGGCAACTACCTCGCCTTCTTCAGCAGCTTCGACTACCTGCGCAGCGCGTTCGAGGCTTTCACGCAAACGCATGCCGACGTGCCGACCTGGGCGCAGTCACGCGGGATGCGCGAAAGCGAACGCGACGCCTTCGTCGCGCGCTTCGCGCCCGGCGGGCGAGGCATCGGCTTCGCCGTGCTCGGCGGGCCCTTCGGCGAGGGTATCGACCTGCCGGGCGATCGCTTGCTGGGTGCCTTCGTCGCCAGCCTCGGGCTGCCGCAACACGACGCCGGCAACGAATGCATGCGCGAGCGCATGGAAGCGCTGTTCGGCGAGGGCTATGCGTACACCTACGTCTATCCCGGCCTGCAGAAGGTGGTGCAGGCGGCGGGGCGGGTCATCCGCAGCGAGCAGGACGTCGGTGTGGTCTACCTGCTCGACGATCGCTTCGCGCGGCGCGACATCCGCGCGCTGCTGCCGGCGTGGTGGGAGGTGCAGGCCATGCGCGGGGGCGAGGGCGGTGTGCTCAGCCTTTCTTGTCGCTCTTCGGCGTGACGACCTTGTCGACCGTCACCGACACCGGGTCGCTGGCAGGGAAGGATTCTTCGACGCCGTTGTCCAGCGCCTGCTCCGTGGGCTCGGCCGGCACGGGCTTGGAATGCTCGGGCAGTGCATCGTGCTTTTCCGAGGTCGGGAACGGGAAAGGCTCGCTGCTGACGGTGCTCGTCGATTTGCTCGGTTTGGTACTCATGACCACTCCTCGTCTGTCTCGGAATCGGAAAGTCCAAGCTAGGCCGCACCGAATCGCCCATCTGTAGGAAGCCGCGCATAGGGCATGCGGGCATTCGCGCGAGAACTCGCCTACGGCGAAGCGGAGCGGCGGCCTGCGCCCGTGCCTGCACGCACGCGCGACCTTGGGGTTCGATATCCACGGACAGCAAAGGAGCTTTCGACCATGACCGATCCGAAAACCCAGCCCCAGCCCCAGCCCCATCCCGGCCCCTCGGGCCCGCTCGGCGAGGCCGAGGCCCGCGTGGGCGACCGCGGCGATGCCTCCGGACGCAACATCGAGCAGAACCGCGCCCTGGGGCAGGACGACCCGCTGAACGGCAGCCGGCAAGGCCGGCGGCTGTACGACCAGACCGGCTACCCCGGCACGCCGGACATCGGCACCGATGCCGCGCAGCTCGAGGAAGCCGAGCGCATGGCGCGCGAGAAGGGCAAGGCCTGAGTTGCGGTTCGGCGGCCCTGGCTGACGAAGGTCGGCCCTGTGCACCTACCTGCGCCTGCCGGCTGGCGCGCAGCATGGTGCGACGACTCGACGACATACAGCGAAGACAGCCAATGAGTGGTGATGCCCAGAGGTGACAAGTCGTCCTACACGGACAAGCAGAAGCGTCAGGCCGAGCACATCGAAGAAGGCTACGAAAAGCGCGGCGTGGGCAAGAAGGAAGCGGAAAGCCGCGCGTGGGCGACCGTGAACGCGGAAACCGGCGGCGGCAAGAAGAGCGGCTCCGGCCGCGGCAAGGCCGAGAACCACGCGCCTTCACGCAAGGGCGGCCATCTGGGCGGGGCGGCCTCCGCCAAGCGCAGTGCGGCGGCGCGCTCGGCGTCGGCCAAGAAGGCGGCCGCCACGAGAAAGCGCAACGCCGCGGCGCATTGAGCCCGAGCGACCCTTGGCGTGACTTGCCCTATGGCGTGACTTGCGCTGCGCCGTTCTTCTTGAGCTGCTCGGCCAGCAGCAGCTCGATCGCGAACAGGCGCTCGTTGAGCACCGCGGTCTGCAAGCGCAGCGCCTCGAGAATGGCGCGCGTGGCAGGGTCGGGCGCGTTGTTGGACAGCTCCTGAAGGTCGTGCAGCTTCCTGCGCAGTTCGTTGCTCATCGGGGGGTCCTCTCGATCGGGGGAATGGAGCGATAGTAGGCCCGGAAGCGCCACTTAAAACCGAGGCGTTTCACGGATGGCTGGGCCAGAATGCGTGCTTCGCCGCTCATGCGCCACTGAACTCATGAACATCGCCGACTCCTTCGCCGACTTCAGCCGCTTCGTCGGCATCCGGCGCGACATCCACGCGCACCCCGAACTGGGCTTCGAAGAGCATCGCACTTCCGACATCGTGGCCCGCTTGTTGGGCGAATGGGGCATCGAGGTGCATCGCGGCATCGCCGGCACCGGCCTGGTCGGCGTGCTGCGCCAGGGTAGCAGCACGCGCAGCATCGGCCTGCGTGCGGACATGGACGCGTTGCCGCTGCACGAAGCCAACCAGTTCGCGCACCGTTCGACGAACGACGGCCGCATGCATGCCTGCGGCCACGACGGCCACACCACCATGCTGCTGGCGGCGGCCTGGCACCTGGCGCAGAAAGGCAGCCGCTTCGACGGCACCATCCACTTCATATTTCAGCCGGCCGAGGAGATGGGCAAGGCGGGTGCGAAGAAGATGATCGAAGAAGGGTTGTTCGACCGCTTCCCGTGCGACGCGGTGTTCGCGCTGCACAACTTTCCGGTGGGCGAGGTCGCCGCTTCGCGCTCAACGAGGGCGCGCTCATGGCGTCGAGCAACACCTACCGCATCACGCTGCGCGGGCGCGGCACCCATGCGTCGATGCCGCACACCGGCCTCGACCCGGTGGCCGCGGTGATCGCATTGGCGCAGCAACTGCAGACCATCGTGCCGCGCAGCATCCCGAGCACCGAGCGCGCATTGCTCGCGGTGACGCAGCTGCAGGGCTCGGACGCACCCAACGTGATTCCCGACGTCGCATCGGTCGGCGGCACGGTGCGCACCTTCTCGATCGCCGCGCTGGACCGCATCGAAGAGCGGCTGCGCACGCTGGCCGAGCACATCGCGCAGGCCCACGAATGCACGGCCGAGATCAGTTTCGTGCGGGCCTCGCCGCCGGTGGTGAACCATCGCGACGAAGCGCGCTTCGCCGCCTCCGCGATGCGCGAGGTGGTGGGCGAGCAGATGGTCACCGACGACTTTCCGGCGGTGATGGGCGCGGAGGACTTCGCCCACATGCTGATGGCGCGGCCCGGCTGCTACGCATTTCTGGGCAATGGCGACGGCGACCATCGGCTCGACGGGCACGGGCCGGGTCCGTGCATCATCCACAACACGTCCTTCGATTTCAACGACGAGATCATTCCGATCGGTGCCAGCTACTTCGTGAAGCTGGCAGAGCGCTGGCTCGCACCCGCGGCTGGCAAATAGAACGACCCCGCAACCCGAGGAAAGCGGCCGCGACGATGAACTTCTCACTCACCCGACGTTCCCTGGCCTCGGTGGCCGCCGCATCCGCCGTGGCGGGCGGCCTGCTCGCACCCTTCGGCGCGGCGCAGGCGCAGCAGCGCGTGATCCGCATCGTGGTGCCTTTCGCCACCGGTGCCGTGCAGGACACCGTGGCGCGCGCCTTTAACAACGAGCTGGGCGCTGCGCTCGACGCCAGCGTGATCGTGGAGAACCGCGCCGGCGCGGGCGGCACCGTCGGCGCGGCGATCGTGGCCAAGGCACCGGCCGACGGCAACACGCTGGTGCTGGCGGCGGCCAGCCACCACATCGCCGGGCACCTCTACAGCAAGCTCAGCTACGACCCGCTGAAGGACTTCGTGGGCGTGGCCGAGATCGGCAACGCGGGCTACGTGGTCGCGGCGTCGAGCGACATGAAGGTCGCGACCACGGCTGAGTTCATCCGCGAGGTGAAGGCGCATCCGGGCAAGTACAACTATGCGTCGGCCGGCAACGGCAGCGCCACGCACCTGGCGATGGCGTCGTTTCTCGCCAAGGCCGGGCTGCAGATGACGCACATCCCGATGAAGTCCACCGGCGAGGCGGTCAACGAGCTGCTCGCCGGCCGCGTGCAGGCGGTGACCTCGTCGAGCATCGGCGTGATCGGGCTGCAGAGCGATGCGCGCATCAAGGCGCTGGCCTCCACCGGCAAGGTCCGCAGCCCTTTCCTTCCCCAGCTGCCAACGGCGGCCGAGAGCGGCCTGCCGGGCTACGACTTCGACTCGTGGATCGGCCTGCTCGCACCGGCCGGCACGCCGCGCGCCGAGGTCGACAAGATCCATGCCGCCTTCGCGAAGGTGGTTGCCGAGCCCGCGATGCAGGAGCGCCTGATGCGCCTGGGCGTGGAGCCGCGCAACACCAGCCAGGCGGATTTCCAGAAGCTGCTGCGCGCCGATTGGGACGCGATGGGCGCCGTGGTCAAGGCCTCGGGCGCGAAGATCGATTAGCGGGCGATTTGCCGAAATCAGCAACGGCGGGCGATGGCGCTGCTCGACGCAAAGAACCGGGGTCGGGCCGATCAACTTCGCCGGGTTCTGCCCACTAAGCTCGTGCCATGAATTCCCCGAAGCAAGACCACCCTGCGATCCCTCACGCATCGCTGTCGCGCCTGAATGCCTTGACGTCGAGCGGAGAGCGCAAGCTGCTCGGCCTGGTCGGCGCACCGGGCGCGGGAAAGTCCACGCTGGGCGCGGCCTTGTGCAAGGCGCTGGGCGGCGCCCGCGCGCAACTGGTTCCGATGGACGGATTCCATCTCGCCAACGTCGAGCTCGAGCGCCTCGGCCGTGCCGGCCGCAAGGGCGCGCCCGATACGTTCGACGCCGCCGGCTACGTCGCCCTGCTGCAGCGGCTGCGCGACCAGCGGCCCGGCGGCGACGTGGTCTACGCACCGGAATTCCGCCGCGAGATCGAAGAGCCCGTGGCCGGCGCCATCGCGATCCTGCCGTCGACGCAACTCGTCATCACCGAAGGCAACTACCTGCTGCACGACGCCGGCCCATGGGCGGGCGCAGCGGCGATGCTCGACGAGGTTTGGTACGTGGACATCGACGACGCCATTCGCGAGCAACGGCTGGTGCAGCGCCACATGCAATTCGGGCGAAGCGCGGACGAGGCGCGCGCGTGGGTGGCGCGCACCGATGCACCCAATGCCCGGCTGATCGCCGGCACGAAGGGCAGGGCGCATCACGTGCTGACCTGGGGCTGAGGCGTCGTTCACGCGACCGCACGCGTCGAACATCTCGCACAGACAGCTAGG
>NZ_LYVO01000149.1 GCF_001984055.1 Variovorax sp. KK3
ATCGCCGCCGGCGAGCAGGCGATGTGGAAGCGCCTGTGCGATGCCATGGGCGCGGACGACCTGCTGAACCTGCCGCCCTACGCGACGGAGGAAGCACGGTCGGTGAACCGGGTGGACCTCAACGAAGAACTGTCGGGCCGCACGCGCCAGCGCACCACCGAGGAATGGATGGCGATCTTCGAGCAGGGCAGCGTCGCGGCCGGCCCGATCAACCGCATGGACGACGTGTTCGCCGATGCCCAGGTGCGGCACCTGGGCGTGGCGCAGCCCATGCACCACCCGGCCCTCGGACCGGTGAAGGTGGTCGGCCAGCCGTTCAAGCTGAGCCGCACGCCATCGGAAGTGCGGCACCCGGTGCCCGACCGCGGTGCCAACACCGACGAGATCCTGGAGACGATCGGCTACACCGGCCGGGACATCGCGGCGCTGCGCGAGGAAGGCGTGATCTGATACGGGCCTGATTCACGACGGCAGAAAGCGGGGGCTTCTTTCGAAGCCCCCGCTTTGCATTGGACGGACGGTATGCGCCGGCAGCGTCAGTCCGGCACCGCCAGGATCGCATCGACCTCCACGTCGAAGCCGACGAAGTTGGACTGCGACAAGGTGCGCACCGGCGGCGGGCTGCCGACGTAGCCCTTGTAGATCGCGTCGAAGGCCGGCGCATCGGCCGGGTTCTTCAGGAACACCGAGACCTTGACCGCATGCTTCAGCGAGAGGCCGGCCGCGTTGGCAGCCGCCTCGAGGTTGTCGAGCGCCATCTTCGCCTGCACGGCGAAGGGCGCGTCGCCATGGCGGCGGTTGTCGCGGTCGCGCGGCGTCTGCCCGGCCAGGAAGACGAAGCCGTTCGCGCGGATCGCGACGCTGTAGGTGCCCGCCGGCGGCGGCGCGATGTCACTCGTGAAGGCTTCGATGCTCATGGCCAGGTCTCACTTTCTGTAGATGTCGATCATGCACGCCAGGCGTTTCGTGGCCTCGACCGCCGCCTCGTGGTTCTGCGAGAAGTTGAGGCGGATGCTGTCGGTGGCCGAGGGGCTGAACTCGGTACCGGGCGTGACCGTCACGCCCGCCTGCACGCGCAGCAGCTGCACGAAGCCGTGCAGCGGCACCTTCAGCGCGGGCAGCCGCGGGAAGAAATAGCTGCCGGCCTCAGGCGCGCGGATGGCGACGCCTTCGACCGCGCTCAGCACGCGAAGGATGTCGTCGCGAAGCTTCTGGTGCTTGGCGATGCGCTCCTGCATCCAGCCTTCGGGCTCGGCGAACCAGGTGCGCAGCACGGCCTGGCAGTAGCCGGGCGCGCGCAACGCCACGATGGCCTGCAGCTGCTCCATGCGCTGGATCAGCTTCGGCGCGCCGAAGGCCACGCCGAGCCGGAAGCCGCTCAGCGATTCGGTCTTGGACGGGCCCATGATCGTCAGCACCTGGTCGGGCGCGATGTCGGCGGCGCGCAGGTGGGTGTACGCGTTGCCGGTGTAGAGCAGGCGCGAGTAGAGCTGGTCGACGATCACCGTCGCGCCGTGCCGCGTGGCCAACTGCGCGATGCGTTCGATCTCTTCGTTCGAATAGATGACGCCAGCCGGGTTGTTCGGGTTGGAGAACAGAAAGGTCTTCACGCCGGCCTTGAAGGCGGCTTCGAGCTGGTCCAGCCGAATGCCGGCCCGGCCCTGGGCGTCGAGGTAGTCGAGCGTCACCGGCACGACCTCGCCGCCCATGAACTCGACCAGCTTGCGGTTGGCGAAGTAGTCGGGCCGCACGATCGCCACCTTGTCACCCGCAGCGACGGTGGCCGCGACCGCCAGGAACAGGGCGCACTGAGTGCCGGGCGTGATGATGAGTTCCTGCGCGCCCGACACGCTCTTGCCGGTGAAGCGGGTGAGCCGCTCGCCCAGCGTCTCGCGCAGCTCGGCGCCGCCCCGGTACTCGGTGTAGGCCTGCTCGCCGCCGCGCTCGAAGCCGCGCGTGAATTCTTCGAGCGAGCCCGGCGTGGGCGCGAACGCATCCACGTTCACGTCGCCGTGCGAGAAGTCCACCGGCGTGCCGGGCAGTCGCTCGCCCAGCATGGCGTGCTCTGCATCGCCCGCCGCCTGGCGGACCTCCTGGCCGGGCGCGTGGTCGGTGGCGAGGCTGGAGAAGCGTTGTTCGATCGGGGTCATGGTGGCTGCTCTGGGAGTGACTGGAGCAGGCCATTCTGTGGGCCGCGATGTATGTCGGCAAATGCTTTTATCCGGGCTGGCTATCCTGAAACGGAATGCCTCCGCCGACTGGTGCCCGCCGACCGTCAGCGGGGCAGGCGCTGCGCGAGCCGGCGCACGGTGCCGGGCCCGCGGCTTCGCGCGTTCTCGCTCCACAGCTGCGCCAGTTCCGACACGGCCGGGTTGCCGACCCGCGCCAGCGCCCGCCGGGCCTGCTGCCCGAGCACGACCAGCTCGGCCGGCGGCGTGTCGGCCAGGCAGGGTGCCACCGCGGCCCGCCCTGCACTGCCGCGTGCACCGCCGATCGCGTGGGCGATGACCTCGGCCGCAGCGACCGCGCTCGCGCCGTCGTCCGCATCGATGTAGCTGGCCGCCTGCGCCATGTCGAGCGCCTGCGACACGACCGACACGTCGGCGACGTTGGCGCACTCGGCCAGCCAGTCCTGCGCCGCATCGTTGTCGAGCGCGTCTTCGCCCCAGGCGCTGGCCTGGGCGGCGAGGGCCATGGTGAGGGCGAGGATGCCCAGGACGGATCGGGTCGGCGCGTTCACGGTACGGCCATGCTACGCGGCCTGGTCGGTGCGCGCGCCCAGCCCGAGGTAGGTGTCGATGATGCGGCGGTCGTGCAGCAGGTCCGCGGCCGCGCCCTGCAGCGCGACGGCGCCCATCTCGAGCACGTAGGCCCTGTCCGCCACCTGCAGCGCGGCGCGGGCGTTCTGCTCCACCAGCAGGACCGACACGCCATGCTGGCGCAGCGACGACACCACCTGCAGCACCTCGCGCACGATGCGCGGCGCGAGGCCGAGCGAGGGCTCGTCGAGCATCAGCAGCCGGGGCCGCGCCATCAGCGCGCGGCCGATGGCGAGCATCTGGCGCTCGCCGCCCGAGAGCGTGGAGGCCAGCTGCGCGCGCCGCTCGGCGAGGCGCGGGAAGATGGCGAAGACCTCGTCCATGCGCTGGCGCTGGTCGCGCTCGCCACGCCACCAGCGCGAGAAGCCGCCCAGCAGCAGGTTGTCTTCGACCGGCATCTCGCCGAACAGCTCGCGCTTTTCGGGCACCAGGCCGACGCCGCGCGCCACCATCGCCTCGACGCTGATGCGCGTCATCGGCTCGCCGCCCAGCACCAGCTTGCCGCGCGACGGCAGCAGGCCCATGGCCGCGCACAGCAGCGTGGTCTTGCCGGCGCCGTTGGGGCCGATGACGGTGACGATCTCGCCGGGGTCGACGTGCAGGTCGACGTGGTGGACGGCTTCGACGGCGCCGTAGGAAACGCAGAAGTCGTCGAGTTGGAGGAGTGGAGACGTGGTCATCGCGTGGCTCTGTCTTGCTCCCTCTCCCTCTGGGAGAGAGTGGGGGTGAGGGCATGCGGCGGTGGGTGAGGCGCGTGCTCGATCAGACGCCCGGTGCCCTCACCCCAGCCCTCTCCCAGAGGGAGGAGGAGTAGGACCAGGGCCCTCATGCCGGTTGCTCCTTCGGCAACGGCTGCACCTGCGGCGCCTGCGCCACCGGCTCGTCCACGCCACCCAGGTAAGCATCCAGCACCTTCGGATCCGCCTGCACCTGCGCCGGCGTGCCGCGCGCGATGACGGCGCCGAATTCCAGCACGGTGATGCGGTCGGCGAGGTTCATCACGAATTCCATGTCATGTTCCACCACGAGGATCGCCAGGCCCTCGGCGCGCAGTTGGTCGAGCAGCGTGGCGAGCGCGCGCTTTTCGAGGTGGCGCAATCCGGCGGCCGGCTCGTCGAGCAGCAGCACCGCGGGATGGCCTGCCAGTGCACGCGCGATCTCCACCACGCGCTGCTGCCCCAACGCCAGCGAGCCTGCCTGCACGTCGACGAACTCGCCGAGGCCGCAGCGCTCGATCTGCTTTCGCGACTCCGCGAGCAAGGCGGCTTCTTCCGCACGGTCCAGCCGCAGCATCGAGGCGATCCAGCCGCGCTTGCCGCGCTGGTGCGCACCGAGCGCCACGTTCTCGATGACGCGGCGCTGCCCCAGCAGGCGCACGTGCTGGAAGGTGCGGCCCAGGCCCAAGGCGGCGAAGTCGCGCGAGGGCTTGCCGGTCATGGCCTGGTCCATCAGGCGCACCTCGCCCTCGGTCGGGTCGTCCACGCCCGAGATCATGTTGAAGAAGGTGCTCTTGCCGGCGCCGTTGGGCCCGATCAGCGCATGGATCTCACCGGCCTTGACGTCGAGGTCGACGGCGTCGTTCGCCACCAGGCCGCCGAAGCGCTTGGTCACGGCCTTGGCCTGAAGCACGGTGCGCCCGCGCGTGGGCAGGGCCGCCTCGGGCAGCGCGAGCACGCTGCGCGGCGGCTGCGCCGCGGTCGGCTTGAGGAAGCGCTGGCCCAGCCGCGCCAGCGTGGGCCACAGTCCGTCGGCGAAGCGCTGCAGCACGAACAGCATCAAGAGCCCGAACACGATCACCTCGAAGTTGCCGCTGGAGCCCAGCAGCCTCGGCAGGATGTCCTGCAACTGTTCCTTGAGCAGCGTGATGACCGCGGCACCCAGCACCGCGCCCCACAGATGGCCGGCGCCGCCCACCACCGCCATGAACAGGTACTCGATGCCGATGTTGAGGTTGAAGGGCGTCGGGTTGATGAAGCGCTGCATGTGCGCGTAGAGCCAGCCCGACAGCGCCGCCATCAGCGCCGCCAGCACGAAGACCTTGATGCGGTAGCGGCCGGTGTCCACGCCCATGGACTCGGCCATCACGCGCCCGCTCTTGAGCGCGCGGATGGCGCGGCCTTCGCGCGAATCGAGCAGGTTGTGCAGCGCCCACAGCGCCAGCAGCAGCACGCCCCAGATCACCAGGCCCAGCGAGCGCGGCGATGCGAAGGACATGCCGCCGACCACGATCGCCGGCACGCCGGCCACGCCGGTGTGGCCGCCGAGGAACTCGAGGTTGCCGAACAGGAAGTAGAAGCTCAAGCCCCAGGCGATGGTGCACAGCGGCAGGTAGTGACCCGACAGCCGCAGCGTGATGGCGCCCAGGCACCAGGCGATGACGAAGGTGACGACGATGCCGAACAGCAACCCGATCCATGGCAGCAATGCAGGCGGGATACCGCCCAGCGCGGACGCCACCATCGGCGACGTGCAGACCCAGGCGGTCGCATAGGCACCGGTGCCGACGAAGGCAGCCTGGCCGAAGGACGTCATGCCGCCCACGCCGGTCAGCATGACCAGGCCCGCGGCCACCAGCGCATAGAGGCCGATGTAGCTGAGCACCGTGACCGAGAAGTCCGGCAGGAAGCTCCACACCGCCGCCAGCGCGACGATGAAGGCGAGTGTCAGGTGCCGCCGGGTCATTCTTCATCCTCCACGTGCCGGCTGCTCAGCGAGCGCCACCACAGCACAGGAATGATCAAGGTGAAGACGAACACTTCCTTGAACGCGCTGGCCCAGAAGGACGAGAAGGCCTCGAGCTGGCCGACGATCAGCGCGCCGACCAGCGCCAGCGGGTAGCTGGCCAGCCCGCCGACGATGGCCGCGACGAAGCCCTTGAGGCCGATCAGGAAGCCGGTGTCGTAATAGATGGTGGTGATGGGCGCGATGAGCAGGCCCGACACCGCGCCGATCAAGGCCGCGAGCGCGAAGCTCAGGTCGCCCGAGAGGCCCGTCGGAATGCCCATGAGCCGGGCACCCACGCGATTGATGGCCGTGGCGCGCAGCGCCTTGCCGACGATCGAGCGCTCGAAGAACAGGAACATCAGCACCACGAGCACCGCGGTGACGGCCACCACCACCATGGCCTGGCCGGTGATGGCGACGCCGCCCAGGTCGAGCCGCATCTCCGAGAAAGCCGGCGTGCGCGAGCCCTCGGCGCCGAAGAACAGCAGCCCCAGGCCCACGAGCACACCGTGCAGCGCGACCGAGACGATCAGCAGCATGAGCACGGTGGCGTCGGCCAGCGGCCGGTAGGCCAGGCGATAGAGCAGCGGCCCGAGCGGCACGATGACGGCGATGGCGGTGACGGTCTGCGAAAGCAGCGACGTGGGCTTCAGCAGCAGCACGAGCGCGCAGCTCACCAGCGGCAGCACCACGCACCAGGCCAGCGTCGACGGCCAGTCGACCGCGGCACCACGCTTCCAGCGCCACAGTTCCACCACCAGCGCGGCCACCGCCAGCACCACCAGCAGCCACAGCGTGGCGGGCACCTTGCCGGCCTGCAGCGCCACCATCGACAGCGCGCTGAAGGCGACGAATTCCCCTTGCGGGATGAAGATGACGCGGGTCACGGAGAACACCAGCACCAGTGCCAGTGCCATGAGCCCGTAGATCGCCCCGTTGACGATGCCGTCCTGCCCCAGGATCAGGGCGATTTGCGTGTCCATGCTTTTCCTCCGGCGCGTCGCACGCGGGCTGAACGACGTATGCGTTGGCCCGCATGCGCCGTTGCGCACGTTTCAGTTCACAAGACTCAACTCCGAAGCTCTGCGCGGCCGGCGAAGCCAGGCCCGTTCGGGAAACACCGCGGAACCGGCTTTGCCGGGCCGCTGGTGTTGCCCCCGGTGAGG
>NZ_LYVO01000150.1 GCF_001984055.1 Variovorax sp. KK3
CTTCTTGCCCGACACCTCCATCGTTCCGCCGTTGCCGCCGGCCGCGCCGGCGCGCGCCGTGACGCTGCCGGCGAAGCGCGTGTCCTTGTCGCTCCACAGCACCACCAGGCCGCCGTCGCCGACGCTGCCCGTCGCGTCGGCCTTGATCGAAGCGCCCTGCCGCACGTCCAGGCTGCCGGCTCGCGCGGCCGCGCCCGGCACGGGCGAAGCGCCGCGGTAGCTGCCGCCGACCAGCACGGTCCCGCCCTGCAGCGGGCCGCTCGCGTCTAGCACGGCATTGGAGGCCAGCAGCACGCGATCGGCGCTCGCGGCGATGGTGCCGCCCTGCGCCGAGCCGGTCGCGATCACGCTGCCGCCGAGGTTCAGGCTTTCGCCGCCCAGCAGCGTGATCTCGCCGCCCTGCTGCGCGACCCGGGTCGCGCGCAGTTCGCCCGAGATGTTGACCATGCCGTCGACGAGCCCGCGCGCGGTGGCGGCCGAAATCCAGATGCGCCCGCCTTCGGCCGTGATGCGGCCGCTGTGGTCCACGTGCGTGCTCAGCGGCTGGCCCGACGCATCGGCGATGCCGCCCAGGCTGGCGGGGTTCAGCAGGATGTTGACCAGCCCGTCGCCGAACAGGTCGAGCGAGAACGTGGGCGCGCCCGCCAACATCACCTGCCCGAGCCGGGCCGAGATGACGCCGCGGTTTTCCACGCCCGGCGCGACCATGGCGACCAGGCCGCCGTCCGCCGCGGTGATGCGCCCTTCGTTGACGATGCGCGCGCCCGGCTTGCCCGGTTGGTTGAAATGCAGCCGGCCCGCCATGAAGTCGCTGTTGCTCACGTTGGCGGTCGACAGCACGAGCGCCGCCGCATCCACCTGCGCATCGCGTCCGATGAACACGCCGTTCTGGTTGACCAGGTGCACGCGGCCGTTGGCGCTCAGGCTGCCCAGGATGCTCGACGGGTCGTTGCCGACGACGCGGTTGAGCGTGGCCGCCGAGGCCGAGGGCTGGTTGAAGCGCACCGCCTCTCCGGCGCCGATGCTGAAGCTGCGCCAGTCGATCACCGCGCGCTGGCTGCTCTGGTCGATCTGCGTCAGCGTGGGCGACGGCTGCTGGATGCTGGCCTGCCCGCCGACGACGACACCGCCCAGCGGATTGGCGCCGGCCGGGTTCATCGCACCGACGGCCAGGGCCGCGAAGGCCAGGTGCATGGCCCACGAAAGCCTCGACGGGCACAGTCGCGGCGGGGGAACGGCGTGACGCAGACTCATGGCGACGCTCCTTGAGAACTCGAATCTCGGATGTCAGAACTCGTAGCTCAGACCGGCGAAGAAGCGCGTGCGCCGGCTGTTGTAGTAAGCGACGTTGCGCCCGTGCGGCACGGCGATCTCGGCGTAGAAGTTGGCGTTGTTCGCCATCGACGCGCGTATGCCGATGCCGGTGCTGCCGCCCTTCTGCTTGATGTCGGGCAGGGTTCGCTGCAGCGTGACGGTGCGGCCGGCTTCGGCGAATCCGTAGAGCGTGACGCGGCCACCGTCGATCCACGCGGGCTCGTAGCGCAGCTCCAGCTTGCCGGCCCATGCGCGGTCGCCGATGAGTTCGCCGGCATCGAAGGCACGCAGCACGAGCTCGCCGCCCAGCGCGGCGCGCTCGCTCGGCGGCAGCGGGTCGTTGGTCCACTGGCCCTGCACGGAGGCCTGCAGGCTGAAGTTGCCGGGCAGCTTCTGCAGGCGGCCCGCATAGAAGTTGAACTTGGTGAAGCCGTAGTCCGCGTCCGCGCGCTGTGCGTTGGCGGCGCCGGCTCGCGTCGCGCCCATGCCTTTGATGCCTTGCGAGAGCTCCACGTCCGCGAAGTTGATGCCCGAGCCATCGCTCCGGTCCCAGCTCGCGCCCAGACGCAGCGCGCGGGCGTGGTCTTCCTGTTCGAGCAGGCGGTCGAGAAAATCCTGCTTGCCGTTGTAGACGTTGATCCGCGCACGCAGGCGCAGCGTCTCGTTGCGGCTGCGTATCAGCGGATAGCTCAGGCCCAGGGTCGCGATATCGCTTTCGCTCTTGACGCTCGCGCCCGAGAACGCGACCTTCGATTCGATGTGGCCCAGGAACAGGTTCAGCGCGAGCCCGTCGGTGCCCAGCGGCTGGTTGTAGACATAGGCCGCGGAACGCAGCCGCGCGCGGTTGGTGGTCTGCAGCAACAGCGAATGGCTGTCGTCCAGGCCCAGCGGGTTGTTGAGGGTGACGCGGCCCTCGATGGCCACGTCGCCGAGCAGCCGCGACACTCGGTTCTGGATGCCGATGAAGCCCGAGACCGGTTTGCGAACGGCCTTGATGGTGAGCCACGCTTCACCGGTCTCGCCGCCGGGCTCGAAGTAGGCCTGCGCGGTCACGCCGGGCAGCTCGTTGATGAGCAGCAGCTGGCGCTCGAGCGTCTTGATGGTGAGCGGCTTCTCGCCGGCGATGACCTGCGCCTCCTGCCGCATCCGCTCCGTCAGGTTGAACGCCGGGTCGAAGTCGACTTTGCCGACATAGCCCTCGACGACCTGCAGGCGCACCACACCGTCGCGAATGGTCTGCGGCGGCACCACCACCGCCGACAGCACGTAGCCGCGGTTGCGGTAGACGCCGGTCAATGCATTGGCGAGCTCGTACACGGCGGCGAGGGGCTGTTCGCGGCCCAGCATGTCGGCCCAGGCGGGCGCGAGTTCGGTGGTCGGTATGACGGTGTTGCCGCTCAGCTCCACCGCGTTGACGACGATGCGCACGTCCTCGACGCCTGCCGGGAGCTGCGGCGATTGCGTGGGCGGCAGCGCCGGCAGCTGCACCTCGGCGGGCAACTGGGGTGCCGCCCGGCGAAGCTGCTCCTGCAGCACGCCGGGCGTGGCGGGCGACGGCACCGTGGGTGGCAACTGGGCGTGCGCCAGCGACGTGGTCAACGCCGCACACGCGCCGAGCGCCATGCATGACATCCATCCGATGCTTCGGATCTCGGGATCAATGGACACGCTTGCCCTCCGATCGACTCGGGTCGCGGGCTCTGCGGCCCGTCACCCTCTCTGGGTTGGCGTCTTTCCTGCCGGTGACGCTGCGCCGTATGGTTGCCGAATCGGATGTGCCTAGAAACTAGCCAGAAGCTGTACTTCAAACAAGGGAGATGGAGGCTCGATGCGGCCTACTCGCCTACCCCTTGTTCAGCGATTGCTCAGCGCTTGCTCACCACTTGCCGTCGCTGGGCCGCTTCGCCTTCGCCGCGCTGGTGCCGAGCAAGCGCACCGCGTCGGGCCGATTGGCCTTTTGCGCGAAGTCCAGGGCCGTCATGCCGAGTTGGTTCTTCATCGTCACGTCGGCGCCCTCGTCGAGCAGCAGCTGCACGGCGTCGCTGGAGCCGTACATCGCGGCCATCATCAGCGGCGTGGTGCCGTTGGGCGACTGCGCGTCGATGAAGGCGTACTTGTCGAGCAGCTGCTTCATGATCGCCACGTGGCCGCCCGTGGCCGCGTAGTGCAACGGCGCCCAGCCCGGCTTGTTGATGTCGGCATCGCGGGCGATGAGCTTCGTGACCAGGTCCTGCTGGCCCTTGAGCGCGGCCAGCATCAAGGGGCTTTCGTCCTTGGCGTTGCGGGCTTCCACGTCGGTCTTGGGCGAGTCGAGCAGAACCTGGATCACGCGCGGCGAGGGCTCACGCATGGCGATCAGCAAGCCGGTCTGGCCATGCTCGTCGCGGGTGTTGGGGTCGAAGCCGCGGTTGAGCAGTGACCGGATGCTGCCGGCGTCGTCGCTGCGCGCAGCGCGGAAGAAGTCGTCGAACGAACCCGCATGACCTGCAAAAGATGCTGTAAAAACAGCGAGGTATAGAAGTTTCTTGAAGTAGATTCTCACGTCGTTCGCGCCGTTCACGTTGTGACGACGCCCTTGAACAGGGTTTCGAAATTCCGGCTCGTGGCCTCTGCGATGGCTTCGACAGGCACGGCGCGCAGCTCCGCAATCTGCTTGGCGACGTAGGGCACGTAGGCCGGACTGTTGGTCTTTCCGCGGTAAGGCACCGGCGCGAGATAGGGGCTGTCGGTCTCGATCAGCATGCGGTCGAGCGGCACGAAGGCAGCCACCTCGCGCAGTTCGGCCGCCTTCTTGAAGGTCAGGATGCCCGAGAAGGAAATGTAGAAGCCCAGGTCCAGCGCGGCCCGGGCCACCTCGGCCGTCTCCGTGAAGCAGTGGAACACGCCGCCGGCCGCCGCCGCCCTGCCGTCCTCACCCTCTTCCTTCAGGATCGCCAGCGTGTCGGCCGAGGCGTCGCGGGTGTGGATGATGAGCGGCTTGCGCACCTGCTGCGCCGCGCGGATGTGGATCCGGAAGCGATTGCGTTGCCATTCCAGGTCGCCGATGCTGCGGCCGCCCTTGCGCTCTTCCATCTGGTAGTAGTCGAGGCCGGTTTCGCCGATGGCGACCACTTTCGGCATGGCGGAGCGTGTCACCAGGTCGTCGATCGAGGGCTCGGCGATGCCTTCGTTGTCCGGATGCACGCCTACGCTGGCCCAGAAGTTGTCGAAACCGGACGCCAGCGCCTGCACGTCCGAAAATTCTTCGAGCGTCGTGCAGATACAGAGGGCCCGGTCGACCTGCGCCGCGGCCATCGCCTGGCGAAGCTCGGGCATGCGGTCTGCGAATTCGGGAAAGGTCAGGTGGCAGTGGGAGTCGGTGAACATTGCTTCGAACGCATCGCGGAGGGTAACCGCGGAAAGTAATCGCGATGTGAAATCGCGGAAAGCAAAAAGGGTGCTGCAACCGCAGCACCCGCGGGCCCACGTCACGAAGACGCGGCGCTCAGATGGTCTGGGTGGGGCGGTCGGAGGCCATGGTGCCACCGAGCGCCTCTTCGATGCGCGCCTTCAGCTGGCGCGACTTCTCGTCGGAGGGGAATCGGATACCGACACCGGGCGCCCGGTTCCCGGCCGCACGGGCCGGGGTGATCCAGGCCACCTTGCCGGCCACGGGATAACGCTGCGGGTCTTCGGGCAGCGTGAGCAGCACGTAGACGTCGTCGCCGAGGCGGTATTCGCGGGAGGTGGGAATGAAGATGCCACCCTCGGCGAACAGCGGAATGTAGGCCGCGTACAAGGCGCCCTTTTCCTTGATCGCCAGCTGGATGACGCTGGGACGCGCGGGCATCGCGGGGGCGGCAGGCGCGGCGGTCGTGGGGGTGACGGGCGTGTTCATGTGCGGCGGCCGGGGGAGTTTAGGGTGCTTCGCGCTTCGCTCACAAGCGCCTCGAGCATCAAGCCCGCATTGAACGGGTGTTCTGCGGTTTTTGCCGCATTTGCGAGGGAACGCGACCAGCGCGCGAGCGCGGGCCGCGACGGCGTGACGGGCAGGTCGGCGGCTTCGAAGAAGCGCGGCGTCGCGCCGCTGTCGACCGCCATCAGGTCGTGGCAGATCTTTTGCAGCACGACGATGGCCTGCGGAGGCGCGTGGTCGGCCAGGGCGCCGACCTCGCCGCGCTGCATGGCCTTGGGCAGCAGGCTCCAGGCCTTGGGCGACTGGCCCGACCGGGCGATGCGCAGCGCGTCGCTGGGGCGGCCGCCGGCGGCCCGCAACAGGGCAGGTGCATCGGCTGCCGGCACGCCCTGCTCGACGAGCCAGGCACGGGCCTCGTCGTCGCCGGGCCAGGGCAAGGTGTAGCCCAGGCAGCGGCTGCGAATGGTGGGCAGCAGTTGCCATGCGGCCTCGCTGGCGAGCACGAAGCGCACGTCGCCGACCGGCTCTTCGAGCGTCTTGAGCAGCGCGTTGGCGGTGATGTTGTTCATGCGCTCGGCCGGGTACACGAGCACGGCCTTGCCGCGGCCGCGCGCACTCGTGCGCTGGGCGAAGCCGACCGCGTCGCGCATGGCTTCGACCCGGATTTCGCGGCTGGGCTTGCGCTTCTTGTCGTCGATGTCGGCCTGGCTTTTTTCGTCGAGCGGCCAGCCCAGTTCCTGCATGGCGACCTCGGGCATCAGCACGCACAGGTCGGCATGGGTGCGCACCGCGATCGCGTGGCAGCTGGGGCAATGGCCGCAGGCGCCCTGCCCTTTGCTTTCGTCGGGCTGTTCGCAGAGCCAGGCAGCGGCAAGCGCCAGGCCCAGTTCGTACTGGCCCAGGCCGGAGGGGCCTTGCAGCAGCCAGGCATGCCCGCGCTGGCGCAGCAGGTCGGCCAGGGGCTGGCGAAGCCAGGGAAGCATCGGCGCGGCGTCGCTCATCGCTTGCTTGTCTCGAAGATGCCGCGCTCGGCCAGCGCCGCCTCGATGCGTGCCCAGACCTGCTTGCGCGTGCCGACGGCATCGATGCGCACGAAGCGCGGGGCAGCCT
>NZ_LYVO01000151.1 GCF_001984055.1 Variovorax sp. KK3
TCGTGGTGGAGCCCTCGGCCGAGGAAGCGCGCGACGCCTTCTCGGCCCGCCGCATCATCGAAAGCGGCATCCTGGCCGAGTCGGGCGGCCGGCCCCTGGCCAAGGTGATCCGCAAGCTGCGCGAGCACATCGCCGACGAGAAGCGCGCCATCGCCGGCGCCGACGCCGCCACCCGCGCCTTCCTGCTGGCCGACTTCCACGTCTGCCTGGCCGAGCAGATGGGCCACCGGCTGCTGTGCGACGTGCTGCGCGACCTGACCGCCCGCACCACGCTGGCCGCCACCCTGTTCCAGTCGAAGCACGAAGCCGGCCAGTCCTGCGCCGAGCATGCGGCGATCGTGGCGGCGCTCGAAGCCGGCGAGACGGGCCGGGCACGGCAGCTGATGCTCGACCACATCGGCAACGTCGAGGAAGCGCTGGAGGCCGACGTGGCCGCCGCGCCGGCGGCCGACGAGCGGCTGCGCGCCACGCTTGCACCGGTTGCGCTGCCTCGGGCATCGCGCTGATCGGGCCCTCGGCCCGGTGCGGCCTGTCGGCTGCACGCGCCCGGCGCTGACATGGCCAGGCCTGCGCACTCGGCTACAGTCGGGCGGCCCATGAACTCACCCGAACTCCAGCGCAACGTCTTCCTCTTCCTGCTGGCGATCGTTACGGTCGCCTTCCTCTGGATCCTCTTTCCCTTTTTCGGCGCGGTGATGTGGGCGGTGGCGCTGGCCATCCTGTTCACGCCGCTGTACAAGCGGCTGCAGAAGCGCATGCCGGGCCGGCGCAATCTGGCGGCGCTGGCCACGCTCACGATCTGCCTGGTGATCGTCATCATCCCGCTCGCGATGATCGCGGTGTCGCTGGTGCAGGAGGCGTCGCTGGTCACCCAGCGCATCCGCACGGGCGAGATCAATTTCGGCGTGTACTTCCAGCAGATCCTCGGCGCCCTGCCCCGGTGGCTGACCAACCTGCTCGACCGCTTCGGACTCGGCAATGTCGAAGGCATGCTGTCGCGCTTCGGCCAAGGCGCCGCGCAAACGGGCCAGCTGATCGCCACGCAGGCCGTCAGCATCGGGCAGAACACCTTCGACTTCCTGGTGAGCTTCGCGCTGATGATGTACCTGCTGTACTTCCTGCTGCGCGACGGCGCCGAGCTGTCGAAGACGGTGCGGCATGCGCTGCCGATGGCGCGCCCGCACACGCACTTTCTGCTCAACAAGTTCACCACCGTCATTCGCGCCACCATCAAGGGCAACGTGGCGGTGGCCGCCACGCAGGGCGCTTTGGGCGGGCTCGCCTTCTGGGTGCTGGGCGTGCAGGGCGCGCTGCTGTGGGCGGTGCTGATGGCCTTTCTCTCGCTGCTGCCGGCCGTGGGCGCGGCGCTGATCTGGCTGCCCGTGGCGGTCTACTTCCTGGCGACCGGCGCCATCTGGCAGGGTGTGTCGCTCACGGTCTTCGGCGTGGTGGTGATCGGCCTGGTCGACAACATCATGCGTCCGCTGCTGGTGGGCAAGGACACGCAGATGCCCGACTACATCGTGCTGATGTCGACCGTGGGCGGCATGGCGCTGTTCGGCGTCAACGGCTTCGTGATCGGGCCGGTGGTGGCGGCGCTGTTCATGGCCACCTGGGACCTGTTCGCCTCGTCGAACGACCAGGACGAAGCGCCCTAGCCTGGTCTTTGGCGCCCGCCCGGTGCATCCGGCGCGGGCCTCCTGCATTTCGTCGCATCGCGCTGGGCAGCGGCCGGCGGCCGCGCGATCGTGTGGGCCTCTTCAACCCACAGAGGCCTCGACATGCACCCTCATGCCCCCACCGCGCGCCGCTCCGGCCTGCGCCCCCTGATCGCCGCCGCCCTGCTCGCGCCGCTGGGCGCGCTGGCCGCCGACCTGCAGCTCAGCGTGGTCGACGGGCCGGCCGTGCCCGCCACGCTCTACGTCGCGCTCTTCGACAGCGCCGAGAGCTACGCGTCCAACAAGATGCTGGCCGCGCAGACCGTGCCGATGAAGGAAGGCACCGCCCGCCTGGCGTTTCCGGGCCTGGCACCGGGCCGCTACGCATTGCGGGTGTTCGCCGACGAAAACGGCAACGGCAAGCTCGACACCAACCTGATGGGCCTGCCCACCGAGCGCTACGGCTTCTCCAACGACGCCAAGGGCAACCGCGCGGCGCCGGCCTTCGACGCGGCCGCCCTCCAGGTCGATGCCGACCTGCAGGCCGTCATCCACCTGCGCTGAAGGAGCCACCATGCAAAGACGCGAACTGCTGCGGCGCCTGGCTGCCGCCGGTGCGACACCGTGGCTGGCATCGCTGGCGCTGGCGAGCGAGCCGGACAACTGGCAAGCCGAATTCGACGCCGCCGACGCCCCGTGGAAGCTGGGCTTCGTCACGCCGGCGGCCGACCTGCCAGAAGCCGAGGCCGCGGTGCGCGGCCGCTTTCCCGATGCGGTGGCGGGCACGCTCTATCGCGTGGGCCCCGCCGGCCATGACCTGGGCGGCGAGCGCTACCACCACTGGTTCGACGGCGACGGCATGGTGCAGCGCCTGGCCATCGAGGGCACGCGGGTGCGCCACCAGGGCCGCTACGTGCAGACCCCGAAGCGCGTGGCCGAGGTGCGCGCCGGCCGCCGGCTGACCGAAGCCTTCGGCACCGTGCCACCGGGCGTGGAGCCGCCCACATCCGCCGACGCCATCAACGTCGCCAACACCAGCGTGTTGCCGATGGCCGGCGAGGTGCTCGCGCTGTGGGAAGGTGGATCGGCCACCCGCATCGACGCCCGCACGCTCGACACGCTGGGCCTGAAGACGTGGCGCGCCGACCTGGCCGGCATGCCGTTCTCGGCCCATCCCAAGATGGACCCGGACGGCACCGTGTGGAACTTCGGCGTCGGCAGCAGCCAGGGCCTGCTGGCCCTCTACGAGATCGCGCCCGAAGGCGCCCTGCGCCGCGCCGCCGTGGTGCCGGTCGACAACGTGCCGATGGTCCACGACTTCGCCGTGACCGAGCGGCACCTGGTCTTTCTGATGCCGCCGCTGGTCTACGACGGCAAGGCCAAGGCGCCCGGCATCACCTTTCTCGACGCGCACGTCTGGCGGCCCGAACTGGGCATGCGCGTGCTCGTCGTCGACAAGAAGGACTGGAACCGGCGCCAGACGCTCATGCTGCCCGCGGGCTTCCTGTTCCACGTGGGCAATGCCTGGGAGGAACGCCGTGCCGACGGCACGCGCATCCACATCGACTACGTGCGCTCCGACAACGCCGACAGCGTGTTCACCACCAACCGCGAGCTGATGCGCGGGCGCCGCGTGCGCAGCACCGAGCCGCACCTGACCGTGGCCACGCTCGACCTCGGCAGCGGCAAGGCGACGCAGCAGGTGCTGCCGCTGGACGCCGAGTTCCCGCGCATCGATCCGCGCCGCGTCGGGCTGCGCCACCGCCGCGTGCTGCACGCCACGCAGGTGACGAAGGAGCGACCAGGCTTCGCCGCCATCGCTTACACCGACGTCGAGACCGGCCGATCGCAGCGCTTCGTCTATGGCCCTCAGGCGATGGTCGAGGAGCACGTGTTCGTGCCCGACGGCCGCGGCGCCGGCTGGATCCTGGGCACCGTGCTCGACCTCGCGCAGAAGAAGACCGTGCTGTCCTGCTTCGCGGCCGATCGGCTGGCCGACGGGCCGGTGGCGCGCGCGGTGTTGCCACGGGCCTTGCCGCTGGGCCTGCACGGGGTGTTCGTGCGCGCCTGATGCCAGTTCTCGCGACCGCTGAAAAGGTAGTGATTACTTAGGACTTAGGGCCTACCTACATTGGTGGAAGGCGGGCGCGCGGGGCACCTATATAACTCGGCAGTTCTTACCCCAGGAGGGGGATATGCCAAGTGCCTCGCCGGACCCGCGTGCCTCTGGATTGAAGTGGATCGCCCTGTGGGCACCACTCGTCGTCACTGCCTGCGGGGGCGGAGGCGGCGGCGACGGTGGCATGGCCGGGCTGGCCGTCGCACCGGCAGGCGCATCGTCCGGCGTCGAGGTCGCGAAGGACGCCGCGCCGGCCCTGCAGGCGGGATCCGAACCGCCGGTCAAGCCATCGGCCATCAGCAAGGCCGTGCGTACGCTGGAAGACCTGGCCCGCCAGCGCGAGCTGGAACGCGACCGCGTGGCGCCGATCGACCTCGGCACCGGCCCTGCCGTCCAGCAGCCGCAAGCGGGTTTAGCCGCCGCAGCCGCGGCCGCGGCCGCACCGGTGGCCCCGAGCGTCGGAGGGCAGTGGGCCGCGCCGATCGCCTGGCCCATCAACGCCATCCACACGGTGCTGACGCCCGACGGCAAGGTCATGAGCTACGGCACCGACACGGCCGGCGCGCAAGGCGCGCAGCTCTACTACGACGTGTGGACGCCGAGCACCAACGCCCACAGCCTGCTCACGCACACCACCCGCACGGACATGTTCTGCAATGCGCAGACCGTGCTGCCCAACTCGGGCCAGGTGCTGCTGGCCGGCGGCGACACCCGCGGCGTGACGCCCGACAAGATCAACAACGGCGTGCGCGACGTCAACCTGTTCGACCCGTCGGCCGCCACCATCTCGCCCGGGCCGCCGATGCAGTACGCGCGCTGGTACGGATCGCTGGTGCCGCTGGCCGACGGCCGCATGCTGGCGCTGGCCGGCATCGACGGCACCGGCGCGGGCGCCGGCGTGCCCGAGATCTACCGGCCCACGCTCGGCTGGCTCACGCTGTCGCAGCAGCCGGACTGGCCGGCCGACTGGTTCTACCCACGCGCCGTGCTGGCGCCCAACGGCCGCGTGCTGGTGGCGAGCAGCAACAAGCTGTTCAGCATGAACACCGAGACGCCCTTCATCACGCAGATCGGCACGCTGCCCAAGACGCTGAACTCGGCCATGCCGTGGGCCATGTACGACCGCGGCAAGATCCTGCTGATCGCCGAGGACGGCGGCGCGATGATCGTCGACTTCAACGGCGCGACGCCCGTCGTCACCTCGGTACCCGGCCCGGGTCCGGATCGCATCTGGGGCACGATGACCGTGCTGCCCGACGGCAAGGTGCTGCTGACCGGCGGCTCGTCGGTGTACAACGAGCTGGTCGACACCGCCTTCACCGCGCTGATCTGGAACCCCGCCACGCAGGCGTGGAGCACGGGCAATTCCGCGCAGAAGGCGCGGCTCTACCATTCCAGCGCGATGCTGCTGCCCGACGGCACGGTGCTGTCGGCCGGCGGCGGATCGCCTGGGCCGGTGGTCAACCTCAACGCCGAGGTGTATTCGCCGCCCTACCTGTTCGACAGCAGCGGCGCGCGACGGACGCGGCCGCTGATCAACACCACGCCCTCGCAGCTCACGCTGGGCACCAACTTCCGCGTGACCGTCGCGTCGTCGCGGCCCATCCAGCGGGTGACGTTGGTGCGCACCGGCTCGGTCACACACTCGACCGACTTCGGTCAGCGCTTCCTGCAGCTTCCGTTCACGCAGGCCACCGGCAGCGCCAACGTCGACATCACGCTCAACGAGAGCCCGAACATCCTGCCCATCGGCTACTACCTGCTCTACGTGATCGACAACGCCGGCGTGCCCTCGGTCGGCAAGATCCTCAAGCTGACGGGCGGCATGACGAAGGCGGCCGACCAGGGCCGCTCGTTCACCCTGCCGGCGTCGACGGTCGTCGAGTTCGGCGAGGGAGGCAACTGGATTCCGAAGACGGTGACGGGCACGGTCAGCTGCAAGAGCGACTTCTTCGGTGGCAACCCCTCGCCCACCATCACCAAGAGCTGCCGGGTGCTCAGCACCAAGGCCGGCGGAGTGGTCCTCGGCAGTGCGGCCGCAACCACCGACCGCACGGTGGCCGCGCAGGGCGCGAGCTTCACGATGGCGAGCGCGACGCTGGTGAGCTTCGGCGTCGACCGCCGCTGGGTCGACAAGGTCGTGACGGGCGCGGCCACGTGCTCGGCCGCGTTCTTCGGCAGCGATCCGGCGCCGTCGGTGACGAAGTCGTGCGTGGTGGATTCGGGCGCGGCACCACCGGCGCCGCCTGCACCGCCGCCACCC
>NZ_LYVO01000152.1 GCF_001984055.1 Variovorax sp. KK3
TTCTGGCAAAGCCGCGACTTCGTCGCCGAGATCGTCACGAGAGACACGGCGGAAACGCTCTATCTGAAGTGCGGGCAGCTCGATCAGGGGCAGGACCCGGCGGCGCCATTCGCGCCGTTCATCCAGGCCCTGGGCGTGGGCCTGAAGTGACCCGGTGTGTGGCCAGGCGCGGGTCGCGCGCCTGGCTTCGAGTGCCTCAGCCCTGGGGCCTTTCACCCACGTAGATTTCGACGCGCCGGTTCTGCGCACGGCCCGCGTCGTTGTTGTTGTCCGCGATCGGCTCGCGTGAGCCGCGGCCCTCGATGCGGAAGGCCTGCTGCGGCACGCCGCGTGCGATCAAATAGTCGCGCGTGCTGGCCGCGCGCTCGACCGACAGCGGGTTGTTGATGGCGTCGGTGCCGGTGCTGTCGGTGTGGCCGATGATGCGCACTTCTGCATTCGGGTTGTTGCGCAGCCCGTTGGCGAACTGGTTCAAGATGGGAACGAAGTTCGGCTTGATGGTGGAGCGGCCGGTGTCGAAAGACACGTCGCTCGGAATCGCGAGCTTGAGTTCGTTGTTCTGCGTCTGCGTGACGGCGATGCCGGTACCTTGCGTGGCGGCCTGCATCTCGCGCTTCTGCGCCTCCATGCGCTGCGACCACAGGTAGCCGCCCAGTGCGCCGGCGGCTGCGCCGACCGCGGCGCCGGTGCCGATGGCGCGGCTGTTGCCGCCGGTGGCGGAGCCGATGGCCGCGCCGCCCAGGGCGCCGACGCCGGCGCCGATCCCTGTGTTGCGTTGCGTGTCGCTCATGCCGGCGCAGCCCGAGAGCAGCACGGCGAGTGCGGAGGTGGCCAGGACGAATTTCTTCATGATGGGATCCCTTTCGTCAGTCGATCTTCGATCGTTCGTCAGTTCGTTCGCTTGTGGAACGGCGAGGGGAAATTATGGTCAGCGTCCCGCGGGCGGCTCGTCGGACGGAGGCGCTTTTTGCCCGGCCCCGCCCTGATGCGCCCGATGCACCCGATCGTCCGCCGGGTCATCCGGATGGTCATGCAATTCACCCCGCTTGCGGCCCGAGAACATGGTCCACCACACGATGAGCACCAGCAGAATTCCTGCGCCCAAGGCTTCAAGCAAAATCAAACCCATGAACAGAGGACTCCAGTGGCTGGTCGGGCTGTCGATCGTAGCAATGCTCGCCGCATGCTCGGTCGGTACCCTTCAGACCGATGCGCCACCGCCCGCGACGACCGCCACCCCCCCCGCCGCCCCGCGCGACCTGGGGCCGCTCACGGGTTCGTTGACCCATCCCAAGAGCCGCTGGGTGCCGGTGCAATGGTCCGAACTGCCGGGCTTCGAGGACGATGCGCTGCACGAAGGCTGGAGCGCGATGATCGCCAACTGCGCCCGGCCCAACGCTGCCATCGCGCCGCTGTGCCGCGAGGTGCGGCAGCTGGCGTTGGCCGAAACCGAAGAGCAGCGCCAGTGGATGCGCCAGCGCTTGCAGCCCTACCGCGTCGAATCGCTCGCAGGTGAGGCCGAGGGCAAGCTCACCAGCTATTACGAGCCCGTGTTCGAAGCCTCGCGCCGCCCCACCGCGATGCACACCGTGCCCCTGTACCAGGCGCCGGCCGGCCTGGTGGCGCGGCGGCCGTGGTTCACGCGGCAGGAAATCGACACGCTGCCGCAGGCCCAGGCCGCGCTGCGCGGTCGCGAGATCGCCTGGCTCGCCGACCCGATCGACGTGCTGATGCTGCACATCCAGGGCTCGGGCCGGCTGCGCATCACCGAGCCCGATGGCGCGCAGCGCACCATCCGCGTGGCCTTCGCCGCCACCAACGAGCAGCCCTACCGCAGCGTGCAGCAATGGCTGCTGAGCCAGGGCGTGACCAAGGTCAGCCTGTGGCCCGAAGACACCAAGCAATGGGTGGCACAGAACCCGCAGCGCCTGTCGCAGCTCTTGTGGAGCAACCCGCGCTACGTGTTCTTCCGAGAAGAGCCCCTGGCCGACATCGACGCCACGGCAGGCCCGGTCGGCGCGCAGGGCGTGCCACTGACGGCCGGCCGCTCGATCGCGGTCGACCGCGACAGCATTCCCTACGGCACCCCGGTCTGGCTGGCTTCGCCAGGCCCGTCCGCGCCGCTGGCGAGACTGGTCGTGGCGCAGGACACCGGCAGCGCCATCGTCGGCGCCGTGCGGGCCGATTACTTCGCGGGCACAGGCGCCGAAGCGGGGCGGCTGGCCGCCCGCGTCAATCAGCCACTGCGCCTGTGGGTGTTGTGGCCCAAGTGAAAAAATTGCGCGGCATGATTCCTGCCTACCCAGGGCAGGAATCACGATGACGCTACACACCTTCTCGATCATCTTCGCGGGCGTGCTGCTGAACTCGGCGGCGCAACTCATGCTGAAGGCCGGCGCGAAGTCCCTGGGGCACGTGTCGATGGGCAGCCTCGCATCGCTGATGTCCGCCGCCTGGACGGCCGGCACGCAGCCCTGGGTGCTGCTCGGGCTGGTGTGCTATTTCATCAGCGCCGGTCTGTGGATCCTCGCGCTGACGCGGGTAGACGTGACGGTGGCCTACCCCATGCTCTCGATGGGCTACGTTATCGCGGCCGTGCTCGCCTGGCAGATCTTCGGCGAGCCGCTCACCGCCAACCGCGTGCTGGGCATCGCCATCATCCTGGTCGGTGTCGTGGTCTTGAGCCGAGGGTGACGTGATGCGCCCGCTCTACGTCGACCTCGACGGCACGCTGATCGCCACCGACTCGCTGCAGGAATCACTGCTGCAGCTGGCGCGCGACCAGCCGCTCGCGCTCTTGTCGCTGCCGTCGTGGCTGCTGCGCGGCCGGGCCGCCTTCAAGCACGAAATCGCGCAACGCACCACGCTCGATGCGGAAACGCTGCCCTACCGCCCCGAGGTGCTCGCGTTGGTGCGCCGCGCACGCGCCGATGGCCGGCGCACGGTGCTGGCAACCGCAGCCGATGCGCGCGTGGCGCAGGCCGTGGCCGGGCACCTGGGGCTGTTCGATGCGGTGCTCGCCTCTGACGGCCAGCGCAACCTGCGCGGCGAGGCCAAGCGCGCGGCCATCGAGGCCGATGCCGGTGGCCGGCCCTTCAGCTACGCCGCCGACGGCCCGGTCGACCTCGCGGTGTGGCGCGGCGCCGCGTCCGCGGTGGTGGTCGGCCGCTCCGACGCGCTGGCGCGCCGCGCGGCCCGGTTGACCACGGTGGAGTCGCGCATCGTTCCGGCGCGGCCACCGCTCAAGCGCTTCTTGTACGGCGTGAGGCTGCACCAGTGGCTGAAGAACGTGCTGATCTTCCTGCCGCTGATGCCGGTGCTGCACGAACTCACGCAGTCGATCGTGTTCGATGCGGTGCTCGCCTTCCTGGCCTTCGGCCTGATGGCTTCGGGCATCTACGTGCTCAACGACCTGCTCGACCTGCAGTCCGACCGCCGCCATCCGCGCAAGCGCATGCGGCCTTTCGCCTCGGGCGAGATCACGGCATCGACCGGGCTGATCGTGGCCTGCCTGCTGTGCGCGGCCTCGCTGGTGCTTTCGCTGGCGATGCTGCCCGCCGCCTTCGTGAGCGTGCTGCTGTTCTACATGCTGCTCACCACGGCGTATTCGGTCTTCCTCAAGCGGCGGGCGGTGGTCGACGTGTTCACGCTGGCCGGCCTCTACACCGTGCGCGTCGCTGCCGGCACCGCGGCCACGGGGCTGCCGCTGTCGTTCTGGATCCTGTCGTTCTCGATGTTCATCTTCCTGAGCCTCGCACTGGCCAAGCGCTACGTGGAGCTCAACGGCGGCGAGCAGGACGTGCGGCGCATGAAACGCGACCGCGGCTACCACCCGGTCGACGTGCCCTTCGTGCTGTGCGCCGGCGTCGCGGCCGGGCAGATGGCGGCGCTGCTGCTCGGCCTGTACCTGCACGACCAGGAGATGCTCGCGCGCTACGAAGACCCCGAGTACCTATGGGTGCTCATCCCCGTCTTCCTGTTCTGGACCATGCGCATCTGGCTCAAGGCCGTGCGCGGCGCGCTCAACGACGACCCGGTGGTCTTCGCCGCGCGCGACTGGGTCAGCCGCCTGGCGCTGGGCATCGCGGCCTCCGCGCTCTGGATGGCCGACTGATGCGGGCGCGCGCGCTCGCCTGGGACGCGTTGCTCGCCGCCGTGCTCGGCGTGCTCGCACTGGCGTTGCTGGCCACGCTGACGCGGCAGCTGCCCCCGAGCCTGTTCACGCGCGAGCAGGGCTACGACGCCTGGTTCCAGGCCGACATGCCTCGGGTGCTCGCCAACATGGTGGACGTGCGCAGCAACCACTACCGCACCAAGGTCCACCCGATCGCATCGATCCTCATCCACCCGCTCGTCAGCGGCCTGCGCCTCGTGTGGCCGGGCACCGACCTGCAGGCGGCGATGCGCTTCATCGGGCTGGTCAGCCTGCTGTGGGTCGGCAGCTTCTATGCGCTGTGCCGGCTGCTCGGCACGGGCCGCTTCGCCGCCGCCTGCTTCACGCTTATGGCGATCGGCAGCGCGGCCTTCCTGTTCTGGTTCTCGGTGCCCGAGACCTATGCGCCCGGGTCGCTGACCTTGTTGTGGGTGCTGCTGGTCGCCGCACTCGCCACCCACCGACCGGTGAGCGACCGGCTGATCGTCTTCGCCAGCATCGCGAGCCTGGCCATCACCGTCACCAACTGGATGGCGGGGCTGGCGCTCGCGCTCGTGCAGCGGCCCTGGCGCCGCGCGCTCGGCCTGAGCGCCATCGCCTTCGCCGTGGTGGCCGTGCTGACCGTGCCACAGCGCTTCATCTACAGCTTCGCCAAGTTCTTCTTCCTCGGCAGCCGCGAAGAGTTCGACTACATGAACCTCAAGGAGTCCGGCACCTGGCTGGACAAGCTCGCGGGCATGTTCGGCTCGACCTTCAGCCTGCCCGAGATCCTGGCGCTGCCGGCCGACGAGGTGCAGCAGTTGCCGCAGCTGTCGGTGCAGCTCAGCACGCCGGGCTCGGCCGGATGGATCGGCGTGGCGGCGCTCGCCCTGTGGGCCGTGCTGCTGCTGGCCGGCGCGTGGGGCCTGGCGCGCTCGCCGCAATGGCGCCGCTTCGGTGCGGTGCTGGGGCTGACGCTGGCCGGACAGGTGCTGCTGCATCTGGTGTACGGCGAAGAAACTTTCCTCTATGCCGCGCACTTCCTGCCGCTGCTGATGGTGGTCGCGGTGTTCGCCACGCGCGTGCTGCCGAGCGCGGTGGCCGCCGTGATGGCTTTGCTCGCGGGCGGCCTCGCGGCCTTTCACAACGTCGCGATGTACGAGAGCGCGGTGCGCCTGCTGCAGCAGGGGAATTGAGCGGCTCGAAGGTCGGTGTCGAGGCACCGCGGCGAGGCGCCGATGACCGCCACAGTCGTGGGCCTGATCGGCACCTGACTTCCTGACGTCACATTGAACTTTTAGCGTACCGGGGTTTTTCAACCATGCCCCACGAAAGAAAGTTCGCATGACCGCCACTCCCCGGCAGAACGTCGCTGCCGTCGACCCTGATGACATCGGCCACAACACCACCGACAACCGCACCTTCAACGACGTCGTCGCCTCGCGCCTGAACCGCCGCCACCTGCTCGGCTTCGGTGCCGGCACTGCTGGCCTGGCCCTGCTGCAAGCCTGCGGTGGCGGTGGCAGCGGCGGCGGCTTTCCCGTGCTGCCGCCCGCACCGGCACCTGCAC
>NZ_LYVO01000153.1 GCF_001984055.1 Variovorax sp. KK3
CCTTGAGGTCGGTGCTTCGCGAGCCGATGACCGGGGGCACGTCGATCCCCCCCGCCACCGCCAGCCAGCTGCGCAGACCCGCCTTGGCGCTCCATTCGTTGGCGGCGCCGAGGCGCAGCACCTGACCCGCCGCGACCGGGAAGCTCCAGCACGGCCACAGCGGCACGCCATCGAGGCGGGCGCCGAAGTCGTCACCGGCCAGTGCGATGCGGGTCGCCGTCTCGAAGCGGATCTCGCAACCGCCCAACGTGATTTCGAGGCCGGCGGCGCCGTCGGCATTGCCGGCCAGGCGATTGGCCAGCACCAACGCGAGCGCGTCGAGCGCGCCGCCAGGGCAGATGCCCTGCTGCCGATGGCCATGGCGCCCCAGGTCCTGCACGGAAGCCAGCGGCCCCGGCCGCAGCACCGTCAGCCGGCCAGGCGCCGTCACGACGCCACGCTTTCCACGACGAAGCGCACGCGGTCGCCGGGCCGCAGCAAGGTGGGCTCGGCCGCCGTCGGGTCGAAGAGTTGCATCGAGGTCCGGCCGATCAGCTGCCAGCCGCCCGGCGAGACCAGCGGATAGATGCCGGTCTGCGCGCCACCGATGCCCACCGAGCGCGCCGGCACCGCCACGCGGGGCTCGTTACGCCGGGGCGTCGCCAGTTCCGGCGGCAGGCCGCCCATGAAGGCGAAGCCGGGCAGGAAGCCCAACAGGTAGACCACATAGTCGGCACTGCTGTGGCGACGCACCACTTCGGCCGGCGCCAGCCCCGTGTGCGCGGCCACGTCGGCCAGGTCGGGCCCGGCATCACCGCCATAGACGACCGGTATGCGAATCTCGCGGACTTCGACCGCCAGGCCGCCCAATTGCGGCCAGGCCGACAGCACCTGCATTTCGAGTTCGGCCGCGTCGACCTGCGCAGGGTCGAAGAGCAGGCTCAGGTTGTTCATGCCCGGCAGCACCTCGTGCACGCCGCGCCACTGCAAGGCCTCGTTGGCCAGCGCCCAGATCTGTTGCTGCTGCGCCAGCGTGGCCGGCGGCGGCAGTTCGCACAGCAGCGCCGCATCGCCCAAGGCGTGCAGGCGCGGCGGCGGCGTCATTCGCGGCCCAGGCTGCGCACCTTGGAGAGCAGGCTGTCCTGCACGCCGCGCGAGACGAACTTGTCGACCTCGCCGCCGAGCATCGCGATCTCGCGCACGAAGGTGCTGGAGATGAACTGGTATTTGTCGCTGGGGGTCAGAAACACCGTTTCGACCTCGGGCATCAGCGAGCGGTTCATGCCGGCGAGCTGGAACTCGTAGTCGAAGTCGGTGACGGCGCGCAGTCCGCGCACCATGGCCTTGCCGCCGCGGGCCACGACGAAGTCGCGCAGCAGGCCCGAGAAGCTTTCGACCGTGACCTGGTCGCTGTAGGGGGCCACGGCGTCGCGCGCCATGTCGATGCGCTCCTGCAGCGTGAACAAGGCCTTCTTGTGATGGCCTGCGGCCACCGCGACGATGACCCTGGAAAAGAGCTGCGTCGCCCGGCGCACCACGTCTTCGTGGCCGAGCGTGATGGGGTCGAATGTGCCGGGATACACCGCGATCACGTTGCTGGACATGGTTGCTTCCTCCTGGTGCAGCTGATGCAGCTGTGCAGCCGATGTGGCCGGTTCGGGCGGATTATGCAGTGCCGTCGGACGACGGCATCAACAGATGCGCGTGCACGGCACCGGCCTTGAGGTGGCGGTAGAGCGTCAGCCCGAGCGCGGCGAGTTCGTCGTCGGCCCAGAGGCGCGCCGCTTCGAGATAAACCACGCCATCGGGCCGAAGGGCACGAACGGCGGCGCGCAAGGCCGGCTCGTAGAGCTGCGTGGCGTCGAACGGCGGGTCGAGAAAGACGGCATGCATGCTGCCCGCCGCCGCGCGCTCGAGCGCCGTCACGCCGTTGCCGCGCTCGATCCGCACGGCCTCGGCCTCCAGCTTGGCCTTGAGCGCCTGCATCGGCAGCACGAGCGCATTGTCCTGCTCGCACAGCAGCACCGACGCGGCGCCGCGAGAGGCGGCCTCGAAGCCGAGCGCGCCGGTCCCGGCGAAGGCGTCGATGCAGTGCCAGCCCGGCAGTTCCCCGCCGCTCGCGCCGGCCAGACTGGCGAGCCAGTTGAACAGGGTTTCGCGAACGCGGTCGGGCGTGGGGCGCAAGCCGGGCTTGTCGGCGACGGCCAGGCGGGTGCGTTTCCATTGGCCGCCGATGATGCGGACCTCGTGCGGGCGGGCCGGGCGAGCGGCTCCTGCGGGCTTCTTCATGGCCCGAGCTTAACTGCCCCTTCCGCACGGCCCCGCGCGGCGTCAGGGCTTGCCGCCGACCACCACCGTCACCATGCGGTCGGGCTGCAGCTTGCGCGCGAAGGCCGCCTTGATGTCGGCCACCGTGACCGCGTTCATGCGTGCGGTCCAGGTGTCGAGGTAGTCGAGCGGCAGGTCGTTCCAGGCGATGTTCGCGACGTTGCCCAGCAGCTTGCGGTTGCTGTCGAGCAGCAGCGGGAAGCCGCCGATCAGGTTGTCCTTGGCGGCCTTGAGTTCGGCCGCGGTCGGGCCCTCGGCCACGAATTTCGCCACCACGTCGCGCGACACCTTGACCGCTTCGGCTGCCTGGTCGGGCCGGGTCTGGAATCCGATGCGGAAGGCCCCGGCATGGAGGCCGGGCGAGAAGGTGCTGTAGACGCTGTAGGCCAGGCCGCGCTTCTCGCGCACTTCATCCGTCAGGCGCGAGACGAAGCCGCCGCCGCCCAGGATGTAGTTGCCGAGCGTGAGCGCGAAATGGTCCGCATCGCTGCGCGGGTAGCCGGGCTGCCCGATCCAGACATGGGCCTGGGCCGACTCGAAGGGCAGGCGTTCGTCCTTGGCGGCCGCGAGCGGTGCCACGTCGCCCACGGGCGGCAACGCGGGACAGCCGCCGGTCGGCACGGGAAGGCGGGACAGCAGCGTGGTCGCGATCGCGTCGGCCTGCGCGCGCGTCACGGCCCCCACGATGCTGAGCTTGGCGCGGCACGGCTGGATCATCTGCTCGTAGCGCTGGCGCATCGCGGCCGTGTCGATGCGTGCGAGCGTGGCTTCGGTGGTGTCCAGCCCGTACGGATGGCTGCCGTAGACGTCCTGCCCGAACGTACGCGCGGCCAGGGTCGCGGGCTTGGTGTTCGACTCGCGGATGGAAGCATTGAGGCGCTCGCGTTCGCGCTGCCATACGTCTTCGGGGAAGGCCGGCTCGCCGATCTCGCGCGCGGCCAAGCGCACGGCCTTGTCGAGCAAATCGGGTTTGGCGAGCGTGCGCAACGAGAAGCTCATGCGGTCGGAGCCTGCGCTGGCGTCGAAGTTGGCGCCCAGGTCTGCCCAGGCTTCGCCGAGGGCGTTCTGGTCCATCGCCGGCTCGGCACCACTTGCGCGAATGCCCTTCTCCACCATCCCGGCGGTCACGCCGGCCAGGCCTGCCTGCGCCGGCGGGTCGCGTCGGCTGCCGGCGTCGAAGTCGATCTGCACGTCGACGATCGGCAACGCATCGGTCGCGGCCATGTAGACCTTGGCACCGTTCGGCAGGGTCCAGTGTTCGATCGGCACGGCGGCATGGGCGGCAGTGGCGACCAGCGTGAGGCCGACACACAAGAGTGCCCTGGCGTTCGTGAGGAGGGGCATGAAGTTCGTCGTGTTCATCGCATGTCTCCCGCGGGTGCAGCGAAGCCGCGGGCGCGGCGTTGGGGATCGGGTGGCAGCGGCCGCAGCGTGGCGGCGGTCATCTGGTCGTCGCCGAAGTACTTGGCGGCCACGGCCTGCACCTGCTCCGAGGTGACCGTCTGCAGCCGCGCGATGACGCGCGCGCTGGCGTCCAGCGGAAGGCCCTGGATCCAGTTGCTGCCGAGTTCGCGCGCCTGCGACATCACCGAGTCGAGCTTGTAGGTTTCGCTGGCCGTCCACTGCGTCTTGACCCGGGCCAGTTCGGCTTCGCCGATGCCCTCGCGGGCGATCTTGGCCACCTGCTCGCGCAACGCGGCTTCCACCGCTTCGGGTGTCTTGCCGGCGGCCGGCACGCCGTCGAGCACGAAGAGCTGAGGGCCGCGGCCGACGAAGCCCGCGTAGGCACCGGCCGAATCGGCAACGCGCGCAGGCCCCTGCGTCAGCGCGCGGTCGAGCCGCGCCCCCGGATAACCGTCGAGCACGGCGGATAGCACCAGCAGGGCATAGGAATCGCCCGGGCCGTCGAATTGATCGGTGTTCGGGATCTGCGGCACGCGGTAGGCCAGGGACACGTAGGCCTGCTCGGCCGGCGCCTTGAACTCGATGCGCCGGATGCCGCGCTGCGTCGGCTCGATGCGGGGCTTGCGCTCGGGCACCGCGCGTGCGGGGATGCGACCGTAGTACTTCTCGGCCAGGGCGCGCACCTTGTCGACGTCGACGTCGCCGGCCACCACCACCGCGGCATTGGCCGGCACGTACCAGCGCTCGAAGAAGGCGCGCGCGTCGGCGGGCGTCATCGCGTCCAGGTCGCTCATCCAGCCGACGACAGGGCGGTGATAAGGCGATGCGGTGAAGACGGCGGCATTCTGCTGCTCGCCGAGCAGGGCTCGGGGCTGGTCTTCCGTGCGCAGGCGGCGCTCTTCCTTGACCACCTCGATCTCGCGCGTGAATTCGCCGTCGGGCCACTGGTTGTTGGCGAAGCGGTCGGACTCCAGCGCCATGACCTGCTCGAGCTTGTCGGCCGGGATCTGCTGGTAGTAGCCGGTATAGTCGCGCGTGGTGAAGGCGTTTTCGCGCCCGCCCAGCGCGGCGACGCGGCGCGAGAACTCGCCGGGCTTGAGCGTCTTGGTGCCCTTGAAGAGCATGTGTTCGAGCACGTGTGCGACGCCCGAGGTGCCGTCGACCTCGTCCATGGAGCCGACCCGCACCCAGACCATCTGCACTGCGGTGGGCGCGCGCCGGTCGGGCTTGACGATCAGGGTCATGCCATTGGCAAGCGTGAACTGGCGCGGCTGGTTCGAGGAAGCGGGGGCCGGCGCGGCGGAGGTGGCCGGTGGAGTGGGTTGCGCCAGGGCAGAGCCAGCCCAAGGCGCGATCAGCACCGAAGCCAGCACCGCACCAGACGCAGCGCGGCGTGGCGAGGGGTGTTTCATAGAATGGCTCGGATTGTAAAAACGCCCCGATGTTCAGTTTCTTCAAGAAAAAACCCCCGGCCGAAACGCCAGCGCCAAGCCCAGCCGCCTCTCCGGCCGAGGCGCCCGTGGAGCCGCCGGCGCCGGCCAGGTCGGTGTTTTCACCGTCGAGCTGGTTCGGCGGCAAGCCTGCTGCGGCAGAGCCGCCGCCAGTTGCACCGCCGGTCACACCGCCCGTCGCGCCGGTTGTTGCACCCCCAGTCGTGCCGCCCC
>NZ_LYVO01000154.1 GCF_001984055.1 Variovorax sp. KK3
TGGCGGGCGGCGTCGACGCGCTCGCCCGCGCCGCTGGCCTGCGCCAGGGTCTGCTCCACCCAGGCGCGCAGGTCGTCGCGGACCAGGCGCTCGGGGCTGCCCAGCATCAAGGCGGCGCGCAGCGCCTCGTAGCGCGCGGCGCTGTCGTCGGCCTCGCGCAGGTCGCGCTGCAAGCGCTGCACGAGCAGCGGCGCGAGGCTGCGGTCGAGCATCTCGCGGTACGACTGCTCGGCCGAGCGCGCGAGGCGCGGCCCCTGGAACAGGCCGAAGCCGAAGCCGGCCGGCGGCTCGTTCGGGTCGATGCCGTCGTTGGCGGCCAGGCGTTCGAGCAGCGAATAGAGCGGCAGCACCTGTTCCAGGCCGGCCGATTCGAGCGGGCCGATGCGCTCGGTCAACTGCTCGACGCGCGTGCGCACCGCGTCGACGTAGTCGAGGTTGCGGCGATAGCTTTGCCACCACAGGGCGGAGGTCGCGAGCAGCGCAGTGCCGGCCACGCCGGCGCCGGCGATGATCGCGCGCCGGCGCCAGCGCAGCCGCTGCAGCCGGCGGCCGGCCAGCGGCGCCTCGGCGATCACCAGCTGCCGCAGCAGCGCCGTCAGGAAATACGACTTGCCCCCGGCATCGGGTCGCGCCAGTGGCGTCAGCGCCAGGCCGTGGCTGCGCGCGAGTTCGCCGATGACGCGGTCGATCGGGTTGCCTTCCTGCGTGCCGCTGGTCAGCGCGATCGATCGCAGGTGCTGGGCCGGTTCGGCGGCCAGGCCGGCGAAGGCCGTGCGCACAAAACCTTCGAGCGGCGCGAGCAGAGCGTCGAACTGCGCCGCGAAGGCATAGACCGGCAGACGGCGTCGCGGCGTGCGCTCCTGCTGCAGCGACTCGGTGCTGCGCTGCTTCAACCGCTGGGCGAGTCCGGCGAGGCGCGCGCCCAGGTCGGGAGGCACGGCGGATGCGTCGTCGGCGTCGAACACCAGGCCCCACATCTGCTCTCGCTGCTGCGCGTCGAGGTCGCCGAAAGTCTCGGTGAAGCCGGCCAGCAGGTCGGTCTTGGTGACGAGCAGGTAGACCGGGAACGACAGGTCGAGCTCATGGCGCAATTCGTCCAGGCGGGCGGCCACGGCCGCTGCCTGCCGCGCGAGTTCGGCGCCGCCGTGCAGCAGGTCGGGCACGCTGACGCTGACCAGCACGCCGTTGATCGGCTGCACCGGCCGGTGCCGGCGCAGCAGGGCCAGGAACTGCTGCCACTCGCGGGCGTCGGCCGTGGCGTCGCTGTCCTGCGTGGTGTAGCGGCCGGCCGTGTCGATGAACACGGCCTCCTGGCTGAACCACCAGTCGCACTGGCGCGTGCCGCCGGTGCCCGCGAGCGGGTCGCGCCCGAGCCGTTCGGCCAGCGGAAAGCGCAGGCCCGAATGCAGCAGCGCCGTGGTCTTGCCCGCGCCGGGCGCGCCGATGATCAGGTACCAGGGCAGCTGATGCACCTGCCGCCGGGTCTGCCACCAGCGCCGCGTGCCCTTGGCCTCGACGCCCTGGCGCAGCATGGCCAGCGCCTGGCGGAAGCGTTGGCCCAGGTCGGAGCCGGCGTCGCCGGATTCGAGCCCCTTCAACAGGCGCTCGCTGCGCCGCTTCGCGAGCCACTGGCGCAGCGCTCGCAGGCCCAGCAGGAGCAGGGCGACGACCACGATCAAGGCTGCGCGCGCGGGCAGGTCGTCGAAGGGGTGCCAGGTGCCGATGACCAGCAGCGGTGCCGCGAACCACAGCAGGGCGGCGGCCGCGCCGAGGTTCACCGCGGTTTGGGCGACGCGGGCCGGCGACTTCATTGCGGGAACAGAACGATTTCGACCCGGCGCTGCGGCTTGGCGGCCGCGGCGTCGACCCTGGCCTCGACAGCCATGCGCGCATCGCCGAGCTGCGGCCGCAGCACGTTGGCGGTGCTGCGCGCCCATTCCATGGCCTGGTGCCAGGCCGAAGGCGTGCGGGCGGTCGGGGCGTCGCTGCCATCGGTGTAGCCGACGACCAGCACCTTGCCCGGCTGCCTGGCCAGCGCGGCGCCGAGGCGCTTCAGCGGCGCGCTGGCGTCGCCCAGCTTGTCGGCATCGACGACGGCCACGCTGCGCAATGCCTCGTCGCGCACCTGGATGCGGCCAGCGTCGATGTCCTCGCGCAGGGCCGAGGCGAGGCGCGGCGGTGCGGCGGCCGCGGCCGCTGCAGCCGCACCGGGCTGGGCCGATGCGCCGCCGGTCGGCACGAGCCCTTGCAGCGAGGCCAGCACGCCGTCGACGCGCGCCGCCAGCTGCAACTGGCTGGCGCTGTAGACGCCCACGGCCAGCACGCCCAGCAGCAGCACGGCGGGCAGCGCCGCACGCGGCGTGCGCGGCGGCTTGGCGGCGGCCGCCGCGCAGTGCCACGGCGGCGTCAGTGCCGGTGCCGGTGCCACTTGCTGCAGCGCCAGGTGCACGCGTGCGCGCAGGGCTTCGTGGTCGCGCGGGTCGAGCACTGTGCGTGCGCGCAGCCCGAGGCTCAGGCAGGCGTGGAAGAGTTCGAGCAGCGCGCGGTGCTCGCGCGGCTTCTCGGCCAGCCGCGAAACCAGGCGCAGCAGCTTGTCGCCGCCGCCCGCTTCGTGGTGGAAGCGCTGCAGCAGGCCCGCGCCCTCGGCGCCCCACGGCGCGGCGGCGAACTGCTCGTCGCCCCAGGCGCACAGGATGTAGCTCGCTGCAGCCACGCTGGGCTCCGGCACGCCGGCCGCGCGCGCATCGGCTTCGAAGCGGGTCACGGCAGCGGCCAGCGTGCGCCGCAGCGCGGCCGGGTCGGCGGGCGTCGCATCACGCAGGCCTGCCGTCAGCGCGACCAGCGGCAGCGCGTGGCTGCGCAGGGCGCGCGTGGCGGGCGGCTCGTCGACGTCGCCAGGCGCGGCCATGGCCGGCGATGCGATCACTTCGACCACCCCAGCTGCAGCTGGCGGGCCTGCACGTCGACGCGCGCGCGCGGCGCCAGGGTGCCGACGGGCAGCGGCAGGATGGCGCGCCACTGCGCATGGTCGATCTCGCGGAAGGCGCCGAACACGGCGACCGCGCGTGCGTCGCCGGCCAGCTCCAGCGCCAGCTCGCGCGCCTCGCCGGGGCGCAGGTGCAGGTTCTCGCGCACGAGCACGTTCGAACCGAGCGTGGCCTCGTCGTCATCGTAGAGGCTGTCGAAGCTCGCCTTCTCGAAGCCGCTGGCGTCGCGCAGCACGTAGACCCGCAGCGCCAGCGAGGCCGATGCATTGCGCGCGTCGGTGTTGAGGTTGCGCTGCGCCTGCACCAGCAACTGCAGGCTGCGCTTGGGGCCGGCCTGCGGCGGTGCGGTGCCGGGGTTGAACATGAAGTTGACCACCATGGACGTGTTGACCCACGGGATCTGGCGCTGGCCGGTGTCGCGCAGCACCTTGACGCGCACGGCCTTCATCATTTCTTCGACCTCGACGCCCGTGGAGCGCAGCTCGGTCGCGAGGTGCTTGGTGTAGACGCTGTTGCCGCCAATGGGGCCGTCTTCCGCCACGCCGCCCGGCGCGGCCGAGAAGGCGATCAGCGCGCCCGGCGCCGCCATCTCGGCCAGGCCGTTGGCACCGCGGGAACTGCGGCGCGCGGCGAAGGGGTCGTTGCGGCAGGCGTCGATGATGAAGATGCGGGCGCGCGGGCGCACGCGGTCGACGTGCGCGAGCAGCGCTTCCTGCAGGTCGATGGCTTCGTCGCGCACCTCGGCTTCGTCGCGCAGGCCGATGTCGACGGGCAGCAGGTAATTGCGCCCGCCGATCTGCACGCCGTGGCCCGCGTAGTAGAAGACCGAGGCGACCTGGTCGTCGTCCATGCGCCGCGCGAATTCGCGCAGCACGCGCTTGAAGTCGCGGGCCTGCAGGTTGAGGTGCTCGGCCACCTCGAAGCCCAGTGACCGCAGGGTCTGCGCGACCAGGCGGGCGTCGTGCTCGGGGTTGTTGAGCGGGATGTCGGGGTAGCGGCCGTTGCCGATCACGAGCGCGATGCGGCGTTGGCGCGAGGCCTCGACCTTGGGTTGGGGCTGGGCGAAGAGCGGGGCACTGGCCAGAAGGGGTAGAAGGCCGAGGCCGGCGACGAGCTGACGGCGGGTGGCTTGCATGGGCCCGGTGCCCTCACCCCAGCCCTCTCCCGGAGGGAGAGGGAGCAAGTCCGGCGGGGCGGGGTTGGGCACAGTGCGAAGCGCTCCACATTCGATCGCTTTCAATTCTCTGCGCCGTCCCCTGGCGCTACAAGTCGATCGAATGGCCAGTGCGGCGATGCGGTCGCGACGCGTGCCGCACATGCTTCAGGCGCCGCGGAATTGCACGCGGCGGTTCACGCCGGCCGTCGGTTCGGCGCCCTCGATCGGCCGGCTCTCGCCATAGCCCACCGTCTTGAGCCGCGAGGCATCGATGCCATGGTGCTGCACCAGGTAGTCGCGCACCGCGCGGGCACGGTTGCGAGACAACTCCAGGTTGTAGGCGTCGGAGCCGACGGCATCGGTGTGGCCTTCCACGGTGACGATGCTGTCGGGTGCGAGCAGCTTGATGCCGTCGGCCAGCGCGTCGAGCTGGGTGCGTGCGGCCGGCAGAATGTCGGTGGAGTCGAAGGCGAAGCGCACCGGCAGCGACACGGCGGACGCATCGACGGGCGCTTCTTCGCGGCCGTGCGCCAGCAGGGGCGTGCGCGCCGAGGTCTTCGCCAGCGCGGCTGCCGCGGCGGACACGTACTTGGCCGGGGCGGCAGGCGTTTCGTCGAGCAGGCGGACCGAGCGGGTCTTGCCGAGCACGGCCGCCACGTCGGTGGGGTTCACGAGCTGGCCTTCGCGGTAGATCATGACCTTCTCGGCCTTCACCTGCGGCGTGAGAAAGGCGGCGGCCAGGGCGAGGGCGAGGGTGGTGAGGTAGCGGGTCATGTCGGACTCCTTGATCTGGGGCGTTGACGTGGACGTTGAGGTGGATTCGTCGATGCCCATGGGTTGCACGCGCCGCCCGGCCGGTTCAATCTTTCTCGATGGTGCCGATGCCGCGGACATCGCGCGTGATGGCCGGCTCGCCATCACCGGCATGGGCCGCTACGCCGCGCCGCGGCTGGCCAGCGAGCGCGCCGAGGTCGTGATCGACGGCAACGGCGAGGCGCAGCTGGCCGCCAGCCGCGCGCTGGCGGTGCGCATCAGCGGCGTCGGCCACGTGCGCTACCTGGGCGAGCCGGCCATCACGCGCGATGTCCGCGGCATCGGCACCATCGAGAAAGA
>NZ_LYVO01000155.1 GCF_001984055.1 Variovorax sp. KK3
CGTGGCGCCGTGCATAGGTGACAAATGTCCCTACCGCAAAAAAACGACAACGATCCATTCGCGTTGCCGCCCATGTTGTTCTGTCGGTAGTAACCCCAACATCACCGCCCGAGTTCCCGGACAGCCCCTTGCCCCTGCGTCCGGGACTTCATATGGCGGCCGGCCACCGTCCCGCACCAACCCCTTTGAAAACAACGACTTGCGCGCGCGTTCGGCCCGCCCGGCCCCTGGCACACCCGTTGCGATAACGGTCGGGTCATGACGCGCCCACTGGCAGCGCGGCAGGCACCCCCAGAGGAGACAAACAGGATGGATACGAACGAAGACCTCGATCCGGTCGAGACCGGCGAGTGGGTCGATGCATTGCGTGCCGTGCGCGCGCACCGCGGCGCCGATCGCACCGGCTACATCGTCAACCGGGTGGTCGACGAGGCGCGGCGCGACGGCGTCTACATGCCGCGGTCGCTCACCACGGCCTACAAGAACACCATCCCGCCGGAGGCCGAAGCCAAGAGCAGCGGCGACCGGGCGATCGAGCATCGGCTGCGCTCGATCATCCGGTGGAACGCGATGGCGATCATCCTGCGCGCGAACAAGGACAGTTCGGAGCTCGGCGGGCACATCGCGAGCTTCCAGTCCGCCGCCACGCTCTACGACATCGGCTTCGGCCACTTCTGGCATGCGCCCACCGACAGCCATGGCGGCGACCTGCTCTACATCCAGGGGCACAGCGCGCCGGGCATCTATGCGCGCGCTTTCCTCGAAGGGCGTCTGACCGAGGAACAGCTGCTGGGCTATCGGCAGGAGTCCGAGGGCAAGGGCATCTCGTCGTATCCGCACCCGTGGCTGATGCCCGACTTCTGGCAGTTCCCGACCGTGTCGATGGGCCTGGGGCCGCTGATGGCCATCTACCAGGCGCGCTTCCTCAAGTACCTGCAGGGCCGCGGCCTGGCCGACACCGCGCCGCGCAAGGTGTGGGCCTTCATGGGCGACGGCGAGATGGACGAGCCCGAATCGCTGGGCGCCATTTCGCTGGCCGGGCGCGAGGCGTTGGACAACCTGGTCTTCGTCATCAACTGCAACCTGCAGCGGCTCGACGGCCCGGTGCGCGGCAACGGCAAGATCGTGCAGGAGCTGGAGTCGGTGTTCCGCGGCGCCGGCTGGAACGTCATCAAGGTGCTGTGGGGCAGCGGCTGGGACAAGCTGCTGGCCAGGGACACGAGCGGCTTGCTGCTCAAGCGCATGGAAGAGTGCGTCGACGGCGAGTACCAGGACTTCAAGAGCAAGAGCGGCGCCTACGTGCGCGAGCATTTCTTCGGCAAGTACGACGAGCTCAAGGCGCTGGTCGCCGACATGAGCGACGACGAGATCTGGGCCCTGACGCGCGGCGGCCACGATCCCGAGAAGGTGTTCGCGGCCTACGCCGCGGCCGTGAAGCACACGGGCCAGCCCACGCTGATCCTGCCCAAGACCGTCAAGGGCTACGGCATGGGCGAGTCGGGCGAAGGCCAGATGATCGCGCACCAGGCCAAGAAGATGACGCAGGACGCGCTACGCAACTTCCGCGACCGCTTCCAGATCCCGGTGTCCGACGAAGACCTGCCCAAGGTGCCCTTCATCAAGCTGCCCGAAGACAGCCCCGAGATGAAGTACCTGCGCGCACGGCGCGAGGCGCTCGGCGGCTACCTGCCGCAGCGTCGGCAGAAGTCGACCGCGCTCGAGGTGCCGCCGCTCTCGACCTTCGAGCGCCTGCTCAAGGACACGGGCGAGCGCGAGATCTCGACCACCATGGCCTTCGTGCAGATGCTCGGCACGCTGGTGCGCGACAAGTCCATCGGCAAGCACGTGGTGCCCATCGTGCCCGACGAGTCGCGCACCTTCGGCATGGAAGGCATGTTCCGCCAGCTCGGCATCTATTCGTCGGTGGGGCAGCTCTACAAGCCGCAGGACGCCGACCAGCTTATGTACTACCGCGAGTCGAAAGACGGCCAGGTGCTGCAAGAGGGCATCAACGAAGGCGGCGCGATGTCGAGCTGGATCGTCGCGGCCACCTCGTACAGCACGAGCAACGTGCCGATGATCCCGTTCTACATCTACTACTCGATGTTCGGCCTGCAGCGCGTGGGCGACCTGGCCTGGCTGGCCGGCGACATCCGCGCGCGCGGCTTCCTGCTGGGCGGCACCGCGGGGCGCACCACGCTCAACGGCGAGGGCCTGCAGCACGAAGACGGGCACAGCCACATCATTGCGGGGACCATTCCCAATTGCATCTCGTACGACCCGACCTTCGCCTATGAGGTGGTGACGATCGTGCGCGACGGCATGCGCCGCATGTACCAGGACCAGGAAGACGTCTACTACTACGTCACCCTGATGAACGAGAACTACCCGCACCCCGGCATGCCCGAGGGCAGCGAGGCGGGCATCCTCAAGGGCCTCTACCAGCTGAGCGACGGCGGCAAGACGCCGAAGAAGGGCCAGCGCGTGCAGCTGATGGGCAGCGGCACCATCCTGCGCGAAGTGATGGCCGCGGCCGAGCTGCTGAAGGCCGACTGGAACGTGGCGGCCGACGTCTGGAGCGCGACCAGCTTCAACGAGCTGCGCCGCGACGGCATGGCGGCCGAGCGCTGGAACCGGCTGCATCCGACCGAGGCGCCGCGCAAGAGCCACGTCGAGCAATGCCTCGAAGGCCACGAGGGCCCGGTGATCGCCGCCACCGACTACATGCGCAACTACGCAGACCAGGTGCGCGAATACGTGCAGGCGGCAGGCCGCCGCTTCACCGTGCTCGGCACCGACGGCTTCGGCCGCAGCGACTACCGCGTGAAACTGCGCCGCTTCTTCGAGGTCGACCGCTTCCACGTCGCCGTCGCGGCGCTGAAGGCGCTGGCGGACGACGGCGTCGTCAAGCCCGCCGTCGTCGCCGAGGCGATCGCCAAGTACGGGCTCGACGCCGAGCGCGCCGCCCCCTGGACCGTCTGAGGAGCACCATGAGCAACGCCATCGACATCCAGGTCCCCGACATCGGTGACTTCAGCGACGTGCCCGTCATCGAGATCTTCGTGAAGCCCGGCGACACGGTGAAGGCCGAGGACGCGCTGGTCTCCCTCGAATCCGACAAGGCCACGATGGACGTGCCGGCGCCGCGCGGCGGCGTCGTCAAGTCCATCGCCGTGAAGCTCGGCGACAAGGTGAGCCAGGGCAGCCTGCTCATGCAGTTCGAGGGCGACGGAGCAGCTGCGCCGGCCGCGCCCACCGCGGCAGCGCCGGCGTCTTCTTCATCGCCGGCAGTCACGCCCGCTGCAGCACCTGCTGCCACAAGCGCTGCGCCCGCGGCCGGCAACATCGACGAAGCCGGCTTCGCGCTGGCCTACGCCGGCCCCGCGGTGCGCAAGCTGGCGCGCGAACTCGGTGTGGACCTGGCCAAGGTCAAGGGCACCGGCAACCACGGCCGCATCGTGCGCGACGACGTTCAGTCATTCGCAGGGGGAGGCGGCGCGGCGGCGCCGGCGAACAAGGCTTCAGCCCCGGCCGCCGCCGGTGGGGGCGCGGGCGGGCTCGACCTGCTGCCCTGGCCCAAGGTCGACTTCGCGAAGTTCGGGCCGGTGGACCGCAAGGAGCTGGGCCGCATCAAGAAGATCTCGGCCGCCAACCTGCACCGCAACTGGGTCGTGATTCCGCACGTCACCACGCACGACGAGGCCGACATCACCGAGCTCGAGCAGTTCCGCGTGCGCATGAACAAGGAGCTGGAGAAGAGCGGAGTCAAGCTCAGCATGCTGCCCTTCATGATGAAGGCGGCGGTCGCCACGCTGAAGAAGTTTCCGGAGTTCAACGCCAGCCTCGAGGGCGACAGCCTGGTGCTCAAGCGCTACTGGCACATCGGCTTCGCGGCCGACACGCCCAACGGGCTGATGGTGCCGGTGATCCGCGACGCCGACCGCAAGACCGTGCCCGAGATCGCGAAAGAGATGGGCGAGCTCGCGGGCCTGGCACGCGAGGGCAAGCTCAAGCCCGACCAGATGCAGGGCGGCACCTTCACGATCAGCTCGCTCGGCGGCATCGGCGGCATCTACTTCACGCCGATCATCAACGCGCCCGAGGTGGCGATCATGGGCGTGTGCAAGAGCTATTGGAAGCAGCACTCCAGCGATGGCAAGACCTGGGCTTCGCGCCTGACGCTGCCGCTGTCCCTGTCGTGGGACCACCGCGTGATCGACGGCGCGGCCGCCGCACGCTTCAACGTCCATTTCGCCAACGTGCTGGCCGATCTGCGGCGCACCCTGTTCTGAGCTGAGGAAGGTTCCCCATGGCAAATCTGGTGGAAGTCAAGGTTCCCGACATCGGCGACTTCAAGGATGTCGCGGTCATCGAACTGATGGTGAAGGTCGGCGAGACCATCGCGGTCGATACCGGGCTGATGATGGTCGAGTCGGACAAGGCCTCGATGGAGATCCCGTCCTCGCAGGCGGGGGTGGTGAAGGAGATCAAGGTCAAGGTCGACGACAAGGTGAGCGAGGGGTCGGTGATCCTCGTGGTGGAGGCTGTGGGAGCGGGGGCACCCTCACCCCAACCCTCTCCCGCGGGAGGGAGGGGGAGTGAAGCCGGCGCCGAGCACGAGCATCTCGCATTCGACGTCGGCCTTGCCGGCGTAGGTCGCAGCGTT
>NZ_LYVO01000156.1 GCF_001984055.1 Variovorax sp. KK3
GGGAGGGCATGGACGCAGGTGGCGCGAGCGCGTTGCAAGTGCATCAAATATTACCAACGGTGTCGACCGTGGCGACGGCCCGAAGCCGGCGGTTCCACGCGTTGACCTGATGGTGGTCGATCATTATCATCGCGTTTGGTTAACCAAAATGTGTCAGTTCGGTTGACCGAAGAGACGAGTACATGCCCACCATCCCCCCGCTCCTGATCCGTGACGTCCGCCCCCTGGGCGCCCCGCCCGTCGACCTGCTGGTGCAGGACGGCCGCATCGCCACCCTGGGCCCCGCGATCGCGGCGCCGGCCTGCTGCGTGGTCGAAGACGGCTGCGGCGCCCTGTTGCTGCCCGGCCTGGTGGAGGGTCACACGCACCTGGACAAGACCATGTGGGGTATGGACTGGTATCGCAACGAGGTCGGCCCGCGGCTCGTCGATCGCATCGAGAACGAGCGCGCCTTTCGCCGCGCCAGCGGCCACGATGCCGCGGCCCAGTCGCTGGTGCTGGCCCGCGCCTTCCTGGCCCAGGGCACCACGCGGCTGCGCACCCACGTGGACATCGACACCGACGCCGGCCTGCGCCATCTCGAAGGCGTGCTGCGCACGCAAGAGACCATGAACGCGGCGCAGCAGATCCAGATCGTGGCCTTTCCGCAGTCCGGCCTGCTGGGCCGCCCTGGCACGGCCGATCTGCTCGACCAGGCGCTCGCGGCCGGCGCCGACGTACTGGGCGGGCTCGACCCGTGCGCGATCGACGGCGACCCGGTGCGTTCGCTCGACCTGCTCTTCGGCATCGCCGAGCGGCGCGGGCGGCCGCTCGACATCCACCTGCACGAGCCGGACGCGATGGGCGCCTTCTCGCTGGGCCTGATCCTCGACCGCACCGAGGCGCTCGGGCTGCAGGGCCGGGTGGCGATCAGCCATGGCTTCTGCCTGGGCGACCTGCCCGAAGCCGAATGCGAGGCGCTGCTGGCCCGCATGGCCCGGCTCGGCGTGGCGCTAGTCACCAGCGCGCCGGCGGCCCGCAGCGTGCCGCCGCTCATGCGATGCCGGCGGGCGGGCGTGACGGTGCTGGCCGGCAACGACGGCATCCGCGACACCTGGACCCCGTACGGCAACCCCGACATGCTGGAGCGCGCGATGTTGCTCGGCCTGCGCTACAACCTGCGGCGCGACGACGAGCTCGATGTCGCGCTGGATTGTGTGACCGCGGCCGGCGCGCGCGGCCTCGGGTTCGAAGACTATGGCCTGACGACCGGCTGCCGCGCTGACCTGGTGCTGGTCGATGCGCGGACCGTGGCCGAGGCCGTGGTGGCGCGGCCACCGCGGCGGCTGGTGGTCGCGGGCGGGCGCGTCGTGGCGCGCGACGGTGCGCTGCTGCCGGACGCGTTGGCGCCATGAAGGCCGCAGCCCTGTCGAAGCGCGGCATCGGCTTCGCGCTGGTGATCGTGCTGGTCGCGATCAACCTGCGCGCCTTCCTCACCGCCAGCAGCCCGCTACTGGGCGAGATCCGCGGCGACACCGGGCTCGGCTTTCAAGCCGCCGCGCTGCTCACCGTGCTGCCGATGTTCGCGATGGGCCCGATGTCGCTGGCCGGCGTGGGCCTGGGGCGCCGTATCGGCGAACGCGCCGCGATGGTCCTGGGCCTGGGCGCCATCGCGCTGGCCTGCGCAAGCCGCTGGGTGACCGCTTCCACGGCCGGCCTGCTCGCCAGTGCCGCACTGGCCGGCTTCGGCGCGGGCCTGGTGCAGGCACTGATGCCCACGATCATCAAGCGCGCCTACCCGGTGGGCATGGGCGCGGCCATGGGCCTGTATTCGGCCGCACTGATGGGCGGCGGCGGGCTCGGCGCGATGGGCAGCCCGTGGATCGCGCGCTGGGCCGCCGACTGGCATGCGGGCCTGGCCTTCTGGGCGTTGCCGGCATTGGTGGCGATCGTCGCCTGGGCGCTGGTCGGCCGCGCGGCGCCGGCTCCCGTGCAGCAGGCATCGGCGCCTGCGGATCGGGGCTGGCTCAAGTGCTTCGCCAACCGGCGGGCGTGGCTGCTCGCGATCTACTTCGGGCTGCTCAACGGCGGCTACACCAGCCTCGTCGCCTGGCTGCCGCCCTCCTTCGCGCAGCAGGGCTGGACCCCGCAGGCCGCCGGCGCGCTGCTGGCGCTGATGACGGCAGCCCAGATGGTCGGGGCGCTGGCCCTGCCGGTGCTGGCGCGCGGCCGGCGCGAGCTGCGGCCCTGGTTGGTGGCCATGTTGGTGGTTCAACTCGCCGGGTTCGCCGGGCTGATGCTGCAGGTGTCTCCGGCGCCGGTGGTCGTCGCGCTGCTGGGTTTCGGGCTCGGCGGCGGCTTTTCGCTGGCGATGGTGCTGGCGCTCGACCACCTGCCGGACCCGGCCCAGGCCGGAACCCTGGCCGCCTTCATGCAGTGCTTCGGCTTCATGATCTCGGCGCTGGCGCCTTTCGCCACGGGCTGGGTGCGCGCGACGAGCGGCGGCTTCGGCGGTGCGTGGGCCTGGCTCGGCGCCGTGGTGCTGCTCTTGATCGTGATGACGTGGCGCTTCGATCCGCGCCGCCATGCGCGGGCGACCTGCGGCTTGTTCGGCACCGCGCCCGCTACGGGCTCGGATGCCTCCGGATACATCGGCATGCGGCCCGGCTGAGACGTTTAGACCGCCTCCTACAGGCCCCGGCGCGCGCCGACACCCATACTGCCGCCATCCTTCCCTCCGAGCGGTTTCCCAATTGAAAGTCAAAGCATCTCCTGGCGCCAGCAGCTGGATCGCAGCCGGGGTGCGGCACGAACTCCTCACGCGCGCGCTGCCGGCCCTGCGGCACGACATGGTGGCGCCGCTCTCGGTGATGCGGATGGGCATGCTGCTGCTCAAGCACCGGTCGAATGGCGACACGGCCGTGGACGAAGGTGCCTGGGACAAACAGGTGGCGTCGATCTCGGAACAGATCGATGCGCTGGCCGACGGGGTGCGCTCGCTGCGCGACTGGGAGCTCGCGACCAGCGACGATGGCACCACCCGCAGCGCGCTGGTGGCACGCTGCGCATCGCTCATGCGCGCTGCCTACGAGCTCAACGGCATCCGCCTGAACGTGGACGATGAGCTCGACGTGGCGCGCGAGGACGAGCCGCGCTTCGCCGCCGGTGCCTCGTTGCGTTACCTGGTGCTCGGTGTGCTCGGCTTCCTGCACGACTGCACCGAGGACCTCGGTGCCATCCGCATCGCCGCCGACGGGCCCGAGACGCTGCGTTTCGAAGCGACACGCGGTCGGCCCGATGTGGCCGACCCGCTGCCACCGATGGCAGGCGCCTTGCGCGCACCGCGCAAGCTGGCCATCGATGCGATCGCGCTGCAGGCACTGGCCGATGGGCTGGGCTACACGGTGGTGATCGACGGGGATACCGTGCGGCTTTCGCTGCGGCCAGGCTGAGCGCGCCTGCTACGGACCTGCACCGGAACACGGTGCCAGTGAAGCCTTTGGTTGTCTTGCGCTGCAGCAATTGCTGACGTAACGTGGCGTTACAAATCTTCCCCCAGTGTTCGCCACCTCCCAGAGCCCATGATCACCAAACGCCGTTTGCTCCAAGGCATGGCCGCTTCCTTGTGCGGCACGGCCGCATGGGCGCAGCAGAGCTCCACTTCCGCGACGCGCACTGCCCGCGGTGCCGCCACTTCCGGTGCTGCCGGCGCCTGGCCCAGCCAGCCATTGCGCGTGCTCGTCGGCTTTCCGGCCGGTGCCTCGCCCGACCTCGCGGCGCGCGCCATCGCCGAGCCGCTGTCCAAGCTCCTGGGCCAGCCGGTGCTGGTCGAGAACAAGCCCGGTGCCAGCGGCAACCTGGCGGCGAACCTCGTGGCCAAGGCGCAGGACGACCACACCATCGGCGCGCTGATCAACGGCAACCTGACCATCGCCAAGCTGCTCAACCCGGCCACGCCTTTCGACCCCGAGAAGGACTTCGCGCCGGTCGGCCTGATCGGCACCGCGCCGCTGGTGCTGGCGACCACCGCCGACGCGGTCGGCAAGACGCCCATCGAACTGCTGCTGTGGGCGCGCAATCTCGGCGAGAAGGGCAAGTACGGCTCGCCAGGCGTCGGCACGGTCGGCCACCTGGGCATGGAGCTCCTGCGCGCACGCACGAGCATCGCGCCGCAGCACGTGCCCTTCACCGGCAATCCGCAGGTCATCGCCGCCATGCTGGCGGGCCAGATCCAGCTCGCGCTGCTGCCGCCGGGGCTGGCCAAGCCGCACGTGGCCTCGGGCAAGCTCAAGGCCATCGGCGTGACATCGCCGATGCGAAGCCCCCTGTTCCAGGAATTGCCCACCTTGCGCGAGGCCGACGTGCGCGGATTCGATCTCGAGATCTGGACCGCCCTGGCGGCGCCGGCCAGCCTGCCCCGACCCGCCGTCGCGCGGCTCAATGCGGCGCTGGGTGATGTGGTGCGATCCGCGGAGGTCCAGGCCCAGTTGCTCAAGGCAGGCTGGCAGGGCGAGGCCGGCACGCCGCAATCGCTGGCCTACCGCATGCGTAACGACACGGCGCAGCTGGGCGGCGTGATCATGATGCGCGGAATTCGCAGTGAAACTTAGCTCTCCCCCAGGCTCCCCCACTTCGTGTGGTCCGCCAACCCCCTCACCGGGGGCAACACCA
>NZ_LYVO01000157.1 GCF_001984055.1 Variovorax sp. KK3
GTGGAGGCGGTGGCGCAGTACCGCCATCGGCCACGTGGCGCGAAAAGAAGTCCCACACGATGTCGGGGTAGCTCGGCCCGCGCTGCAGCGCCCACTTGCCGTTGCGGCCCTGCGCGCCGCCGATCCAATAGTGGCCATGGTCGGTGTCGTTCGGATCGGGCGTCGCGGCGGGCCCGTCGTAGAACACGGTCTCCACCAGCGAGCGGCTGCCGGGCTGCGCATCCACCGTGTAGAAGCTGTGCTGGCAGGCGTAGTTGCTGCCCTCGAAGGGCGTGCAGGCGCGCTGCAGCGCCAGTGCCTCGGCCGGCGTGTCGCGCGCCGCGCCGCCGTTGAGCTGCAGTTGCGCATCGCGCAGGTTGCGGCCGGCGGGCTGCACCACGGTGCAGTCGCGGTTGTTCTGCAGCACCATCAGCGGGATCGCGTAGCTCGCGTTGCGCTCGGCCCGCATGTCCGACACCACGCGGCTCACGGCATGGAAGGTGGCGCTGCCCGGGCAACCCGAGAACGAGACCGAGGCCGAGTCCTCGCCGTAGGGCAGCCCCGAGGCGCTGGCCGCCGCCGCGAAGTACTCGTTGTGCGTGACCGAGAGCACCACCGCCATCGCCGCGCCCGAAGAAAGCCCCGTCACGTAGCGCCGCTTCGGATCGATCGCGAAGCGCGCCTCCACCTGCCGCGCGATCTGGTGCAGGTCTTCGGGCTCGCCGCGGCCCTGGTGCCGGTGCTGGTCGAGCCAGAAGCCCCAGCAGTTGGTGTTGCGCAGGCCGTCGTAGCTGGTGATGAAGGGCGCGACGAGGACGAAGCGGTTGCGGTCGGCCGCCGCCGTGAGGCCCCAGTCGCGCAACACGTCGTCATGCGTCTGCTGGCAGCCGTGCAGCACCATCACCATCGGCGCCGGCCCGGTGAGCCCGTCGGGCACATAGACCTTGTACTGGCGCTCGCGCGAGCCCGAATAGGTCTGCACCGACAGGGTGAAGGCGCTGGTGGTGCCCGCGTCTGCCTGCCACGGCGCCGCAGCGAGCAGTGCGAACACGGCGAACCGTCCGGTCGAAGCGAAACCCATGGAACGCCATCCTTTCACGTGCTGGCGTCCCACTGTACCCACCACGGGTGACGGAGCAACCCATGGCGCTCAAAACTTCCACAGCAGGTTCGCCTTCAGGCCATGGTCGCGGCGGCCGCCGCCCGCCTGGCCCGCGTAGCCGATGCCCACGCGCAAGTTGCGGGCCACCGCCATGTCCATGCCGGCCTCGACCACCAGCGCATTGCGCGCGACCGGCAGTCCGCCCACCTGGAAGTCGTTGCCGCCGGCCAGTGCCAGCGTCGAGGTCGGCACCACGTCGCCGAAGGCATGGCGCCATCCGACCATGCCGCGCAGCGTGATGTCGGCGGCGCCGGCGCTCACCAGCGTGGAGGCGCGCAGGCCCAGCGTGCTGAACGTGAGGTCCTTCGAATCGCCGCGCGAACGCAACGCCGCCGCACCGCCGCGTTCGGCGAAACCCTTGCTGCGCAGGTCGACATAGGCCAGGTTGGCGAAGGGCTCGAGCGCCACGCGCCCGGCGTCGATGCGCCAGCCGAGTTCGCCGAACACCTGGGCCGTGCGCGCGCGCTGGTCCGCGCGCAGCGAATCCACGAGCCCCGGGAAGACGACCGTGCGCTGCGACTCGAGCTTGTGCCGCGTGTACGACGCGCCCAGGCGCAGCGCGAGCCGGTCCCAGCGCGTGCCGCCGTACACGCCGAGGTGGTAGGCATCGTCCTCGACGCGCGCGCGCCGGCTGTCGGCTTCGTACTTGCCCTGGCTGTAGCCGCCGTACACGCCGGCGCGCCAGCCGCCGCCCACCGGCATGTCGGCACCGATCAGCACGCCGCCCAGTGAGGTGTTGGTGCGTGCCGAATTGCCGTCGGCGCGGGTGTGGCCCCACGACCCGAAGCTGCGCAGCCACAGGTTGCGGTCGCCACGCGATGCAGAAGCATCGGGCGCCGCCACGGATTCGCCCTCGCTTTGACGCAGCGCGTCGATCGCGGCGTCGCGCGTGAAATGGCTGCCCTCCAGCATGGCGGTGCGCGAATTGGCATGGGTGTCGCCGGCCAGCTGGTCGAAGGCCAGGCGCGCGGAGGGCGCATCGAGCTGCACCACCGCGCCGTAGAGCGGCGAGCCGGCCGGCAGGCTGTCGGCGGCCGCGCCCGCTGCGATCTGGTTGGGCGTGGTGCCCACCTGGGAGAAGCCGACGTCGTTGCGCGTCAGCGTGATCGATGCCGAGGTGGGCCCGTAGCTCAGGTTGGGCGTGAGGAAGGCGAAGTTCGATCTCACGCTGCCGAAGGTGCCGGTCAGGCCCCCAGCCGCATCAACGACGCTGTAGCTCGCGCCCAGGTTCCAGGTGCCGTTGGCGTTCAAGGCCAGCGTCGGGCCCTGCAGCGTCGCCGTGCCGCTGACTGCGATGCGGTCGCCCGCGAGCGTCGACGCGTCGTAGAGAAGCGTGGAGCCCGGTGCGAGCACCAGGTTGCCGTTGACGTTGAGCGTGCCGATGCCGCTGCCGGCGGGCGAGACGGTGCCGCCGCCCGCCACCGTCGTGCTGCCGACCGTGCCGATGCCCGCGAGGGTCGCGCCGCTGCCGACGCCCAGCGTGCCGCCGAGCACGCCCTGCACGGTGAGGGTGCCCGCATCGACGGCGGTGGTGCCCGCGAAGCCGCCACTGGCGGCCGTGAGCGTGAGATTGCCTGCGCCCGTCTTGGTGAAGCTGCCGGTGCCGGCGATCACGTTGGCGAGCGTGCCGTCCACGCCCTGCGCCAGCACCAGTGCGGCGTTGTCGGTGATGGGTCCGCTGCCAAAGCTGCCCGACGATCCGACCAGCGTGCCGGCGCTCACCAGGGTGCCGCCGGTGTAGCCGTTCGACGCGCCCAGCGTGGTGCTGCCGGTGCCGATCTGGCTCACGCTGCCGCTGCCGGAAATCGTGCCGCCGACGCTGAGCGCATCCGAGCGATCGAAGGCCAGCACGCCGTTGTTGGTCACGTTGCCGGTGATGCTGCCGCCGGTGCCACCGTTACCGAGCTGCAGCGTGCCGGCCGCGATGGTGGTGCCGCCGCCGAAGTTGCTGTCGGCGCTCAGCACCAGCGTGCCGGTGCCGGCCTTGACCAGCGCGCCGCTCCCGCCGATCGGCTGCGACATGTCGAAGCGGCCCGCCGGGTCGGCGATGTCGATGGTGCCGCCGGCCGCGCCGAGCACCGCCGTGCGCGCGGTGCCGGTGTCGGCGGTGCCGGTCACGCGCAATGCGCCGCCGTTGAAGTCGATGCCGTTGGCAGGCGCGCCGAGCGCCGCGTCGCTCGCGATCGAGAGCGTGCCGCCGCTGAGCACCGTGTTGCCCGTGTAGGTGTTGGCACCGCCCAGCACCAGCGTGCCGGCGCCGATCTTGTCGAAGCCAGCGCTGCCGGCCAGCGGCGCATCGATGGTCGCCACGTAGCCCGCGCTGGCCGCACTGCCGTCGCCCACGTTGATGACCGGTATCGGCGTGGCGGACGAGCTCACGAGCGTGAGCGGCGCTCCGTCGACGAGATAGCCGTCGACCGCGAACTGCAGGCCGGTGGCGTTGACCGCGCCCGCGGTGTTGTCGACGGTGACCACGCCCGGCGTGCCGCCGAAGATCGCGAAGCCGGGCATCGGCTGCATCGCGCCTGTCACCGAGCCGATCGCATCGGTCCAGACCGGCGAGGTGGTCGACCAGGTGCCCGTGCCGCCGCCCATCTGTGTCGCGCTTGCGGCGCCGTTCGCGTTCCACATCGCCAGCGTGAGGCCCGCCGCATTGACCAGGTTGATCTGCTTCGCGCCGCTCAGGTACTGGACGATGGGCGTGCCACCCGGCGTGGCGCCGAGCACCAGCCCACCGTTGCCCAGGCTCAGCGTGCCGCCGTAGTCGAACAGGCGGTACAGGCCGGGCCCGTAGCCGCCCACGTCGACCAGGTTGAGCGTGGCACCGTCGAGCGTGAGGTCGCCCGCGACCGTGATGCTGTCCGACACGCCCTGCACCGTGGGGCTGCCCGATGCGGCGCCCAGCCCGATCTCGAGCACGCTGCCCTGCGCGAGCGTCAATGCACCCACGCGCAGGTTGCCGATGCCGTCGCCGGGCGCGAGCACGCCGCCTGCGTTCACCGTCACGCTGTTGCCCGCCGTGCCCGTGCCGCCGAGCGTCGCGCCGCTCGCCACCGTGATCGGGCCATTCAGCACGGCGGCCGGGTTGGACGCATCGCCGATCAGCAGCCGGCCTGCATCGACGGACGTGCCGGCGACCGTGCCCCCGCCGTTGAGCACCAGCGTGCCCGATCCGGCCTTCGCAAGGCTGCCGGCGCCGTTGAGCGCACCGGCGAAGGTGCTGTCGGCGTTGGTGCCGCCCAGCGTGAGCACGCTGCCCACGCCCACGTCGAGCGCCCCGGCGCCGGTGAGTCCGCCTGCGCTCGCATTGCCGCCCAGGCGCAGGGCGGCACCGGCGGCGATGTCGATGGCCGAGGCATTGCCGAGCGCACCGTTGCCCAGCGTGTTGAGCGCGCCTGCC
>NZ_LYVO01000158.1 GCF_001984055.1 Variovorax sp. KK3
CGCAACAAGTGGGGGAGGGAGGCGGGCTGATTCCAGCTCGTGCCTGCGGGCCTTGCTTGCGCGTTGGCCGTCACCAAGCCAGCGCTGCCGGGGCTGCGCTCCTCATTCCCGCAGCCGCGCTTGCAGTGTCTGCCAGGCTTCCGGCGTGATCTCGCTGACGACCACGCCGGCCACGGGCAAGCAGCCGCCGTAAGGGTCTGCGACCAGCTTCATCACCGCTTGGGCTTGGCCAGCGTGGACCAAGTCGCGGACGACTTCGAAGTGTTTGCGTTCCGTGAGGATCAGGGGAAGCCGAAGCTCCTGCTCGTCCTGCCCAAGTGGCTCCATGTGCTTCTCTCCCGGTTGCCAGATTTCGTGCATTGCTCATGCTGGCTTTGAGGTGGTCCTCGGAATCCAGCAGGCGGCGTAGTATGCCCCAATCACACTCATAGTGTGTGTACTTATAGTGTGAGTGCCGGGAGACTCGCGCGGTGCCAAAACCGCGCTCCAAACCGCCAGCCAAAGACAAGGTCCAAGCCTTGTTCGGTGCGGCTGTTCGGGCGCGCCGAGAACAGTTGCTGTTGACGCAGGAGCAACTGGCGGAGCTTGCGGAACTGCATACGAACTACGTGAGTTCGGTCGAGCGGGGCGAGCGCAACATTGGGCTTCACAACATCGCGCGTTTGGCACATGCGCTTGATGTGCCAGTCTCCAAACTGACACTGGCCCTAGATGTGCGGTCGCACTAGTGCTTCTTAGCGCCGCATTCACCGGAAGCGGCCGACCCGAGCCCTACATCCCTCTCCGTTGCGGGTTGCGAAACCAACTTCCTATTTCTCCTATAAAGCTCCAAACGTCTCCCTCCGCAGGACGGACGTAGCTTGCAGACGAGGGGTCTTCGCCCAATTTCTCGAAGATATCAACTACCCAGTCCGATTTACCAGATTTTGTCGACATGCCCGGTAACCAGCTTTCCAACTCGCCTCGACGGACAACGAATAACCCGTAAAGGCCAAGCTGGTCGAACAGGTCTTCTGCGCCTTTTCGCTCGGCCGGATCGAGGATATCAATGCCGCCATTTCGTTTTGGATCTTTATTAATCGCTTCAAAAGCCTTCTTGACGTGAGATCTCATGGCTGACAAACCTTGGTGTGAGCTCGCTGGGACGCCAATTGCTGTTGTCAGCTTACTCCATACAGACCCTCCTTCTTTGTACGCATCAATGTCCAAAATTCCTGCAGTGGGAATTCCTAGTGCTCGCAAAGGTCTAACTATATCTGCGACTGTTTGCTTATTTTGAGCTCTGAGAAATAGGCAATTCGAGATCCCGCGTGGGTCATGTGAGGCGACTAGTCTATGATTGATCTCATCATAAAATGCTCGATCACTATCGGCTTCGACTACTATGACGGAGTCAAAAAAGAGTGCTTCGACAGCGTTCACTGAACGAAGCAACGGGTTGCGGAATAGCGTCTTGACTTTATTTGCATTGAGAATTCTGCCTGTTGCCACCCCATTGTTGTAAGTTAAGCGAACTATGTTGACGTTTGACCCAGCTTGAACGCAGCCCATCAAAAAATTTGCACTATGGGTCGCAATAAAGACATTTTTATCTGCGACGGTTTCTGCTGCTGGACGCGCTATCTCGCTGCCGAGAAGGCGGGCGAGCGACGGGTGCAGGAACGCTTCGGGTTCGTCAACGATTAATACGCGAGGATCGCCAGCATATAGTTCTACCAATATTCCAGTGAGTGCCTTCACCCCATCGCTCATGGTCTCGAGCCGCTCGCCGGATGCTTGATATCGGATTGCGTCGCTTGTTAGGCTGCGCTCAATTTGGGCGCTAGGAAGAGGCATCTTGCAATATCGCAATATTAAATTGCCGGGCGTTGAGCTGGCGTCAATTACTAAATGTTGTTTGAACGCTCCAAAAAGCACCGTTCTAAGTTTGCTTCGCATATCGTCGTCAATAAAGAGGCGTGCGAAGTTGTTCTGAGCCTGCTCATACGACTGAACTGCTCTTTGTGATACCAAGCCGAGTCTACTTGCGCCATCAAGCATAAGAATTTCGTGACGCATGAACAAGCTGAAGAATTCAGCATTGCTTATTTCGCCAGAACGCATGTAGAGATCTGATTTACTAGTGCCATATTGGGTTGATGAGCGAGTAATACTGAAACTGCTCTCGTCGTCAATGTCTGCGGGAATGCCTTCAAGTTTTAATAGGCGCGCAACCATGAACAATCTGGCTTCAGTTGACGGGGTGTTTAATTTGATGTTGTTTAGAAGAAGCGTTGGGGACGCATGTCCCATTAGGAGAAAAGCTTGAAGCTCTCTCAGTAGCATGCTCTTTCCAGAGTTGTTTGGGCCAATAAATACCGTTACTGCCGGGTTGTCTATGTCAAGCAAATCTTGATGCCGCGTTCCGAGTTTTAATTGAATTGATGATATGGGATGCATATTGATCTTGGACGATAGTGGTCGGTTGGCGGTGAAGTCGAGTTGCTCTTCGCGTAAGCCATTGAGCTCGCTCGGTTTTAGATTTTGACGCATTACTGCGCGCGCAAATGGTCAATGCGCCTGCTGATGAGCGGGGATCGGCGATGGGCTGCGTTTAAGCGACATTAGGCGTCTTCTGGCTGAACCGCTCACACATTTCGACGTCCGTGCAGGAGGTGGTAGTGGGTCGGCCATGCAGGCATGCGTGACCAGCCTCACGGCTAGGCCCTTGTCACAAACCCGTCACACCCCCAAGCGAGCCTCACCCCGCCGACAAACTTTCGTCTACAGGTGCTCGCCATGCCGCTCCCCCCATCCCAACTCACCCGCGCCCTCGCAACAGCCGCCCTCACCACCCTCACCCTCCTCCACGCCCCGTCAGCGACAGCCCACCAGCGCCCTGACCGCCGCGTCGAAGTCCAAGTCCAACGCCTCTGGCAATTCGCCCACCAGCCCGGCGTGCCGGGCCAGAAATCCGAGATCGTCACCTTCGACGAGCGCACCGACACCCTGTGGGTCGCCGGCGTTCTCGGCGTCGACGTGCTCGACCGCGACACCGGCCAGCGCGTGGCGCACATCGACGTGAGCCAGTTCGGGCTGGTCAACAGCGTTGCCATTCACGACGGCTTGGCCGCCTTCGCCATCGAGAACGCGCTGGACCGCACGCGCCCCGGCGTGGTGGTGTTCTACGACACCAAGAACCGGCGCCAGGCCGGCGCGCCGGTCACGGTGGGGGCCTTGCCCGACATGCTGACCTTCACGCCCGACGGCCGCCAGGTGCTGGTGGCCAACGAGGGCACGCCCAATCCGCGGCCGACCGCCGCGGGCTTGTCGGCCGACGATCCGGTGGGCAGCGTGAGCATCATCGACGTGCGCCGGCGCGACGTGGTCGACGTGCCGCTCGACCCGTCGATCCCCGGCTATCAGCAGCTGCGCCTGTTCCCCGCCGCCGGCACGCTGCCCACGCAGCCCGCCACGTACAGCCGCTATGGCCCCGAGCCCGAGTACATCACCGTCGACAAGGACAGCCGCTACGCCTACGTGGGCCTGCAAGAAGCCAACGGCGTGGCGGTGCTCAACCTGCGCAGCCGCCGCTTCGAAAAGATCTACTCCCTGGGCCTCAAGGACTTCTCGCTGCCCGGCAACGAGATCGACCCCAACGACCAGGACGGCGTGATCCAGCTGCGCAGCGTCCCGGTCAAGGGCCTGTACCAGCCCGACGCCATCGCGTCGTACGAATACCGCGGCGACACCTACCTGGTGATGGCCAACGAAGGCGATTCGCGCGACAACGGCGAGGGCGACTCCGAAGACGAGCGCCGCGGCTCGGCCGGCAACGCCACCATCGAATACGTGCCCGACGGCAGCGAGCTGGGCCGCCTGACGATGTCCAACGTCGACTCGGCCCGCGGCGGCCCGCTGGTGGCCTTCGGAGGCCATTCGATGTCGATCCGCCGCGCCGACGGCAAGCTGGTGTACGACAGCGGCAGCAAGCTCGACGCCGAGGCCATCCGCCTGGGCATCTACGACGACAGCCGCAGCGACAACAAGGGCGTGGAGCCCGAAGGCCTGACCCTGCTGCGCATCAAGGGCCGCGTGCTGGCCTTCGTGGGGCTTGAGCGCACGTTGAAGTCCGCCATCGCGGTGTTCGACATCACCGACCCGAAGGACGTGGAATACCTCGACATGATCGTGAGCGAAGGCGACCTGTCGGTGGAAGGGCTCACGGCGTTCAAGCGGCGCGGGCGCTACTACGTGGCGACGGCGAACGAGGTGTCGGATACGACGTCGTTGTTCGAGGTGAAGCTGAAGCGGGGTGGGTGGGAT
>NZ_LYVO01000159.1 GCF_001984055.1 Variovorax sp. KK3
GCGGCCAGGATCAGCGTGCCCACGCAACCGGCGAAGAAGGAGCCCAGGCCGGCGGCCGCCAGCGCGGGGCCGGCTCGTCCCTGCCTTGCCATCTGGTAGCCGTCGATACAGGTCACCACCGAGGACGACTCGCCCGGCAGGTTGACCAGAATGGCGGTGGTGGAGCCGCCGTACTGGGCGCCGTAGTAGATGCCCGCCAGCATGATGAGCGCCGACACCGGCGGCAGCGCGTAGGTGGCCGGCAGCAGCATCGCGATGGTGGCGACCGGGCCGATGCCAGGCAGCACGCCGATCAGCGTGCCCAGGATGCAGCCGACCAGGCAGTAGAGCAGGTTGGTGAACGTGAAGGCGACGCCGAAGCCGGTCGCCAGGTTGTGGATGAGTTCCATGGTGCGTTGTCCTGCTTCAGCCCGAAATGAAGGTCGGCCAGACCTGGATCTGAAGCTTCAACGCCCAGATGAATGCCACGTAGCTGCCCACGGCGAGGATGGTGGCGAGCACCAGCACGTCGCGCAGCTTGAAGTGCTCGCCCGCCAGGCTGGAGATGATGGTCAGCGCGTAGATCGCGATGATCATCCCCATGGCCGGAACGCCGATGGACGGCAGGCCGCCCAGCAGCACGCCGAAGGCCAGGTTGGCGCCGATGACGAAGGCCAGCGGCTTCCAGGCCCACTTGCCGATCTTGTCGCCGTCGGCGGTCTCCACCGCCAGGCCCTGGAACATGATGACCGCGCCCAGGATGGCCAGCAGAATGCCCAGCATCAGCGGGAAATAACCGGGCCCCATGCGGGCACCGTCGCCCACGTTGTAGCTGGTGGCGCCGACAGCGAATGCGCCCCCCACCACCGTGAACATGACTCCTGAAAAGAAGTCAGCCTGACTCTTGATTTGCATTGTCTCGATCCTCGTAGTGACCATCCGAGGGTCGTTTCCGGCGCCTGACCGCTGGCTGACCAGGGCTGTACGGAATTCCACGTAAACGGGGTGCGGCCTCCTGGTTTTCCCTTGGAAAAAGGGGCCCGGGACGCGGTCGAGCGCTCAGTTTCTGGGCGGCCGCTTGGCGATGCCCATGGTCTTGGCCAGGATGCCCAGCATCACCTCGTCGGCACCGCCGCCGATCGAGGCGAGCCGGCCGTCGCGGTAGAGCCGCGACACGCGGTTCTCCCAGGTGAAGCCCATGCCGCCCCAGAACTGAAGGCAGGTGTCGGCGACCTCGCGCGTGAGCCGCCCGCACTTGAGCTTGGCCATTGATGCCAGCGCGGTCACGTCGTCGCCCTGCACGTAGAGCTCGCAGGCGCGATAGGTGAGGGCGCGCAGGGCCTCGACCTCGGTCTGCAATTCGGCCAGCTTGAACTGCACCCACTGCTGGTCGGCCAGCGTGCCGCCGAAGAGCTGCCGCTGCTGCGCCCATTCGATGGTCTCGCGAATGCAGTCTTCCATCGGCAGCAGCGAGCTGGCGGCGCACCACAGGCGCTCTTCCTGGAACTGCTGCATCTGGTAGACGAAGCCCTGGCCTTCCTCGCCGATGCGAAAGCGTTGCGGCACGCGCACCTCGTCGAAATGGATCAGGCCGGTGTCGCTCGAATGCATGCCGATCTTGCGGATCTTCTGCGCCTTCTCGATGCCGGGGCTGTCCATGGGCACGATGACGAGCGACTTGTTGCGGTGCACGGGTCCATCGCCCGTGTTGACCAGCATGCACATCCAGTCGGCCTGCAGGCTGTTGGTGATCCACATCTTCTGGCCGCTGATGAGGTAGTCGCCGCCGTCCTTTCGGGCGCGGGTCTTGAGGCCTGCCACGTCGCTGCCGGCACCGGGTTCGCTCACGCCGATGCAGCCGACCGTGTCGCCGGCGATGGCCGGGGCGAGGAACTCGCGGCACAGTGCGTCGCCGCCGAAGCGGGCCAGGGCGGGCGTGCACATGTCGGTCTGCACGCCGATGGCCATCGGCACGCCGCCGCAGCGCACGTGGCCCAGTGCCTCGGCCATGGCCATGGCGTAGGAATAGTCGAGTCCGCCGCCGCCGTAGGCCTCGGGCTTGTGCAGGCCCAGCAGGCCCAGCGCGCCGAGTTGCTTGAAGACGGCATGGGCGGGAAAGGCTTCGGCCTCTTCCCATTCGTCGACGTGGGGGTTGATCCGCTCGTCGATGAAGCGGCGCAGCGTCTTCTGGATCTCGAGGTGCTCGTGGGTGTACGCCATTCCCCACTCTAGGCGCGCGCATCGGCGCGCCGCTTGTGCCAACTGGCTACGCCGCAGGGGCCGGCGGCGCGGCCGGAGCCGGCGTCAGGAGGCGAGCATGCGTTCCTGGGCGATCACCAGCAGGCCGTCCATGATCAGGCTGTCGACCAGCTCGAAGTTGCCGTTCATGCTGGGCGCCATCTTCCAGCCCGCGCCGCCGGTCATGTAGCAGGCCGGCTCGGCGCCGCAATGGGCGCGCACGTGCTGCACCATGCGCTCCACCGCACCGGCGATGGCGTAGGTGCCGCCGCTGGTCAGGGCGTCGCTGGTGTTGGTGGGAAATTCGCGCACGTCGCCGGTCGGCACGTGCAGGCCGGCGGTGCCCGACTCGAGTGCGCGCAGCATGATGCCGTGGCCCGGCAGGATGAGCCCGCCCAGGAACTTGCCGTGCACGTCCACCGCCTCGACCGTGACGGCGGTGCCGATCATCACCACCACCATCGGCCGTGCCGGGCCCTGGGCCAGCATGCGGTGGCGCGCGCCGATCATCGCGACCCAGCGGTCGGCGCCCAGGCGCGTGGGGTGGTCGTAGCCGTTGACGATGCCGGCCTCGGCGGCGCTCGACACCACCCAGCGCGGCGAGCAGTCGAAGCGTTCGGTCACCTGCTCTTCGGCGCGACGCCGCACCGCGTCGCCGGCCACCACGCAGCCCAGCATGGAGGAGGGGGCCGCCAGGTCGGCCCAGGGTCCGTCGGCCAGCCGTTCGATGTGGTCGAGGAACTCGGCGCCGTGCGACAGCAGCGTCGCACCGGGCCGGGCCGCGTCGTAGAGCGACCACTTGAGCCGGGTGTTGCCGATGTCGATCGCGAGGAATGCCATGCGCGGCATTATTGCGAGTTGCGCTCACGGGTGCTTGCAATTGCGAACGACGCCTACGCCGGCGCGTCACGGCGCGCCGTTAAAGTGGCCGTCCGATCAACCAAGGCACAAGGAGAATTCCATGGGATTGCTGAGTTTCATCAAGGAAGCGGGAGAGAAACTGTTCGGCGGCTCGTCGGCCCACGCGGCCGAGCCCGACGCCAACAAGGTGGCGGGCAATGCCATCAAGACCTACATCGAGAGTCAGAACCTCGGCCTGACCAACCTGGACGTGAGCTACGCGGCGGCCGACGGCCTGGTCACCTTGAAGGGCAACGCGCCTTCGCAGGAAGCCAGCGAGAAAGCCACGCTCGCGGCCGGCAACGTGTCGAACGTGACGAAGGTCGACAACCAGCTGGTGGCACCGGCCGCCGACCCCGCGCAGTACCACGATGTCGTCAAGGGCGACACGCTCTCGGCCATCTCGAAGAAGTACTACGGCGACGCCAACAAGTACAACGCGATCTTCGAGGCCAACAAGCCGATGCTGACGCACCCCGACAAGATCTACCCCGGTCAAAAGCTCCGTATTCCAAAGCTCTGACCGAGCCTTCGAGTCGGTATACCAAGCCCGCCGCCGCGCGGGCATTTTTTTGCGCCTAGTTCTGCTTCCAGGGCAGCCCGCGCAGGCGCCAGCCGCCCTTGCGGCCGCGGTGGCCGTCGGCGTCGGCATCGCCTTCGAAGCCCTCGAGGATGTTGTAGGCCTCCAGGCCCAGCTCGGTGGCGCGGCGCGCGGCCGAGATCGAGCGCACGCCGCTGCGGCACAGCAGCACGGCCTTCTTGCCCTGCGGCACGGCGGCGCGCAGCGCTTCGTCGAACGCGGGGTTGGGCGCCATGCCGGGCCACTGCTTCCACGCGACGCCGACGGCGCCGGGCACGAAGCCCACCCATTCGCGCTCGGCGTCGCTGCGCACGTCGACCAGCACGGCCTCGCCGTTGGTCGTCCAGGCGTGGGCCAGTTCGGGCAGCACGTCGCCGGCATAGCCTTCGGCCGGACGCACGCCCTGCGCTTGTTCACCATCCGGTGCATTACCGGGAGCCGTGTCGGTCGTCGTCATAAGCATCGTCTTTCTCTAGG
>NZ_LYVO01000160.1 GCF_001984055.1 Variovorax sp. KK3
CGACGAGGCGTGGATCGAGGCCATGGTGTCCACCACCTGGCTCACGACTTCGCCGCCCTTGACGGCCACGCCCGAAGCGGAGAGCGCCAGCTGGTTGGCCTGCCGCGCGTTGTCGGCGTTCTGCTTGACGGTGCTCGTCAGCTCTTCCATCGACGCCGCCGTCTGCTGCAGCGAACTGGCCTGCTCTTCCGTGCGCGACGACAGGTCGTGGTTGCCCGACGCGATCTGGCTCGACGCGGTGGCGATGGCGTCGCTCGAATGCTTGATGCGCACCACCACCTCGGTCAGCTGGTCCTGCATCTGCTTGATGGAATGCAGCACGCTGCCCTCGCCAGCCGAACGCGCCTGCACGCCCACCGTGAGATCGCCTCCGGCGATGCGCCCGACCACGTCGGCCGCGTAGGCCGGCTCGCCGCCGAGCTGGCGCGACAGCAGCCGCGCCACCAGCACGCCCAGGCCCACGCTGGCCAGCAGCCCGACCAGGGCGACGGCCAGCATCGCCAGGCGAGAGGTCTTGAAGGTGCCCTCGGCGCCTTCCATGCTGGCCTTGGCCATGCCGTCGGCATGCGCCACCATCTGGCCCAGCACCTCTTCGAGCGCGCGCGAGTCCTTCAGCAGCTGCGCGCTCTCTTCACCCACGCGGCCATCGAACTGCGAGCTGTCCAGCGACTGCGCTGAGATCAGCTCGATGAAGTCGCCCATGCGCTTGCGAAGGGGCGCCACGCGCGACTCGTAGAGCTGGAAGAGCTTGGCGCCCTGGTCCGTTTCGAGCAGCACCGGCTTGATCTGCGCCATGCGCTCGCCCAGCTCGGCGCCCGCCTTCCTGAGTTCCGCGATGCCGGCATTGCGCTCGCCCTTGGTCGACGCCGACAGCAGGCCCATCTGCGCCCGGCTGGCATAGAGCAGGTGGATGTTGGCGGCCTGCGCGCTTTCGAGCGTGCGCAGCTCGCGGTGATAAAGCCGGCTCGTGCCCTCGCTGATGCGGCCCATGTGGAAGATGCCGAGCGCGCCGATCACGGCACCCAGCGCGGCCACCACCAGAAAGGCCAGGATCAGCCGGGCACTGACGCGAAGTCGTTGGAACCACTGCATTTTTCTTCAACCTTCGTGATGGGGCCCGCGGACACGGGGCCGGACCTGGGTCGGACGGGCGGGCAGGCAGGTGCTTAGAACTCCGTCCAGTCGCCGGAGGGCGCCGCGGTGCTGGCGGCCGGTTTGGCGGCTGGCTTGACAGCCACGCGGCGTTCGGGCGCGGATGCAGCGGCTGTGCGAACGGGCACCTTGACCAGCGGCTGCACGCTGCGGCTCGTGGCCTTGGCCTGCGCCAGCACCTTCGCCACGGCAAGGTCGTCGCCCAGCCGGAACACGCCCACGGCCTGCACCAGGCTCGCGGCCTGCTCCTGCATCGAGGCCGCTGCAGCCGCCGCTTCTTCGACCAGCGCCGCGTTCTGCTGCGTCACCTGGTCCATCTGCGTGATGGCCTGATTCACTTGCTCGATGCCCTGGGTCTGCTCGTGGCTCGCCGCCGTGATCTCACCCATGATGTCGGTCACGCGCTTCACGCTGTCGACCACCTCGTTCATGGTGCGACCAGCCTCGGCCACCAACTCGGAGCCGGCGTCCACCTTGCCGACCGAGTCGTCGATCAGGCCCTTGATCTCCTTGGCGGCGGCTGCCGAGCGTTGCGCCAGGTTGCGCACTTCGGCCGCCACCACCGCGAAGCCACGGCCCTGTTCACCGGCGCGGGCCGCTTCGACCGCCGCGTTCAGCGCCAGGATGTTGGTCTGGAAGGCGATGCCGTCGATCACGCTGATGATGTCGACGATCTTCTTCGACGACGCATGGATCGAGCCCATGGTGTCGACCACCTGGTTGACCACCTCGCCGCCCTTCACGGCCACTTCGGACGCCGACAGCGCCAGTTGGTTGGCCTGCCGTGCGTTGTCGGCGTTCTGCTTGACGGTGCTCGTCAGCTCTTCCATCGACGCCGCGGTCTGCTGCAGCGAGCTGGCCTGTTCCTCGGTGCGCGACGAGAGGTCCTGGTTGCCCGACGCGATCTGGCCCGAGGCCGTGGCGATGGTGTCGGTGCCGCTGCGCACCTGCGTCACCACCCGCGCCAGGCTCTCGTTCATGTTCTTGAGCGCCTGCATCAGCTGGCCGGTCTCGTCGCGCGACTCGACCTCGATGCGTGCGCTCAAGTCGCCGCCGGCCACGGTCTCGGCCACCTTCACCGCCTGGCCCAAGGGCCGCGTGATGCTGCGCGCGATCAGGAAGGCGCAGGCCGCGCCGGCCAGCAGCGTCAGCGCGGTCATCGCCAGCCGCAGCTTGAGGCTGGCCGCATTCGCCGCATCGATCTCGCCGCTCATGCGGTCGATGTCCTTGCGCTGGATGGACAGCAGCGCCAGCACTTCGTTCTCGTAGGCCTTGGCAGCGGGTTGGAAGACGTCCTTGTAGACCGCCTCGCTCTCCTGCACGCTGCCACCGGCCTTGGCCTTCTGCACCGCGTCCTTGGCCAGCTGGTACTTGGCGCGCAGATCCACGATGGACTTGAAGGCCGTCTTTTCCTCGTCGGTGAAGAGCAGGGCTTCGACCTTGCCCATGGTCTCGGTGCCCTTCTTCGTGCTGTCGGCGATGACCTCGGCAAAGGTCACGGGCAGAGTCGCGTCGCTGGTGCGCGCGATCATGGCGGTGCGGGCGATGGCCGAGTAGGTCAGCACGTACCAGTCGGAGATGAGCCGCTCCTTGACCAGCGGGCTTTGCATCATGACACGCGTGGCCTCGGCATTGCGGCTGGCGCTGACCAACGCGAAGGCGGCGGACAGCAGGGTGAGCAGCAGCACCACGCCGAAGCCCAGGGCCAGGCGCGTGCCGATGCGGAGGTTGGAGAAAGACTTCATGTTGAAACTCGAAATGGAATCTGGGTGGGGTCGGCCGAGGGTCGGGACGTCGGCGTTCAGGCAGCGATCTTTTCGACCAGGCCCATCTCGTCGCTGGACATCAGCCGGTCGATGTCCACCAGGATCAGCATTCGCTCTTCGAGCGTGCCCAGGCCGATCAGGTAGTCGGTGTCGAGAGTCGAGCCCATCTCGGGCGCCGGCTTGATCTGGTCCGCGCTCAGCGTGATCACGTCCGACACGCTGTCGACCACCATGCCCACCACGCGGCCGCCGATGTTCAGCACGATCACCACCGTGAACTGGTCGTAGCTCGGCTGGCCCAGCGCGAACTTGATGCGCATGTCGATGATCGGCACGATGATCCCGCGCAGGTTGACCACCCCCTTGATGAACTCCGGCGCGTTGGCGATGCGCGTCACCGCGTCGTAGCCGCGCAGCTCCTGCACCTTCTGGATGTCGATGCCGTATTCCTCGTCGCCCAGCGTGAAGGACAGAAATTCCAGCGGGCGGGCCGCAGGCGTGGAGGACGAATGGGCTGCGCCGGCGCCGGCCTGCTTCGAATGGTCGGAGGTCTTCATGAGCATGGTGCTGTTTCTCGGGTTGCGTCTCGAATGGCCGCGCCTTGGGCGGCTCGGGCGAGCAGTCGGACCTGCTCCACGGAGATATCGGCAGAACGCCCCGGCCTTGAAGGGCCGCGACGCAAAATTCAGGTGGTGGCCTGCAGGCGGAACACGCTCACCGACTGCACCAGGCTGCCGGCCTGCTCCTGCATCGAGGCGGCTGCGGCGGCGGCCTCTTCCACCAGGGCGGCGTTCTGCTGCGTCACCTGGTCCATCTGCGTGATGGCCTGGTTGATCTGCTCGATGCCCAGCGTCTGCTCGTGGCTGGCGGCCGTGATCTCGCCGATGATGTCGGTGACGCGCTTGACGCTGGCGACCACCTCCTGCATCGTGCGGCCGGCCTCGCCCACGAGCGCCGCGCCGGCGTCCACCTTGCCGACCGAATCGTCGATCAGGCTCTTGATTTCCTTGGCCGCTGCAGCGGATCGTTGCGCCAGGTTCCGCACTTCGGCCGCCACCACCGCGAAGCCGCGGCCCTGCTCACCGGCGCGAGCCGCTTCCACTGCCGCGTTCAGCGCCAGGATGTTC
>NZ_LYVO01000161.1 GCF_001984055.1 Variovorax sp. KK3
CCCCGGCCCTCCCCCAGAGGGGGAGGGAGCAAGAAGCGACTACATCAGAGTCGAGGGGCTGTCGAAGAACTTCGGCGGCGGCAGCGATGGCGTGCTCGCGCTCAGCAACATCGACTGCAGCATCCGCCAGGGCAGCTTCGTCACCATCGTCGGCCCCAGCGGCTGCGGCAAGAGCACGCTGCTGCGCATCCTGGCCGGCCTGCTGGACTACGAAACGGGCAGCGTGCTGCTCGACGGCCAGCCGATCCGCGGCACGCGGCGCGACGTGGGCGTGGTGTTCCAGAGTTCGATCCTGCTGCCATGGCGCAGCATCCTCGACAACGTCATGCTGCCGGCCGAAGTGATCGGGCTCGACATGAAGAAGGCGCGCGAGCGGGCCATGCAGCTGCTGCACATGGTGCGGCTCGACGGCTTCGAGCACAAGCTGCCGCGGCAGCTCAGCGGCGGCATGCAGCAGCGTGCCTCGATCGCACGGGCCCTGCTGCACGACCCGAAGATCCTGCTGATGGACGAGCCCTTCGGCGCGCTCGACGCGATGACGCGCGAGCGCATGAACCTCGAGCTTCAGCGCATCTGGATGGAAAGCGGCAAGACCGTGGTGCTGATCACCCACTCCATTCCCGAGGCCGTGTTCCTGGGCGACCAGGTCTTCGTGATGTCGCCGCGCCCCGGCACGCTCGAACGCGTGCTCCCTATCGACCTGCCGCGGCCGCGCACGATGGACGTGATGTCCGACCCGGCCTTCGCCGCCGCCACCGCATCGATCCGCGAGCGCTTCTCGCATGCCGCTTCCTTCGACTGAAAGGCCCGTCATGACGACCGCCATGCTCACCCCTGCTTCCGCTTCGACGCCCGCCGTGCGTCACGAGCCCGCCGCACCTGCAGCCGCCACGGCACCACGCCGGCGCAGCGCCAACCCGCTGGCATCGACCCGCGTGCAATCCATCCTGCTGCTGATCACGCTGCTCGGCTCGTGGGAGGCGGCCGTGCGCATCTTCAAGGTGCCCAGGCATCTGGTGCCGCCGGTCAGCGACATCGGCATCGCGTTGTGGCGCGGACTGGCCACCGGCCCTTTCGCGAAAGACGGCTTCTGGTACCACGGCGGCATCACGCTCACCGAGATCGTGCTGGGCTTCGGCATCGGCAGCGGGATCGGGCTGGCGATCGGCATCGTGGTCTCGCAGATGCCGAAGGTCGAGGCGCTGCTCGAACCCTATGTCGCCGCGCTGCAGAGCGTGCCCAAGGTGGCGGTGGCGCCGATCATCGTGGTGTGGCTGGGCTTCGGCATCGGTTCGAAGGTGATGATCATCTGCCTGCTGACCTTCTTCCCGGTGCTGGTGACCAGCATCGCGGGCTTCAAGGCCGTGGACCCCGACCGCATCGACCTGCTGCGCTCGCTGTCGGCCACGCCGTGGCAGATCTTCCGCAAGGCCAAGTTTCCGAGCGCCCTGCCCTTCATCTTCGCGGGCCTGAACATGGCCGCGGCCTTCAGCGTGGTGGGCGCGGTGGTCGGCGAATTCGTCGGCGCGCAGGCCGGGCTGGGCGTGCTCATCCTGCAGATGGAAGCGCAGGCCGACACCGGCGGCAGCTTCGCGGTGTGCGTGGTGCTCTCGGTCATCGGCATCCTGCTGACCAGCCTGCTGCGCCGCGTGCAGCGCCGGGTGCTGCACTGGATGCCTGCGGACAGCTCGCAGCGCACCGTGAACGTCTGAACCCCGAACCTCATTTCTTCAGCCAGGAGTGGACCATGTTGAATCGACGTGACTTTGGCCTGGGCCTCGGCGCCCTCGGACTCGGCGGCGCGCTGCCGGCCCTGGCGCAGAAGCTGCGCATCATGAAGGTGGCGAACACCGCCGCCGTCAACGACCCGCAGCAATGCTTCGTCACCGCGGGCCAGCACCCCAGGCTCGATTTCTACAAACCCGAGGGCGTGGACGTCGAGTACGTCAACATGTCCAGCATGACGCAGGCCCTGCAGAGCCTGCGCACCGGCCACGTCGACTTCGGCCCCGCCGTGCCCGGCATCCTGTTGCCGGCGATGGCCAAGGACCCGGGGCTGGACCTGGTCAGCGTCTACAAGTGGCTGCCCCGCAATGCCAACGTGATCGTGGTGAAGCCTGGCAGCCCCATCAAGTCGGCCGCCGACCTGGCCGGCAAGCGCATCGGCGTGCGCAGCCAGGGCGACACCGGCATCGTCGTCACCAAGACCATGCTGGCCGAGCTGGGCCTGAAGGACGACAAGTGCGAGTACATCGCCATCGGCGACGGCGCGCCTGCAGGCGCCGCCATCGACAACGACCGCGTCGACGCGATGGTGGCCTTCGACACCGCGGCCGCGCGCATCGAGCTGGTGGGCACGCCGCTGCGCTACGTGCCGATCACGCCGAAGTTCGCGCAGATCGGCTCGGGCTGGATCTGCGTGCCGCGCAAGCTGCTGAAGGACGAGCGCAAGAGCCTGGTGGCGCTGTTCCGCGGCATGGCCAAGGCCACCCTCTTCTCGCACACCAACCTCGACGCCGGCATCGACCTGCACTGGGCCGTCTACCCCGAAAGCCGCCCCAAGGGCCGCAGCGAGGCCGAGGCGCGCAAGGAACTGGCCTTCATCATGAAAGACCGCCGCAACAGCTGGATGCGCCGCCCCGACGACCCCGACCAGCGCTTCGGCGCCTCGTCGCTGGCCGAATGGAAGGCCAACATCGAGATGACCGCCGAAAGCAGCAAGAACCCGAAGCTCGCCGACGAGCTGGGCGACCCGGCCCGCCTGTTCAGCAACGAACTGATTGACGAGGTCAATGCCTTCGACAGGCAGGCGGTGGTGGAGATGGCGAAGGGGTTCAGGCTGTAGAGGGGCGGCATCAACAGCTTTGCGTCAGGGTCGTTATGCGCCCGGCCGCATCGCAGCTGCAGCTGGCGAAATCGGTGGCGCTGAGCCGTCGTCCTGCCGCGTCCTGGCTGCGGTTGGCGGCTAGGTTGTCGGGGAACCGCCCTGCATGAAGAGAAAACCGATGGCCGCTCACTCAATCCTGGCGAGTTCCGCGCGTAGATCCCGCTCGAAGTCCGCCAGATTGGGAAGAACGCCTTTGTCGCCCGCGGTGTAGAACACGCCCAATTTTGTCCCGTTGGCGTCGAGACTAGGAAGTAGTCCATCGAACAGGTCGTCCAGCTCTATCGACTTAGGGACATAGTCGGCCCAGGAGCCTCCAACGCACAGTTCCGCATATTCCCTTGCCGGCCAGAGTGGGAAAACGGGCATCCCATCGTCGGTCCCGGCCAGTGCCCATCCGTTCAGATGCAGTCCCCAAACCAGTCGCTGGTCGGCTGCAAGCTTGATGAAGCGGGCATATCTCTTGTGTGCAGACAATGCGACGACGGCCTCAATTTGTTTCATGGATATTTTCACGGCCTGGCTCCGCTATTCAGGAGGACGTTCACGGTTGGATCTTCCCCAGTCGTCATATCGATGCTGTAAACGATGGAGTTCTCGATCCTGCAGATTTGAGTGGTCATATCCATAGCCCTTTGCTGCCTCTCGCCCACGCTCATGCGCCAGTTCTTTTCCAGGAGGAACGCGTAACGTGTCGCGTTGACCACGCGCAATAGAGTTGAGTTCCTGTTCCAGCCATCCGCGATCACCCGATCCGAGTTTGTCATCACTTGCGAGCTCGCGAAGCCGACTTTGCTTGCCGGCGCGCCCGCCGGCAGTGGCAGGGCGGCACATTAGCTCCCCAGCAACCGGGCTGGGAATCTGCGGTGCGGGCGATACCGCTGGCGATGCCGGTCGTGGAGGTAACGGTGTGCCTCGGGTTCCCGTGCCTCCACCTCCAAGCATTCCGCCTCCACCGCCCTCGAGAGGAAGAATGTCCAAAGGTCTGCCGGATTGCCGAACCAGACCCTCCGGATCG
>NZ_LYVO01000162.1 GCF_001984055.1 Variovorax sp. KK3
CATCGGGTGAACGGGCTTTGCAGGGGGCCGGGGCAACCGGCAGCCACTAGTGGAGCGCCGAATCGTAGCGCCCAGTTCTTACGAACCGTAAAGCCCGGGTAAAGCAGGCGTTGCGCGCATGCATCCGGCGCTTGCGAATTGCAACTGGCGCTGCCTGGATGCAGTTCGTCGCATGCCCGTGGCGGGCCCCGGGAGCGGCCGGCAAAGTCCTCCCATCGATTCAATTTCCACCCCTTCCGGAGAACCATGATGCAGATGCTCACCCAGATCCTGACCCACACCCCGCGCTGGGTGTTCGTGCTCTTCGCGCTGCTCGTGTGGCTCGGCATGCGGCAGATGTTCGCGAGCGCCATGAGCCTGACGCGCGTCACGCTGATGCCGCTGGCCATGACCGGCCTGTCCTTCTACGGCATCGTGTCGGCCTTCGGTGATGCGCCGGTCGCCCTGATCGGCTGGGCCGGGGCCGCCACCGCCGCGCTGCTGACGGTGCAGCGCTGGCCGCTGCCGGCCTCGGCACGCTACGACGTTGCGGCCCGCCGCTTCCACCTGCCGGGCAGCGCGGTGCCGCTGGCGCTGATGATGGGCATCTTCTTCACCAAGTACACCGTGGGCGTGCTGGTGGCGATGCACCCGCAGTTGCCGCTGCACACCGGCTTCGCGCTCGGCATCGGCCTGCTCTACGGCGCCTTCAGCGGTGTCTTCGCGGCCCGGGCGCTCAGGCTCTGGAAGCTGGCGATCCGCGAGGACCGTGCCGGCTTCCCGGCCGCGCAAGCCTAGGATGGCACCCGCCCCGTTCGCTCTCTTCTTCCGCAAGAATCGCTCATCCATCGAGGACATGACCATGAACGACCGCACCTCCTCCGAAGGCGACCGCATCGAACGCCTCGCCCGCCGCCGCGCCGGCGCCAAGATGGGCTGGTACATCCATGCCACCGTCTACCTGCTGGTCAACGTCTTCCTCGTCGTGCTGGCCAGCTCGCGCGGCCACAACTGGGCCATGTATCCCCTGCTGGGCTGGGGTCTGGGCCTGATGATCCACGGTGCCGTGGTGTTCTTCGTGGCGCCGGGCGGCAATCTTTACGACCGCATGCTCGAACGCGAACGCCGCGCGCTGCGCGGCGAGGAAAACCGGTGAGCGAAACCCGGGTGTCGCGCACGCCCGTCGAGCACCTGCGCGACGTGCTGCGCCACGGGGTCTCGACGGCGGTGTTCTGCTGCGTCATCGCGGCGGCGATGGCGGTGTCGGGCCGGGGCACCTGGGGTTCGCAAGTGGTCTACTCGCTGGCCATCGGCGGCATCGCCTGGCTGGTGATCGACCTGGGCCGCATCGCGATGGCCGGCAACGACCCCGCGCCCTGGCCGCTGGGCTGGCGTGGAGTCGCCTTGATCGTCTTCGGGATCGTGACGGGCTTCCTGGGCGGCAATGCCATCGGCGACGCCTGGCACGGTCGGCCGATATTGGAATTCGTGCACTTCTCACCCGACAAGTTCGCGTCCACGCTGCTGATCACCGCCGGCACCAGCATCGTCATCTGCTACTACTACTACAGCCGCGGCAAGAGCAAGTATCTCGAAGGCGAGATCGCCATGGCCCAGCGCGACGCCACCGACGCGCGGCTCAAGGTGCTCGAAACCCAGCTCGAGCCGCACATGCTCTTCAACACGCTGGCCAACCTGCGCGTGCTGATCGCCACCGATCCGCCGCGGGCCATCGAAATGCTCGACCGACTCAACAGCTACCTGCGCGTCACGCTCGCCGGCTCGCGTGCGCTGGCCCATCCGCTGGCGGCGGAGTTCCAGCGGCTGGGCGACTACCTTGCGCTGATGGCCGTGCGCATGGGGCCGCGGCTGCACTATCGCCTGGAGCTGCCGGACGACCTGCGCGAGGTGCCGGTGCCGCCGCTGCTGTTGCAGCCCCTGGTGGAAAACGCCATCCGCCATGGTCTGGAGCCCCAGGTCGAGGGCGGCGAGATCGCGGTCCTGGCCCGGCGCGAAGGCGGGCAACTGCACATCGAGGTGCGCGACACCGGCGTAGGCATCGGCACCGACAACTGGCGCGAGCCGCCGACCGCGCCGGGAGACGGCGGCTTCGGCCTGTCCCAGGTGCGCGAGCGGCTCGCCACGGTGTACGGCGCAGACTCGCAATTGCGCCTGGCGCCCGGGCCTTCCGGCGGCACGGTCGCCGCCCTCAACCTGCCCCTTTCAGCATGAACGCCACCGCCCTCATCGCCGAAGACGAACCCCTCCTGGCGCAGGCCCTGCGCGCCGAACTGGCCGCTGCCTGGCCCGAGCTGCAGATCGTGGCCATGGTGGCCGACGGCCGCAGCGCCGTGCGCGAGGCGTTGCAACTGCTGCCGCAGGTGCTGTTCCTCGACATCCGCATGCCGGGCCAGGACGGCCTGGCCGCGGCCGCCGAACTGGCCGATGCCTGGCCGGCCGACGAAGCGCCGATGCCGCAGCTGGTGTTCGTGACTGCCTACGACGAATACGCGGCCCGCGCCTTCGACGCCCAGGCGATCGACTACGTGCTGAAGCCGGTGCAGCCCGAGCGGCTGCGGCGCACCGTCGCGCGCCTGCAACAGGTGCTGGAGCCCGCGCAGCCCGGCGTGCCGCCTGCGCCCGACGAGGCCCTGGCCGGCACCTTGGCGCAATGGCGCCAATTGCTGGCCGCGGCCGGCGGCGGTGCCCTGCCCGGCACCGCGGGCGCTCAGCCGCTCAAGCTCATCGCCGCCAGCGAGGCCGGCAGCGCCGGCAATACCGTGCGCATGGTGCCGATCGACGAGGTGAAGTATTTCGAGGCGGCCGACAAATACGTGCGGGTGCTGACCGGCGGCCAGGAATACCTGATCCGGACCCCGCTCAAGCAACTGCTGCCGCAGCTCGATCCCCAGCAGTTCTGGCAGGTGCACCGCGCGACGGTGGTGCGCAGCGATGCCATCGAGTCGGTGCATCGCGACGAGGCCGGCAAGCTGCACCTGGTGCTGCGCGGCCGCGACGAAAAAATTCCGGTGAGCCGCTTGTACGCCCACCTGTTCAAGGCCATGTAGCACGGCCGCACGCGCATCGAGCGCCCAAGAAAAAACCGGCCTCGAGAGGCCGGTTCGTTCTGTGACAGCAATCGACGTCTGTCGCTCGCCGAATCAACGCCAGTGGCGATGGGGGCGATAGTAGCCCGGAGGCGGCCCATAGTACGCCGGCGGCGGGCCGTAGTACACGGGGGCCGGGCGGTAGTACAC
>NZ_LYVO01000163.1 GCF_001984055.1 Variovorax sp. KK3
CAATCGGGCACCTGCCTGCAGCGTCAGCGTCGCCGGCCCGCCATTGCCGCCGGCGCCGCCGGCACCGCCCCCCGATGCGGTCGAATCGCCCGCACCGCCCGCAGCGCCGCCCGCGCCGCCGCTGCTGGCCACGGAAGCGCCCTGCAGCGCACCGCCCACCTGCCCCGAGATCGTCAGCTGCGCAGTGGGCGCCGAACCGCCGGCGCCGCCGGCACCGCCCGTGGACGAGTCGGGCGCGCTGTGCGCCGTGCCGCCCTGCCCGCCCGCGCCGCCGGCCGCCAGCACGTCGATGCCGTCGCCGGCGGATGACTGGATACTGCCCGTCACGGTGGCTTGCACGGCGTACACCGAGCTGCCGCCGTTGCCGCCCGCCCTGGCTTCGGATTCGGAAAGGCCGCCGCTGTCGCCCACGCCGTCGCCGCCGGCGCCGCCGATGCCGTTGATCGACGCGCCCGTGCCCACGGTGTCGATGCGTCCGCCGATGTTCGCCGTCACCGAATTGCTGCCGCCGGCGTTGCCCGACAGAGGGCCGAAGAAACCGTCGCTGCCACCCTTGCCGCTCATGGCCGAGGTGCCGCCCAGAGACTGCATGTACAGCCCCGGCGATCCGGCGTCTTTCGACGTGACGGTGCCATCCATCTGGACCCACACCGCACCGCCGCCACCGCCGACGCCGCCGACGCCGGGATTGCCGACGTGGTCGCCCTGGCCCGGCGCCCCGGTACCGCCTTGCGCGGTGAAGCGCAGGATGCCGCCGCTGTTGATGCCCTGGGCCGTCACGCCGGCGCCGACCGTGGCCGTCACGTTGCTGCCCATGCCGCCCGCGCCGCCGTGCCCGCCGTCGCTGTCGGCCGCACCGCCGCTGCCCGCCATGGTCTCGAGCTGGATGGCACCCCAGCCGCTCGGGCCGTTCACGCCGGTCAACGTCTGCGTGTTGGTGAAGGTGCTCGTGATCGACGGCGGAGAAACGCCCGTGTCGCCGTGGTTCGCGGAGTTGCCGCTGTCGTTGTAGATGATCTGGCAGGCGCCGGCTGCCGCCGCGTTGCAGGCCGGACCGCTGTCGGCGAAGGCGAGCGGCGCCATCAAGGACAGCGCGACGGTGCCTACTTGCAATGAGAGCGCGGATCGACCCAGCGCTGCGACGAGCTTGCGCGTTGCGAAGCCGCGGGGTCGCGCAGCGACGCTGCGATCGACGGTGGAGAGGCGCGTGGCCGCCAGGGCGGGCTCGCGAGACGATGAAGGGATGGTGTTGGTGTTCACGCATCGACGATAGAAGTTCGATGTCTTCGCGCGTGGCTCTTGAATCCCAAGTTTTGCTCGTGCATCTCAATGCATCGTGCATTTGCGAGTGCGGGGTGCGGCGTGCGGCGTGCGTGCAAGGCAGTGGACTGAAGTAGCACCGCCTGCAATGAAGTGGAGCGATGTGCACGGGACGTGCAGGGACGTGCAGTCATGCAATAGGACTCACAGACCATCGCGCGCGCCCGTCGATTCCTACGATCGACGCATGCCAGAGCGATCACGCCTGTGATTCGCCCGGCATCCATCCATCCCATCCATTCGATTCCGTTCGATTCCATTCAAGCAAGCAAGCAAGCCATGAAACGTACCCACGCCTGCGGCCTCACTCTGGCCCTGATCGCGACACTCGCACTTGGCGCCTGCGGTGGCGGCGGTGGCGACAACGCCAACTTCTATGCGGTGTCCGCTGCGATCGCCGCATCGACGCGCGCGCCCGCGCCCGCGCCCGGCACGGTCGGCTCGACACCCAGGGGCGCGGTCATCGCCAGCAAGGTCACGCAGCAGCACAGCACCGCCGATGTCGACAGCGCCATGCAGAGCCTGACCACGTCCGCGTCGGGCAGCACGCCCGCTGCCGGCGACATGCGCATCGGCGCCGTGGAAAGCCGCGCCGACGCCGCGATCTGCGGCGTGACGGTGCAGCACCTGACCTATTCCACGCTCGACCCCCAGGGCGCCCCAGCGACCGCGACCACGGCGCTGATGGTGCCGACCGGCAGCAGCGCCGACTGCACCGGCCCGCGGCCCGTGCTGCTCTATGCGCACGGCACCACCACGCTCAAGAGCTACAACGCGGCCGACCCCAGGAAGACGCCCGAGGCGATGATGGTGGAGGCCTACTACGCGGCGCACGGCTACATCGTCGTGATGCCCAACTACCTGGGCTACGACACGTCGAGCCTGAGCTATCACCCCTACCTCGACGCCGAGGTGCAGGCCAACGACATGATCGACGGCCTGCGCGCCGGCCTGGCGCAGGTGAGCTCGGACGGCAAGGCCGAGGCCTCGAAGCAGCTCTTCATCGCCGGCTATTCGCAAGGCGGCCACGTGGCCATGGCCACCCACAAGGTGCTCGAGCGCGACCATGCGGGCGAGTTCACCGTGACCGCGGCCGGCACCATGTCGGGGCCCTACGACCTCGTGCAGTTCGGCGACGACATCACCTCGCCGAGCGGCGCCGTCGATATCGGCGGGGTGCTGTTCATGCCCTACCTGATGCGCAGCTACCAGAACGCCTACGGCGGCATGTACGTGCAACCCTCGGACGTCTACCAGGCGCCCTTCGACCAGACCGCACCGACCATCTTCCCGACCGACACGCCGGTCGCGACGCTGATCGCCAACGGCTCGCTGCCCGACGACCCGACCTTCCGCCTGCTGTTCGGGCCGGGAGGACTGCTCACCGACAGCTTCCGCAATGCCTACCCGACCTCGAACTTCCGCGCGGCGCTGGCCAGGAACACCTTGCTGGGCTGGACGCCGAAGGCACCCGTGGCCCTGTGCGGCGGCATGGACGACCCGACGGTGTACTACTCGAACACCACCAGCATGCGCGACGACTTCGCCACGCGCGGACTCACCGTGCCCACCTGGGACCTCGAGACCCGCGCCACCCTGCCGGCAGGCAAGGCCGCCGGCGACATCTACGACGCATTCCAGCTGGCCAAGCTCAAGGCCGGCCAGAACTGGGAGATGAAGTACCACGGCGAACTCGTGCCACCGTTCTGCCACGCGCTCGTGCGAGGATTTTTCGCGCAGGCCATGGCGAAGAGCTGAAGTCATGACAACGCCCGCCCCCAAAGCC
>NZ_LYVO01000164.1 GCF_001984055.1 Variovorax sp. KK3
CTGGAGCGCCATTGCCGCCACCGACCCGCTCGCCCCGGGCGCCAGCGGCACCATGAAGCTGCTCGTGCCGTCCCCCGACTACCCCGTCTCGCGCTTCCGCCCCTACTACCTCCTGAGCCCCGCCAACAGCGCCGACCGCAGCTACGAGACCTGCACCGGTGGCGGCGCCAGCACTTGCCAGACCACCGCCATGCCCGGCGCCTGGTACGCCCGCACCGACCCGATCTGGGCCGCCTTCGGGGTGACGCCACCTGCGGAGGATCTGCCTGCCTCCTTCATCGGCCGCCTGCACCCCGACATCACCGTGGGCCAGGTGGGAGTCGAACTCACGGTCGACGGTCCCTCGGGCCCCGTGGTCCTGCTGCGGCCCTTCGATCACCCCGTCACCCAGGCCGAGTACGACCGCTGGCAGGCCTACCGGCAAGCCCATCAAAGGCTCGATGTCGCCACCTTCGCCTTCATCACCACGATCGCCGGCGTGGTGCGCGGGCCCGATGGCGACAAGCCCTCGCGCTTCTCGTCGATCTACGACGCCTACGACACCACGGTCACGACGTCCACCCCGGTGCTGACCGGTTCCGCCCCGGCCCGGATCGTGTCAGGCGGGGCCATGACCCTTCACGTGGGCAGCGGCGTCAACGACATGAGCCAGATCCTCGCGGGCGGGGCGCTCACGGTGACCGGGGGCCGGATCGAGAACCGCAACCTCCCGGTCGACGCACCGACCGTGCAGACCGGGACGGCCATCCACAGCTTCATCATTGCGCACGGCAGCCGGGACGACGAGCGGGCGTATCAGGTCGTGCCGTACAGCCTGACCACGAACACGACCGTCGCTCTGGCCGCCGCGCGGTTGGAAGGGAATGTGGCGGTGGGGGGCAATGTGCCAAGCACAGGGCCATTCACACCAGGCCAGACCGGCAGTGCAATTGCCGGCCCAGGCAAGGTTCCGGGTTCCACGGTCTCCCCGATCGTCCAGGTCGGAACGGTACGCACCAGCACCCCCAGCACCACGATCCCCACGGCAAGCCTGTTCACCGTGCACCCCGAGCCGGGCAGCCGGTATCTGATCGAAACCGACCCGCGCTTCACGAGCGATGCCCAGCGCCAACGCCAGTCCAGCGACGACCTCTTGCGCCAACTCGGCATCGACCCGGATGCGATCCTGAAGCGCCTCGGAGACGGCTATTACGAGCAGCGGCTGATCCGCGAGCAGATCGCGCAGCTGACCGGGCGGCGCTTCCTGGGCGGGTTCGACAGCGACGACGCGCAGTTCGCGGCGCTGATCGATGCGGGCGTCACCTTCGCCCGGCGATACGACCTGCGCCCCGGCATCGCATTGACCGCCGCCCAGATGGCGCAGCTGACCAGCGACATCGTCTGGCTCGTGGAGCAGAGCGTGACGCTGGCCGATGGCAGTACCCAGCGGGTGCTGGTGCCGCAGGTCTATGTGCGGGTGAAGGACGGCGACATCGATGGCTCGGGCGCCTTGCTGGCCGGGGAGAGCGTGAACCTGCAGCTCACGGGCGACCTGGTCAACGAGGGTGGAACCATCGCAGGCCGACGGGTCGTGCGCATCGATGCGGACAGCGTGCACAACCTCGGCGGGCGCATCAGTGGCGACGACGTGGGGATTCGGGCCAGCACGGACCTGAACGTCATCGGCGGCAGCGTCGATGCGCAGAGGCGCCTGGACGTGATTGCCGGGCGCGACATCAACGTCGTGACGACCACGCGGGAGGCCAGCAGTGGAGTTGGCAGCGCAGCCCCGGTGGGGGCAAGAATCACTGCCGTGACACGCGACCGGGTGGCCGGGCTCTATGTGACCAACCCAGGCGGCACGCTGGTGGCAAGCGCAGGGCGCGACCTGAACCTGGTCGGCGGCGAAGTCCGAAGCGCAGGCGATGCCCATCTGCAGGCCGGCCGGGACGTGAACCTCGCCAGCATCACGACCGGGCGCAGTGAAGACATCCGCTGGAGCGAAACCAACTCGCGCCGGGGCATCACAAGCGAGGAGACGGGCAGCACGGTCCAGGGCGCAGGCCACGTCGGCATCACGGCCGGCCGTGATATCTCCGCCAGCGCCGCAACCTTGCGCGCCGGCCAGTACCTGAGCATCGACGCAGGCCGCCACCTCACGCTGGAAGCCGGACAGAACCAGCGCTCGGCCCAGACCCGCCATGCCACGAAAGACGGCATGAGCAAGTTCAACCTCGACGCCGAGAGCCAGGACACGACGCTCACCCGCACGACCTTGGAGGCGCAACGGTTCCGGCTGCGAAGCGGCGGCGACACGACCCTGAGCGCCGTCGAGGCCCATGGCCAGAGCCTGGAGATCGACACCGGCGGCCGCCTGAACCTGCGCACCCAGAGCACGACCAGTGCCATGAGCCGCAAGGAGCGCGACGACGACGCGGCCTTCGCTTCGGCTTCGGGCAGTGGCAGGACGGACGAGACGAGCCAGTACAACCGGTTCAATGTCAAAGACCTGAGCATCCAGGCCACTG
>NZ_LYVO01000165.1 GCF_001984055.1 Variovorax sp. KK3
AGCGTTGTTGGTCACGCCGCCTGTGCCCAGCGTGCCCGTGGTGCCGCCGTCGCCGATCTGCAGCGTGCCGGCTTGGATGGCCGTCGCGCCGGTGTAGGTGTTCGCGCCAGTCAGCACGGTCGTGCCGCTGCCGGCCTGTGTCAGCGTGCCGGTGCCGGCGATGGGATTGGCCACCGTGACGGCGTTGCTGCGCTTGAAGGCCAGTGCGGCGTTGTTGACGACTGCGCCAGTGCCCAGGGTGCCGGTGGTGCCGCCGTTGCCGACCTGCAGCGTTCCGGCATCGATGGTTGTCGCGCCGGTGTGGGCGGTGTTGTTGCCCAGAAGTACGAAGGTTTCCTGGCCCTGCTTGATCAAGTTGCCGCTGCCGCTGAAGGCGCCGGCAAAGTTGGTAGCGGCATCGGTGATGGTCAACGACCTGGCGCCCAGCACCACATGGCCTGCGCCCAAGAGATTGCGCACTGCGGAGTCGGCCGCGGCGCCGGCGATGTCGAAGGTAGCGTCGGGGCCGATGATCACCAAGTGCGAGGCGGCGATGGCGCCGGCACCCGCCAGCGCCAGGGTACCAAGCCGGATGAGGGTCTGACCGGTATATGTATTGGCGCTCGACAGGGTGAGCACGGATGGGCGCCCCAGTTCGAGGTAGCCGGTACCGCTGATGACATTGGCCACTGTGACGGCATCGACGCGGTTGAAGACCAGTGACGCGTTGTTCACCACGGCGCCGGTGCCCAGCGTGCCGCTGGTGCCGCCATTGCCGACCTGCAGCGTTCCGGCGCTGATGGTCGTCGTGCCGGAATGGTCGCGGTTGTCGCCGGTCAGCACCAAGATGCCCGTGCCTTGCTTGATCAACTCGCCGGTGCCGGATAGCGCGCCGGCGAAGATGCTGTTGCCGCCGGTGAGGGTGAGCGATCTTTCGCCCAGCACCACGCGACCTGCACCCGACAGCGTACGCACGCTGCTTCCGGCCGTGGTACCGGAGATGTCGAATGTCGCGCCGCCGCCCACGTTCACGCCGCTCGACGCGGCGATGGCGCCCGAACCTGCCAGCGCCAGCGTGCCCGCCTGCACGATCGTGGCGCCGGTATAGGTGTTGACGGTGTCGAGCGTGAAGGTGCCCGAGCCTTCTTTCACGATGCCGCCGCGTCCTTCCAAGCCGCCGCTGAAGGTCGTGTCGAGGTTGTTGTTGCCGGTCCGGAGATTGCCTGCATCACTCCGGTGTTCCAATATCACGCGGCCCGTGCCAGACAGAGAACCGACGGTCTGTCGGTCGCCTATGAGGAGGGTGCCCGCCTGTCGCACCGTCATCGCCGAGTTGGGACTCAGGTTGGCACCCCTCCAGGCGGTGAGCGTCCCCGACTCGATCGTCGTTTCGCCGGAGTAGCTGTTGCTTGCAAGAAGCTCGAAATCGGCTGCGCCGATTAATCGGCCGGTTCCTTGGATGCGCGCCAGCACGCCCAACAAGTCGGTCTCAAAGCGGAGCGTTCCGTCGTTGAGAATGGTTCCCGTCATGTAATCGTCGGGCGCTACGTCGACTATCACCGTGCCGCCGGCGGCGATGGTAGTCCGGGCCACGCTGTTCAGGCGAGTCAGGACCAGCGTGCCGCTGCCGATCTGCGCCAGCGTCCCGGTACCGGTGATCGAGCCGTAGTACCTGAATTGGTCGCTCCGATTGAAGGCGATCGTGCCGTTCCCCATCACAGACGCATTGCCGTCCAATCCTCCCACGTTGCCACCGTTGCCGAACTGCAGCGTCCCATCGAGCACCTGAGGCGACGTGGCCATGGTCATCATGCCCTCGACGACCGTGATGCCCGCGCCGATCTGGCTGAACTGCCCGCCACCGCCAATCAAGGGCGCCGCGATGGTGAAGCGCTGGCCAGCCCCCTGACTCCCCGTGATGGTGCTGCCCGCGTCGACCTGGATGCCGCTAGTGGCACTGAGGGCGCCGCCGCTTCCGATCTGGATGGCGCCTGCACCGCCTGCGCCCGGCAAGCTGCCGGACCCGGCATTGGACGCGTTGCCGCGCGGGCCGCCGACGCGGACCAGGCCGGCGACGGCTGCAGACCCGCCATCGAAGCGCAGGATGCCCGCGCCGCCGGTGCCGCCGTTGCCGCCCGGCAATTCCGTGGCGCCCGTCGTGCCTGCGCCTGCGCCGCCGCCGGCGCCGCCGATGTTCAAGGTCTCCGCCACCGTCAGCATGGCGCCGCTGCCGAGCGTGAGGTTGCCGTTATTGCCCGTGCCGCCGTTCACGCCCGCGGCGCTGGTGCCGGACGTGATGCCGTAGGCACCGCCGCCGCCGCCGCCACCGGCGCCGATGTACACGGAGGTCACGGCCTGCGCGTCGTCGATGCTCATCGAGCCGCCGGGCTCGATGATGTTGCCGACGGCCGAGC
>NZ_LYVO01000166.1 GCF_001984055.1 Variovorax sp. KK3
CTGAAGCGTGGTAACTCCAGTCTCCCAGACCCTTCCGGGTGAACAACCTATTGAGACATCACACCTAGTCGTACAACGGCGCGGGTTCACGCGCTTATGCGCGAGCGCGCCGCGCAGCACAATGCGCGCAGGAGGCGCGTCCGGATCGGCGGGGCGCACGTTGGAAGGAGCACCTGTGGGACATACGCTGATCGTCGAGGACGACCGGGATTCGGCACGCATGCTGGCCGCCCTGGTCGCGCGCGAAGGCCATACCGTGGCGACGGCGACCTCGGTGGCCGATGCCTGCCGCTTCATGGCCATGCAGCCGGCCGACCTGCTGCTGCTCGACCTTCATCTGCCGGACGGCAACGGCCTCGCCCTCTTCTCCCACAAAGACCTGATCGCCGACACCGAGGTGGTGTTGATGACCGGCCAGGCGAGCCTGGAAACGTCGATCGAGGCGCTGCGCCTGGGCGCGGCGGACTACCTGGTCAAGCCGGTCAGCCCGCAGCACCTGAAGAATCTGCTGTCGCGCCTGATCCGGCCGTCGCAGCTGAACGCCGAGTTCACGCTGCTGACCGACACCTGGCGCGAAACCGGCCGCTTCGGCTCGCTGATCGGCGCCTCGACGCCGATGCAAGAGGTTTACCACCAGATCGGGCGCGTGGCCGGCACGGCGGTTACCGTGTTCATCCAGGGCGAGAGCGGCACCGGCAAGGAACTGGTGGCCCGCGCGGTCCACGACCTGAGCCGGCGGCGCGACCAGCCCTTTCTGGCGATCAACTGCGGCGCGATTTCACCGCACCTGATGGAAAGCGAGATCTTCGGCCACGAGCGCGGCAGCTTCACCGGCGCCGAGCGGCAGCACCAGGGCTTCTTCGAGCGGGCCCACGGCGGCACGCTGTTCCTGGACGAGATCACCGAGATGCCGATGTCGCTGCAGGTCAAGCTGCTGCGCGTGCTGGAGAGCGGCACCTTCATGCGCGTGGGCTCCACCCAGTTGCAGCAGACCGACGTGCGCGTGATCGCCGCCACCAACCGCAATGCCGAAGAAGCCGTGGAACGCGGCCACCTGCGGGAAGACCTGCTCTATCGGCTCAACGTGTTCCCGATCGCGATGCCGCCGCTGCGCGAACGCCTGGGCGACGTGAAGCTGCTGGCGCAGCATTTCGTCGAGCAGATGAATCGCCGGGAAGGCAGCACCAAGCGCCTTTCGGAGGCGGCGGCGCAGCGGCTGGCGAGCCACGACTGGCCGGGCAACGTGCGCGAGCTGGGCAATGCCGTTCAACGTGCGTGGGTGATGAGCGGCGACGTCGAGATCGGCGAGGAATGGCTGCCGTCGGGCACCGCCGCCGTGCCGCGCCGCGCGGCGGCCAGCGCGCAACCCGAATCGATCGCACCCGGCACCGCGGCACCGCCGATGCCCGAATTGCGCGTGGCCGTCGGCAGCCGGCTCGACGAGATGGAGAAGGCGCTGATCCTCGCGACCTACGACCACTGCGAGGGCCACAAGGAGCGGACGGCCGCCATGCTGGGCATCAGCATGAAGACGCTCTACAACAAGCTGAAGGAATTCAAGGGCTGACGCCCATCGCGGCAGTGCGGCAGTGCGAAAGCGCGCGGGCCGCGGCGCCTCAGATGTCGAGCCCGGCCAGCAGCGCCTGCGAATCTTCTTCGAAGCCCGGCACCGGCTGCGCCTTGGCCAGCGACATCCACAGGCTGAAGGGCATGCGCGGCTGGGCGCGGTGCACCGCCGCGCGCGCCACCACCAGACGGTCGCCCTGCGCCACGAGCACGCCGCATTCGGCCGGGATCTCCTCGGGCTCGCCGATGGCGCGGCCCTTGGCATCGCAGCCCAGCACGTACCAGCACTCGCCGCCCAGGTCGAGGTAGGCCGCGCGCTTGTCGGGCTTGCGCAGGTCGCTCAGCAGGTCGGCGCGGTTGACCTTGACCTCGTGCACGATCGGCTGCGCATAGGCCTCGACGGTGGTGTTGCGGATCGAGAAGACGTCGGGCCGCGCGATGCACCAGCGCGGCTTGTCGCCGTCGGCCGCCGCCGGCAGGCGCGCGCGCAGCCCCAGGCCGCGCCAGGCGATGCGGCCGGCACGCGTCATCTCGCGCGCCACCCGCTCGACCAGGGCTTCGTGGCGCGACAGCGCGCCGCGGTTGACGACCAGGCTGCCGGCGATGTGCACGATGCCGGCATCGCTGACGCGCAGCGTCTCGTGCCCCTGCCCCGAGCGCACGCGCTCCAGCAGGCCCGCGGCCAGCAGTTCGACCTCGATCTCGTCGCAGCACGGCCAGCCGGCCGAGCGGTAGATCTCGCGCAGGCGGCGCGCATGCAGGCGCCCCAGGGCGCGCGCGCCGGGCGGTGGGTCGGCCACCGGCGG
>NZ_LYVO01000167.1 GCF_001984055.1 Variovorax sp. KK3
GGCCAGCGGGTCTTCAAGACCGAGCCGCTGTACCCGCCGAGCGAAGGCGACGAGCAAGACCCGGGGTTCTTCCGGGGCCTGGTGGCCTTCTTCACGAGGATGTGGGCGCCGGCCGCCAGCACGGCGGAGCAGCAGGGCTTCGCCTACGTCTACGACGAAGACGGCAGCCTGATCGCCGAGACGGGAACCGGTGGTGCCAACAGTAGCGGCAGCACGCAGTACATCTACCTGCCCACGGCCAACGGGCCGATGCCGATCGCAGCGGTGATCGATGGTCAGACCTACGCCGTGCACAGCGACCATCTCAACACGCCGCGGCGGTTGACCAACAGCCAGGGCCAGGTCGCGTGGCAGTGGGCCTACTCGGCCTTCGGTGAGGAGAAGCCGACGATCGCGAAGTACCGGTTTGCGAACCTGGACGTCAATCCGAATCCGGGGACGACGAACATCGCGGCGGTCGAGTTCAATGTTGGGTACCCGGGACAGTACCGGGACAAGGAGTCGGGGCTGGCGCAGAACCGGTATCGGTTCTATGACAGCCGGACGGGGCGGTATACGCAGCCCGATCGGATCGGGCTTGGTGGAGGACTGAACAGGCAACCTACGCCAACTCCAACCCGATGAGCTATACAGATCCGGATGGGCAGTTGGCCTTGCTTCTGCCGGCTGCGCCGACAATTGCCGGTTGGGTGGTGAACGGGATTGGCGCCGCGACAGGCGCTTTGCTCGGTTGGAACGTGTTCGGTCCGATGCTTCAACGGGACAAGACACCCAACGCTGGTGAGCCAGGTTCATGGCATATCAATCCGGGTGATGGCGAGCCAGGAAGCGGTCAAGAGCGTCTTTTCGGTCCGAACGGAAAGCCGGAAGTCGATATTGATTGGCATCGCGACCATGGAGCCGGCAAACCACACGGCCACAATTGGGACAACGGGCGAAGAGGCCCGGGTGTCCCCCTGTCCCCGTGGCCACGCGGCCGCATCACTAACGGTTGTTGAAATCATGAACGCGAACAACGGAGCTCTGCTAAACACGTGGGCGCATCTGCACGATGCGGAACTCTTTGCGATTCGTAACGATCCGGGATCGTCTGAGGTCGAGTTTGTCTTCCGCAAAGTCGACGGATGCGATTCGACATTGCTTCTTACCGGCGTCCAAAGGTTTCGCTGCAGCGACTTCGGACTGCAAAACGTCGTTCTGCAACTTGTTGTCTTTGATCCGAAGCAACAGCCGACACTCGATGAAATCCGACAGCATGTGCAATGGATCTCAACCACGTCCGATGGCGAGCGCGTCTCCACCGAGCTCGAGATTGAGACCGCCGCTCAGGATGTTCTCGAGGGCAGGGTTGTACTAGTTCGGTTGATTCCATCATGGGGAGCGCAAGCTGGTGCGCTCGCAAAGAGCATCGGCTGGAAATGATCGTGTTTGATCCCGATGGTGAATCCGTAGGGAATCTATGGGAAGCAAAACCGAAACGAACACCTCTGATACAAAAGTCATCGTGAGCTTGTATTTGATTGGAAGTGAACTGGATCCGGAGATATCTCCAAGGAGCTGGGGATCGCGCCAACCGATGGCCGCCGAAAGGGCGAAACAAGGACAGCGCCGGTCACCGGACGCAAATACGTCAACAAGACAGGGCTCTGGTGCCTCGTAATCGACAGAGACCACGCCGACGTCGCCAATGTTGTGAACCGGCTTCTCGATAAGCTGAAGCCACGAGAAGGAACGCTTCGTGGCTTGCATGGCGTTGAAGATGCCTACTTCGATGTGTTCATCGCCGGACTTACTGATACCGAAGGTGAAGCTAACTGTCAGTTCGCACTAGATGGAGCACAACTTGCGACGTTGGCGCAGTTTGGACCGCCCATTCGCTTCACGGTCACGATGGGAACCGAATGATCACGGCTCGTGAAACCGCTAACGCAAGGCCTCAATCTCCTGAGTGCTTCATGCTGACGAGGTTGTAAATGTGCCCGATGCCTAGCCGAAATAAGAATGACGGATCGAACACTTGATGTAACTCTCTACTGCGCGGCCGGGAATAGACCCAGCCCCGCATCGACGAATCAAGTGTTGGCTTCATTACGACAAGGTGATACGACGTGGCAAGGCAATTCGCCGCAGCGGAATCCAGCCACCACGCCCAGCTCGCACACGAACGAACCGTTCAACGCCCCCGCCCACTAAGCC
>NZ_LYVO01000168.1 GCF_001984055.1 Variovorax sp. KK3
AGCAATCCGAATCCGGGGACGACCAACATCTCTGAGGTCATCTTCAACAAGCGTTTCGACGGGCAGTACTTCGACAAGGAGTCGGGGCTGCACTACAACTATTTCCGGACCTACTGCCCTACCTGCGGCCGGTACACGCAGAACGATCCAGCCGGACTGAGCGGTGGTCTGAATCGTCATCTCTTTGTTTCCGGCAACGCGCTGAGAGGCTCCGATCCTTACGGGCTATTCGAGTACTTGCCCACGCCCATCGGCCCTTTGCCTGTTCCTTTGCCGCCCGCACCGATGGGGGCGCCCCCCAGCTTCGATCCCGAGAACCCCTATGGCCGAGGCGCACCAGCGAGCGTTCCACAGTGGAAACCATCCGTTGTCACGCCTGGCGCAATCGTCGGTGAATGCTTGGAACTGGGCAGGCGGCTAGCCGGATGGATGCAATCAACGCTGGGCCCAGATGACTTGCGAGGAAAGAGCCGAGGCGAGTTGGAGCAACTCGCAAGGGATAGGGGTTTCGTCCAAGATGCCAAGAGGGCAAACAAGTGGCGCGATCCCACAACCGGCGATGAACGCATGCGAATCGATCCAGGTCACGTTGACCCAACAACGGGTCTTCCTTATATCAATCCGCGCGCCGCGCAACCGCACGTGCACGGCTACGATAGCAACGGAAACAAGATACGTGATCCTCAAGCGGGCAATGATCCCCACTTTCCAATCAATCCGTAGAGGCCATGATGGACAAGCCTGAACAAGAGATTCATTCCGCTGCTAGCGGCGACCTTGAGGTTTGGTTGGACCCGGCAGGGGTCATTTGCTTAAAAGTGCGATCGAGTTTCAACGATCCTGTGGAACTTGGAGAGCGCGAGGCGCTAGCACTTGCGCAACTTCTCTCAAAGCTCGTCCAACAGCTTCGGGAATAGGCGAGGACACCAGAAGAGTTCATGCGCACTAGCCACCTATCGACCGCGCTTGAACGAATGGCGTAGCGCTCAAGCACTTTGGCTAGCGAGACCAGCCGCACTCGACAACACCCCAATGTAATCGTCACCTCTCCAAGATGAGCTTCGCACATATCCGACTTACGAAGGTGACAGAGAACGAACGTGAGGTCTCGTTTGTCGTTTTATCGCCTGACTTCAATGACGCTCACGAATGGCAGGAGATTGCAAGCCTCTCCGTTAGTCGTACGCAAAACACACACGTTCTTGCGCCGAAAAACGCCTGGGCTGATCAAAAGGTGGTGCCGCCATATGTCTATGGGCTGAGTGAACCCGAAATGCGAAAAGTATTGTCTTCTGAGTTCACCGGCTATGGTTATGGCGCATGGACGGGGCGCATTTGGTCCCAGATACGAAAAATGCAGGAGTCAGGCATCTACCCTGATGAAGCCCCGTGAGCAGCCTATGAAGCCGTTCGTTGGCGATGCAAATCAAGGCGGCAGATACGTTCTTCCGTTCCAAGTCGAAGGACTGCTGTCGAGAGACGACGGCCTGCCCCTCAAGAACGCTATGGTGAGTGCCTACGGCGTACCGGCATCTCAGACGCTCAGAGAGGCGTGGACTTTTCGCCTTTTCTTAAACAATGGCTGGATCGTCGATTTCTCTTCTGCTTGCACCGGCATTGGCGGTGGAACGAAATGGGGAGCTTGAACTTGAGCTTTCTTGCCCAGAAGCCCGCGAATGACCCGACCGCGTGGCAGGTGACTCCGCTGACGAACTTTCGCGTATATTCGGTCGAGCAACTGATCTACGAGGATGTGGACGTCTATGCTGAATGCGGGCTCGTCCTGACAGACGTTGCGCAACGAGAACTGGTCGTGGCGGCGGGCGTCTCTCCTGGCTCGGTAACGGTTGCCTCGCCTACATCTGGTGATCTGTTTGATCCAGAACCTGCCATCGACAAGCTGAGACGCCGGTCGCTTTGAGTTGTGCGCGACCAGCAGTGTTAGCGAGTTCCTTTGGATTCCGGCTCGATGGATTGGTCAGCCGCACCATCCCCCCGAATATCCACCCC
>NZ_LYVO01000169.1 GCF_001984055.1 Variovorax sp. KK3
CACCGGGGGCAACACCAGCGGCCCGGCGAAGCCGGTTCCGCGGTGTTCCCCGCAAGCAGATGGTGACGCCCCGGTTTGATGAAGCGTGAAAGCAACTCATGAAGTTTGATTACTCGAATCCCTACACCTCCACCCGCATTCCCGTCTTCGCACGCAACGTCGTGTCGACCTCGCACCCGCTGGCCGCGCAGGCCGGCCTGCGCATCCTGCAACAGGGTGGCAATGCGGTCGATGCGGCCATCGCCACCGCGGCAGTGATGACGCTGGTCGAGCCGGTCAGCAACGGGCTGGGCAGCGATGCCTTCTGCATCTTGTGGGACGGCGAGAAGCTGCACGGGCTCAACGCCTCGGGCAGTTCGCCGGCCGCATGGACGCCGGAGTACTTTCAGCGCAAGTACGGCAACGACGCACGCACGCCGCCGCAGCGCGGCATCGATTCGATCACCGTGCCCGGCGCGGTGCGCGCCTGGTCCGAGCTGTCGGAGCATTTCGGCAAGCTCGGCTTCGAGGACCTGATGGCGCCCGCCATCGAGATCGCCGAGCGCGGCTACCTGATGCCGCCCGTGGTGCAACAGAAGTGGGCCGCGGCCACGCCGCTGTTGCGCAACCAGCCGGGCTTCGCCGAGGCCTTCCTGCCCTGGGGCCGTGCCCCCGAGGTGGGCGAGCTGTTCCGCTTTCCGTCGGCGGCGCGCGCACTCAAGTCGATCGGCGAAACCAAGGGCGAGTCCTTCTACAGCGGCGAAATCGCCGAGGCGATGGAGAAGTTTTCCACCGCCCACGGCGGCGCCCTCAAGGTGCGGGACCTGTCGACCTGGCGGCCCGAGTGGGTGGCGCCGATCGCGCAGGACTATCACGGCTATTCGGTGCACGAGATGCCGCCCAACGGGCAGGGGATCGCGGCGCTGATCGCGCTGGGCATCCTGCAGAACTTCGACCTCGCTTCGATGCCGGTCGACTCGGTGGCTTCGCAGCACCTGCAGATCGAGGCGATGAAGCTGGCCTTCGCCGACACCTACCGTTTCGTGTCCGACCCATCGTCGATGGAGGTGTCTGCCGAGCAAATGCTCGATGCCTCGTACCTGGCCTCGCGTGCCAAACTCATCGACGTGAAAAAGGCGCAGGACTTCAAGGCAGGCAACCCGGTCAAGGGCGGGACGATCTACCTGACCGCGGCCGACGAGAGCGGCATGATGGTCAGCTTCATCCAGAGCAACTTCATGGGCTTCGGCTCCGGCTGCGTCGAGCCCACTTTCGGCATCAGCCTGCAGAACCGCGGCCACGGCTTCAGCCTGGACCCGAAGAGCCCCAACGTGGTGGAGCCGCGCAAGCGCCCCTTCCACACCATCATTCCGGCCTTCCTCATGAAGGACGGCCAGCCGGTGATGAGCTTCGGCGTGATGGGCGGCAACATGCAGCCGCAAGGCCACATGCAGACGCTGGTGCGCATGATCGACCACGGCCAGAACCCGCAGGCGGCATGCGATGCGCCGCGCTGGCGCTTCAACCACGGCATGGAGATCAATGCCGAGGGCTCGATGAACCCCGCGGTGGTGCAGGGCCTGCAGTCGATGGGCCACAAGGTCGAGGTGATCAACGACTCGTACCAGGATTTCGGTGCAGGGCAGTTCATCTGGCGCGCAGGCGATCCCTCGGTCGAAGGCTACGTGGCGGCGAGCGACTCACGCCGCGATGGCCTGGCCGCCGGGTATTGACGCTCTCCCCCAGGCTCCGCGCACTTCGTGTCGCTCCTCCAACCCCCTCACCGGGGGCAACACCAGCGGCCCGGCGAAGCCGGTTCCGCGGTGTTCCCCGC
>NZ_LYVO01000170.1 GCF_001984055.1 Variovorax sp. KK3
ACTCGTCGTCCCCGTGAGCACGGAGCCCGACAGCGGCGTGTCCTCGTTCGTCGCCACGACCTCGTCCGCATCGGTGAACGGATCGTCCACCGGCGTCACGTTGATCGTCAGCGTCGAGCTGGCGGTGACCACGCCGTCGCTGACGGTATAGGTCGCCACCGGCACCGGGCCGTTGTAGTTGGCAGCCGGCGTGAAGGTGTAGCTGCCGTTGGCGTTGATGACCAGCGCGCCCACGCCGGCGAGGGTCGCGGTCTGCCCTGCCGTGTAGGTGGTGCCGCCGACGACGAACTGCGTCACCGTCAGCGCGCTGTCCACGTCCGTGTCGTTGCCCAGCACGTTGCCCGTGGCCGTCGTGTCCTCGGCGATCGTCGCCGTGTCGGCCACCAGCACCGGCGGATCGTTGACCGCCGCGATGTCGAAGGCGAGGGTGTTGGGCGTGGTGTCGAAGGCACCGGCCGAGTCCTGCACCGAGAAGGTGAAGCTCGCGTAGCCGATGCCGTTGCCGTTGGCGCCCGGCACGAAGCTCAGGCGTCCCGCGACGATATCGGCGGCCGACACCACCTGGCCCGCCGTCACGGCCACGCCGTCGAGCAGCAGCGTGCCGGCGGCCGGCAGCGTGTCGATGCGCACGTTGGCCAAGGTCTGGCCCGGGTCCGCATCGCTGAAGCCGAAGTTGGCCGCCGCCAGCGCCACCGGCGTGTCTTCCACGCCGGCGACCACGCCATCCGCGCCTTGCGGCGGCGTGTTGGTGCCGACGTTGACCGTCAGCGTGGCGGTGCTGGTGAGCGTGCCGTCGCTGATCGTGTAGCTGATCGCCACCGCGCCCGTCACGTTGGTGGCCGGCGTGAAGTCGAGCGTGCCGTTCGGGTTGACCGTGACCGTGCCCAATGCCGGGTTCACGGTCGCGGAGATGACTGTCAGCGTGTCGCCATCCACGTCCACGTCGTTCGCCAGTACCGGAATGTTGGCGAGCGGCGTGTTGATCGCGGTCGTGGCCACGTCGTTGTTCGCGACCGGCGCATCGTTGACCGCGGCCACGCTGACCGTCACCGTCGCGGTGGCCGTGCCGCCGTTGCCGTCGCCGATCGTGTAGCTGAAGCTGGCGGTGCCGTTGAAGTTGGCGGCCGGCGTGAACACCACGTTGCCGCCCACCAGCGACACGCTGCCGTTGACGGCGCCCTGCACACTGGTGATGGTGAGCGTGTTGCCGTCCACGTCGCTGTCGTTGCCCAGCAGCGTGGCGGGCGCGATGGTGAGCGGCGTGTCTTCGGTGGCGACCACCGTGTCGGCGGCGGCGACTGGCGGGTCGTTCACCGGCGTGACGGTGAGGGTCAAGGTCGACGTGGCGGTGAGCGCGCCGTCGCTCACCGTGTACGTGGCCACCGGCACCGGCCCGTTGTAGTCGAGCGCCGGCGTGAAGGTGTAGGCGCCGTTGGCCGCGATGGTGAGCGTGCCCACGCCGGCCAGCGTGGCCGTCTGGCCGGCCGTGTAGGTGGTGCCGCCGACCACGAATTGCGTGACGTTCAGCGAGACGCTGTCCACGTCGGTGTCGTTGGCCAGCACGTTGCCGGACACCGGCGTGTCTTCCAGCGTGGTGTTGGTGTCGGCCACGGCCACCGGCGCGTCGTTCACCGGCGTCACGGTGAGCGTGAGCGTCGAGGTGGAGGTGGCCGCACCGTCGCTGACCGTGTACGTGGCCACGGGCGGCGCGCC
>NZ_LYVO01000171.1 GCF_001984055.1 Variovorax sp. KK3
GTGAGGGGGTTGGCGGACCACACGAAGTGGGGGAGCCTGGGGGAGAGCAACATTCTCCGCGGAACCGGCTTTGCCGGGCCGCTGGTGTTGCCCCCGGCGAGGGGGTTGGCGTACCACACGAAGTGGGGAAGCCTGGGGGAGTACTTGGCTAATCGCTGGTGATCTTGCGGTCGGTGATGATCTTTTTCCACTTGCCGGCGTCTTGCGCCACCATGGCCGCGAACTGCGCGGGCGTGCTGCCGGCCGGCGCGATGCCGAGCTTCGACAGCTTGTCACGCACTTCCGGGTCACGCACGGCTTCGTTGGCCACGGTGTTGACGCGCGCCACGATGTCGGCGGGCAGGTCCTTCGGGCCGTACAGGCCGAACCAGGTGCTCGACTCGAAGCCCGGCAGCACGTCGGCGATGGCCGGCAGTTCGGGTGCGAGCGGGCTGCGCTTCAGCGAAGTCACGCCCAGCGCGCGCAAGCGGCCGTCGCGCACGTGCGGCATGCCGGTGGGCAGTGAGTCGAAGAGCACGTCGACCTTGCCGCTGATCAGGTCGGGAATGGCCAGCGCCGTGCCCTTGTACGGAATGTGCGTGACGAACACGCCGGCCTGCGACTTGAACAGCTCCGCCGTGAGCTGCACGATGGTGCCGTTGCCACTGGAGGCGTAGTTGAGCTTGCCGGGGTTCTTCTTCGCGTAGTCGATCCATTCGCGCACCGTCTTCGCCGGCGAGCTGTTGGGCACCAGCATGATGCTCGGCGCGTCGCCGACGTGGGCGATGGGCGCGAAGTCGCGCACCGTGTCGTAGGGCAGCTTCGGGTTGATGGCCGGGCCGATCGAATGCGTGCTGCTGGTGGCCAGCAAGAGCGTGTAGCCATCGGCCGGCGCCTTGGCCGCCAGGTCGGAGCCGATGGCGCCGCCGGCGCCCGGCTTGTTGTCGATGACCAGCGTGGTGCCGAGCTTCTCGCCCATCTTCTGCGACAGCGTGCGCGCGAAGAGGTCGGTGGCGCCACCCGCCGGAAAGGGCACGACCAGGCGGATCGGCTTGGTGGGGTACGTCGGCTGTTGGGCGAAGGCGGCCGGCAGCGCCGTGGCGCACAGCGCGAGCGCGCCCGCGCGGACGAAGTGGGATCTTTTCATGGGGGTCGATTTTGCCGGGAGGGCCCAAGGCTAGTGGAAAAGCACAAAGGCCGCCCGGAGGCGGCCTTTTGCGACGTAGAGGAGATCAGTCCTCGACGAAGGCTTCTTCGCGTTTGGATTTGACTGCGGGCAACAGCACGATGATCACCATCAATGCCGCCGCGACCAGCAGGCCCGCCGAGATCGGCCGCGTGACGAACACGCTCCACGACCCGCGCGACAGCAGCAACGCGCGCCGCAAGTTCTCTTCCATCATCGGCCCCAGGATCAGGCCGAGCAGCAACGGCGCAGGCTCGCATCCCAGCTTGATGAACATGTAGCCCACGACGCCGAAGATCGCGACCAGCCACACGTCGAAGGTGTTGTTGTTGGTCGAGTACACGCCGATCGCGCAGAACAGCACGATGGCGGGGAACAGCCAGCGGTACGGAATCGACAGCAGCTTGATCCAGATGCCGATCAACGGCAGGTTCAGGATGATCAGCATCAGGTTGCCGATCCACATCGAGGCGATCAGGCCCCAGAACAGCTCGGGGTTGCTGGTCATCACCTGCGGGCCGGGCTGGATGTTGTGGATG
>NZ_LYVO01000172.1 GCF_001984055.1 Variovorax sp. KK3
GGCCAGGCCGGCGTTGACGGCGCGCGACTGGATGGGCGTGTTCGGCCTGGGCTTTTCGGGCTACTACCTGTCGAGCTTTCTCGACTTCGCCGGCCTGGCCTACGTCACCGCCAATCTCGAACGGCTGATCCTGTACCTGAACCCGACGCTCGTGCTGCTGTTCGGCTGGATCGCTTTCCGGCGCCGGATCACGCGTGGGCAGATGTTCGGCATGGCCATCAGTTACTCGGGCGTGATGGTGGTCTTCGGCCATGAACTCGGACTGGGCCAGAGCACCTCGGCGGCGTGGGGCACGCTGTTGATTTTCCTGAGCGCGGTGAGTTATTCGATCTACCTCGTGGCCAGCGGCGAGTTCGTCAAGCGGCTGGGCTCGCTGCGCCTGGTGGGGCTGGCGACCAGCGTGGCCTGCGTGCTGTGCATCGTGCAGTTTTTGTTGCTGCGGCCGGTGGAAGTCGCCTTGCAGGTGGCGCCCGCGGTCATCTGGCTGTCGGTGCTCAATGCGACTGCATGCACCGCGTTGCCGGTGCTCGCGGTGATGATGGCCGTCGAGCGCGTCGGGCCCGCAATGACGGCGCAAACGGGCATGATCGGGCCCCTGTCGACCATCGTGCTGAGCGCGCTGATCCTCGGGGAGCCTTTCACGGTATGGATCGCAGCCGGCACGGCGCTGGTCATCGCCGGCATATTTGTTTTCACACGGCTCGGGCGTTGAATGCCCCTCGAAGGAAATCGTCATGGATCTGGGAATCAAGGGTAGAACGGCGCTGGTGTGCGGCGCCAGCAAAGGCCTGGGCTACGGCTGCGCCGAGGCGCTGGTGCGCGAGGGCGTGAACGTCGTGGTGGTGGCGCGCGGTGCCGAGGCCCTGGCCGATGCGGCGACGAGGCTGGAGGCCGCGGCCGGTCATGGCGGGCCTTGGGTCAAGACCCTGGCCGCCGACATCACGACGGCCGATGCGCGCGCCGCGGTCTTCGCGCTGCATCGGGACTTCGACATCGTCGTCACCAACGCGGGCGGCCCGCCGCCCGGCGACTTCCGCGACTGGGACCGCGAGGCCTGGATCAAGGCGGTGGACGCCAACATGCTGACGCCCATCGAACTGATCAAGGCCACCGTGGACGGCATGGCGGACCGCGGCTTCGGCCGCATCGTCAACATCACGTCGAGCTCGGTGAAGGCGCCGATCGACATCCTGGGCTTGTCCAATGGCGCCCGCAGCGGGCTCACCGGCTTCGTCGCCGGTGCTGCGCGCACGGGCATCGCGGCGAAGGGCGTGACCATCAACAACCTGCTGCCGGGCGCCTTTGAAACCGACCGGCTGAAGGGCACCATGGCGGGCGCTGCAAAGAAGTCGGGGCAAGACTTCGACACGGTGTGGGAAAGCCGCAAGAAGAACATCCCGGCGCGGCGCTTCGGCACGCCGTCGGAGTTCGGGTCGATCTGCGCGTTTCTTTGCAGCGTTCAGGCGGGGTATCTGAATGGGCAGAACATCTTGGCGGATGGCGGGGCTTATCCGGGGACTTACTGATCCTTTGTGACTTGCCTTTTGCTTGCGGGGACGTAGCCCAGGCTCCACGGCGCAAGGGGCTGCGCGCTGCAAAGGCGGCTGCGGGTGTGCCGGCATCGCTTCACTGTGGCGGCCTCCGCTTCGC
>NZ_LYVO01000173.1 GCF_001984055.1 Variovorax sp. KK3
TCGCCCGCCCCGGCCCCGGCCGCGTCGGCGCCCCCTGCCGCCGCGCCCGCGCCCGCGCGGGCTCCGGCTCCGGCGTCGACCTACAGCGGCTCGGTCGATGTCGAATGCGACGTGCTGGTGCTCGGCGCCGGCCCTGGCGGGTATTCCGCGGCCTTTCGCGCGGCCGACCTGGGGCTCAACGTGGTGCTGGTCGAGCGCTATGCCACGCTGGGCGGGGTCTGCCTGAACGTCGGCTGCATTCCTTCCAAGGCGCTGCTGCACGTCGCGGCCGTGATCGACGAGGTCAAGCACTTCGCCGACCTGGGCGTCGCCTTCAACGAACCGGTGATCGACCGCGCCAAGCTGCTGGGCCGCAAGAACAAGGTGGTGGGCAAGCTCACCGGCGGCCTCACCGCCATGGCGAAGATGCGCAAGGTCACCACGGTGCGCGGCATCGGCGAATTCGTCGACCCCTACGTCGTCAAGGTGAACGAAACCTCGGGCGACGGCAAGGACGCCACCGGCAGCAGCAAGACCGTGCGTTTCCGCCACTGCATCATCGCGGCCGGCTCGCAGGCCGTGCATCTGCCCTTCATGCCCAAGGACCCGCGCGTCGTCGACTCGACCGGCGCGCTGGAACTCGGCTTCGACCCCAAGCGCATGCTGATCCTGGGCGGCGGCATCATCGGCCTCGAAATGGGCTCGGTGTATTCCACGCTGGGTGCGCGGCTCGACGTGGTCGAGATGCTCGACGGACTGATGCAGGGCGCCGACCGCGACCTCGTCAAGGTGTGGCAGAAGCTCAATACGCCGCGCTTCGACAACATCATGCTCAAGACCAAGACGGTCGGCGCCGAGGCCACGAAAGAAGGCATCCGTGTCACCTTCGAAGGCGAACAGGCGCCCAAGGAGCCGCAGGTGTACGACCTGGTGCTCCAGGCGGTAGGCCGCAGTCCCAACGGCAAGAAGATCGGTGCCGAGAAGGCTGGCGTCACCGTGAGCGACCGCGGCTTCATCCCGGTCGACATCCAGATGCGCACCAACGTGCCGCACATCTTCGCGATCGGCGACATCGTCGGCCAGCCCATGCTGGCACACAAGGCGGTGCACGAGGCGCACGTGGCGGCCGAGGTGATCGCTGGCGAGCAGAAGGGCGACAAGGAGCTGTCCAGCGCCGCCTTCAATGCCCGCGTGATCCCGAGCGTGGCCTACACCGATCCGGAAGTGGCCTGGGTCGGCCTCACCGAGGACCAGGCCAAGGCCGAAGGCGTGAAGGTCGAGAAGGGCCTGTTCCCGTGGACGGCCTCGGGCCGAGCCATCGCCAACGGCCGTGACGAGGGCTTCACCAAGCTGCTGTTCGATGCCGAGACGCACCGCATCGTCGGTGGCGGCATCGTCGGCACGCATGCCGGCGACATGATTGGCGAGGTGGCCCTGGCGATCGAGATGGGCGCCGACGCGATCGACATCGGCAAGACCATCCATCCGCACCCGACGCTCGGCGAGAGCATCGGCATGGCGGCCGAAGTGGCTCACGGCAGCTGCACGGACCTGCCGCCGGTCAAGAAGCGCTG
>NZ_LYVO01000174.1 GCF_001984055.1 Variovorax sp. KK3
CGATGTTGGCCAGCGGCGTGTTGATGGTCGTGCTCGCCACGTCGTCGACCGCGACCGGCGCGTCGTTCACGGCCGCGACGTTGACCGTCACCGTCGCGGTGGACGTGCCGCCGTTGCCGTCGCTCACGGTGTAGGTGAAGCTGGCCGGCCCGTTGAAATTGGCCGCCGGCGTGAACACCACGTTGCCGCCGACGAGTGCCACGCTGCCGTTGACCGCGCCCTGCACGCTGACGATGGTGAGCGGGTCTCCGTCCACGTCGCCGTCGTTGGCGAGCAGCGTCGCGGGCGCGATGGTGAGCGGCGTGTCCTCGTTGGTCGCCAGCGTGTCGGGGCCGGCGACCGGCGCGTCCTCCACCGGCGTGACGGTGATGGCCAGCGTCGAGCTGTCGCCGCTCGAGCCATCGGTCATGGTGTACGTCACCAGCGGCACCGGGCCGTTGTAGTTGGCCGCGGGCGTGAAGGTGTAGCTGCCGTCGGCGTTGATGACCAGCGTGCCGACGCCGGCGATGGCGGCCGTCTGCCCGGCGCCATAGGCCGTCGCGTCGCCCGCCACCTGGAAGCCGGTAACCGTCACCGGGCCGTCCACGCTGGCCGTGCCCGTGAGCACCGAGCCGGAGAGCGGCGTGTCTTCCGCCGTGCTCGCGCTCTCGTCGGCATCGGCGAAGGCGTCGTCCACCGGCGTCAACGTGATCGTCAGGCTGGCCGTGGCCGTCGCGTTGCCGTCGCTCACGGTGTAGGTTGCCACGGGCACCGGGCCGTTGTAGTTGGCCGCGGGCGTGAAGACGTAGCTGCCGTCGGCATTGACGACCAGCGTGCCGACGTTGGCCAGCGTGGCCAGCTGGCCGGCGGCGAAGCTGTTGCCGCCGATCGAGAACTGGGTGACGGCGAGCGCATCGCCGTCGATGTCGCTGTCGTTCGCCAGCACGTTGCCCGTGGCCGGCGTGTCCTCGTTGGCGGTGACGGCATCGGCCACGGCGGTGGGCGCGTCGTTGACCGGCGCAATCACGATGGTGGTGGTGTCGACGTCGAGCAGCGGTGCGCCGCCGGTGTTGCCGCCGTCGTTGGTGCTCATGGTCAGCGTCACGTTGCCGCTGGCATTGGCCGCCGGTGCATAGACCGGGGCGGTGGCGCCCAGGAAGGCGTCGATGTCCCCCAGGCTGCCGCTGAGCACCAGCGTGCCGGTGCCGGAGCCGCTCACGGCCACGTTGCCGCCGGCGGTGGCGGTGAGCGTGCCCGAGCCGACCGAGAGCGTGACGGTGATGGTGCCGCCCGCCGCATCCACGTCCGCCACCGACAGGCCGGTGAGCGAGACGGACGTGTCCTCGTTGGTCGCGTAGCTCGACGGCAGCGTGTTGACCGGCGCATCGTTCACCGGCGTGACGGTGATCGCCAGCGTCGAGGTGTCGCCGCTCGATCCGTCGGTGAGCGTGTAGGTGACCAGCGGCACCGCGCCGTTGAAGTTGGCGGCCGGCACGAAGGCGTAGCTGCCGTCGGCGTTGATGGTGAGGGTGCCCGCGCCGACGATGGTGGCCGTCTGCCCGGC
>NZ_LYVO01000175.1 GCF_001984055.1 Variovorax sp. KK3
TCGCTGATCACCGTCGAGTCCGACAAGGCTTCGATGGAGATCCCGTCCTCGGGTGCCGGCGTGCTCAAGGAGCTCAAGGTCAAGGTGGGCGACACGGTCAACATCGGCGACCTGATCGCGGTCCTCGAGGGCACCGGCGGCGCAGCCGCTGCACCTGCCCCCGCGGCATCTGCACCGGCACCTGCCAGTGCACCGGCCGCCGCACCGGCCGCCGCAACCCCATCGGCGCCCGCACCCGCGGCCGCGGCTCCGGCGCACGACCCGACCAAGGCGCCGAGCGGCAAGCTCCCGCATGCCTCGCCCTCGGTGCGCAAGTTCGCCCGCGAGCTCGGCGTACCGCTCGACGAAGTCAAGGGCAGCGGCCTGAAGGGCCGCATCACCCAGGAAGACGTGCAGGGCTTCACCCGTGCGGTGATGAGCGGCGCGGCCAGCACCAAGGCCTCGGCGGCGAAGGCGCCGGCGGGCGGTGGCGGCGGCGAGGCGCTGGGCCTGCTGCCGTGGCCCAAGGTCGACTTCACCAAGTTCGGCACCGTCGAACGCAAGGATCTGTCACGCATCAAGAAGATCAGCGGTGCGAACCTGCATCGCAACTGGGTGATGATCCCGCACGTCACCAACAACGACGATGCGGACATCACCGAGCTCGAAGCCTTCCGCGTATCGACGAACAAGGAGAACGAGAAGTCCGGCGTCAAGGTGACGATGCTGGCCTTCGTGATCAAGGCCGTGGTCTCGGCCCTGAAGAAGTTCCCCGAGTTCAACACCAGCCTGGACGGCGACACCCTCGTCTACAAGCAGTACTACAACGTCGGCTTTGCGGCGGACACGCCCAACGGCCTCGTGGTGCCGGTGCTCAAGGACGCCGACAAAAAGGGCGTTCTGCAGATCAGCCAGGAGATGGGCGAACTCGCCAAGAAAGCGCGCGACGGCAAGCTCGGCTCGGCCGACATGCAGGGCGGCTGCATGTCGATCAGCTCGCTGGGCGGCATCGGCGGAACGCACTTCACGCCGATCATCAACGCGCCGGAGGTCGCGATCCTGGGCCTCTCCAAGAGCGCGATGAAGCCGGTGTGGGACGGCAAGCAGTTCGTGCCGCGCCTGACGTTGCCGCTGTCGCTCTCCTACGACCATCGCGTGATCGACGGCGCCGCCGCGGCCCGTTTCAACGCCTACCTCGGTCAGGTCCTCGCGGACTTCCGCCGCGTCCTTCTCTGAGGTGCCGACCATGAGCGAAGTGCAAGTCAAGGTGCCGGACATCGGCGATTTCTCCGAGGTCGCGGTCATCGAAGTGCTGGTCAAGGCCGGCGACACCATCCAGGTCGAGCAGTCGCTGATCACCGTCGAGTCCGACAAGGCCTCGATGGAGATCCCGTCCTCGCATGCCGGCGTCGTCAAGTCGGTGGCAGTGAAGGTGGGCGACAAGGTGGGTGAAGGCTCGGTGGTGCTGACGGTCGATGCGGCCGAAGCCGGTGCGCCAGCGCCTGCCGCATCGCCAGCGCCCACGCCCGCGGCGGCATCGCCCGCC
>NZ_LYVO01000176.1 GCF_001984055.1 Variovorax sp. KK3
CGGCGGTGAACGACGCGCCGGTGAACACGCCGCCCGCCACCTGCACCACGAACGAAGACGCCACCATCGGCCTCACCGGCCTGCAGATCGCCGACCCGGACGCCGGCAACGGCACCATGCGCGTCACCCTGAGCGTCGCCGCGGGCACGCTCACGGCGGTGGCGGGCAATGGCGTCACCGTCACCGGCAGCGGCTCGGGCACGCTGATCCTCGAGGGCTCGCTGGCGAGCATCAACGCCTACCTGGCCAGCGCGGCGCGTCCGAACTACGTGCCGACGCCCAACGACAACGGCAACATCGCGCTGACGATGGCCACCAGCGACCTGGGCAACACCGGCAGCGGCGGGCCGCTGACCGATGTCGACGGCTCGACCATCATCATCGTCGCCTCGGTCAACGATGCGCCCGAGGGCAGCGACAACACCATCGTCATCGACGAGGACGCGGTCTACACCTTTTCGGCCGCGGACTTCCCGTTCACCGACCCCAACGACGTGCCCGCCAATGCGCTGCAGTCGGTCATCGTCACCACGCTGCCGCCGGCTTCGCAGGGCGTGCTGCGCCTGAACGGCGTGGCGGTGGTGACCGGGCAGAACATCGCCGCGGGCAGCCTGGGTCAGCTCACCTTCACGCCGGCAGCCAACCTCAACGGCACCGGCGCCGCGAGCTTCACCTTCCAGGTGGTGGACAACGGCGGCACCGCGCTCGGCGGCCAGAACACCGATGCGACGCCGAACACCATCCGCTTCAACATCAACCCGGTCAACGACGCGCCGGTGGCCGGCAACGACGTGGCGGCGACGGCCATAAACACGCCGCTCGCGAACATCGCGGTGCTGGCCAACGACAGCGATGCCGACGGCGATGCACTGGTGGTCACCGCCGCCAGCGTGAACCCGGCCCTGGGCACGGTCTCGATCAACCCGAACGGCACGCTCAACTTCACGCCGGCCCTCGACGTCACCGGCCCGGTGCAGGTGAGCTACACGGTGAGCGACGGGCGCGGCGGCACGGCCAATGCGGTGCTCACCGTCAACGTCGGCACCAACACGCCGCCGCAGGGCGCCGACGCCGTCGCGGCGGGCGTGGAAGACACGCCGCTGGTGCTGAGCCTGGCCGCCTTCCCCTTCAGCGACGCGGATGCGGGCCAGACGCTGGCCAACGTGCGCATCGACACGCTGCCCACCGGCGGCACGCTGCTCTTCAACGGCACGCCGATGGTGGCGGGCCAGGTGGTCTCGGCCGCGGACATCGCCGCGGGCCGCCTGAGCTTCGTGCCCGGCGCCGACGGCAACGGCACCGGCTACGCGAGCCTGACCTTCTCGGTGCAGGACTCGGGCGGCGCCTTCGACACCACGCCCAACACGCTGCGCTTCGACATCGCGGCGGTCAACGATGCGCCGGTGGCCAACGCCGACGTGGGCACGCTGGCCGAA
>NZ_LYVO01000177.1 GCF_001984055.1 Variovorax sp. KK3
TCGCTCGTGATCAGGCCGTTGGCGTCCTGGGTGCGAGAGGCCGCATCGGATTCGCCTTCGCCCGCAGGCAGCGAGCCCGAGGTCACGGCGAGCTTGCCGGCCTTGCTGCCGTAGCCGTAGCTGCGGCTGGTGCCGAGCGGGTCGACGATGGCCGCCGTGCTGGGCGACAGGTAGTTGACCTGGTATCGATCGACGCCACCGGCGAGCTCCGTGCCGACGGCACGGCCCTGGCCGTCGTAGGCGAAGCTGCCCCAGCGCATGCCGTTCTCATCGCTGATGCCGCTCAGCGCCTGCGGGTAGGCCGCGTTCTCGTAGGCGAAGCTGCGGCTCTTGCCGTCGGGGTACGCGACCGAGGACAGCCGGCCTGCGGCATCGAAGGTATAGCCGATGACCCGTCCATCCGGAGTGGTGACGGTGGCGAGTTGGCCCGCGCCGTTGTAGGCGAAGGCGAGAGTACGACCGAAGGCATTGGTGACGCTGGCCAGCCGCTTCGACGCGTCGTAGCTGTAGCTCGTGGCCCAGCCGTTGCGATCGGTGCGGGATTGCAACTTGCCACCAGCATCGAACTGGAAGACGGCGTCGTCCTCGGCGCGCCGGTAGGTCCAGGCCCCCGATGCAAGGGACGCCAAGGTGTCGGCGCTGTCGCCGGTGGTCCAGAGTGCTGCGCCGGGCGCCTTCATGAAGGTGCGAAGCTGGCCATCGGGCAACGTGATGGCGACGGTGTGCGGTGCGCCGGCTGGAATCGCCCTCAGGCGTGCGCTGTGGTTGTGGGTCCAGACCTCGCCGAGGCCGGTGTCGGGTCGCCTGGGGTCGCCGGCCCACACGCTTCGATAGGTCCTCGACAAGGACAGGGGCGCGGGGCCGCTGTCGCGCCAGTCGAGCTCGTGGCGGTACTTCTCGGCGGTGGCGGGCAGGATCGGATGAGGGGTGCTGGCGCCTGCTTCGTCGATGCGGCAGCTCTGGGGGATGTCGGGCCGCTCGCAGACCCTCGCCGGTATGCTGAGCTTCCAGCCGGAGCCGCTGGGGCACTGCGCGGTTCGCTCGATGCCGAGGTAGCCGCCTTCCCAGCCGGAGTTCTGCCCGGGCGGGTTGCGCGTGTTCCTGCAGTTGATCTTGTAGTAGTCGTACTGGAGAAGGCCGCCGTTGTTGGCGCCGGAGTCGGAATACGCAAGGTAGGCCTCCATGTTCTGCCACTGCTTGCAGAAGGCATCCACGGTGGCGAAGACCGCCTCGTAGCTGGAGCAGTCCATCGGCGCCGAGTAGGCGCTGAGGCCGCAGCGCCTGGATTCGGACTCGGTGACGGGGCCGATCTCGGCGTGGGCTGGCAGGACGGCCAGCCATTGAGAGAGCAGGACGCTGATCAGCAGCGCAGCGTGAGCAATGCGCCTGCAAACCGACGC
>NZ_LYVO01000178.1 GCF_001984055.1 Variovorax sp. KK3
GTCACCACGACCGGCACCACCTCCAACGTGGGCGGCTCCTTGCAAGCTGGCGGTGCCGTCGACGTGGCCGCCTCCGGGCTGAACAACACCCAGGGCAAGATCACCGGGACGAGTGTGCGCATCGATGCACGCGGCGCCGACTTCGACAACCGCGCAGGCCAAGCGCTCGCAACGGGCGATCTGCGCATCGATGCCGGCGCCATCTACAACACCGGCGCCCTGATCCGCTCGCAGGGCACCACGACGCTCAATGCCGGCTCGATCGTCAATGCCAACACGCAGGGCAAGGACCAGGGCATCGAAGGCCAGAACGTCCGCATCGGCGCGCGCGAGCTGAACAACACCGACGGTGCCATTCGAGCGGACCGGAACGCTTCGGTCACAAGCCCCGGCGCGGTTTACAACACCCGAGGCCTGATCTCCGCGGGCGACACGCTCTCCATCACGGACCCGCATGCAGCGGTACCGAGCGCCAAGACCCTCGATGTCTCGAACCTCGGCGGCAGCTTGACGGCCGGCCGTTCGTTGACGGTCGATGCGGCCTCCCTCCACTCCAGCGGCAAGCTGCTGTCGGGCGTCGATGCGACCTGGGCGCTGTCGGGCGTCGTGCTGCTCGAGTCCGGCAGCGAAACCGTCGCCAACCGCCAACTCGACATCACCGCAGGCGGTGCCATCACCAACCGCGGCCGGATCGCCGCAGGCGAGTCCGTGCTGCTCGCCGCACGCACCATCGACAACACCGCCACCGGCGACATCCAGGCCAGCGTGACCGGCTTGTTGGCGAGCGAGGCCATCACGAACCGCGGCGTCATCGACGGTAATTCGACCCGTCTCGACGCGCCTTCGGTCACCAACATCGGCACCGGCCGCATCTACGGCGACCATGTTTCTATTGGCGCAGCCACTCTCCACAACGTCGCCGAGACAGTCGATGGCATCGACCACTCGGCCGTCCGCTCCGCCACCATCGCCGCCCGCTCCCGCCTGGACATCGGCGCCAGCGCCATCCAGAACCGCGACGGCGCCTTGATCTTCAGCGACGGCGACTTGGCCATCGGTGGCGCCCTCGACGCCCAACGCCACGCCGCAGGCCAAGCCGGCGTGCTGAACAACCACGCCGCATCGATCGAGGCCACCCGCTCCGTCGATATCCGAGCCTCGGTACTCCACAACACCAACGGCGGCGTCACCTGGGCCCTGGTTCCAGGCGCCAGCAACACCACCCAACGCATCGTCGAGTACCTCGTGCCCGGCAGCAATACCCGTTACCCGGCCAATGAAGTCTTCTTCGGCAGCCCCAGCCTGGCCATGCTCAACCCCACGGGCTGGAACAACTGGAGCGCCATTGCCGCCACCGAC
>NZ_LYVO01000179.1 GCF_001984055.1 Variovorax sp. KK3
GGGGGTGAGAGCGCCGGGCCGTCGACGAGGCGCGCCTGTTGCCATCGCCCGGTGCCCTCACCCCAACCCTCTCCCAGGGGGAGAGGGAGCAAGGCAGGGAAGGGGGTGGGCGATGGCTGAGCCGGACTCCTCGCGCACCCTGCGCCCCGACGGCGATGACGACCCCACGCAGGTCATCACCGGCCGGCCGAACCCTGCGCCGGCGCGGGCGGGTCGCAGGCCGGCCTGCTGCCCGTGGGCAGCCACCTCGCCGAATTCGAAGTGACGCGCATCGTGGGGCAGGGCGGCTTCGGCGTGGTCTATGAAGCGTGGGACCCGACGCTCGAGCGCGTGGTCGCCATCAAGGAGTACCTGCCCAGCTCGCTCTCGACCCGCCAGGGCGACGGCAACGTCGCGCCGCTGTCGGAGCAGCACCGCGAGACCTTCGAGCTCGGCATGCGCAGCTTCATCAACGAAGCACGGCTGCTGGCGCAGTTCGACCATCCCTCGCTGCTCAAGGTCTACCGCTTCTGGCAGGAGCGCGGCACCACCTACATGGTGATGCCCTTCTACCGCGGCGACACCCTGCGCCAGGCTCTGCAAGCCTCCCCAGGTGGCGCCGACGAAGCCTGGCTCCTGCGCATCATGGACGGCGTGACGCAGGCGCTGGCCGTGATGCACGCGGCCCACTGCTACCACCGCGACATCGCGCCCGACAACATCATCCTGCTCGAAGGCTCGGGCCGGCCGGTGGTGCTCGACTTCGGCGCCGCGCGGCGCGTGATCACCGACAAGACGCAGGCCATCACCGTCATCCTCAAGCCCGGCTACGCACCGGTCGAGCAATACGCCGAGATGCCCGACATGGCGCAGGGCGCCTGGACCGACGTGTACGCGCTGGCCGCCGTGATGCACGTGGCCGTGAGCGGCCGCGCGCCGCCGCCCTCGGTGGCGCGCCTGCTGGCCGACAGCTACCAGCCGCTCGCCGCCAACGAGGCGCTGCGCCAGCGTTACAGCCACGCGCTGCTGGCCGCCATCGACGCCGGCCTCGGCGTGCGGCCCGAGTCGCGGCCGCAGTCCATGGCCGAGTTGCGCGATGCGCTCGGCCTCGACGGCGGCGCCACGGTGATCCGCACACAGGCCGCGCCGACGCGCATGGGTGCAAGCACGGGCGCGGGCGCGGCCGGTGCCGGCACCCGCACGACGATGCCGCCGCCCGCATCGGTGGCCGATGCCGGGGCCGCAGCGCCCGCCAAGGGCAAGGGCGCGGCGATCGCGGCGGCCGTCTCGATGGCCGTGCTGGCCGTGGCCGGCGGCTGGTGGTGGATGCAAGGGCGCGATGGCGATGCGGCCGGCGCAGGTTCGGGCACTACCAGCG
>NZ_LYVO01000180.1 GCF_001984055.1 Variovorax sp. KK3
GAGGTCATCTTCAACAAGCGGTACGACGGCCATTACTTCGACAAAGAGTCGGGGCTGAACTACAACGTCAAGCGCAGCTACAACTCTGCCCTTGGCCGCTACACGCAGCCAGATCCAATTGGTCTCAATGGCGGATCGAACCGCGATACGTACGCCAATCTGAATCCGTTGAAGTACACAGATCCGAACGGCTTGGTAGCCCAAGCGATTGGACCAGCGGCGCCCGTTCTGGCCGTCGGGTGTGCGCTGACGCAGGGATGTCGACAGGCTTTGATTGAGGCGGCCAGGAACTGCGGAAGAGGTATCGCCAAGATCAAGGATTGGATCTTTTCCGATGGGGCAAACAAACCAACGTCCCCAGCCGATGTCTTAGCGCCAAACGGCCAACCTGTGGGACACGTTGAGGGCAGCGCGACTCCAGATGTACGCACCGTCACATCTAACGAGTTGGATGACATCGTCGATGACCTGAAAGGCCTCGGTGCAAAGCCGGGTTCAAGGGGCAGATACACCGGAGACTGGTATGACCTACCGAACGGGCAAGGCGGGTTCGGAGTTCGCGAAAGCAGGCACAACGGTCGGACAATTGATGTCAATGTTCCCGGAGTGCCAGACGTGACCAAAATTCATCAGAGACCATGACTCACTTTCACTTAAGAACTGGGATCTCCGATTCGGACTGGATTCAGAGGTCACTCGACGAATCAGAATCAGATCCCGTCGGGATGTGGCAGATGGTGAAAACTGGTCGCGATGGTTTCGGACTCAGTGGTCCTGCGCTTGAAGACTTCGTGCGGCGCTTCATCTCGGAGATGGTCGCTGGTGGCGCTCATCCTATCGTTGGCGACAGGTCCGCTCCGTTTGGTTGGCGCCGAACAATCGACCATGGCGACAAGCCCGTAGACATTGCCGCCTCTCTTATCAATAGTTGGAAGCGATCCGGTATCGATCCCGATGTCGATGGAGTTTGGTTTGCCCGCCCATCGGTCTGGAAGTAGTTCAGGTGGAACGCTCGGTTTCCAAATACGGTTCGATCGGAAGAGGTGCTTCGGCGGGCTTCAGTTTTGGCGCCAGATCAAAGACGTAGCGAAGATCTACGGGCGTACTCGGCCTTCGGGCATGACAGCAGGGCTATGCGCACGTCTACGACGAACAAGGCAACCTGCTGGCGCAGACGGGCACGGGCGGGGCCAACAGCACGGGCAGCACGCAGTACATCTACCTG
>NZ_LYVO01000181.1 GCF_001984055.1 Variovorax sp. KK3
GAAAATGGCAAAAGGAAAATTCACCCGTACGAAGCCGCACGTGAACGTCGGCACGATCGGTCACGTGGACCACGGCAAGACGACGCTGACGGCGGCCATTGCGACTGTGCTGTCGAGCAAGTTCGGCGGTGAAGCCAAGGCCTACGACCAGATCGACGCGGCGCCCGAAGAAAAGGCGCGCGGCATCACGATCAACACCGCGCACGTCGAGTACGAGACGGCCAACCGCCACTACGCGCACGTCGACTGCCCGGGTCACGCCGACTACGTGAAGAACATGATCACCGGTGCCGCCCAGATGGACGGCGCCATTCTGGTGTGCTCGGCCGCCGACGGCCCGATGCCCCAGACCCGCGAGCACATCCTGCTGGCGCGCCAGGTCGGTGTGGGCTACATCATCGTGTACCTGAACAAGTGCGACATGGTCGACGACAAGGAGCTGCTGGAGCTCGTCGAGATGGAAGTGCGCGAACTGCTCGACAAGTACGAGTTCCCTGGCGACGCGACCCCCATCATCCACGGCTCGGCCAAGCTGGCGCTGGAAGGCGACAAGGGCGAACTGGGCGAAGGCTCGATCCTCAAGCTGGCCGATGCGCTGGACAGCTACATCCCCACTCCTGAGCGTGCGGTGGACGGCACCTTCCTGATGCCCGTGGAAGACGTCTTCTCGATCTCCGGGCGCGGCACGGTGGTGACCGGTGCTGTCGAGCGCGGCATCATCAAGGTCGGCGAAGAAATCGAAATCGTGGGCATCCGCCCGACGCAGAAGACCACCTGCACGGGCGTGGAAATGTTCCGCAAGCTGCTGGACCAGGGTCAGGCCGGTGACAACGTGGGCGTGCTGCTGCGCGGCACCAAGCGCGAAGAAGTCGAGCGCGGCCAAGTGCTGTGCAAGCCCGGCTCGATCAAGCCGCACACGCACTTCACCGCCGAGGTGTACGTTCTGTCGAAGGACGAAGGCGGCCGTCATACGCCGTTCTTCAACAACTACCGTCCGCAGTTCTACTTCCGCACGACGGACGTGACCGGCGCGATCGAGCTGCCGAAGGACAAGGAAATGGTCATGCCCGGCGACAACGTGTCGATCACGGTCAAGCTGATCAACCCGATCGCCATGGAAGAAGGTCTGCGCTTCGCGATCCGCGAAGGCGGCCGCACCGTGGGCTCGGGCGTGGTGGCGAAGATCCTGGAC
>NZ_LYVO01000182.1 GCF_001984055.1 Variovorax sp. KK3
AAGGTGTAGCTGCCGTCGGCGTTGATGAGCAAGGTGCCGATGCCGGCGATCGTCGCGGTCTGGCCGGCGGTGAACACGGCCGCATTGCCTGCCACCTGGAAGCTGGTGACGGTGACCGGGCCATCGGGGCTGGTCGTTCCGGTGAGCACCGAGCCGGTGAGCACCACGTCTTCGGTCGCGCTCACCACCTCGTCGGCGTCGGTGAAGGGATCGTCCACCGGCGCGACCGACAGCGTGAGCGTGGCGCTGGCCGTGGCATTGGCCGTGCCGCTGCCGTCGCTCACGGTGTAGCTGACCACCGGCACCGGGCCGTTGTAGTTGGCCGCGGGCGTGAAGGTGTAGCTGCCGTCGGCGTTGATCACGAGGGCGCCGATGCCGGCGAGCGTCGCGGTCTGGCCCGCCGTGTACGTGACGCCGCCCACGCTGAACTGGGTGACGGCCAGCGCGTCGTTGTCCGGGTCGCTGTCGTTGGCGAGCACGTTGCCGGTGGCCGGCACGTCTTCGGTGACCACCAGCGTGTCGGCCACGGCCACCGGCGTGTCGTTGACCGCCGCGATGTCGAACGTCAAGGTGTTCGGTGCCGTGTCGAAGGCACCGCCCGAGTCCTGCACCGAGAAGGTGAAGCTCGCGTAGCCAGCGCCGTTGCCGTTGGCTGCCGGCACGAAACTCAGGCGCCCCGCGGCGATGTCGGCCGCCGAGACCACCTGGCCCGCGACCACCGCCACGCCGTTGAGCTGCAGCGTGCCGGCGGCCGGCAGCGTGTCGATGCGCACGCTCGCGAGCGTCTGGCCGGCATCGGCGTCGGTGAAGCCGAAGTTGGCCGCGGCCAGGGCCAGCGGCGTGTCCTCGACGCCGGCCACGTTGGCGTCCGTGCCTTGCGGCGGCGTGTTGTTGCCCACGTTCACCGTCAGCGTGGCCGTGCTCGTGAGCGTGCCGTCGCTGGCGGTGTAGCTGATCGCCACCGGGCCGGTCACGTTGGTGGCCGGCGTGAAGTTCAGCGTGCCGTCGGGGTTGATGCTGACCACGCCGAGGGCCGGGTTCACGCTGGCCGCGACCACCGTGAGCGGCGGGCCGTCCACGTCGGTGTCGTTGGCCAGCACCG
>NZ_LYVO01000183.1 GCF_001984055.1 Variovorax sp. KK3
AGGTAGATGTACTGCGTGCTGCCCGCGCTGTTGGCGCCGCCGGTACCGGTCTCGGAGAGAAGGCTTCCCTCTTCGTCGTACACGAACGCGAAACCCTGCTTCTCCGCGTCATTCGCACCCGGCCCCCACAGCTTCGTGAAGAACCCGACGAGGCTCTGGAAGAACCCCGGGTCTTTCTCGTCTCCTTCGCTCGGCGCATACAGCGGCTCGGTCTTGAAGACGCGTTGCCCCAGCACGTTGTGCGCGTAGCGCGTCGTCGGGCTCCTGTCCGTGGCACCGGTCGTTGCTGCACTCAACCGTCCCTCCGCGTCATAGCTGTACGCCCGGAGGCCGTCGCTGGTCATGCCCCCGTTGGCGTCGTAGCCGTAGCGGATGCGGGTCGTGGTGCCGCCCAGGGTCTGCGTGAAGCCCTCGATCCGGTTGCTGTCCGCCGGCACGCTGTAGTCGCGGGTGGTCGTCTGGCCGTTTCGCGTCAGGCTGCTGGCAATGCGGTTACCGTTGGCGTCGTAGGCAAAGGTGGCTTGGTGATCGGGGCCGTTGAACCGCACGACGCGGCCCACGGCGTCGTAGCCGATGTACGAAACCACATTCAGCTGCGCGATGCCCGCTTCGGCCGGATTCGTGCTCGACGGCACGAAGAGCTTCTGCGTCAGGCTGGTGATGCGCCCGGCGGCGTCCCAGACATAGCTGGAGAACTCGGTCTGGGTCAGCCGTGCCGCGGTGTCGTAGGTGCGGTTGGCGCGCACGCCCGGCACGAAGGCCCAGGTCCAGGCGGTGGGCTGGCCCATCGGGTTCCAGGTGATGCCGGTGACGAGCGGGTTGCCGTTCCAGTTCAGCTGGATCAGTCGGCCGGTCGCGTCGTAGCCCAGGCCGAGGATGCTGCCGCCGGGATAGGTGATGCTGGCCAGCTGACCCGCGGATGTGAAGCCATAGCCGACCTGTTGACGGAAGCCGTTGGCGAGCGCCTGCGTCTTGGCGGTCACACGGCTATACATATCGCGCGCATAGGTCGTGGTGCCGCTGCGGTCGGTGAAGGAGCTCAGGTGCCCGATGGAATT
>NZ_LYVO01000184.1 GCF_001984055.1 Variovorax sp. KK3
AGGTAGATGTACTGCGTGCTGCCCGCGCTGTTGGCGCCGCCGGTACCGGTCTCCGAGAGCAGGCTGCCCTCTTCGTCGTACATGAACGCGTAGCCCTGCTTCTCCGCCTCGTTCGCACCCGGCCCCCACAGCGTCGTGAAGAACCCGACGAGGCTCTGGAAGAACCCCGGGTCCTTCTCGTCCCCTTCGCTCGGCGCATACAGCGGCTCGGTCTTGAAGACGCGCTGCCCCAGCAGGTTGTGCGCATAGCGCGTCGTCGGGCTCCTGTCCGTGGCACCGGTCGTGACCGCGCTCAAGCGTCCCTCGGCGTCGTAGCTGTACGTCCGAAGGCCGTCGCTGGTCATGCCCCCATTGGCGTCGTAGCCGTAGCGGATGCGGGTCGTGGTGCCGCCCAGGGTCTGCGTGAAGCCCTCGATCCGGTTGCTGTCCGCCGGCACGGCGTAGTCGCGGGTGGTCGTCTGGCCGTTTCGCGTCAGGCTGCTGCCGGTGCGGTTGCCGTTGGCGTCGTAGGTGAAGCTGGCTTGGTGATCGGGGCCGTTGAATCGCACGACGCGACCCACGGCGTCGTATCCGATGTACGAAACCACATTCAGCTGCGCGATGCCCGCTTCGGCCGGATTCGTGCTCGACGGCACGAAGAGCTTCTGCGTCAGGCTGGTGATGCGCCCGGCGGCGTCCCAGGTGTAGCTGGAGAACTCGGTCTGCGTCAGCCGTGCCGCGGTGTCGTAGGTGCGGTTGGCGCGCACGCCCGGCGCGAAGGCCCAGGTCCAGGCGGTGGGCTGGCCCATCGGATTCCAGGTGATGCCGGTGACGAGCGGATTGCCGTTCCAGTTCAGCTGGATCAGTCGGCCGGTCGCGTCGTAGCCCAGGCCGAGGATGCTGCCGCCGGGATAGGTGATGCTGGCCAGCAGACCCGCGGATGTGAAGCCATAGCCGATCTGTTGACGGAAGCCGTTGGCGAGCGCCTGCGTCTTGGCGGTCACCCGGCCGTAGATGTCGCGGGTGTAGGTCGTGGTGCCGCTGCGGTCGGTGAAGGAGCTCAGGTGCCCGATGGAATT
>NZ_LYVO01000185.1 GCF_001984055.1 Variovorax sp. KK3
CCGCGTCGAGCTGAACGGCGAACTTTCCTTCGCGACGGGCGACTGCAGCATTGCGATCGGAGTCGTAGAGCGCAGCTGCACCCAGTTCGAGAAGTCGAGCATGAGGCAGCAGTTCGAAAACGGCATTGCCTCGATCGACCATCGCCGTTACTTGCGCATTCGCGAAAGCATCGTGATTGAGCGCACTGACGAAGTTCTGGAGCGCGACAGGGTTCGCGCCATCGGCACTGCGAATGCGGTCGAAGATTGAATCATTCGTGGTAAATGTGGTCATCGCTGAACTCCCCGTTCTTGTATTGGTTGCCTATCGATATGTTGTAGAGGCAGCCGCCTGGCCCAATGTCGAAGAACACGCTGGCGCTGCCAGGATGCATGTCACGAAAGGCGGCTGTGTACGAACGTCCATCGTGTGGACCCGTTGGCGGCAAATCGGGACGTCGCGTCCACTCTTGGAGTTGTGCGTGAACGTCCGGGGGCGTATACATGAACGGCTTGCCCCAGTAGGCCTCCAAGAGACGCGAGAAATAGCACATGAGCCCAGGATCGACAATGCTTTGCGCGTAGCCGAACTCAAGCCTGACGCTCCACGAATCGGACTCTTTTTGATCGGTGTAGACCAAGCGGCCTCTCCACAATGGCGCTGCCAACGGACCTTCGCTTGCGAAGTACTCGACGAGGATTCGCCCTCCTTGCGTGTTTCGCGTCGGCTTGCTTTCGATGAGGCGCGCCCCAATGACCTCCTCGATCTTTTCCCTGTCGAGGATGAGGCCTGGCTCTTCATTCAAGCGCTTGGCCGCATTGATCAAGCGCTTTAGATGGGGGGGAAGCTGCGTCGCCATGATCCTTCCCTGACCGGCCGCAGGTTGTGCCTTCGGCTTGCCAGGATCAGCCGTCGAACTGCCTTGCGCTCTCGCCTCCACGGGCCCGATCATCATCCCGATGATCACGCCCAGGCACAGCAGCGATGGCCTGGACGCGTTGAATGTCATCCCCGCCCCGGCTTTTCGCTTCGCTCGCTCCTTCCGGACGACCAGCGCTTTGAACCGAGCCCAGGCA
>NZ_LYVO01000186.1 GCF_001984055.1 Variovorax sp. KK3
TGTCGAGTTGCAATAGGTTGTTCCCGCCAAGGCGGGAGGCTGGCGGCTTGTAGCTCAAGGCGGAGTGCGGTCTTCGGCTGTTGTAGTAGTTCAGGAACGCAGGCAGCCAAGCGGTGCGTTCGGCACTGTTGGCCCAGATGCGGCCGTAGGCCCATTCGCGCAGGCAAGTCTGGATGAACCGCTCGGCTTTGCCGTTGGTCTGCGGACGGTAAGGCTTGGTGAACGAGTGCTTGATGCCCAGGGCTTGACAGGTCTTGGCGAACAGCCGCGAGCGATAGGCTGAGCCGTTGTCCGTGATCAAGCGCTTGATCGTCACTCCCAGCGCCTTGTAGTGCGCCACGGCCGCCAACAAGAAGCTCACCGCCGAATCCTTGCGCTCGTTGGCGTGCATCTGCACGAAGCTCACGCGCGAGTGGTCGTCGATCGCCACGTGGACAAACTCCCAGCCCGCGCCGTCCACCGAGTCGCGCCGGTCGCCCGTGACCCGATGGCTCGGGCGCACGATGCGCCCAAGCTTCTTGGTGTCGATGTGCAGCAACTCGCCGGGAGCTTCGCGTTCGTAGCGCACCGTCGCTGGCACGGGATCGAGCGCCTTCAGACTGGCCAGGCCCAGACGGGCGAGCAGCCGGCAGACAGTGGCCACGCTGCGCCCGACCACCGTGGCGATGCGTCGCATGGGCATGCGCGAGCGGCGCAACTTCTCGATGCGCTGGCACAGCGTCTCGTCCAGGCTCGTGCGGGTCTTTGCCGGACGCGAGCTGCGGTCCAGCAGGCCCTGCTCGCCGTGCTCCTCGAAGCGCTTGCGCCACTTGCGTGCAGTGCGCGCGCTGATGCCGGCAGCCTCGGCTGCCGGCATCAGCCCCATCGCAGCAATGCGTTCGACAAGCAATTTGCGCCCTACAAAGGTCAATCTGGCATTCTTGTGGCTGTTCACTCGGTTGTTCCCTCTGGTGACTGAAGCGTGGTAACTCCAGTCTCCCAGACCCTTCCGGGTGAACAACCTATTGAGACATCACA
>NZ_LYVO01000187.1 GCF_001984055.1 Variovorax sp. KK3
ACTGGTTCGTCGACCAACGCACCACCGTCGGCGGCAACTCCGTCGTCTCCGAGGTGGCAGCCTGGGCCACTGCCGCTGGTGCCTCAACCCGTCTGGGCTTGACGATCCACGAGGTCCAGCACAACGCCAGCCAAGGCTGGTACGACGAGGCGTACCGCTTGCGCGGCACGAGTCCATCTGAATACCGCTCCGACCTGATGGGCGCGGAGCGCGCTGCGACTTCGGTCGAACTCATGATGCGCGCTGAAGTCGCAGGTTGGTACGCCGACCTTCAGGCGCTGCGCTCGCTGCGCGACTCGGGCCAGATGACGTCCACCGAGTACGTCATGCGCACCCAGGAAGGCACCATCTACGCCAACCTAATGGACGCGGAGATGAGCGGCAGGGCGATGGGGCACTCGGGCGTGGCGCTGGCGAACTATGTCGCGGAGCACGCCCAAGGGTCGATCCCGTCCAACTACATCGTCGAGTACACCGCGGCCATGACGCCACCGGCCATCAGCCAGTCCGCGGTGCGCGGCATCCTGGGCTTTGCCTTCACCGATCCCGCACAGATGGTGAGCTTTCATGAAGAGGTCGGCCCCGACGGTTCGTATACCGCGATTGCGACCTACAACAACGGCGAGCGCGTCACCACCACCTACGATGGCTACGAAGGCGCCTACTCCCAGACCCGAGAAGTCGTGCAGCCCAATGGCAGCCATGCGACGACGCAGACGCACACGATCGAGTCGTACAACGCCGATGGCAGCGCCGGCGATCAAGTCACCCGCCACTATTCGGCCGGGCGCCTTGCCGACGTTGTCGAGGTGGACAGTTCGCTCGACGACGTCGACTACGGAACGCGCACCACCACCTACGACGCCCAGGGCCGCATCGATTCGATCGAGATCCGCCGCGACGACGGCAGCCGCG
>NZ_LYVO01000188.1 GCF_001984055.1 Variovorax sp. KK3
CTATTCGGGGGGCGCGCATGACGACACCCGCCGATCCCAAGGCCGCGCTGATGCTGCGCTGGCAGCGCCTGCAGATGCACGTGCGCTGCGGCCTCTATGCGCACGACCCGGGCCGCATCCGGCTCTACGTGCATGCCGGGCTGCGCATCGTGCGCCGCGGCATCCAGCCTGCGGTGCCCACGCACATCAAGATGCTCCAGACGCTGCTGCTGTGCGCACAGGACGAGGGGCTGCCATGGTTCTGGCGCAGCGTGTGCCTGGAACACGTCAACCTGCCGATGGCGCACCTGGCGTCGACGCTGGGCGTGCACGACCCGATCGGCATGCAGGCGCTCGAAGCCGGCGTGCAGCGTGCGCGCGACCAACTGCCGGTGTTCCCGAGTCTGGCCGCGCGGCGTGCCGTGCCGGCGCCGGAAGCGCGGCCCGACGACCTGCGCTAGCTAGCCCAGTGCCTTGACCAGCTCCGGCACGGCCGTGAACAGGTCGGCTTCGAGCCCATAGTCGGCCACCGAGAAGATCGGCGCTTCAGGGTCTTTGTTGATCGCCACGATCACCTTGGAATCCTTCATGCCAGCCAAGTGCTGGATGGCGCCCGAGATGCCCGCGGCGATGTACAGCTGCGGCGCCACGATCTTGCCGGTCTGGCCCACTTGCCAGTCGTTCGGTGCGTAGCCCGCATCGACGGCGGCTCTCGATGCACCGAGGCCCGCGTTGAGCTTGTCGGCCAGCGGAGCCATGACCTCCTGGAACTTCTCGGCGCTGCCCAGGGCACGGCCGCCCGAGACGATGATCTTGGCGGCCGTCAGTTCGGGGCGTTCGCTCTTGGTGACTTCGCGGCCGACGAAGCTCGACTTGCCGCTGTCGGCCAC
>NZ_LYVO01000189.1 GCF_001984055.1 Variovorax sp. KK3
GGTGTCGATGCGACCTTGGCGCTGTCGGGCGTCGTGCTGCTCGAGTCCGGCAGTGAGACCGTCACCAATCGCCAGCTCGGCATCACTGCGGCCAACATGACCAACCGCGGCCGGATCGCCGCAGGCCAGGGCGTGCTTCTATCTGCCCGCACTATCGACAACGCTGCCACCGGCGACATCCAGGCCGGTGTGACTGGTCTGAGTGCTTCTGAGGCCATCACGAATCGCGGCGTCGTCGACGGCGGCGCCACTCGCCTCGATGCGCCCACCGTCACCAACATCGGCACCGGCCGCATCTACGGCGACCACGTCTCCATCGGCGCGGGTGTCCTTCACAACGTTGCCGAAACGACTTCTGGCACCAGCCGCTCCGCCACCATTGCCGCCCGCTCCCGCCTGGACATCGGCGCCGACGCCATCCAGAACCGCGACGGTGCCTTGATCTTCAGCGACGGCGACTTGGCCATCGGTGGCACCCTCGACGCCCAACGCCACGCCGCAGGCCAAGCAGGGGTGCTGAACAACCACGCCGCATCGATCGAGGCCACCGGCTCCGTCGATATCCGAGCCTCGGTACTCCACAACACCAACGGCGGCGTCACGTGGGCCCTGGTTCCAGGCGCCAGCAACACCACCCCGCGCATCGTCGAGTACCTCGTGCCCGGCAGCCATGTGCGATATCCAGCCAGCGAGGTCTTCTTCGGCAGCCCCAGCCTGTCCATGCTCAACCCCACGGGCTGGAACAACTGGAGCGCCATTGCCGCCACCGAC
>NZ_LYVO01000190.1 GCF_001984055.1 Variovorax sp. KK3
TCCTTCTTCGCCGGTTGCGTGGGCACGCTGATCCTGGCCGCCTTCGCGCCGCCGCTGACCGAACTGGCCTTCAAGTTCGGCCCGGCCGAGTACTTCTCGCTGATGGTGCTGGGCCTGATCGGTGCCGTGGTGCTGGCCTCGGGCTCGCTGCTCAAGGCCATCACCATGATCCTGCTGGGCCTGGCGTTGGGCCTGGTCGGCACCGACGTCAATTCGGGCGTCGCGCGCTACAGCTTCGACATCCCCGAGCTCACCGACGGCATCGGCTTCATCGCCATTGCGATGGGTGTGTTCGGCTACGGCGAGATCATCGGCAACCTCGCGGTGCCGGAGGACGAGCGCGAGGTGTTCACCTCCAAGGTCAAGGGCCTGTGGCCCACCAAGGAAGACTTCCGCAACATGCTGCCCGCTGTGCTGCGCGGCACCGCGCTGGGCTCGGCCCTGGGCATCCTGCCCGGCGGCGGTGCGCTGCTGTCGGCCTTCGCGGCCTACACCATCGAAAAGAAGATCAAGCTCAAGTCGGGCGAGGTGCCTTTCGGCAAGGGCAACATCCGCGGCGTGGCCGGCCCCGAATCGGCCAACAACGCCGGTGCGCAGACCTCCTTCATTCCACTGCTGACGCTCGGCATTCCGCCCAACGCCGTGATGGCGCTGATGGTCGGCGCGATGACCATCCACAACATCCAGCCCGGCCCGCAGGTGATGACCAGCAACCC
>NZ_LYVO01000191.1 GCF_001984055.1 Variovorax sp. KK3
TCGCGTCGCGCTGGATGTGGGTCGCCTGGCCCATCGCATCAGTAATCTTGGCGGGCAGGCCCAGGGCGTCGTACTGGATGGACTTGGCGCCGATGTCGGGGCTGGTCTCGGCCGTGGCGCTGCTCTGGGCATTGCGGGTGTAGCTCGTGGCGACACCCTTGAAGTCATTCGCCTGAGTGACGGCATCGAGGGCGTTGTAGCTCAGTGCTGCCGTGGCGTTGGCGGCGTTGGTGATGGAGGTCACCCGGCGCAGCGGGTCCAGGCCGTACTGGGTGCTCTGGTTCAGGCCGTTGGTGTCGGAGACTTTTTCGCCGTTGGGGTCGTAGCCGAAGGTGTTCGTCTGGTTGGAGCCGTCGGTGCGAGAGGCGACGCGGTTCAGGTTGTTGATGCTGCGCGCGGTGCTCCAGGCGATGGCGCCGGTGCTGTTCCTGACCTGCTCGGCCACCCGGTTGCCCATGGCGTCGAGGGTGAAGACGCCGGACTCGCCGCGGTTGTTGCTCCAGCCCGTGAGGCGGTGAGCCGCGTCGTAGGTGTAGCTGAGGACCAGGCCACCGGGCACGCTCAGGGTGTCGAGCAGGCCGGTGGGGTGGTAGGTGAAGGTGGTGGCCGGCAGGCTGCCGATAGCCCGGGTCAGCAGGCGGTCGCGGGCGTCGTAGGTGAAGGTGGTGACCAGGCCGCTGGGGGAGGTCTGGCT
>NZ_LYVO01000192.1 GCF_001984055.1 Variovorax sp. KK3
GTCACCACGACCGGCACCACCTCCAACGTGGGCGGCTCCTTGCAAGCTGGCGGGGCCGTCGGCCTGACCGCCTCCGGGCTGAACAACACCCAGGGCAAGATCACCGGGCAGAGTTTGCGCATCGATGCACGCGGCGCCGACTTCGACAACCGCGCAGGCCAGGCGCTCGCAACGGGCGATCTGCGCATCGATGCCGGCGCCATCTACAACACCGGCGCCCTCATTCGTTCGCAGGGCACCACGACGCTCGACGCCGGCTCGATCGTCAATGCCAACACGCAGGGCAAGGACCAGGGCATCGAGGGCCGGAACGTCCGCATCGGCGCGCGCGAGCTGAACAACACCGACGGCGCCATTCGAGCGGACCGGAACGTTTCGATCACAAGCCCCGGCGCGGTTTACAACACCCGTGGCCTGATCTCCGCGGGCGACACGCTCTCCATCACGGACCCGCATGCAGCGGTACCGAGCGCCAAGACCCTCGATGTCTCGAACCTCGACGGCAGCTTGACGGCCGGCCGTTCGTTGAGCATCGATGCGGCCTCCCTGCGTTCCAGCGGCAGGCTGCTGTCCGGTGTCGATGCGACCTTGGCGCTGTCGGGCGTCGTGCTGCTCGAGTCCGGCAG
>NZ_LYVO01000193.1 GCF_001984055.1 Variovorax sp. KK3
TTCGACGCGAACGAAGTGGTCAGCACGAACGAGGACACGCCACTCTCGGGCTCGGTGCTCACGGGCACCACCAGCCCCGACGGCCCGGTCACGGTCACCAGCTTCCAGGTGGCAGGCAATGCGGCCGTGTTCACCGCCGGCCAGACCGCTTCCATCGCCGGCATCGGCACGCTGCTCATCAACGCCGACGGCAGCTACACCTTCACGCCGGCGGCCAACTACAACGGCCCGGTGCCGGTCGTCACCTACACGATGACCGACGGCTCCAGCGGCGACACCTCGACGTTGACCATCACGGTCGCCGGCGTCAACGACGCGCCGGTCGGCAATGCGGACGCCAACAGCGGCCCCGAAGACACCGTGCTCGCCGGCAACGTGCTGGCCAACGACACGGACATCGACAACGACGCGCTGACCGTGACCCAGTTCGTGGTCGACGGCATCACCTACACGGCCGGCCAGACCGCGGCCATCGCCAACGTGGGCGCGCTCACGATCAACGCCGACGGCAGCTACGTCTTCACGCCGGCCGCCAACTTCAGCGGCGCGGTGCCGACCGCCACCTACACGCTGAGCGACGGCGGCACCACTGCGATCTCGACGCTCAACCTCAGCCTGG
>NZ_LYVO01000194.1 GCF_001984055.1 Variovorax sp. KK3
ATCGAGTTGACCGAGTCGGTCAGGTCCTTCCAGGTGCCCGACACGCCTTCGACCCGCGCCTGCCCGCCCAGCGAGCCCTCGGTGCCGACCTCGCGCGCCACCCGCGTCACTTCGGACGCGAAGGAGCGCAGCTGGTCGACCATGGTGTTGATCGTGTTCTTGAGCGTGAGGAACTCGCCCTTCACGTCCACGTCGATCTTCTTCGACAGGTCGCCCTTGGCCACCGCGGTCGTCACGTCGGCGATGTTGCGCACCTGGTCGGTCAGGTTGCCGGCCATCGAGTTGACCGAGTCGGTCAGGTCCTTCCAGGTGCCGGCCACGCCCTTCACCTTGGCCTGGCCGCCGAGCTTGCCCTCGGTGCCCACCTCGCGCGCCACGCGCGTCACCTCGGCGGCGAAGGAGCGCAGCTGGTCGACCATGGTGTTGATGGTGTTCTTGAGCTCGAGGATCTCGCCCTTCACGTCCACCGTGATCTTCTTCGACAGGTCGCCGGCCGCCACCGCCTTGGTCACGTCGGCGATGTTGCGCACCTGCGATGTGAGGTTGCCGGCCATCGAGTTGACCGAGTCGGTCAGGTCCTTCCAGGTGCCGGCCACGCCCTTCACCTT
>NZ_LYVO01000195.1 GCF_001984055.1 Variovorax sp. KK3
ACGGCACTGCCGGAGAAGCAGGGCGAGTTCATGGGCCAGACCTACTCGCCGCTGACCGATGGCGCCAAGCGGGCCAGCTTCCGCGCGGGTGGCAACAACGCCGACCGTTATGCGAAGGCCGGCGTGGCCGTGGTGATCTCCAAGTCCGAGAAGAAGGCTGCCTTCATCGACCTGAAGCCGCTGTTCACGTACGTCAACAACGTGTACTTCGGCACCGGCGCGACCGAGTTCACCAACCTGGGCCAGGCCGACTCGCAGTGGCCGTACACCTTCGCCAACAAGCCGCAACAGACGCCGACCGTGATCTCCACGGTGACGCTGGATGACCGGCCGACGGCGGTGCGTACGACCCTGTTCGGCAACGTGCACCGTGCCTGGATCGCGACCGAGAGCGGCTCGCTGCGCATCTACGGCCTGGGCAACGTGCCGGCGGGGACGACGGCGACCGACGTGGTGGAGAAGGGCCGCGTGGCGATCGGCAGGAACCCGACCTCGCTGGCGATCTCGAAGATCGACCCGGACAACCGCTCGATCGAGCCGCTGAACCAGCAGGTTCTGGTGGCCTCGCGCGGCGACCGCAAGATCCAGTGGGTGCGCTTCGCGTCCAA
>NZ_LYVO01000196.1 GCF_001984055.1 Variovorax sp. KK3
GCTAGCTCACCTCATCGCCCGGCTTCCGGCCGGCTTTCAGGCCAACGCTGCGGCACCCTGCGCATCTTCGACATGTCGTAGCCCATGGCCTCGATCTTTTTCATGGCCTGGTCGTATTGCTGCGGTGGCATCTGCGGCGTGCGCGCCATCAACCACACATGGTCGCGCTTGCTGCGGGCCACGATGGTGGTCTGGTAGTCGGCCGACACATCGGCGATGACGTACTCGGCCTGGATGGGCCAGATGAACTGCATGTCCCACACGGCATTGCCCGTCTCCGGCTTGGCCTTGCCGATCGGGTGCAGGGTCTTGAGCGGCGCGTCGAAGCTGCTGTCGCGGTAGCGGAAAGTGGTGTCGATGCGGCCGTCCGCGCGCAGCGCGTACGACTCGATGGCGTTGAAGGCGTCCTTCTCGGGGAAGGTCGGAATGTGCGCGATGACGTACCAGTCGCCCATGAAGCGCGAGACGTCGACGCTCGCAGCGCGGGGCAAGGGCGGGGCGGTGGGTGTCGTCGAGCATGCGGCGAGCGCCGCGCACAACGACAAGGCGGCCCAGCGAAGCGCGCGGCTGCGGGGAACGAG
>NZ_LYVO01000197.1 GCF_001984055.1 Variovorax sp. KK3
GAGACCGGTACCGGCGGCGCCAACAGCGCGGGCAGCACGCAGTACATCTACCTGCCCACGTCCACGGGGCCGATGCTGATCGCGGCGGTGATCGACGGCAACCTGCATGCGGTGCACAGCGACCACCTCAACACGCCGAGGGGGCTGACCAACAGCCAGGGGCAGGTGGTGTGGCAGTGGGCTTACTCGGCTTTCGGAGAGGACAAGCCGACCATCTCGAAGTACCGGTTCGCGAACCTGGACATCAACCCGAATCCGGGGACGACGAACGAAACCGAAGTCATCTTCAACAAGCGGTACGACGGTCAGTACTACGACAAGGAGTCGGGGCTGCACTACAACGTCAACCGCACGTACTTCCCCGCGCTGGGCCGCTACACGCAACCTGACCCCACAGGCCTGTTCGGTGGTCCGAATCGATTCGGATATGTCGCCGCCAACCCTTTGAGCTACTCCGATCCGGAGGGTCTGGTTCGGCAATCCGGCAGACCTTTGGACATTCTTCCTCTCGAGGGCGG
>NZ_LYVO01000198.1 GCF_001984055.1 Variovorax sp. KK3
GCCGCGAGATGCCCGGCAACTGCACCGATGGCGCCCGGCGCGCAGCCATCGCCCGTGCCTGCCCGTCCCGCACCGACGGCGCAGCCGGCCATGGCGTGCGCCATCTCGGCGGCGAATGCATTAAGGCGCTGACTTCCTTGAGGCCCGCTTTCTCCGATCGCAAATGCGCTCTGCGCCGCAGCCGTATTCAGCAAGGCATTGGCGAGCCCATCGCGCAGTTCGTCCCCCAGGCTCGTGCCGTTGACCGCACTGCGCACCACCGAGGCGGCGGCGTTGTCGATCAACTGCCGCTTCAGTTGATCGGGCAGCCGTGCCGAGCCATTGGCGGCCTGCGTGATGTTCTCGGGCAGCAAGCCAGACGTGTTGATTCCCTCGATGGCCCCCGCGGTCAGCATCGACGTGGCGATGGCCTTGATCCCCTCGCTGCTGGTCAGCTCCTCGATCACCTTGCCGAGGTCGCCATCGTTGGCGGCCAGGCTCACGGCGGCGCGG
>NZ_LYVO01000199.1 GCF_001984055.1 Variovorax sp. KK3
ACCGGCGCCATCGCCTGGAGCACCGCGCGCAGCATCAACCACCTCAACCGCGTCGCGTCCCGCACCGACGGCTCCAACCAGACAAACACCTTCGGCTACGACCCCAACGGCGAAAGAGTCAGCGACACCAACGGCCTGAACCAGAGCACCCAGTACGGCCTGGACCCGCTGCGCCGGGTGACCTCCATCACCAACGCCGCCAACGCCACCGCAGCGCTGAGCTACAACGCGCTGAATGTTGTCACCCAGGCCAGCGACTTCAAGGGTGTCGCCACGAGTTACACGCGCAATGCCCAGGGCAGCGCCACGGCCGAGACCAGCCCCGACATCGGTGCCAAGTCCATCCAGTACGACGCCCTCGGCCTGCCCACCACCCTCACCGACGCGATGGGCCAGGCAACGCACATCCAGCGCGATGCCATCGGGCGGCCCATCCTGATCACCTACGCCGACGGCAAGACCACAAATCTGGTCTACGACGGACCGA
>NZ_LYVO01000200.1 GCF_001984055.1 Variovorax sp. KK3
GTGGGTGGCATGTATGCAGGGCACATCCGCCTCATCGGCACCGAGCACGGCCTGGGTGCGCGCAACGCCGGGTCGATGTACATGGGCCCGGGCGAGTTCGTGATGACGCTCGACGGGCGGCTGATCAACAAGGGCTCGATCGAGGCGCAGCAGATGCGCATCGCTGCGAGCGACATCGACAACCGGGGCGGGACGATCCGGCAGACGGGCGGTGCGGGGCTCGTGGTCGATGCGAACTCGTTGGCAATTCGGCGGGTGGGGTGATCGGGGTGGATCCGCAGGCGACGGTGTCGCCCGGGACGATTGCCGGGAGTGCCGGGCCTACCGGTGTGACGGCGCCAGGCGCGGGGGGCACCGCCGGAGCTGGCGGAGTCGGTATGGGCAGCGGCACGTCACTCGCCCCTGGCCCTGGCCGCATCACCGCCACCGGCAGCCTCCTCAACGACGGCGGGCGCATCTATGCCGG
>NZ_LYVO01000201.1 GCF_001984055.1 Variovorax sp. KK3
GATCGGGGTGGGGCCGCAGGCGACAGAGTCACCAGGGACGATTGCGGGGAGTGCCGGGCCTACCGGTGTGACGGCGCCAGGCGCGGGGGGCAGCACCGGAGCTGGCGGAGTCGGTATGGGCAGCGGCACGTCTTCTGCGAGCACGTCACTCGGCCCTGGGCGCATCACCGCCACCGGCAGCCTCCTCAACGACGGCGGGCGCATCTATGCCGGTGGGCCGATCGCGCTGCGGGCTTCGCAGGTCGACAACACCCGTGGCTCGATCATGGCATCGAGCCTGTCGACCGCGGGTCCGAGCTTCAGCAATGCGGGGGGCACGATCAGCGTCACCGGCGGCTTCAGCGCCAAGGTCGATCGCTTCGACAACACGGCGGGCAGTGTGCGCGCGAGCAGCGTAAACATCGCCAGCGGCGGCGAACTGATCAACCAGGGCGGCAAGCTGGAGAGCGACGGCCTGATGAGCCT
>NZ_LYVO01000202.1 GCF_001984055.1 Variovorax sp. KK3
TCGAAGCCCGTGGTGCGCACCGTGATCACCTTGATCGCATCGGCGCTCTGCACGGTGGCGATGGCGTTGCCCGCGTAGATCGGCCGCTCGAAAGTGTCAGGGCTGTCGACCTTGGTGATGTCGCTGATCTGCGCCACGTCGAGCTTGGCGGCCACGCGCGGCGCCACGTTCTTGCCGTTGGCCGTGGCCGGGAACAGGATGTGGCTGTAGTTCTTGGCGATGGCGAGCACCTGGGCTGCGACGTTCTCGGCCAGGTTCTCGGCGAGGCTCGGGCTGTCGGCGGCGATGACCTTGGCGACGCCGGCGATCTGCGCCGCGGCCTTGGCGGCTTCGGCGGCATTGGCGCCGGCCACCAGCACGTGCACATCGCCGCTCTGGCAGGCGATGCCTGCGGTCACGGTGTTCAGGGTCGCCGGCTTGACGGTGGCGTGGTCGTGTTC
>NZ_LYVO01000203.1 GCF_001984055.1 Variovorax sp. KK3
CCAACGTGCGAGGCGACAGCGTCTGGTCGAACCACATCGACGCCCAAGGCCGCACCGACTGGACGGACGTCACCCAGGACGACGGCAGCCACGACTGGGCCGACTACGACCAGACCGACGTGCGCAGCGACAGCATCTGGCAGTCGCACACCGATCCATGGGGCCGCACGGACTGGGTGAATGTCTTGCAGGACGATGGCTCGCGCACCTGGTACGACTACGACCAGGCCGGTTCGCATGCCTGGTCGACCATTCAACTGATGTTCGACAGCCAGGGGCAAAGGGACCACCGCACCGACTGGTTCGACAACGGGGAGCGCAACGAGTACGAGTACTACCCGAGCCAGCATCCCGACGCGTACACGATCAACCACTACTACGCCAACGGCGCCGGTGCAGGGGGAACGGTGCAGTTCGATGGCCACAACTTCGC
>NZ_LYVO01000204.1 GCF_001984055.1 Variovorax sp. KK3
CACCGACGGCTCCAACCAGACGAACACCTTCGGCTACGACCCCAACGGCGAAAGAGTCTCCGACACCAACGGCCTGAACCAGAGCACCCGGTACGGCCTGGACCCGCTGCGCCGGGTGAGCTCCATCACCAACGCTGCCAACGCCACGGCAGGCCTGAGCTACAACGCCCTCGATGCCGTCACTCAGGCGAATGACTTCAAGGGTGTCGCCACGAACTACAGCCGCAACGCCCAGGGCAGCGCCACGGCCGAGACCAGCCCCGACATCGGCGCGAAGGCCATCCAGTACGACGTCCTGGGCCTGCCCGCCAAGATCACTGATGCGATGGGCCAGGCCACGCAGATCCAGCGCGATGCCATCGGCCGGCCCACCCTGATCACCTACGCCGACGGCAAGACCACAAATCTGGTCTACGACGGACCGA
>NZ_LYVO01000205.1 GCF_001984055.1 Variovorax sp. KK3
CCCTGCGCGTCGATGTGGTTCGACCAGACGCTGTCGCCTCGCACGTTGGTCTGGTCGTAGTCGTAGCCGGTAACGCCGCCATCGTCTTGCGTGACGGAAACCCAGTCGGTACGACCCTGGGGATCGATGTGATTCGACCACACACTGTCGCCGCGCACGTTGGTCTGGTCGTAGTCGTAGCCGGTGACGCTGCCGTCGTCGTGCGTGACGGACACCCAGTCGGTGCGGCCCTGCGCGTCGATGTGGTTCGACCAGACGCTGTCGCCGCGCACCTGCGTCTGGTCGTAGTCGTGGCCGGTGCGGCTGCCGTCGTCCATGAACTCGTTGGTGTAGTCCAGTCGACCCTGCGCATCGAAGTGCGATTCCACGCGGCCCCATGCCTGGCTGCTGCCCTGGTCGTAGTCCACGACAT
>NZ_LYVO01000206.1 GCF_001984055.1 Variovorax sp. KK3
CACGAGCGAGACCGACTTCAAGGGAATCGTCACCACAACGACCTGGGACACGGTGCGCCGCCTGCCCCTGTCGGTAACGCGGGCAGCCGGCACCCCGCAGGCCCAGACCACCACCACCCAGTGGCATTCCACCTTCGCGCTGCCGACGCTGGTGACGGAGGCCGGTCGCACCGCCACCTACTCCTACGACGACAAGGGCAACGTCCTCACCGAAGTCATCACCGACACGGCTTCGTCGCCCAACGCCACACAGACCCGGAGTTGGACCTGGAACGCTCAAGGTCTGGCCGCGACTGAAACCGCATCCGGCGGTGGTGTCACCCGCTTCGACTACGACCCCCGCGGCAACCTGCTGAAATCCACCAACGCCCTGGGCCACGACACCCTCTACGCCTACGACAGCGCCAACCGC
>NZ_LYVO01000207.1 GCF_001984055.1 Variovorax sp. KK3
CGATCGGCATCGGCCCGTTGGCCGTCGGCAGGTAGATGTACTGCGTGCTGCCCATGCTGTTGGCCCCGCCCGTGCCCGTCTCGGCCAGCAGGTTGCCTTCTTCGTCGTAGACGTACGCATAGCCCTGCTTCTCGGCCTCGTTCGCGTTCGGACTCCAGAGCTTCGTGAAGAAGGCGACTAGGGTCTGGAAGAAGGTCTGGTCCTCTTCGTCGCCTTCTGCAGGCGAGTACAGCGGCTCGGTCTTGAATACGCGTTGGCCCAAGGCGTTGTGGGCATACCTCGTCGTCGGACTCGTATCGCTGGCACCCGTGGTGACGGCACTCAGCCGGTTCTCGGCGTCGTAGGCGTAGGTTCGCAGCCCGTCGGTGGTCAGGTCCCCGTTGGCGTTGTGGCCGTAGGTGATGGC
>NZ_LYVO01000208.1 GCF_001984055.1 Variovorax sp. KK3
CCGCCCACGTTGGAGGTGGTGCCGGTCGTGGTGACACTGAGCTTGCCGTTGACAGCGCTAATGGCGCCGGCGTCGTTGTGGAGGTTGGCCGCGTTGAGCGTCGTATTGCCATTCGCAGCAACGGCGCCTGCCTGATTGCGGAGTGCACCCGCAACGGTGGCGCTCAGCTCGCCCACAGCGATGATGCGGCCGGCGTCATTGTTCAAACTGCCCGCAGTGATGACCACGCTTCGGCCCGACGTGATGCGGCCGCTGTTGGCCAGTGCGCCGCCGATGCCGAGAGCGCTGTTGCCGTCGGCGTGCAGCTTGCCGGTGTTGGTCAATCGCTGCGCCTGGATCGACAGGTCAGAACCCGATTCGCTATTGCCTTTGGTGTTGTCCAGCAAGGCCCCTGCGCTG
>NZ_LYVO01000209.1 GCF_001984055.1 Variovorax sp. KK3
CCGCCCACGTTGGAGGTGGTGCCGGTCGTGGTGACACTGAGCTTGCCGTTGACGGCCGCGATGGCGCCAGCGTCGTTGTGGAGGTTGGCCGCGTTGAGCGTCGTGTTGCCATTCGCAGCAACGGCGCCTGCCTGATTGCGGAGTGCCCCCGCAACGGTGGCACTCAGCTCGCCCACAGCGATGATGCGGCCGGCGTCATTGTTCAAACTGCCCGCAGTGATGACCACGCTTCGGCTCGACGTGATGCTGCCGCTGTTGACCAGTGCGCCGCCGATGCCGAGAGAGCTGTTGCCGTCGGCGTGCAGCTTGCCGGTGTTGGTCAATCGCTGCGCCTGGATCGACAGGTCAGAACCCGATTCGATATTGCCTTTGGTGTTGTCGAGCAATCCACCCGCGCTC
>NZ_LYVO01000210.1 GCF_001984055.1 Variovorax sp. KK3
CAATGGTGCGATGGCGGTCGGCGGCAGCGCGCCGATCACGCTGTCCGGGCCAGTCGGCGGCGCTGGCTCGCTGGTCAAGAACGGTGCTTCCGATCTCACGCTCGCAGCGGCCAACAACTTCGGCGGCGGCGTCGCGCTGAATGCGGGCCGCCTCGTCGTTGGAACCAACACCTCGCTCGGCACCGGTGTGCTCACGGCCGCCGCGGGCACGACGCTGGATGCCAGCGCACCCGTCAGCCTGGCCAACGACGTGACGCTGCTCGGCAACCTCACGCTGGGAGGCAGCCAGCCGATGACGCTCTCGGGCGGTCTGTCCGGTGCAGGCGGCATCGTCAAGACCGGTGCGGCCGATGCCACGCTGAGCGGCGCCAACAGCTTCGGTGGTGCCGTGTCGGTGCA
>NZ_LYVO01000211.1 GCF_001984055.1 Variovorax sp. KK3
TGCCGACTGCGCCGTCGCCATCGGCGGCGGCTCTACCACCGGCCTGGGCAAGGCCATCGCGCTGGACTCCGGCCTGCCCATCCTGGCCATCCCCACCACCTACGCCGGCAGCGAGATGACGCCCATCTACGGCCTGACCGAGGCCGGCCTCAAGAAGACCGGCAAGGACCCGCGCGTGCTGCCCAGGACGGTGATCTACGACCCCGAGCTCTCGCGCAGCCTGCCCGTGGGCCTGTCGGTGACCAGCGGCATCAACGCCATCGCCCATGCGGCCGAGGGCCTGTACGCGAAAGACGGCAACCCGGTGATGGACCTGATGGCCGAGGAAGGCATCGCCGCCATCGCGCGTGCCTTGCCGGCCATTCGCCGCAGCCCCGAGG
>NZ_LYVO01000212.1 GCF_001984055.1 Variovorax sp. KK3
CTCGGGGCTGCGCCGGATGGTGGGCAGGGCGCGCGCGATGGCGGCGATGCCTTCCTCGGCCATCAGGTCCATCACCGGGTTGCCGTCGCGCGCGTACAGGCCCTCGGCCGCATGGGCGATGGCGTTGATGCAGCTGGTCACCGACAGGCCCACGGGCAAACTGCGCGAGAGCTCGGGGTCGTAGATGACGGTTCTGGGCAGCACGCGCGGGTCCTTGCCGGTCTTCTTGAGGCCGGCCTCGGTCAGGCCGTAGATGGGCGTCATCTCGCTGCCGGCGTAGGTGGTGGGGATGGCCAGGATGGGCAGGCCGGAGTCGAGCGCGATGGCTTTGCCCAGGCCCGTGGTGGAGCCGCCGCCGATGGCCACCGCGCAGTCGGCG
>NZ_LYVO01000213.1 GCF_001984055.1 Variovorax sp. KK3
GCCGAACTTGAAGGCCAGTTCGGTCAGCGGCGGCGCGAAGGCGGCCAGGATCAGCGTGCCCACGCAACCGGCGAAGAAGGAACCCAGGCCGGCCGCCGCGAGCGCGGCACCTCCTCGTCCCTGCTTGGCCATCTGGTGGCCGTCGATGACTGTCACCACGGAAGATGATTCACCCGGCAGGTTGACCAGAATGGCGGTGGTGGAGCCGCCGTACTGCGAGCCGTAGTAGATGCCGGCCAGCATGATCAGCGCGGCCACCGGGGGCAGCGCGTAGGTGGCGGGCAGCAGCATCGCGATGGTCGCGACCGGGCCGATGCCGGGGAGCACGCCGATCAGCGTGCCCAGCAGGCAGCCGACGAAGGCGTAGA
>NZ_LYVO01000214.1 GCF_001984055.1 Variovorax sp. KK3
AGCTGGGCAGTTGGCCACCGTCAGCTACCCGAACGGCGACACCCTGAGTCATGTCTACGACGCCACGGGCCGGCTGATCCAGCTGACGAGAAACGGCACCCCTCTCATCACCGGCCTCGCCTGGAACCCGATGGGCCAGCCCACGGCCTGGAACTGGGCCTTTGCCAACCTGCCGGCGAGCCGGACCTACGACACGGCAGCCCGGCTCACGGCCACGGAGTTCGCCAGCTACGTCTACGACGCGGCCGGGCGCATCACGAGCCTGACGCAGAACCTGTTCCAGCCCGGGGACACCGACCCCGACCACAGCAGCATCGCCAACGCGAACACGACCTGGGGCGTGAGCTACGACCCG
>NZ_LYVO01000215.1 GCF_001984055.1 Variovorax sp. KK3
TCGCTGATCACCGTGGAGTCGGACAAGGCCTCGATGGAAATTCCGTCGAGCGCCGCCGGCGTGGTGAAGGAACTCAAGGTGGAGGTCGGCAGCAAGGTCAAGGAAGGCTCGATCGTGCTGGTGCTGGAAGGCGAGGGCGGCGCGGCTGCGCCGTCGCCCGCACCGGCGCCGGCCCAAGCCCAGGCCGCAGCGCCTGCACCTGCCGCCGCCGCACCGGCCGCGGCCCCTGCTGCCGCACCTGCGGCAGCGGCCGGCCCGGTCGAGGTCAAGGTGCCCGACATCGGCGACTTCAAGGATGTCGCGGTGATCGAGGTGCTGGTCAAGGCCGGCGACACCATCAAGGTCGAGCAA
>NZ_LYVO01000216.1 GCF_001984055.1 Variovorax sp. KK3
GCTGACCACCGGCGTGCCGCAGATCAACGCCGCGGGCGGCCTGGACGGCTTCGTGGTTCGCAACGGCACCGTCACCTTCGACGGCTCGGGGCTCGACGCCCGCAGCACCGACTACGCCGCGATCCTCGCGCGTGCGGCGCAGGTGAACGCGGCGATCTGGGCCAACGAGCTTCAGATCGTCACGGGGGCCAACGAGGTCTCGGCCGACGGCACGCAGTTCACGCCGACCACGGGCACCGGCGCCCCGCCGCGCTTCGCGCTGGACGTGGCGCATGTGGGTGGCATGTATGCAGGGCACATCCGCCTCATCGGCACCGAGCACGGCCTGGGTGCGCGC
>NZ_LYVO01000217.1 GCF_001984055.1 Variovorax sp. KK3
TCACGTTCTCGGTCAGGCCCTTCCAGGTGCCGGCCGCGCCGGGCACCTTGGCCTGGCCGCCCAGCTTGCCTTCGACGCCCACCTCGCGCGCCACGCGCGTCACCTCGGCGGCGAAGGAGGAAAGCTGGTCCACCATGGTGTTGATGGTGGCCTTGAGTTCCAGGATCTCGCCCTTCACGTCGACCGTGATCTTCTTCGACAGGTCGCCCCGCGCCACCGCGGTCGTCACGTCGGCGATGTTGCGCACCTGCGAAGTCAGGTTCGACGCCATCAGGTTCACCGAGTCGGTCAGGTCCTTCCAGGTGCCGGCCACGCCCTGCACGTC
>NZ_LYVO01000218.1 GCF_001984055.1 Variovorax sp. KK3
AAGAACACGGTCAACACCATGGTCGACCAGCTGCGCTCCTTCGCCGCCGAAGTGACGCGGGTGGCGCGCGAGGTGGGCACCGAAGGCAACCTGGGCGGCCAGGCCGACGTGCAGGGCGTGGCCGGCACCTGGAAGGACCTGACCGAGTCGGTCAACTTCATGGCCGGCAACCTCACATCGCAGGTGCGCAACATCGCCGAAGTGACGACCGCGGTGGCGGCGGGCGACCTGTCGAAGAAGATCACGGTGGACGTAAAGGGCGAAATCTCCGAGCTGAAGAACACCATCAACACCATGGTGGACCAGCTGCGCTCCTTCGCC
>NZ_LYVO01000219.1 GCF_001984055.1 Variovorax sp. KK3
CAGCGACGTCGGCGCGCAAGGTGGACAAGGCGGCGATGGCGGCCCGGCGAACACCGTCACGGTGACCATCGAGGGCGGCTCGGTCTCGACGCAGTCGGGTGTGTCCGGCACGCCGGCGATCTGGGCGCAATCGCTGGGCGGCATCGGCGCAGCGGGCGGCAATCCCTCGGGCAACGCCGGCAAGGGCGGCAACGCCAGCACGGTGACCGTCACCAACGCCGGTGTGCTGACGACGGCCGTCGCGCCGCATTCGCCGGGCATCCTGGCGCAGTCCTTCGGCGGCGCGGGCTCCTCGGGCGGCCGCGGCGACGGCTGG
>NZ_LYVO01000220.1 GCF_001984055.1 Variovorax sp. KK3
TCCGGTTGACGTTGTAGTTCAGCCCCGACTCTTTGTCGAAGTAATGGCCGTCGTACCGCTTGTTGAAGATGACCTCAGAGATGTTGGTCGTCCCCGGATTCGGATTGCTCTCCAGGTTCGCAAACCGGTACTTCGCCACCGTCGGCTTCTCATCCCCGAACGCCGAGTAAGCCCACTGCCAGACCGATTGGCCTTGGCTGTTCGTGAGACGCCTGGGCGTGTTCAGGTGATCGCTGTGCACCGCGAACACTTCACCATCGATCACCACCGCGATCGGCATCGGCCCGTTGGCCGTCGGCAGGTAGAT
>NZ_LYVO01000221.1 GCF_001984055.1 Variovorax sp. KK3
ACATCGAGGCGAGGTCCGATGCGCTGTACGGCGCGTGGCTGTGCGGCAGCGTGTTGGGCAACGTGGGCATGGCACTGCACCACAAGCTGTGCCATGTGCTGGGCGGCAGCTTCGACCTGCCGCATGCGGAGGTGCACACGGTGGTGTTGCCGCATGCGATCGCGTTCAACGCCGAGGCGGCGCCGCGCGCCATGGCACGCATCGCGAAGGCGCTGGGCAGTGACGATGCAGCACGGGGATTGCAGGCACTGGCCCGCGACAACGGCGCACCCACCGCGCTGAAGGACATCGGCATGAAGGAAG
>NZ_LYVO01000222.1 GCF_001984055.1 Variovorax sp. KK3
TTCACCTACAAGCCCACCGGCCTGCTCGACACGCTGACCCTCCCAGGCGGGCTGTCGATTTCCTACACCTACGATGCTGCCCACCGCCTCACCGGCTGGAGCAACAACCGAGGCGAGTCCGGCGTGTTCACCCTCGACGCCATGGGCAACCGGGTGGCCGAGCAGGTGAAGAACAGCACCGGCGCCATCGCCTGGAGCACCGCGCGCAGCATCAACAGCCTGAACCGCGTTGCCTCCCGCACCGACGGCTCCAACCAGACGAACACCTTCGGCTACGACCCCAACGGCGAAA
>NZ_LYVO01000223.1 GCF_001984055.1 Variovorax sp. KK3
ACCACAGCAGCATCGCCAACGCGAACACGACCTGGGGCGTGAGCTACGACCCGGTGGGCCGCATCACGGGCTTCACCGCGACGGGGAGCCAGACCACCTTCAGCTACGACGCCAACGGCAACCGCACGGCCAGCACGAAGACCGCCAACGGCCAGAGCACCACCCGCAACTACACGGTCGCGGGCAGCAGCAACCGCATCGAGGGTTTCACTCAGACCACGGGCGGCACGACCACGGCCATCACCTACGGCCACAACGCCAACGGGGACCTGACCACCGACGGGCTGCG
>NZ_LYVO01000224.1 GCF_001984055.1 Variovorax sp. KK3
GACACCTCGATCACCGGCAACGTGCTGACCAACGACGTCGACGCCGATGCGGACACGCTCGCGGTGACCCAGTTCACCATCGCCGGCACGACCTACACCGCCGGCCAGAGCGCCGCCATCGCGAACGTCGGCACGCTCACCGTCAACGCCGACGGCAGCTACGTCTTCACGCCGGTCGCCAACTTCAACGGCAGCGTTCCGGTCGCCACCTACACCGCGACCGACGGCACGGCCAGCGCCAGCGCCACGCTCACGCTCACCGTGACGCC
>NZ_LYVO01000225.1 GCF_001984055.1 Variovorax sp. KK3
CTGAACTTCATCGGATTGCGCCGCCGCCAGCCAGATCTTGCGGCAAGAAGATCAACGAACCCAGGGATTCCCATGTCATGCCACCCACGGCGCACGCGCGCCGTGCGCGCGATCTGCTTCGCGCTTCAAACGTCATTGCTCGCACTGCCTGCCTCGGCCGGCACCCTCCGGACCGAGTACGACGCAGCCGGCCTGCCGAGCGCCATCACCGATGCCTCGGGCCAGGTGACCCGCATCCAGCGCGACGCCATCAGCCGCCCCACCCGCA
>NZ_LYVO01000226.1 GCF_001984055.1 Variovorax sp. KK3
AACGCAGCTCGGCGGCCTCGTGCAGGGCAACCCCTTCCTTGCCAACGGCCCCGCCCGCGTCATCTTGAACGAGATCGTCGGCGGCAACCCGACACAGTTGCAGGGCGCCATCGAGGTCGCCGGCCAGAGGGCCGAAGTCATCGTCGCCAACCCGGCCGGCATCGCCGTCGCCGGCGGCACCTTCATCAACGCCCACCGGGCCACGCTGACCACCGGCGTGCCGCAGATCAACGCCGCGGGCGGCCTGGACGGCTTCGTGGTTCGCAA
>NZ_LYVO01000227.1 GCF_001984055.1 Variovorax sp. KK3
CACGAGCGAGACCGACTTCAAGGGAATCGTCACCACAACGACCTGGGACACGGCGCGCCGCCTGCCCACATCGGTGACGCGGGCAGCCGGCACCCCGCAGGCCCAGACCACCACGACCCAGTGGCACCCCACCTTCGCGCTGCCGACGTTGGTGACGGAGGCCGGCCGCACCGCCACCTACTCGTACGACGACAAGGGCAACGTCCTCACCGAAGCCATCACCGACACGGCCTCGTCGCCCAACGCCACACAAACCCGGAG
>NZ_LYVO01000228.1 GCF_001984055.1 Variovorax sp. KK3
CTTCAGCCAGTCCTGTTCGGTGTTCTTCGGCGTGAAGGCCTTCAGGTTGCGGATCATCTCGTTGATGGTGTCCTTCAGCGCCGCCACCTCGCCGCGTGCCTCCACCGTGATCGAGCTGGACAGGTCGCCCTGCGTCACCGCGGTCGCCACCTCGGCGATGTCCCGCACCTGCGACGTCAGGTTGGCCGCCAGCAGGTTCACCGTGTCGGTCAGGTCCTTCCAGGTGCCGGCCGCGCCCTGTACGTC
>NZ_LYVO01000229.1 GCF_001984055.1 Variovorax sp. KK3
CAGTGGCGCCGCCGTCGCTCAGCGTGTAGGTGGCGGTCGGCACCGCGCCGCTGTAGTTGGCGGCCGGCGTGAAGGCGTAGCTGCCGTCGGCGTTGATCGTCAGGTGCCCACGTTGGCGATCGTCGCGGTCTGGCCGGCGGTGTAGGCGGCCGCATCGCCTGCCACCTGGAAGCTGGTCACGGTGATCGGGCCGTCGGGGCTGGTGGTGCCCGTGAGCACGGAGCCCGAGACGGGGGCTTCG
>NZ_LYVO01000230.1 GCF_001984055.1 Variovorax sp. KK3
ATCGCCACGGTGCAGAGCGCCGATGCGATCAAGGTGATCACGGTGCGCACCACCGGCTTCGATGCGGCGGCAGCCACGGGTGGCAGTGCAGCGGTCGAGAACGCCGAGGGCGTGGCCGACAGCGGCAAGTCGAGCTTCGTCGGCCGCGAAGTCACCAAGAGCGAGCGCCCCGAACTCACAGCCGCCAAGATCATCGTCTCGGGCGGCCGCGCCCTGGGCAGCGCCGAGAAGTTCCAGGA
>NZ_LYVO01000231.1 GCF_001984055.1 Variovorax sp. KK3
GTACTGCGTGCTGCCCGTGCTGTTGGCACCGCCCGTGCCCGTCTCGGCCAGCAAGTTGCCTTCTTCGTCGTAGACGTACGCATAGCCCTGCTTCTCGGCTTCGTTGGCGTTCGGACCCCAGCGCTTCGTGAAGAAGGAGACCAGACCCTGGAAGAAGCTTTGGTCCTGTTCGTCGCCTTCGCTCGGCGGGTACAGCGGCTCGGTCTTGAAGACCCGCTGGCCCAGCGCGTTG
>NZ_LYVO01000232.1 GCF_001984055.1 Variovorax sp. KK3
CCGGCGCGGAGCGCGTAGGTGTTGCCGCCGTCGGCCGAGAGCGTGTCGTTGCCCACCAACGTATTCGTCACCACGGCGTCTTCGAGCATCGAGAACGTGTCGCTGACAGCCACCGGCAGGGCATCGAGCGAAACGACCGCGATCGCCACGTGTGCGGTCTCGACGCCGCCGTGCCCATCGCTGATGGTGTAGTCGAACGCGACCGGGCCATGGTAGTTGGCTGCCGG
>NZ_LYVO01000233.1 GCF_001984055.1 Variovorax sp. KK3
TCTTCGGGCCCGGCAGCCTGCAGCACCTGGGTCGTGAAATCGACGCGCTGGGCGCGAAGCGTGCGCTCGTGCTGAGCACGCCCGAGCAGCGCACACAGGCCGAGCGCGTGGCCGACCTGCTCGGCGCGCAGGCCGCCGGCATCTTCGACCGTGCCGTGATGCACGTGCCCATCGAGACCGCCCGCGAGGCGCGTGAAGTGGCTCGCCGGCTCGG
>NZ_LYVO01000234.1 GCF_001984055.1 Variovorax sp. KK3
GATGCGCCCGGCTGCGTCGTAGACGTAGCTGGCGAACTCGGTGGCCGTGAGCCTCGCTGCCCTGTCGTAGGTTCGGCTCGCCGGCAGGTTGCCCGCGAAGGCCCAGCGCCACTCGGTGGGCTGGCCCATCGGGTTCCAGGCGAGGCCGGTGATCAGCGGGGTTCCGTTCCGGTTGAGCTGGATCAGGCGGCCCGTGGCGTCGTAGAC
>NZ_LYVO01000235.1 GCF_001984055.1 Variovorax sp. KK3
GGCCGCAGGCGGCACCACGCTCGATGCCAGCGCGCCCGTCACGCTCGGCAACGAGGTCACGCTCAATGGTGCGATGGCGGTCGGCGGCAGCGCGCCGATCACGCTGTCCGGGCGAGTCTCCGGCGCAGGCGCCATCGTCAAGACCGGTGCGTCCGATGCCACGCTGGCGGCGCCAACAGCTTCGGTGGTGCCGTGTCGGTGCA
>NZ_LYVO01000236.1 GCF_001984055.1 Variovorax sp. KK3
TGTGGACGATGCCTTCACCGACGCCGACGAAAGCGTGAGCACGAACGAGGACACGCCGCTCGCCGGCACCGTGCTCGCGGGCACCAGCAGCGTGGACGGGCCGGTGACGGTCACCGGCTTCTCGGTCGCCGGCAACGGCACGTACGCGGCCGGGCAGACGGCCACCATCGTCGGCGCGGGCACCCTCACCATCAACGCCGA
>NZ_LYVO01000237.1 GCF_001984055.1 Variovorax sp. KK3
GTACTTCGCCAGCGTCGGCTTCTCATCCCCGAACGCCGAGTAAGCCCACTGCCTCACAGCCTGCCCCTGGCTGTTCGTAAGGCGCCTGGGCGTGTTCAGGTGATCGCTGTGCACCGCGAACACTTCGCCATTGATCACCACCGCGATGGGCATCGGCCCGTTGGCCGTCGGCAGGTAGATGTACTGCGTGCTGCCCGTGCT
>NZ_LYVO01000238.1 GCF_001984055.1 Variovorax sp. KK3
GCTGCGGGTGGGCACGAACACGGCGCTGGGCACGGGCACGCTCACCGCAGCGGCCGGCACCACGCTCGACGCGACGGCACCCGTGGCGCTCGGCAACGTCGTCGCGCTCAATGGCGCGATGGACGTCGGCGGCACCGCGCCGATCACGCTGACCGGGCCAGTCGGCGGCGCTGGCTCGCTGGTCAAGAACGGTGCTTCCGA
>NZ_LYVO01000239.1 GCF_001984055.1 Variovorax sp. KK3
CACGGTCAGCGTGGCGGTGCTGGTGAGCGAGCCGTCGCTGGCCGTGTAGCTGATCAGCACCGGGCCGACCACGTTCGGCGCGGGGACGAAGTTCAGCGTGCCGTTCGGGTTGATGGTGACCGTGCCCAGGGCCGGGTTCACGCTGGCCGCGACCACCGTCAACGGCGGGCCGTCCACGTCGATGTCGTTGGCCAGCACCG